>JANRIC010000067.1:0-32557 GCA_033765345.1 Microscillaceae bacterium
AATTATTTTAATTATTTTAATTATTTTAATTATTTTAATTATTTTAATTATTTTAATTATTTTAATTATTTTAATTATTTTAATTATTTTAATTATTTTAATTATTTTAATTATTTTAATTATTTTAATTATTCCATAACTTCTTTGCCATTCAATTTATACATCTTCCCGTCTTTCATTACAAAACTTATATTTTCCAAAACGGTAATTTGATCCAGGGGATTGCCTTTGACCCCAACAATATCAGCCAGTTTGCCCTGCTCGATGCTTCCCAAAGTGTTTTCTATCCTTAGTAATTTGGCTGCTTCCATGGTGGCTGATTTGATGGCCAGCATAGGAGGCATCCCGGCTGATACCATAAACCCAAATTCTTTGGCATTATCGCCGTGGGCAGATACGCCTGTGTCTGTTCCAAAGGCGATTTTCACACCAGCTTTGTAGGCTTTGGCAAAGGTTTGTCTGATTTGCGGCCCGATAGAAAGTGCTTTGGGCACGATCACATCTGGGAATCTGCCGGGGATTTTGGCTTGTTCTGCTACGTATTCTCCGGCCGAAATAGTAGGAACATAATAAGTGCCGTATTGTTTCATCAGGGCGATTACTTCATCATCCATCAACGTGCCGTGCTCAATGGAAGTAATTCCGGCGCGGATGGCTCTTTTCATGCCTTCGGGTCCGTGTGCATGCGCAGCGGTAGTGATTCCGAGGTCATTGCAGGTCTCGACGATGGCTTTGATTTCTTCTTCGGTGAATTGGGGTCTAAAACCGTCTTTGGCTACGCTGAGTACTCCACCAGTGGCCGTAATTTTGATTAGATCTGCTCCGAGTTTGAGTTGGTGACGTACCGCTTTTCGGCAATCATCTGTCCCGTTGATCACACCCAATTCTGGTCCAGGATCGCCCATCAGGTCATTGCGGTAGCCGTTGGTCGGGTCGGCGTGCCCTCCTGTGGGAGCTATAGATTTACCAGCCGTATAAATGCGGGGTCCGACCGTCCAGCCAGCGTCTACGGCTTTACGCAGGGCAATGTTTACACCGCTTCCACCCAGGTCACGCACCGTCGTAAAACCGGACATGAGCGTGATTTTGGCATATTTAGCAGCTCTAAAAGCCACATCTTCTTTATTCAAGGTATAACGCTCAGTATAGGTTTGCGGGCTTTGTTGCGACTCGATGTGTACGTGCATATCCATCAGACCGGGCAGCACGGTTTGGTCTTTCAGATCAATCAATGTGGCTTCTTGGGGAGGAGTTTGATAGCCTTTGAGGATTTGGGAGATTTTGTTGTTCTCGATCACAAGAGTCATTTCAGTTTTAGCTTCATTGCTGATGCCATCAATGAGCCTGCCGCAGTGAATGTATTTGATCTGTGCTTGGAGCGAGGAAAATACAAATAGTGGTGTGATTATGAAGAGAAATTTGTGACTTATGTGCATTATTTGGAAGATTTAGTACAATCAAATAAAATTTTCACAAAATAAAGCTTAATTGTTTAAAAAAAAAATTGTGTTTTGAGAGTCGGCAAAATCTAAGTCCTTTTCCCTAAAAACTTCCTATAAAATACCCATCTGACTCTGAAATCAGATGGGTATCACGTTTGTGAATGAATCCTATTGCTCAATCAGCATTCGTTTGGTATCGAGGAGCTCACCGTCTACGACCAGGGTATAGAGATAAAGTCCATTGCTGAGGCTTCCGGCTTGGAGCGTGATGCTACCTTCGCCCCTTTTGTCGAGTACTTGGCGGCTTAGTTCCTTGCCTTGTAGATCCGTGATGATTAGCGTAGCACGGCTTACCCCTTCGGGTAGATAATAAGGAATCACTGTGGAGCGATCAAAAGGATTGGGTTTATTTTGGAAAAGTTGGGCTTCTTGCAAATCTTCTACTTTTGTATTGTTCGCTTGATTAGTAGCCAATCTGCTTTCCAGGTACTTGATTCTGGCATCTTGAGATTTCAAAGCCTCAATCAGTACCGGAATCAAGCCGTCATAATTCACGGCTTTGTAGCCTTCTGCGTCTTCTACTACCAGTTCGGGGAATACTTTTTCTACTTCCTGAGCGATCAGTCCCAGGTTTTGCCCTTCGGGGAGACCTCTTTCGGCAAATTTTTGGGTTTCGTAGCTGTAGCTTACGCCATTGATTTTACCCAAGCGATCCATGGCAGAGGGGATTGTTTGGATGTCTTTTTTGAAGCGTTTGTCAGAAGTGATGAAGCTTCCGGTAGCCAGTACATTGCCGCTGACGGTAAGCTTTTGGCTGGGATTGGTAAAAAGAAAATCTCCAATACCCACATTACCATCATTGGCGATGACGAAACGTGGTGTGCTTGGCCCGGACACATTGGTAGCCCAGTCTGCAATGATAAACTTACCCTGATTGATTCCTGTGCCTTTGGTATAAAAATAAAAGCTTTTCCAGACATTGTTGAAGCCGTTGTCATATCGCACGATGGCAAAACCTGGGTCATCGCGGTCGCGGTCGATTCGGAAGATGGCATTGGTAGCACGTAGGTGAATGGGTCGTTCGGGGTTTTGGATGCCTACGCCGAGTTGACCGTTTAGGGCTACGACATTGGTATTAAAATCTCCATAAATTAAAGGGCTGGCGGTATTGTTGTTGTCGATGTAGAGTTTGTTGGAGCCTTGTTCGTTTAGTCCAGATTGATAGCCTAAGAACACATTGCCGGAACCGTTTTGGTTTAATCCTCCTGAACCTTGTCCTATAAATGTATTATTACTGCCTTTGTTAGCCCTTCCGCTTAAAGCACCTATAAAGGTATTGTTTATTGCATTGTTGTCTTTTCCGGATTCAAGACCGATAAAAACGTTTTTATTTCCTGATAAAAGGCTATCCCCGGCGCGTACTCCTAAAAAGGTATTGGCTTCATCGGTAGCACCTAATAAACCCGTTAAGCCTTCTATGCCACCCGTCACTTCCAGTTTGCCGTTGATACGAAGCAGATTATTATCGAATTCTCCATAGATTAAGGGCTCGACTGTGCCACTGTTGGCAATGTATAATTTATCCGAACCTATCTCACCGAATCCGGCCTGATAACCCAAAAATATATTTCGTGAACCTGCCTGATTTTGTCTTCCGGCGGAGTGACCAATAAAGGTGTTTAGTTCCCCGGTACGATTATCAAAACCTGCCTCCTCACCCAAAAAAGTATTGCGGCTTCCTGACTCGTTAAAAAGCCCAGCATCTCTTCCTAAAAAGGTATTTCGATTGCCACTGGTATTGACTCTACCCGCTGATCTTCCGATGAAGGTATTAAAATTTCCAAAGGTGTTGTTGAGTCCAGCTCCTTCTCCCAAAAAAGTGTTAGATTCCCCTGAGGTATTGGATTTACCAGCTTCACTACCAACAAACACATTAAAATTACCAAATGCTCCCAATCCGACATTATAGCCTAAAAAGGTATTTGAATTGAAACAATTACTTGGGCATTGGCCTAAGCTCAAGGCAATTGTTGTGACAGAAAAAACGAGTGCTAAAGTAAATTTTTTCATAAAACAAGGTTTTTGAATTTGCCTACTCTTTTAAAGGCTTTTCGGCAAACGCCTATTGTATAGGCAATTTAAGAATTAAAAGGTTTAACGGCTAAAAAAAATCTCTTTAAACTAAAAACCTGACTGATTTTAGAAATCAATCAGGTTTTCAGTCTATAAATTTCAATTCTATGCGGCAAACTATCGTCGTGCTGTAGCCTGCGCCTGCTCAATGAGTACATTGAGTTGTTTGACGGTCTCGAGGATGCCTTCGGGAGAAGCTGTGGCTTCTAGCACGCCCAGGGTTTGGATTAAGATTTGAAGGGCAGTGGTCAGTTCTTTTTTGGCTTCGGCTTCGGTCATTTTATCCTTTCCGGCACTTTCTTCTACCCTTTGTGTGTACACTTGCTCAAAGTTTTGCTGGGCTGCTTTGAGTTCCATTGACCATTCCCAGGCGTGTAATGTCTCCAGGGCTGTTTTATGGATGGGGTTTTCCAGATCGGAAATCAATCGGGTGAGTGCAGCGGATTGTTCTGCATAAGCGAAAACATACAGTCTGGGGTTGTTTTGTTCAAAAACCCGGTTGATCTTATCGGCGGCTTCGCGATACGTTGGGTTGAGTCTGCGAAGGCCTGCCTGTACGTGATCCCTCAGAGAAACAAAAGCATCATCTCGCTTACTGTCTGCCTCCTTGATGGCGGTGGTCAGGGTGCTGCCCATGTTTTTGCCGATGGCAGTTAAGGTTTTTTCCAAAGTCTTTTGCAAGGCATCCAAAAAAGGCCTTAGCATCGGATGTTCAGGGTGTGCAGCCTGCACAGTCTGCTGGATTTGTCGGGCTAGATCATACAATGATTTTAGCGAGTACAAAGAATACGAAATAGAACGAATCATGGGTTGATAGAAGTTAAATTGGTTAAAAATACGATGAAAAAGATACTCCTACGAATAACGAAGGCTTTTGCGAGCATTGTATACCTTTTTGACAAAAATTACCGCATAAAGATTTGTACGAAGAAAAAAAACCGTCCAAGTTTGCCCCACAGTTTGTGCGAAGAAAAAAAACCGTCCAAGTTTGCCCCACAGTTTGTGCGAAGAAAATAAACTGTCCAAGTTTGCCCCACAGTTTGTGCGAAGAAAAAAAACCGTCCAAGTTTGCCCCACAGTTTGTGGAGTCCCCATCTCGTCCAAGGATGTAGATGAATAAAAAAATTTCTGCCCTTGTTGGCGTTAAAAAAAGTGCTATTTGATTTTTATAGCAGCACGAACCTTAGGTTTAGCACCTTTCGTCACCAACGACTTTTTAAGCTTGCTATATATTTTATCTGGACTCTTGTATTTTTAAGAAAGCTTGTTGGTGACCAGATGGCTGAACAAAAATAACTGATCAAATTAACACTTAGCAGCCATTTCTAAACACCAACAACAGCGAAGTAATTACTCAAGAGATATTGATATGGAAAAGAGTTGCTTTTTTATAAAAATTTGGAATTTCTAGGATTTGATACGGATAATTTTTTTCTTGCCTCCCAAAAAACACTTACAATCATGGATATCTCAAACATCAACTTCTTGGCGGTTTTTGTGGCCGCATTGGCTAGTTTTTTCCTGGGCGCTTTGTGGTACAGCCCGGTTTTATTCAGCAAAGCTTGGCAAAAAGAAAACGGCTTTACGGATGAATATTTGCAGCAAGGCAATATGGCGATGATCTTCGGTTCGGCCTTTTTGCTGATGGTCTTGATGGCTTTTGGCATGGCAATGCTCATTCAGGGACATACGGAGCAGGAAGTCAGCCTGATGAGCGGTGTCAAACACGGTTTTTATATGGGTTTGTTTTTCGTGGGTACTTCTATGGGGATTAATATGCTCTTCCAGCGCAGGACTCTCAAGCTCTGGCTGATTGATGCGGGGTATCAGATTCTTTTTTTGTGCATCATGGGGGCTATCCTTGGAGCATGGAGATAGCTAGAAAGAATTAAGCATGAAGAAATCTAAGGGTTTGTTTTGTTCTTCATGCTGTTCTAGCCTTCATGCATAGCCAATCAGCTAAAAACGCAGAAAATGAATTCTTTCTTTTTTTACAATCTTTTAATTCTTTAATTTTTAAAAATCTCTATTAAAAAAATAATATTTGTTAAAGTCGGTATTTTTCCTGTTTTGGCTTTTCAAAAGATTGCCAGTTTTTTGTGAATATATCTTTATCTTTGCCCCCGCATTTGACAAAAGAAAGATATAGATTTATGAAGGTATTAAAATTCGGCGGCTCCTCCGTACAAACAGCCGAACGCATCAAAAATGTCATTGAGATTATCCGAGAAGAAAAATCTGCCCGCGCCGTGGTTTGTTCGGCATTGGGGGGTATCACAGACCAACTGATTCAAACTGGTCAATTGGCTGCCAACCAGAACCCCATTTACCTTTCTATCTGGTCGGAAATCCAGGATCGCCACCTGGTTCTTATCGAGGAGCTCATCCACGAGTCCGAAAAAGAAGAAATCATTCAGGCGATCAAAACCAAATTATTAGAACTGGAAAATGTACTTCGGGGTGTATTTCTCCTGCGTGAATTTAATGCCAGAGCCAGTGATTATGTGAGTAGTTTTGGAGAGCGTCTTTCTTGTTATATCATTGCGGCTGCCTGCCGCGAAAGGGGCATACAGGCCGAATACCTGGATACCCGCAAGGTGATTATTACCAACGAAGATTATGGCGTTGCACAGGTCAATTTCTCACTGAGTAATGAAAATATTCAAAAATATTTCCTCGAGCACCCCAATTTACAAATCATTACAGGTTTTATTGCTTCTACACCCAAAGGCATCACCAGTACGTTGGGGCGTGGAGGTTCGGATTATACGGCTTCTATTTTTGCGGCTGCCTTGATGGCTGAAGAGTTGGAGATTTGGACAGACGTAGACGGGGTTATGACCGCTGATCCCAGAAAGGTCTCCAAGGCCTTTTCCATTGAGCGGCTTTCTTATGAAGAAGCCATGGAGCTTTCACATTTTGGCGCAAAAGTGATTTATGGACCTACAATGGCACCTGTTTTACAAAAAGACATTCCGATTCGAATCCGTAATACCTTCAATCCTGCTTTTCCGGGTACTTTGGTGAGTGCCGACAGCAATGGCACCAAGCGCATAGTCAAGGGCATCACTTCTGTAGGCAAGGTAGCGATGGTCAATGTATGGGGTGGTGGTATGGTGGGTATTTCTGGTGTTTCGGCGCGTTTGTTTGGAGCTTTGGCCAGGGAAAAAGTAAATGTTATTTTAATCAGCCAAGCCTCCTCAGAGCACTCTATTTGTTTTGCCATCAAACCCGAGGACGCACAAAGAGCTAAAGAAGCTTTGGAGCAAGAATTTGACCGCGAACTCAGCGAAGGCAGTATCTACCGGGTAGAAGTGACTGAAAATCTGTGTATCATTGCTGCTGTTGGAGAAAACATGCACCATTCTTCAGGGGTTGCTGCCAAATTTTTTACTGCATTGGGCAAAAACGGCATCAACATTCGGGGAATTGCTCAAGGGTCTTCAGAGTTGAATATTTCGGTGGTCATCCAGCAGGAAGATGAAGTCAAGGCTTTGCGTACGGTTCACCAGGCGTTTTTCCTGTCGGATATCAAAACCATTCATTTGTTTGTAGTGGGTGTAGGACTGATTGGTGGCACATTCCTCAAGCAACTCAGCGAACAACAACAGTATCTTTTGGATGAATACAAACTTGAAGTGAAGGTCATCGGTCTTTCAAATAGCAAAAAGCAGTTGTTTATGCCTGAGGGTATTACGCTCAAATATTGGCAAGAGCATCTCAGCGAAGCCCTTGAAAGTGCGGATATTGATCAATTCATATGGCAAATGACCCAGCTCAATCTAATCAACTCAGTGTTTATTGATAATACAGCCAGTGCTAAGATTGCACATGTTTATGAAAAAATCCTCCAAAGAAGTATTTCTATCATTACTCCCAATAAGATCGCTTCCAGCAGCAGCCAGGAACTGTACCAAACCCTCAAAAAAACTGCTAAAAAACACAATGTACTTTACCTCTACGAAACCAATGTGGGGGCTTCGCTCCCTGTACTTAGCACCTTAAAAGACCTGATCGATAGCGGAGATAGAATCCTGAAAATAGAGGCTATTCTATCCGGCACGCTCTCTTATATTTTTAATACTTTTGATGGGAAAACACCTTTCAGCCAAGTGGTTCGTAAGGCCAAAGAACTCGGCTATACCGAACCCGACCCCCGTGAAGACCTTAATGGAAGCGATGTAGGGCGCAAAATATTGATTCTTGCCAGAGAATGCGGCTATACGCTTGAGTTTGAAGAAGTAGAAATCAAAGCTTTCCTGCCTGAAAACTGCATGCAAGCCGCTTCGGTAGATGATTTTTTTAAGGAATTGAGCAAATCTGACGATTATTTCAAAGAAATGCACCGTCAAGTAGCCGCAGAGGGCAAGGTACTGCGATATATTGCGCGCTTCGAGAACCACAAAGCCGAAATCTCCCTGCAAGCTGTAGACCAAAACCACCCTTTTTATATCATGCAAGGCAGTGATAATATACTGGCCTTTACCAGCCTCCGATACCCGGAGCGACCCTTAGTGATCAAGGGCTCTGGCGCAGGGGCAGAAGTCACAGCCGCCGGAGTATTTGCCGACCTCATGCGGGTGGCAAATTATTTGTAATTTTGTGCAGTCATTAAGATTTGCCTCAACCGAGGTGGTTTTACGAAAACAAGCTTTCATTTACCCATATAAATGTTCAGTAGGAAGGAGATAGATTTCGTTCCTACTGAACTTGGTCCGCAACACAATATTCAAATACCCAATATCAACAAAAAGCTTTGATTTTTTTCGTTTTAAAAATGTCAATCACTCAAGAGGTATCCTTCAGTATCACATCATACGTCTAAAATTTAAAAGCATATCCAATACCTGGAGTAGGATTAATCTGTAGATCTTCTCCGGCTGAAAACAAAGCAATTACGCCAATCCGAAGATGAAGACCCTTCCATACCATCCAGCGAAACCCCACATCTACCGAACCAGCATTGTCACCTTCATAATCACGGCTTAGACCTCGCAGATAACTTACCTGAGCGTAAAAAGAAGAAGGAATTTCTTTTTTGCCAATAGGAAGAAACCAAAGTGTAGCCCCTACTTTGATAAATCGGGTGGTGGTGTTTGTTTCAAAATTGGTCACATAATACCCTGCGTGTACCGATACGATTTTGTAGCGATATTCTAGCCCTATAGAAGGATTGCGGAAACCGTTGAAGCTTATTTCGTGTTTGGAGAAGCGACTCTGTGCAAAAGCCTGAATTTGAACCAATAACATCAATACACCAAATAAAATAGTCTTTTTCATCATCTTGTGTTTTAAATTTGATGATTCAAAATTCGGCCTTACAAAAAGGAAAATATAGGACAAATGTCTAAAAACAATTTTAGCGGATTTTATTTCGGATGCGGCTCAGGTGACGGGGAGTTACGCCTAGAATAGAAGCCAAGTATTGCAATGGGATTTGGTGCAACAGATGGGGTTCGCTCGAGAGCATTTTTTCATAACGTTCTTCGGCAGTAAATTTAATAAAATTGATCCGACTTTCGTCAACACATTTAATTTGATGCTCTAACAACCTGATATAGAAATCTTTAAAGCTTGGTATATCAAGGATTAGTTTTTTTAAATCTGTATAACTAATCACCCAGACCTGTGCATCCGCAATACAACGAATGTACTCTTCGGCCGGAAGCTGATTGATAAAGCTTGCCAGTGAAGTCACAAATGCAGGGGGAGTAGCCACATAAGTAGTCTTTTCTTCTCCATTACTGAGCACAAAAAACTGAAAAGCTCCTTCCAACAACAGACCCAAATGATGGCTCCTTTTTCCCTCCTCAACAAAATAGTCGCCTTTTTGGTAGCTTCTTAAGCTAAAATTTGACAAAATTTTTCCTATATGCTCTTCGCTGATTCCTTGACCGCTAAAATGTATTTTCAGTGTATCCAATGTACATTGTGTTTAAACTTCAAGATATGAAATTTTGTAAAAAAAAACATCTTTTTAATACAAATTTGATCTTAAGAAGAAATCATCACTTCATTGGCTTTCACTAGTGCCCATACTTGATCATCTATGTGTAAATTCAAAGCTTCCCAGGCTTCGGTAGTGATCAAAGCCGCCAATGAAAACGCATCAAACTGCATCAAAACCCTGCTCAATATCTTGCCCCTTTGAACAGATTTTACCAAACAGGGCAGGCGATTTTGGATACTGATTTGAAGGTCTGAGCCTTTGACCAGAATTACTTCCGTTTCTTTAAACAAAACCCTGACGCTTGCATCTACATAAAGATTTGGATTACTTGCTGGGGTTTCAATAATCAGTGCTTTGACGACAAATCCTTGTATATCAATACTTAATAAGCAAAGATCACCTGCAATGAGTAAATCTTTAATTTTGCCTTTTAATTCATTCATGTTCAGGATTTGATTTCGTACCCATATTTTACCAGAATTTTTTTTGCCTTTTCAGAAAATAAAAACGCATAAAATTTCTCTGCTTGTTGGATTTTAGCCTGGTCTTTATTTTTTAAAACAACTGCCCCCTGCGCTATCGGTGTGTAGCTTTTTTGATCTATTTCCAGCCATTGCCCCTGATTTTTCATTTTGGGTGAGAGTAGCACAGATTTGGCCGTAAAACCAGCTTCAGCAGAAGCAGATAGAATAAACTGATTGGTTTGAGCAATACTTTCTCCATAAACCAGCTTTGATGAAACATCTCCAAAAACTTTATAATACTGCATACATTCTACGGCGGCTGTTCCATAAGGAGCCGTTTCGGGGTTGGCCAGGGCAATGTGCTTAATTTGAGGGTTTTTTAGGGAATTTACTGAAAGTGTAAAGTCTTTTTTCAAAGTCCAGAGAACCAGTTTGCCATAGGCATATATTTGGGGTTTATTTTGGGTAAATCCGTTTTGGTATAAATCCTCGGGGAACTTCATATCTGCCGAAACGAACAGATCATAAGGTGCTCCCGCTTTGATTTGGGCGGTTAATTTTCCAGATGAACCGAGTATAATCTCGCTATTTAGCCCGGTTTCCTCAGAAAATGCTTGTATGAGTTCTTCCATAGCAAACTGCACATTGGCAGCTGTGGCAATAGTCAGGCTTTTTTTCTGTTGAGTTTGACAGCCTACAGAAAGGCAAGATACAAGCAGGAAATAAAACAGTAGATTTTTCATAAATTAGGATTTTTGATGTTTATGTTTAGGACTCAGGTCTATGTTGTGCCGGATGATCAACCAATAAATATCTGTGTGTACGTATCTGTTGGGGGCATTTTGCGAAGCAAACTGATAGGCATAAGTCAAGGCTATGCTCAAACTTTTATTACACTGAATGGTGGGGCTGATTAATACACGATTTTGATCAAAAACATTGTAAACGATCTCTCGTCCGGCTTGGATGAATATTTCGTCAGCAATTCCTAAAAGCAACTTTTTTTCCGATTTAGAAGCCTTAAAAGTCACCAAAGGAATATTCATCAAGAATTGATACCTAAACCGATAATTAAAGTTGTTGGGGTCTTCTCCTGGAGCAGGATGCGCTTCTCTAAAAAAGCGTTCCTCAAGTCGAAAACGATGATTGATGTCTAATCGCGGAAATTTGTTTCGGATACTCACTTCTTGGTGTGGACGATACTCTCTGCGGGTGATATTTTCTTCTCCATAAGTACCTAAATTCGCAAAACCAGCCGCCAACCTGACTGAATTATTCAACTGATAAGCCACTCCCACTCTGGCCAAATACAAGGCATGCGCTTCAAAACCCTCTCTCAAACGATAGCTTCCATCAGCCAGGAGCGTCCATTTTTCTGATACTTTGGCCTGTAAAAAGTAATGAATCCATTGTTGATTGGTGTGACTTACATTTTTTGAGAGATTTTGCGAAAAAATCAACCCCGGACTCATCCACAGTAAAATCACAAAACATAGAAAATCATCTTGCTGATATTTTTTAAGATACATAAAAACCTTGAATAATTATATACATGTATAATATTGCAATATCAAAATTGTGTTTTTAAAAACACAGCGTTCACCCATATATTTTTCAACATCCATTCATTCTTTATTTCATAAAAATTGGTAATTTTGAATCTGAAATTCAAATAATTTTATGCGTATCCAACTCTCCAATTCTACGCCTGAGCGTGCCTAAAAATGAATCAACATTTATTTATTTCTAAACCATCGCGGTTTGGAAAGATAGCCTGTTGATTTCATCCTACCTTTTTTATTCTCTTTATTTTTAATTCTTATCATTTCAAAAATTTACGCTATTCAAATGGATACTTTAAAAAACATAGGGATGAATCCTATGATCGAGCAATTCATTCAGGAAAACATACTTCCTAATACCATCCTCGGGCGAGTGGTCAAACAGTTTAAAGATAAATACTTGGTTTTCAGTGAAGAAAACCGAATCGCCGAAGCTGAAATTACTGGTAATCTACGCTATTCGGCAGAGAGCAGCCGGGATTTTCCGGTTGTTGGTGATTGGGTGCAGTTGATTCCTTTCGGAGAAAATTATATTATTCAGCAACTCATACCCCGCTACTCGATGTTGGAGCGAAAAGCCCTTGCTGCTCAAAGCGAAACACAATTGATTGCTGCTAATTTGGATTATGCCTTCATCGTACAGGGACTCAATCAAGACTTTAACCTCAATCGCCTGGAGAGATACCTCGTAATGGTGTATGCAGGAAATATCAAACCGATTATTCTCTTGAATAAAGCTGATCTAAATACAGATGAAGAAAACCAGTCTACAATTATTCAGGTTCAAGAACGCATAGGAACACAAGTGCCTATTTACCTACTCAGTGCCCAATCCGGGGCAGGAATTTCCGAATGGAGGGCAAGCCTGCAATCCGGCAAGAGCTATTGCTTTTTGGGCTCATCAGGAGTTGGTAAATCTACTTTAGTCAATGCCCTGATTCAGCAGGAAGTGCAACTCACTGCACACATCAGTGATGCTACACAAAAAGGCCGACATACCACTACACATCGGGAGATGTTTTTTATGCCTGGAGGAGCTATCCTGATAGATAACCCAGGTATGCGAGAATTGGGCATAGTACACGATGATCATGGGCTGGAATTGACCTTTGCCCAGATCACTGCATTAGCCCAATCCTGTAAGTTTTCGGATTGTAGCCACGAAGACGAACCTGGATGCGCTATACAAAAAGCCATTTCAGAAGGGGTTTTGGAAGAAGCTGTTTTGGAAAATTATACAAAAATCCGGCGTGAGTCCGAACATTTCCAGAAATCTGTGGCGCAAAAGCGAAAGGAAGGAAAATCGTTTGGGAAAATGTACAAACAGATTATTAAACACAGAAAAAACCGAAAGTATTAGTACTTAATAAAATTAGCCTGGGAATATTGATCCAGGCTAATTTTTAAAGTTTTGCTTAATTGATCCAACTTTTCACCTTTGCCTCCAAGACGCTCAAAGGCAGGCAGCCAGATTCCAATAGGAGCTTATGGAAGGCTTTGATGTTAAATTTGTTTCCCATTTTTTGTTCGGCTTGTTTGCGCAGCTCGATAATTTTAAGCTGCCCTACTTTGTAGGAAAGTGCCTGAGCGGGGATAGCCATATAACGCTCTATCTCGGCGATGATGCTGGCTTCGCCTCTAGGCTCGTGTTCGAGAGAGTATTGAATGGCTTGTTCGCGTGTCCAGCCTTTGGCGTGTATCCCGGCATCTACCACCAGGCGAATGGCGCGATGCATTTCGGCACTCAGCATGCCAAAGTATTGATAAGGGTCGGTATAAAGCCCTAATTCTTTGCCCAGGGACTCAGTATACAAAGCCCAGCCTTCTCCAAAGGCACTGTACCAAAGAGTACGACGAAACCGAGGCAGGTTGGTATTCTCTTGTTGTAGGGATATTTGATAGTGATGCCCAGGAATGGCTTCGTGAAGGAATAAATCTTCGTCGGATAACACATTATATTCTCGTACATCTGGGATAGGCACATAAAAGATACCAGGACGGCTGCCATCGAGTGTACCCTGATTGTATTCGGCACTTGCAGAAGCTTCGCGGAAAGATTCGGTGCGGCGTATTTCAAAGGCGGTTTTGGGCTTCAGGTCAAAGAGCTTTTGAAGGTTAGGCTTCATTTTTTCGTGAATTTTATTAAAATTCGCAATCACTTCTTCGGGTTTGCTAAAAGGCATCAATTCTTTTTTCTTGCGTGTAAAATCAAAAAATGATTTTAGATCTCCTTCAAAATCAACTTCTTGCATCACTTTCTCCATTTCCTTACCGATGCGTTCTACTTCTTTTTGTCCGAGTTCAAAGATTTGATCTGCGGTCATATGATCGGTAGTATAATATTTTATCCAATAAGCATACATTTCATTCCCTTGAGGCAGGGCATTGATCCCCGAAGAAGCACGACTGGCTTTGAGATAGTCTGTTTTCACAAAATTGCTCATTCTTTGGAAAAGTGGAATGATTTTACGCTCGATGGATTGTGAATAGCCCTCCTGAAGTCGCTTTCGGTCAGCAGCAGAGACAGATTCAGGGAAGTTTTTGATAGGCGTATAAAACAGGTGAGTTTCTACAGGTCCTTGGCCAAAAGCCTCAAGTTGTGGGATGAGTTTTTCGGTCAGGGTTTTGGGAAGCACCAGCCCTTGTTTGATTCCTTGTCTCATATTGGCCACAGCAGTATCTCCCCAGGCTACAAAAGCGTCGAGTCTCTTGAGCCAATTGTCATAGTCTTGGGCGTTTTTGAAAGGTTGGGCACTACTGCCGCCAGCCAACTGCCCCATAGTGAGGTGCAAGGACGAAAACTGATTGAGTGGCAAAAGCTCAAGGGGAAACTCCAGCCCTTCTAGGTTGATTTCGCATTCCCATAGCAAAATATCGTAGCTAATCTGATCATCTGGTAGGAGTTTGGTGCGTTCATATTTAAAAAGTTCTTTTTTATATTTGGCATAAAAATCTCGGGTTTGTCTTTTAAACTCCTGGGTTAAGTTGTTGGGAAGTAAGTCATTATAGCGATTATCTCCAGCCAGAGTGGCTTCGAGAGGAAAAAGTTTTAATTTTTCTTCGTAGTAGGATTCAAAAAATTGTTTGATTGATAAATTGGCATTGGTCATCATATCTTCTTTTTCGGTTTGACCTTGACAGGCAAAGATGAATAAAAATAGCCACATGCTATATTTGTGTAATTGGTGTATCATTTTATTTAATTTTGAGGTTTTTATATCGTGATGCAAGGTAAAAATTTTCAAATAGATCCTGTAGAATGATGTAAAAAAACAAAAAAGATTTGATTAAAATGATAAAAGCCTATTTTAATAAAGTGTAAATATTTATTGTTGAAATTTCAAGATTTAATGCCTTTTTTAGAAGAAATTACATTCTTTTGTTGATCATAAGTATCTTGTAGATAAATAACTCAGCCTTGGACGCACAAAAGCATAGAATTATTTATAAATTTTTCAACAGCAGAGTTTCCTTGCTATTGAAGTTTTTATTGCTAGTTGGTTTGATCTATATTCAGCAAAGATTTCCCAAACTTCCAGAGGAGTGGAAAATTCCCGATAAGTATTTATACGCCTTATTTTTTTACATAACCGGCGTCTTAATTATTGATTTTAGTCGTTTGGCTTTAATTGAGATATATTTGCGCCGCTACAAGGAAAAAGCACAACCAAACTTTATACTGGGCATCAATAGAATTGCTTCCATTATTTCCTTCATCATCTTATTACTCACGGCTTTGATCATCTTTGATATCGAGCTGTATCAGGTTTTTACCTCATTGAGTATTGTTGCGGCTGCCATTGCGATTGTATTCAAGGATTATATTTCCAATTTTATCAATGGTTTGATCATTATGTTTTCGGATGAGCTTTCGCTGGGAGATTTTATTGAAATCAGCGAACACAAAGGTCAAATCATTGACATTACCCTGATGAATATCCATTTGTTGAGTGATGATGATGAATTGATTTTATTACCCAATAACAGTGTATTGAGTGCTTATGTGATCAACTATACCAAGCGTGAGGTAAACCGAATCGGTTTTGAGTTTTGTATAGAATATCGTTATTTGGGTGATGTCAGCCTTCTGGAAGATTTCATCAGGGAATCACTCCGTGAATTTGATGAACATATCAAGGCAGACAGCCATAACCTCAAAACAGTAGATATCCAAAAAGATTTTGCTGTGTTGAAATATCAATATACTTTGAATAAAACCGATCGAGTACTTGAACTCCAAATACGCCGAAAAATAGCCCGTAGAATTATTGAGTTTATTAGTCAAAAGGCAGTATCGTAGATTTATATACCTTCAATGTGCTTATTTTTAATTCTTTTTCAACAAAATGACAATTGTCATGTTAAAGAATTAATATCTTTTATTCCTTTGCTTTTAGACCGAAATCTGAAGTCTGAAGAATTTTCTCGTGGATTTGATCCCAACCCATGCTAGATATAATCGTTGGTTCTTTCAATAATTCGAAATTATTTTCAGTTTGGATATAAAGAAATTAGCTTCTTTATCCAAGCAATTAATCATATATATAAATAAATGATATTATCAAAAACTTGCGGATATGCCCTGAGGGGTATTCTTTATATTGCACGACCTGAATGGAAAGATAAAAATATTGGAATCAAGGAAATTTCAGAAGCCCTGGATATTCCCAAACATTTTTTGGGAAAAATTATGCAGGAACTTGTCAAAAAAGAAATTATTCAATCTACTAAAGGTCCAAACGGAGGTTTTTCAGCCAATGAAGAAACACTCAATACTCCTGTGATCAAAGTAATAGAAGCCATTGACGGGCTGCATGTCTTTAAAAAATGTGCCTTAGGCTTAAAACAATGCAACGACACAAACCCTTGTGCCCTGCATTCCAAAATAAAGACGCATATCGATCCGCTTTTGGAGTCATTCAGCAATAGTAAAATTAAAGATTTGATTACTGAGGAGTTCGGTGAACGAACCTTTCAGAACATAAGCCTATGAATTTTGTCTTTTAGTCATGAAGTAGTCGGCTTATCCTTTTTACAAAAGATGGGCTGAGTTGTCGGATGACTTTTGCTTAAAAGACAAATCCATCAAAGATACATCCACAATGAAGCGGTTTCTAAGTAGTCTTTTGCCCAATAAAACGGGAAATTTCATGTTTTCACGATCAGCCAACGTAAAATCCGTAATAATTTCCTGACCAAAGAGGACTACTTTGGTTTTGATAACATAGCGATAAGTAGCTATGCCGTTTGAGCTTTTTACTTTTCTTTCGTGAAATTCTCCAGTTCTAAATTCAAGGTCATTAAAGTTGTTATGACTTGGATCCAATAACGTGAAGCAGATATTTTGAACTCCCCGAAAATCTTCAATTACTTTTATTCGATGGCAGTGGATTGCCGAGCTATCGGCTCCGGTATCAATTTTACAGGCAAGGTCGTAGAGCTCAAATTCAGGAAAATCACACCTATCTCTACTTCCAATGGTGATTTTTTTTACTTTTTTAGTCATTCACTCAATATTAATCCAATTCCGCATTCAGGCGGATGTACTTAAATATAAGACCGGCAATATCTTTTCCGGTAGCATCTTCGATGTCTTTAAGTCCGGGTGAGGCATTTACTTCCAAAATCAAAGGTCCGCGGTCAGAGCGGAGCATTTCTACCCCGGCGACCCCGATGCTCATCGCTCTTGCAGCTTTGATGGCTGCTGTTTCTTCTTCTTCCGTAAGATCGGTGGCCTCGATGATCAAGCTACGTTTTAGGCTTGATCTAAACTCACCATCAATCGACTTTCTTCGGATAGCTCCCACCACATTATCCCCTACTACCAGTACCCGTATATCCGCTCCTTCTGCTTCTTTGATATATTCTTGTACGATTACCCGGGCTTTGAGTCCGTTAAAAGCTTCTAGGACAGAGGTGGCTGCCTGCATAGTTTCAGCCAACACAACGCCCAAACCTTGAGTACCTTCCAAAAGTTTGATTACCACGGGTACTCCCCCTACTGACTCAATAATGTGAGAAATATCTTTGCCATAATTGGTAAATACCGTTTTAGGTAATCCCAGCCCTGCCTGTACCAATACCTGATAACTTCGGAGCTTATCCAAAGATCGAACCAAACCTACCGAATCTACGGTGGTAAAAACCTTCATCATTTCAAATTGACCGACTACTGCTGTGCCATAAAACGCATTGGAGGCACCAATCCGAGGGATCACAGCTGACAAACCGGAGAGAAAACGTCCTTTATAAAAAATTACTGGCTTTTTTTTCTCAAGTTCTATGATACATTTCATCGGATCAATCACTTCAACTTCAAAACCTCTTTGAACACCAACCTCTAAAAGTCTTTTGGTGGAATACAAATCAGCATCTCTGGATAAAATAGCAATCTTCATTCTGATAGTTTATGAAATTGACTGTGGGCTTTCCTTCAAAGAATATGAATGTACATCCCATAACACCGGATTTTCTTAGCCCTATATATCTCAATGTAGTTAATTTATTGGTAAAACAGCACAAAATTTTAAAGTTTTTAATCAATTCTATGTAAAGAAACTATGAACAAAATTTGTCTTAAGTTAAAAATTTAACTTATTTGCCCCTAGTACTGTTATATAAAGTATAAATCTATGTGTCTGTGAATAAATTTATTTCTTTTTTTTCCAAAGTATTTTATTGGATAACTCTGCTCTCCCTGATTTTATTTTTCACCTTGCTTCTTGGGATAGAGTTTTTTGATCGGTATATTTCTACAGAAGCGGGTACACGGTGGTTATACAAAAAAACTCCTTATTACAAAACTCTTCAAATCAAGCGCACATCTTCGGGTTTGCGTTATTTATCACTGGGCGAATCTCACAAAGAGCCTCTTTTGCTGGTACACGGAGCGCCAGGCATGGTGATGGATTGGACGGCTTTTGCTTCTCGAGAGCGAATTTATGAAAAATACCGCCTCTTAATCGTAGATCGCCCCGGATATGGAGGTACTAAACCCAGAGGAGCTGAAAAATCTATTAAAATACAAGCCGAAAAAATCCTGGAAGTACTTGAAGAAGAAGGTACTGCAACGGTTATGGGGCATAGTTATGGAGGTCCGGTCGTAGTAGCCATGGCGGCTTTAAAACCGGAATTGATCAAAAAAGTAATTGGAGTAGCCGGACAGTTTGACCCTGATCGTGAGATTACCTTCAAAATATCCTATTTTATTCGGTTTGGCATCTTTAAATACTTGCTCCCCAGAATGTTTTGGGTCTCAAATGTAGAAAAACTCAGCCATCCCGATGCCCTGCGTGACCTCATTCCTCTTTATAAAAATTTGGAATGTCCCGTAGTACTCATTCATGGGAATGCTGATGGACTGGTTCCTTATGAAAACTCGATTTTTTTGATGAATCAAATCCAAACCGACAAAGAACTGATTACCCTTCAAGGTTATGAACATCCTTTGCAAATGCAGGAGCCGGATTATCTCGTTGATTTTGCCTTAGGTAAAGTAAAAACTTTACCGCCCAAACGAAGAAGCAAATAACAAGTGGGGAGGTTTGTCGATCTCGTTTAATATCAGTTTTTTAATCTATTAACCTGGATTTCACCCCCCACTCTTCCCTATCTCGTCACGCCACCGTCAATCGGTAGGCAAATGCCAGATACAAAAGAAGCTTCATCCGAGGCAAGGTACAAATAACCATAGGCAATATCAATTGGTTGTGCGACTTTGCGAACGGGAATGTGCTCCAGCATACCTTTGGTAACTTCTTCAGGAATTTGGGCGGTCATCTCTGTAACTGTAAATCCGGGTGCAATGGCGTTGACAGTGATGCCAAATTTACCCAACTCGATGGCCATAGTTTTGGTCATGCCGATAATTCCGGCTTTGGAGGCAGCGTAGTTGGTCTGCCCGAAATTACCTCTTAGCCCTGTGGAAGAGGAAGCAGATACGATACGCCCGTAATTATTTTGTTGCATAAAAGGCACAACAGCTTTGGAACAATAATAGACGCTGCTTAAATTAACATCCATAACCAATTGCCATTCCTCTGGCGTTGATTTGAGGAAACTTTTATCGCGGGTAATTCCAGCATTGTTGATCAGGATGTCAATGCTGCCATAACGCTCAAAAACTGCTTGCGCTTCCGCCGTAACCTGCTCAAAATCAGCCACAGACACCTTTTTAAATACTGCCTGACCTCCCTGCATACGAATTCCTTCGGCGGTTTCTTCTCCGGCATCGAGCAAATCCCAAATAACAACCTGAGCACCTTCCTTTGCAAAAAGTTCACTAATGGCTTTGCCAATGCCACGGGCTCCCCCTGTAACAATGGCTACTCTATCTTTTAGCCTCATTTTATTGTATTGTAGTTTAATTTGATTATTCGTTTTGAATGTAATTGATACAATTCTATACTTTTTTTCATTTGAAGATAAATTATTTCTAAATAAAGATTACTTGATAAAACAAAAGCGTATTTATCAGCAATCACAGGATTTTTTGATCTTTTTCTAATCCTGACCAGCTATACGCTGCTTGAGGTCCGTCTGCTTTTTTGATCTCAACCGGAATACCAGTCAAATGCGCCATTCCTGAAATCTTATCAATTTTGTCAGGCCCGTCGGCCGCCAGAATATTTACATTCACACCCTGGGTTTTTTTGGCAATACTCAGCCTCGAGGATTGATGCCCCCAACCGTGTGGAAGAGCAACGGAGCCAGGCATCAATTCTTTGATAAATTTCACGGGAACTCTCACAGTGGCCGTTTCAGAGCTTACATCTGCCAGGTCGCCTTCATGAAGCCCCAGCTTTTGGGCATCTTCGGGATGAAGGTATAAATAATTCGTGTTGCGTTCTCCAGATACAAATTCCTCATAATTATGTGTCCAGGAATTATGGGTAGTGATTGCTCTTTTGCTGATGAGCTTGAATTTATCTTTATTTTTCAGTTCATGGTCAAAATTTGCCTCCAGTTTCTGACATTCCCGGAGCATAATCTCAGGGGCAAGTTGTACTCTTCCATCTGGAGTCAACACTCTTTTGCCCAAAAAACTTTCTAATTGATGACTTTCGCGCAGCATGCCATGAGGGCGGCGGAGGAGTTTTTTAAAGCTTTTCTGACGGGTGATGCGCAGCAGGAAATTCAGGATACCTTCTTGGGGCAATGCCGGTTCTTCGTTTTTTGATTTTTTGCGGCGGAATTTTCGGGTGATTTCAAGCAACCTTTGGGCTATCGGTGAAGCAAAGATATGAATTCCAGAAGCCCTAGCCAAATCCAGGTAAATGCTTGCCTCATCTCTTTGCTCGCCTTCGGGAGGCACAACAGCTCTGGTAGCCTGTAAATAGGGGTTCACCTGCAAGCCCAGCATCAAAGGAAAGATAAAAGGCAAATCCGGCCGCTGTAAAGGAGAAGTACAGGGCAGTACATAATGCGCCAGGCTGGCCGTTTCGCTCATTTGAATATCCAAGCAAACCAGTAAATCCAACTTTTCAAAAGCTTCCCGAAGGCGGTTCGAGTTGGCCATCGTAAGCAGAGGATTACCCCCCGTCACAAACAAGGCCTTGATTTGCTTGTCACCGGGGCTAAGAATTTCGTCTGCCAGCACCCCCCCCGGAAAAGCATCATTCACCTTAGTAAAACCACCTATGCGAGATTTATCGGATTGCATCAAAATACCTCTTTTATGGGCAAATTTAGGGAAATCAATGACTCCTTTGCCTACCAAAGTACCTCCTTTACGATCCAGATTTCCAGAAATGGCATTGATACATTCCTGAATCCAGAAAGACAATGTGCCATTACCGCCCATATTTACACCTGTGGAGCTATACAAAGCGGCTCCTTTTGCCTGGACATAAGTTTGTACTATTTCTTTGAGTTTTTCGGCTGGAATGCGGGTTACTTCTGCGGTTTTTTCTGGCGGCCAAGCCTCTGCCAGTTCTTTGAGTTTGCCCAATCCATCCATAAATTCATTCACTTTGGCGTGGTCTATCCCCTCTAATCGGATGAGTTCGTGCAAAAAAGAAAGATAAAAAAATACGTCAGTTCCTGGACGAATGAATACGTGTTCTCCAGCAATTTTAGCAGTTTCCGTTTCACGGGGATCAATCACATAGATTTTAGCACCTCTTTGCTCCATTTCTTTGAGGTGCTTGCTGGGGTTGGGTACTTGTAAAAAGCTCCATTTTGAAATGACCGGATTAGCCCCCACGATAATTAGGCATTCGTTGTGATGAATGTCTGGGAAAGGTTGCGTAAATGGGAATCCGTACATGTGATGTGCCACGGCAAATTTATTGCTGCAATCCTGCGTAGCGGAGGAGTACAAGCTTTTAGAACCTATACCCGTCATAAAACCCTGAGCAAAAACTGGATGTAGTACTCCAAAACCCGCCGCAGTACCTACATACATAGCGATAGAATCTGGGCTGAGTTCTTTGCGAATTGTATGTACCTTCTCTCCTATCTCTTGAAAGGCTTGTTCCCAGCTAATGCGTTGGAATTCTGTACCCACACGCTTCATTGGGTATTTGAGGCGATCAGGAGATTCATAGAGCTTGTGTTGCTTAAGCCCTTTGGCACAGGCAAATCCTCGGGTAGCCACGTGGTTTTCGTCGGGTCGAATTTGGGTAATTTTTCCATTTTCAAGGTTTATTTCCAATCCACACAAGGCTTCACAAATTCTACAGAAAGTATATTTTTTTTCTTGCATTTTTATCAATTTTTCAAATCTTTTTTAAGATTCCGGCGGTGTGTAATATGCTCAAAACAATGTGCTATGAAGACACAACCGGATTTATGTTTTTCACAATTAAATTAAACCAGGCGCACTGCCCGAGTCATTTCCCTTTTGCCGGGAGGTCCGGGTAGGCTTTGTACTTCAAAATTAAGGTTTTTCAGGTCTCTTTTGAGCTGACCTTTGGAGGAATAAGTAACTAGTACAGCACCAGGTTTCATGAGGGATTTGATACGTTCAAATATTTTAATATCCCAAATTTCGGGTTGTTTGGAAGGTCCGAAGGCATCAAAATAAACCAAGTCATAGCTAATATCAGCCTGAAAGTTTTCAATTTTAGCACTGGATTTTAAAAGAGTAAAATCCGGGCTGATTGCTTCTTCGGTATCCCAGGCGCATTGGTGTATTTTTCTGAAAAGAGCCTGAAGGGTTTCGTCCTTCAAAAATTGTGGATAATTAAGCTGCTCAATGAGCTGAAAATCCACAGGGATAGGCTCTAACCCGGTATAAAAAATCCGGGTGTTATTTTTTGCAGCGTGATCCAATGTCATCATGGCGTTTAAACCTGTACCAAAGCCAACTTCCAGTATTTGAATGACAGACAACTGCTTAAGTACATAATCTAAGCCTGAATGAATAAAAACGTGCTCCGACTCTTGCCAAGCTCCCCTTCTGGAGTGATAAATCTCATTATATTCTTCACTAAAAAGCGTATGAGAGCCGTCTCCGGTCTCTTGTATCAGTAATGCCATAGGTTGAAATGTGATCAATCATAAAAAAAACTATTCTTTAATTTCAAAAATACATATTGCACACGTATATTTGATCATTGTAGTAACTAAAAAAAATCTATGTACGATTTTATTATGGCGGGAAGCGGATGTGCAGGAATGAGCCTGGCATATTCCCTAATCCAAAGCTCTCTGAAAGACAAGAAGATTTTGATGATCGATAAAGACCTCAAACAGCAAAATGATAGAACTTGGTGTTTTTGGACGAATGAATCGACCTATTTTGATGAAATTATCTATAAAACCTGGGAAAAAATATGCTTTCAGAGTCCTAAGTACTCAAGTTTAATCCAACTTCATCCCTATCAATATAAAATGATCAGAGGAGTTGATTTTTATAAATTTTGTAAGGATCAGTTGCTCGCTATGCCGAACGTACATTTTATTCAGGGAGAAATTCAATCTATGCAAAGTGTAAATCAAGCGGCTGAAATCGTAGTAGATGGGCAGCCCTTTCAAGGTAAATGGATTTTTAACAGCCTCCCTCCTTCTTTTGGACAAAAAAAGCAGGGCTATCATTATTTCAAGCAACACTTTAAAGGTTGGATCATTGAGACACCCAACAAAGTATTTGATCCTACTGCGGCAACATTTATGGATTTTAGGATTGAACAAGAAAAAGAAGTACGTTTTTTTTATATTCTTCCTTTTTCAGAAACAAAAGCTTTGATAGAATTCACGCTCTTTTCGGAAGAATTACTTGAACCGGAAAGTTATACCTATCACCTTGAGAACTACATCAGGGAATATATGCAAATTACTCAATACCAGATCATTGAAGAAGAATTTGGTATAATCCCGATGGTAGACCGCCCCTTGAAAGTTCGGGAAAGTGATTATATCCTTAATATTGGTACGGCTGGTGGGATGACCAAGGCAAGTAGCGGTTATACTTTTTTGAATATTCAGAGGCAGGTACAGGCTATTATTCAGTCATTGGAAAAGAACAAACATCCATTTTATGCAGAAAAATCTCAAAATCGATTTAGGCTTTATGACAGTATGCTTTTGAATGTCATGGCTTATCGACGTTATGAAACCAGGAATATTTTTGCCAATTTATTCCGACGTCATCCGGTTGATAGAGCATTCCGATTTTTGGATGAAAAAAGTGCTTTATGGGAAGATATATTGATTATCAGCCAAATGCCCCCATTACCGTTTTTATCGGCTTTGGGGAGTATCATCTGGCAAAGACTATATATAGAAGCTTATTTTCTGCTACCAAAAAAGATACTCAGGTAAGCTCCTGGAAAGATACTTCTATTCGTAGGAATTTCACCCGTAAATCCAGCAATAGGAGCGAGTAGTTCTGCTTTTTTGTTGAATACTTCCAGGGTAAATCCTGCTTCTACACCGGTAATGCTGTTTCTGAAAGTACCAAAATCCAGGCTTAAACCTGCTTTGATATTCCCTCCAAATAAGAACTGCGTACCTCCGATACCTTCCAGAAAACCACCTGCCTGTAAAATTTCATTCAAATCGGTGTGTACATTGGGATCGTACTGTTCGGAGCGGGCTTCTCCGTCAAAATTATACAAAATATAATAAGGTATTTGTAATCCGATGCTTGGTCCAGCTGCAAAAATAGCCGAAACTTGTACTCCCTCCTCAGGTCCTTTGCGAAATAAGATATAATCTCTGCCATATTGAAAACGGATAGAATACAGATAATTTCGCTTTCCTGGGATAAAGGTATTTCCTGTACGCACACTTTGCGTACGGATTTCTTTGGAATTTTTGATGCCTACAATCTCAAAACCTAGGCTTCGATAGACCTTTGGCTTGATAATTTTGGTATTTTTAAAAAATATTCCACCGATTAATCCTCCGTTGGTATTGATGTTGGCACCATAGATGAATTCACTGATATAGTCTTCGTCACTAAAATCAAAACCCTGTGCCATAATCAGGGGAGTATATAAAACAACGATTGTGATTAAGAATAACTTCTTCAAAGCTTTAAATATTGATGGGTGATTTCAATTATAATTTTGTACTGTTGCAATAACAATAATTGATGCATAATAGTTAAAATATAGCCATTGTAACAGTTTTTTTTAAATAATTTTTCAAATATACATAAATTTTTTTTGATAAAAGTTTTATAGTGCTTGGCTTTATTTTCAGGGATGATTTTTGAGCAAGGCTTTATTTTTGCGGGTATGTTTCAAAGCCCTTTATCCTTAATTATGAAAAGAATTATATTGATTGCCAGTGTTTTATGGTTTGTCCATATTTCAGTTTACGCACAAAATCTGGTTCCGAATCCCAGTTTTGAGCAAGTTTTGGATTGTGATCTATATTTTGATGATTTTGACAAAGTTAAAAACTGGAAAGGGTACAATTTTACCCCGGACTTGTTTCATAGTTGTTCACAAAGTACATTTTTAAGCACACCCAAAAACACATTTGACAGCCAGACACCCGCTCAGGGGCTTGGCTACGCAGGGATTCTTACTTATCATCGAGATTTTGAAAATGAGCTGATCGGCGTAAAGCTTGTTCAGGCAATCCAACAGGGCAAAACTTACCAGGTAAGCTTTAAAATCAGCCGGGCAATGGCGCACGCCCATTATGCTACCAATAACATTGGTGTTTTATTTACCAATTATCCCGAAAGGAGTTATAACTGTCAGCGTGCACACATCAACGAAAGGCAGGTAGTCGAGGAATCAGATGTATGGCATACCATCACAGGGACTTTTGAAGCGGACAGCACTTATAATTATCTGGTCATTGGGAATTTTTTTGGAAATTCCTCAACCATCCTCAAAACGATGCCCGAGGGTAGTTTTGAAGCAGCGTATTATTTTGTAGATGAAGTTTATGTGGCTGAAGTACCTCTGGGTTCTAAATTATCCACCCAAAGCCAACCCAGCAACAGCCTGGTCACGCAAAACTATCGCCCTAAAACTCAAAACCCATCTCATGCTGAAATTACGCTTCAAAAAGTAAAAACTCCCGAAAACCCCACCCTGAAAAGAATCACGCTCAAGGGCAAAGTACTGGATGCAGAAACCAGACAGCCCCTGACCTCAATGGTAGAATACCAAGTGCCTTATACCAAAGAAAAGGCAACTTATGAAACCAATTATGAAACAGGAGATTATGCTTTTGAAAATCTACCCGTTCCCCCTCAATTTGAAATGAAGATTCAGGCAAGAAATTATTACACCATCATTCAATCTGTGAATGTCAATCAGGAAACGATCCTTGAAAAAATCTTTTATCTACAACCTTTGCGCGCCGGGCAAAGCATTCCGCTTACAAGTATCGGTTTTAAACCCGGACCCGAAGAACTTACCTCAGATTCCTTTGCCGAATTAAATCGTCTGATTCAGATACTCAAAGATAACCCTTTGATGAAAATTGAGGTAGGCGGATATACCAATCATCCCGACAGGTTGGCTAGTAGCAAACTACAGGCTCAATCTGTCAAAGATTATTTGGTAAAAATAGGCTCTATTAATCCCAATCGCGTGAGCATCAATATTTTCTTGGAAACGACTCCCCAACAAAAAAACCCGGATGCTGCCGATGAAAAGACAGAAGTAGAAAGAGTAGCGTTTAAAATTTTGAACTAATGGCAGATAATGCCTCACAGCCCTCCAACTTTGAGTTTTTTAGATAAGGTTTGGCGGGTTGTGCCAGCAAGGTTGGCCAAATCTTCATAGGTGAGTAGATCAAAAGCAGTTACTTCTTTGTCTTCTTTATCTCTTACCTTTTGGTTCAACTCTTTGATCAGATTATTGAGTCGGGCTTCAATGTTGCCACGGGTCATATACAAAAGTCTTGTTTCGGCTTTGTACCAACGTTTGACTACCGTTACATTAAACCATTCGGAGACTTTGGGATCGTGTACAATGATTTTTTTGAAAAACTCTCTACGAAAAACCAGTAAACGGCAGCCACACAAAGCACGTGCATATTCAAAAAAATTATTTTCCAGGTAATTCAGATTGCCGAAAATTTCGCCGGGAGTAAGCACATCATACACCACCTCCTGCCCTTCTTCATCATAACTCCCAATTTTAACCACACCCGCTTCTATCAAAAAAATATAATGTTGTTTTTCCCCGGGTTGGTAGATATAATCGCTTTTATCAAATTCGAGGATATTGACAAAAGATTCAAGCCCATCATATTGCTTGGCAGCAATAAGATATTGATACAAATCCAAACTTTTCATGTCGCGTTTACTTTACCTGATACTAAAACAATTTCAGCCAAAGTATATCTGAGATTTTGGGTTAAATCTTTGTTAATCTTCATTCCCCCAATCCAACCCGCCAGATTTCCAGAGAAATCACAGTGAAAAGCTCAAACATGCATTCAGAGGCTATGGTACTGAGGGAGATGGAAGAATATGAGATAATAATGTAGCATCAGCAACTCGCTGATGCTACATATTTACTCAAAATCAAGTGTTTGTTTTAATAAAACAGTATTGTTTTCCCCGATAATAGAGGCTTGTACGGCAGGTTTTTTATTGGTGAAATCTATTTCTAAAATCCCAAAATTAATCTTGATGACAATATCTCCGATACGATATTTGTTTGGTTCTTCACGATAGCTGCTCCAAACATTGGTCAAGCCGCTTGAAGTAACTTCATACACAGGCTGCTTCAAATCGGCATCTTCGTATTGAGCAATCTCAGACATGTGGCGGTCACCGCTGATGAGGATGACATTCTGTGTTTGGGTTTTTGCCAGTAAATCAAAAAATCGTTTTCTTTCTGCGGGGAAATTAGCCCATTTTTCGTAAGGATGTTCCTCGGGGATAAACTGAATACCTGAGCCAATGATATGCAGTGCAGCCTTGCTATTTTTCAGTTCGTTTTCAAGCCATTTCCATTGTTCTTCGCCGAGTACCTCTCCGGTCAGATTTGGCTGATAGACTCGATCCACCCGCTGCAAAGAATCCCTAAAATAGCGTGCATCCAATAAAATCACCTTAATTTCCTGTCCGTCTACTGCAAACGAATGCGAAGAATAAGCACCCTTTTGTTTGCGAAGCGGAGAATCAGGACTTACATCCAAAAAATCCAGCAAAATCTGCTGACTTTCTTCTTTTTTGGGATAGGATTTGCCACCGTCATTTACGCCATAATCGTGGTCATCCCATACGCCAATGATTTTGCTTTTTTCCCTGATTTTCTGATAATCGGGGTGGCTTTTTTGAATATCATATTTTTGACGAAGCAAAGTCATATCTTCAGTATCACCGTATACGATGTCTCCCAGCCAAATCCACACATCTGGGTCAGATTCGTACACAGTTGTCCAAAGGGGTTGAGCTTTTTCGTGGCGACTACAGGAGCCGAAAGCAATTTTGAAAGTTTTTTTGGATTCATTATGTTGAGCTGAAACAAAAGAACAGGAAAAAGCAAGTGTACAGACTAGGATAAAACTTGGTATGTATTTTTTCATACAAAAAACTGCTTATTTAATTGTTTGAGATCTTGTAGTATATGTTTTTAAAGCTATTTATAAAAATTAAGAGAGTACTTATGTACCCTCCTAATTTGACGTAAAGGTAAAGTAAAGCCAAAAATAACCAAAAATTAAAATGAATATCTGCCTCCCAGCATAATCTGATAAGGAGTGCCTCCCTTTTGTGTAATCCCGGCGTTGCTTTGCACGGTATAGTTAAAGTTTTGCGTTGTGGGGTCAAAGCTTCTTACATCAAGGAGTCTTTGTGCATTTCCCAGGTTATAATTTCCTCCCCAATCGCTATTAAGCAGATTCATCAGATTAAAAATATCCAGGGTCACTTCCAGGTTATGTTTTTTCTGAGCAAAGGCAAAGTTTTTGGAGATACGCATATCTACCGTGCCGAATAAGGGGTTTTTACCACCGTTTCTTTGGGCAAATTTGCCATAACTTTCTTCTAAGTATTCGCGGGCTTGTTTACGCATACGGCCGCTCAAGTCCAACAAACCATCACGAATAGCCTCAGGTGTATTGGGGTCATTGGGATCAAATACAAAAGCCAATTCATTTCCCTGTACAAAATCTCCGTTGATGTCATCCCCTCCCCCATTGATCTGGAAGCTAAAAGGCGTTCCGGAGAAGGCTGTAAAAGTAAGTCCTACGTTAAACCCATAGAATGTAGGCGAATTGCCATAAACTACAAGCTTGTGGCGGAAGTCATTGTCGGAAGAACCCCAGGTAAGGGTACGAGGATCATCTACTACGGGTAAGAAAGTAGAAGTATTGGCTACGCAGCAGTTATAGCTTGAATTATCACGGGTATTGTTATAAGTATAACTTACCGTTACGCCGCCGTCTTTTCCGATGCGGTATTCGCCATCGACCACCAAAGCGATTTGATTAAGCTGTGACTCGGATACCAGCTCCAGGGTTCTGCCCACCAGTTGTGTTTTGCGGGCATTTACGTTGTTGGTATTTCCATTATTGACATTGATGGTATTGGCAGGTACGAATACCCCCCGGTTGTTTTCGTTAGAGAGTCTAAAGAAAGGCTCATCTACCAGATTGCGGTCTAGGTATACGTATCCGTCCCAACCCCTGGCATAGATAAAGTTGATACCCACACGGGCACGATTGCCAAAGAAACGGTTATAGCTTACATTAGCCTTGAAAGTGCTGGGTACTTCAAAATCTTCACCAATTAGATTGATGGTAGAAGGAGGATTGGCAAATCCTTCGGGTACACCTGGTGCGGTAGAAGGGTCATTTCTATAAGCAGGGAAGTCAGGCGTAGGTACAAGTCCAGAGTTTCTGAATACGTCTACAGATACCAGGTTGAGTCCGCTATTTTGAATGTTATTCACTTGGGCATAATAATGTGGCTGTGCATTAAAGATACCAGCTCCAAATCGGATGATGTCCTTGTTGCGGTTGCCTATATCCCAGGTCAATTGCAGGCGAGGCTGGATATTATCCCAGTCAGTGGCACTTTCATCGGTTCTGAGTCCTAAGCCTTCTTCTACAAGCGGGTTATAATCAGCAGGGGTCAAAAAGGCTGTTAAATCCCATCGTAGCCCTACATTCAAAGTCAAACTGGCAGCAGGATTAAACTCCAGCTCTCCAAAAAGAGAGGCATCCAAAACCCATTGTTGCACGCTTGGATCACGCACAGGTACTTCACGGAAGAAGCGATTCGCCCTTAGATTTCTAAAATCATTAAAATTATTAAACTCAAAGCGTCCGTTTTGCTCATTGGAAAGCAAAGTATTGAGATAAGTCAATGTATTGTCTGTACCAAAGGTAAAGCGGAGGTTGTTTTTGTTCCAATACAGTGTATTGACGATTTGGAATTGATCTTCGGCATTGGTTTCGGGAGTAAATCTTTGCCCACCAAATTGCACGGTACGTGTAGTGGTCGCATTGGGATTGTTTTCGGTCGGGAAAGCAGAAGTAACCCTGACGATCGCTCTGGGAATATTGGCTGAAGGGATTTGATCTCCTGTACCGAATTCTCGCTCGGCGTGTTGGTATTGCACTTTGAGTTCATTGGTCACTTGGCTGCTAAAGTTAGAGCGAAGAGATACCAGCGTACTGTTTTCCCAGGAGCTGAAATTACCCCAAGTTTCAAAGAGGTTGATGTTGGAGTTGTCATTGATGCTGTTCGGATCATCCCAATTACTGAAATTATTTCGAAGCGTAATGACGTGTTTTTTGCTTATCTGCCAATCCAGACGGGCAAAAACTGTGTTAGCAGTAGTTTTGCGGTTAAATTGGCCGGTTTGAGCCGCATCGGAAAGCCCATAAAGTTCACGAGCTACTGCCAAAAAATTTTCTAAGGTATCTTTCCGAATACCAAGGGCGATTTCATCGGCTTCACTGCGAATATCTGCAATAAAAATAGGCTGTGCAGCATCTTGACGGTCAAAAGCTACAAAAAAATGCAATTTATCCTTGATAATCGGACCACCGACACTAAAACCCCATTGGGTATTGTTGAAATCCACATCACGGTCTTCTCCACGAATATCCTTAGGATTTGCTAGAAAATCAGCCCTGTGATAGGTAAAAGCACTACCGTGAAACTCATTGGTACCCGATTTGGTCACTGCATTCAAAGCACCTCCTGACTGCCGCCCTTGTGTAACGCTGTATTCATTGACAGCCACTTCAAACTCCCGGATTGCCTCCTGCGAAATGGTAAAAGGTCCACGGCCGATCTCACCAGCGGTGAGTTGATTGCGCGCATTTACCCCATCCACGGTGATGTTGGTTCCCGTGCGGCGTTGCCCACCGATACCTAGGTTACCTGTACCAAAAAGAGGGTTTAGACGGGCTAAATCCGTAAAATTTCGATTTTCATTGGGCAAACGGCGTATTTGAGCCGAACCAATAGAGGTAGTACTTCCCAAGCGGTCTACCCGATCGATGAGTAAATCTCCCGAGATGACAATTTCTTGCAGCGTCTCATTGGATTCGTTGAGGTTCATATTCACTGTGATGCGATCTCCTTGATTGAGATAAAAACCTCCCTGACTTTGGTCTTTATAACCGACAAAAGATACGGTCACAGAATAAGGACCTCCGAGTGGCAACTGACTCAGACGGTAGCGACCGTCAGCACCAGTAATAGCACCAGTAGTAAATCCGGTAGAACTATTCTTAATTGCCACGGTTGCACCTGCCAATGGCTGTCCGGCATTATCTCTGATTAATCCGAACAGAGTAGCATCCGTTGATTGCCCGAAAGCAGGCAAAGAGAATCCTAAAAGTCCCATAATTCCCCAGAAATAAAGGAATCTAGGTAAGGATTTGGTGTAAGAAAGTTGGTAGTTTTTCATCATAATAAATGTGATTGTTTGAGATGTCGCAAAACTACAAGCCCATCCCAGCCCAATTCTGTTAATTTTTAACATTAAAAAAGTCTTAACAGAAGCTTAATGATACCTTTACACGAATTAAGGAAATTAAGGAAATTAAGGGAATTAAGGGAATTAAGGAAATTAAGGAAATTAAGGGAATTAAGGGAATTAAGGGAATTAAGGAAATTAAGGAAATTAAGGAAATTAAGGGAATTAAGGGAATTAAGGGAATTAAGGAAATTAAGGAAATTAAGGGAATTGTGTTGGCCCAAACTTTTTCATTCGCTCAAGCTGTATGATCGATTCCCTCAGAAAATTTTTCATTCGCTCAAGCTGTATGATCGATGCCCCAGAAAATTTTTCATTCGCTCAAGCTGTATAATCGATGCCCTCAGAAAAATTTTCATTCGCTCAAGCTGTATGATCGATGCCCTCAGAAAAATTTTCATTCGCTCAAGCTGTATGATCGATGCCCCAGAAAATTTTTCATTCGCTCAAGCTGTATAATCGATGCCCTCAGAAAAATTTTCATTCGCTCAAGCTGTATCCAACTTTTCGCACCCCCCTGTTTTTTTTGAGTTTTTTTGTAAGTTTTCTTCTAAAACTCTATAAAATATCGCAAAATATGGGTTTTGATAAAATATAGCATGTAAGTTTTATAAGAATAGTTATATTTCATATAAATATTTCG
>JANRIC010000069.1:0-10434 GCA_033765345.1 Microscillaceae bacterium
TAAGAATTAAGAATTAAGAATTAAGAATTAAGAATTAAGAATTAAGAATTAAGAATTAAGAATTAAGAATTAAGAATTAAGAATTAAGAATTAAGAATTAAGAATTAAGAATTAAGAATTAAGAATTAAGAATTAAACAGCCCCCCTTAATCCCCTTAATTCCCTTAATTATTTTAATCCCCTTAATTATTTTAATCCCCTTAATTATTTTAATCCCCTTAATTATTTTAATCCCCTTAATTATTTTAATCCCCTTAATTGCTTTAATTATTTCAGGATTTTATTATCTTTATTGCAGAAAAACTTCTTAAATCAATACAATTCACCTAAAAAAATGAACCTACACAAATTAAGCTTTCTTTTTTGTATTTTTATAGCTTTATCCAACTGTCAAAACAAATCCTCTGATAACTCCCAAGAAAAAAACCAAACGACTGAAAAAGTGAAAAACTACTTTGAAGAAGAAACCCCCGAAGAGTTTGACCAACGCATGGAATGGTGGCGTGATGCCCGCTTTGGAATGTTTATTCATTGGGGCTTGTATGCCGTCCCTGCCGGAATACGCAATGGCAAAGAAGTAGAAGGTATTGGAGAGTGGATCATGGATCACGACTCAATTCCTATTAGTGAATATGAAAAATACACCGCCGAATTTAACCCCGTAAAATACAATGCCGAAGAATGGGTCAAAATCGCCAAAAACGCTGGCATGAAATACATCGTCATTACCTCCAAACACCACGACGGCTTCGGACTCTGGGATTCCAAAGTCTCTGATTATGACATCATGGACGCTTCTCCCTACAAAAAAGACATTCTGAAAGCCCTAGCAGATGCCTGTAAAAAGGAAGGAATCAAGCTTTGCTTTTATCACTCTATCATGGATTGGCATCACCCCGACGCACAAGCACCTCATTATCCCGATTACAACACCGACAAAAAGAAAAATCCAAATTTTGATAAATATCGTACCGAATACATGAAGCCACAACTCAAAGAACTGATCACCAACTATGATCCCGAAGTGCTTTGGTTTGATGGAGAATGGATTCCTGAATGGACACACGAGCACGGGCTTGATCTGTATCAATTCTGCCGTGAATTAAAACCCAATATCATCGTCAATAATCGAGTAGACAAAGGGCGCAAAGGTATGCAAGGGATGAACGAAAGCGATCAAAAATATGCCGGAGATTTCGGTACGCCCGAGCAAGAAATCTTAGATGGCACTTCTGAGTTTGATTGGGAATCTTGCATGACCATGAACGACACCTGGGGCTTCAAAAAAAATGATAACAACTGGAAATCTGCCGAAAACCTCATCCAAAACCTGGTAGATATTGCTGCCAAAGGTGGAAACTACCTGCTCAATGTAGGACCCACCGCCGAGGGAATCATTCCTGTACCCAGCCAAGAGCGACTTGCCGAAATAGGCGATTGGATGAAAGTAAATAGCGAAGTGATATACGCCACCAGAGGCACTAAAAACTTTAAAGAAGGCGAAAAAATTCGCTACATTCAGTCTAAAGACGGCAAAACACAATATGTTGCCAACTTTGGTTGGCCAGGGCAACAATTTGAATGCTCCGGACTTCAGCCCAAAGAAGGTAATAAAATCTTTATGCTGGGTTATGAAAAACCCCTGGAATGGGAAGCCAAAGAGGGCAAAGTCAGCATTAAACTTCCTGCTGAATTGCAAAATGAAAGCAAACGCCCTTGCAAATATGTCTATGTCTTTAAAGTACAAGCTTAAACTCTTTACTTGTCCCAAGAAAATTTTGTCATGAACCGAAGAACTTTTTTAGAAAAAACCGGAAATACCGCACTGGGTCTGAGTGCCTTGCCATTGCTTTCTGCGATTAGCTTCGAGCCCAAATATCGCCTGGCACTCATCGGTTGCGGTTGGTGGGGTATGAATATCTGTAGAGAGGCACTGGCTGAAGGTAGCTCTAAATTGATAGCTATCTGTGACGTAGATCAGCGTACCCTCAAAACAGTACAGGAAGAAATCAATCAACTCAGCGGTCAGAAGCCTAAACCCTACACAGACTACCGCGAAATGCTGACTAAAGAAAAACCCGAAATAGTCATTGTAGCTACTCCTGATCACTGGCACGCCCTCCCAGCCCTGATGGCCATGGAACTGGGGGCACACGTGTATATCGAGAAACCCATCGGACATACCATCAACGAAGGCAAAGCACTCCTCCAGGTAGCCCGCAAATACGATCGAGTAGCTCAGGTGGGCTTTCACCGAAGGGTCTCGGCGCATCACTTGTCTGCCATGGAATTCCTGAAAAGTGGAAAAGCCGGGCACGTAAGCAGTGTCAAAGCTTTTGTAAATTATGGCGGCGGACCCGGAAAGCCTGAACCCGAGGAGAAAATCCCCGAAGGACTGGATTGGGATATGTGGTGCGGCCCGGCTCCCTATCGCCCGTATCACGCTGGCATTCATCCGCGTGGCTTCCGCAATTATCTCGATTATGCCAACGGAACCATTGCCGACTGGGGCATCCACTGGTTTGATCAAATTCTGTGGTGGACCGAAGAGCGTTATCCCAAAACGATCTTCTCAAGCGGGGGCAAATTTGTCAAAAAAGACAATACCGATGCACCTGATACACAACTAGCCATCTATGAATTTGAATCCTTTGTGCTGCAATGGGAGTCCAAACTGGCTACCATGAATGCCAATGAAAACACCCTGGTAGGCTGCTATTTCTATGGCACCGAAGGCACATTACATTTGGGTTTTCAAGATGGATGGACTTTCTACCCCTCCAAAAAAGACAAGGAGAAAATCCACTTTGACTCCAAGCTCAATCAGCCGGATGACCAGAATATCAAGGAGTTATGGGCTGACCTTTTGCAAGCAATTCAACAGAAACGCCGCCCTACCGCAGATATTGAGCATGGTTATCTGGCTACCAACATCAGCCTTTTAGGTGTAATTTCCTACAAATTGGGGCGAAGCCTGCGCTGGGATGGTGAAAAAGGACAAATTCTCGATGATCCCGAAGCCAATGCCCTCCTTTCCAGAGAATATCGTAAGCCCTGGGAATACCCTAAATTTTAGGAGGTATGAGGAAATTCTGAATAAGATCAATATCGAGCACCAATCATCTGTAAAAAATCAATACAAAAAATGAAACGACGTCAATTTGTACAAAATATATCACTGGGTCTTGCCGCTGCTGGTATTTTACCGATACCTACATTATTTGCCAATCCATTACCACCACGGAAATTCAAAATGTGCTTGAATCCAGGCAATGTAGGGATACAAGTCAACCAAAAAGAATTGCTTGCCTTGGCTCACCGAATCGGTTTTGAGGCCATTCTGCCTATGCCACAAGAATTAGCCAAGATGAATACCGATGAGTTGAACGCCTTTATGACCGATATGAAAGCCAAAAATATGGCTTGGGATGCCGCAGGATTACCGATTGACTTCCGTAAAACGGAGGAAAAATTCAGAGAAGACTTAAAGCAGTTGCCCGCACTGGCGGATGCTTTGCAAAAAGCCGGAGTCAAAGGTTGCGGCACTTGGATTATGCCCACACACCACGAACTTACCTATCGGGAGAATTTCGAGCAGCATCGCGCGCGTCTCAAAGAAACCGCCAATGTACTGGGGCATTATGGACTCAAACTAGGACTCGAGTATGTCGGACCCAAAACCCTGATGAGCCGGGATAAATTTTCCTTTATTCGTACGATGCGCGAAACCAAAGAACTCCTCGAGGCAATCGGTGAAAAAAATGTGGGTCTTATCCTGGACAGCTTCCATTGGTTTTGTGCCGGAGAAAGTGCCGCCGATATACTGACTCTAGACAAAGAAGACATCATCACTTGCGACCTCAACGATGCCCGCAAAGACCTCAGCGTAGACCAACAGATTGACGGCACTCGCGAACTGCCCACAGCTACCGGAGTCATCAATCTCAAGGATTTTCTGGGGGCATTGCGCCAAATCGGCTATGATGGTGTCATCCGCGCCGAACCCTTTAATGCCAAACTTAATGACATGGACAATGAAGCCGCCGCCAAAGCAACTTTTGAAGCCATGAAGAAGGCTTTTGAGTTGGGATAATGCATAGAATGCAAAAAATTATAAAATCTTCACTCCAAAATTCGTACACCTTACTGTGCTAAAAGCGTACAATTTTTAGTCTCTTAAGAAAGTCAAGACCCTGATAACCAATGTATTATAATTCAGGACTGAGTTTTGTAAATCTGTAGCTGGAATAAAACCATATACAGATATGCTCAAAAATTATTTAAAAATCGCTTTTCGGAGTCTTTGGCGAAATAAGTTGTATTCTTTTATTCATCTAATTGGTTTGTCGACCGGGCTGACTGTCTGTTTATTGATTGTGTTATATGTGAATTATGAGCTTAGTTATGATACATTTAATCAACATTATTCAAGCATTTATCGAGTAGTACAAAACCAAAATCAAAATAATATTTGGTATAAAGTAGGACGTACGCCAGCAAAAATGTCGCCCACTTTAAAAGCTCAATTTCCCGAAATTAAAAACGCAACTCGATTTGCGATTCGAGGTAGCGTCTTACTTTCCTACAAAAATAAAAATATTGATGAACCGAATGGAATTTACGCTGAATCTTCTCTTTTTGAAATTTTCAGTTTTCCATTTTTGCAAGGAAGTGCTAAAAAAGCTCTAGAAAACCCCCATTCTATTGTCCTGACAGAATCTTTAGCAAAAAAATATTTTGGTCTAGCAAACCCAATCGGTCAAACTATCCAACTCAACAAACAATACTCGATGTTGGTCACGGGTATGATCAAAGACATTCCCGCTAATTCTCATTTAAGTTTTGATTTTGTCATTCCCTTAAGTTTTGTCAAAAATTATGGAAATAATTTGAATGAATGGGGCGGAAATGCTTTTTATACATACATACAACTATTTGACAATCAGCAAGAAACAAATGTAAATAAAAAATTAAAAGGTTTTGCCAAGAAAAATTTTGGGAATGAAGCCGAGATTTTTTACCTCCAACCTTTGAAGGATATTCATTTACACTCCCAATTTGATTTTAATACTGATTTTGGAAATCGCAGCAATATTCGTTATGTCCAGCTTTTTTCTTCGCTCGCCTTGATGATATTGTTGTTGGCTTGTTTCAATTTTATGAATTTATCTACGGCAAGAGCAACTAAAAGAGCAAAAGAAGTAGGCTTACGCAAAACAATAGGCGCCCAAAAAAAGCAATTAATTGGGCAATTTATGCTGGAATCTGCTATGATGGTATTGATTGCTGGAGGAATTACCCTGTTAAGCATTGAAATATTTGCTAATTTTCTAGGAAATTTTTTTGGAAAAAATATTTCCTTAGCATTAAACGACCAATTTCTTTGGTTTCAGTTTGTGGGTTTACTTATATTAACTACCTTATTATCAGGAAGCTACCCTGCATTTATGCTTTCTTCTTTTGTACCTATCAAAAGTCTTCGAGGTCATTTATTCCAAACTGCTAAAAATAAATTTTGGACTTTGCGAAATAGTTTGGTCGTAGGTCAATTTGCACTTTCTATCCTGATGATGATTGCTGCAATCGTGATTTATAGCCAATTAAACTATATGAGTAACAAAAAATTGGGCATCAATAAAAATAACTTGGTCTATATAACAATGAAGAACGAATGGAAGCAAAACTACCGAGTTATCAAGCAAGAACTATTAAAAATCCCTGCTATTGAGGCAGTTACAGCAACTAATTTTTATAGTATGCCTTTCAAATGGGTGGGTAGTACAGGAGCTTGGGGCATAAAAATCGATGGTAAAAGAACCGAAAAAGAGTTAAATCTTCATCAATTCCGTACCGAATTTGATTTTTTAGAAACTATGCAAATAGAGATGTTGGAGGGAAGAAATTTTTCGGGAAAAATCACTTCTGACAGCAATAGCGTGATACTCAGCCAACAAGCAGTTAAAGTATTAGGTTTAAAAAATCCGATTGGCAAAGAATTGGACGCTTATGGTGAAAAAGGCAGAATCATAGGGATATACAAAGATTTCCATTTCACTAAATTACAAGATAAAATAGCACCAGCTTACATTACTGCCAGACCCAAAGAAGTCGACTACCTACTGGCTCGCATCAAAACGGAAAAAACTCAAGAAACCCTCCATAAAATTCAAAGTATTAGTAGCCAATACAGCAATGGTTATCCCATTGAAATACAGTTTCTTGACCAAACTTATGCCCAGCTTTATAAAGATGAGAAAGTCACGGAAACTTTATTTTTTGGGTTTACAAGTTTAGCCATTTTCATTTCTTGTTTGGGGCTTTTGGGTTTGATTACTTATACTACCGAAATTCGCACCAAAGAAATTGGGATTCGCAAAGTGTTAGGTGCATCAGTTTTAGAGATTATTCAATTGTTATCAATAGATTTTATTCGCTTGGTTTTGTTGGCTTATCTGATCGCCCTGCCGATTGCTTGGTATCTCATGAACGATTGGTTGCAAACCTATGCCTATCGAATCAATTTACTCAGTCATTGGTATATTTTTGCTTTGGTAGGCTTTCTAGCCTTCATCATAGCCCTGCTGACTATTATTTCACAAGCCTACAAAACTGCCAATCTAAATCCTGTAGAAGTTTTAAAAAACGAATAACTAATTGACTTTCAATAATTTATCAAGATTAAACCATATAATTCAATGCTCAAAAATTATTTAAAAATCGCTTTTCGGAACCTATTGAGAAATAAGGTTTATTCTATCATCAATATTGGTGGGCTTGCCGTAGGGATGGCAGTGGCTCTGTTGATTGGGCTTTGGATTTGGGATGAGTTATCAGCCAACAAACACCACAAAAACTACGAAACGCTCTATCAAGTGATGATGCACCAAACTTTTGATGGGCAAAGAGGCTCACAACAGGCTTTGCCTTATCCAATAGGTGAAGAATTAAAATCAAAATATCCTGATTTTAAGGCAGTTGCGATGTGTGATTGGGGTGGAAGTCGCTCTTTGGTGGTAGAAAACCGAAAGTTTCTCAAATACGGTCATTATATAGGCGCAGAGGCTATTGATATGTTTTCTTTTAAAATTTTGGCTGGTGATAAAAATCCTTTACAAGAGCCTTATTCCCTTGTTTTGACGGAAGAAACTGCCCAGGCAATCTTTGGCAAAGAAGACCCCATTGGCAAAATAGTAAAGGTAGATAATCAAACCAATTTAAAAGTAACTGCTGTAGTAGCCAAACAGCCCAAAAATGCTACTTTACAATTTGATTATCTGATTCCCTGGCATTTAAGAGAAAACTATGATTGGATAAAAGAAATAAAAACCCAATGGGATAATAACTCTTGGCAGGCCTTTGTGCAACTTAAAAACGGCGTAAACCCTGAAAAAACCAATGCCAACATCAAAAATATAGTATTGAGTCATTTTCCCGATAATAAATTGATGCAAGACAACATTAAGCCGGAGGTTTTTATTCACCCAATGTCAAAATGGAGGCTTTATGGCGAGTTTGAAAACGGAAAAAATACAGGTGGTTTTATCAAATATGTGCGGCTGTTTGGTATTTTTGGCGTTTTTATTTTAGCCATTGCTTGTATCAATTTTATGAACCTCAGTACAGCCCGCTCTGAAAAACGCGCCAAAGAAATCGGTATCAGAAAAGTAATAGGCTCTGCACGCACGCAATTGATAGGGCAGTTTTTGAGTGAATCTTTGTTAATCTCAGTTTTTGCTTTAGGCTTGGCACTGGGAATAGTTGAACTCAGTTTACCTTTCTTCAACCAATTGACCGAAAAAGCCATGTTGATACAATGGACTAATCCGATTTTCTGGAGTATTTTATTGATTTTTACCCTATTTACTGGACTTTTGGCAGGGAGTTATCCGGCATTGTATCTATCCGCATTTAATCCTGTTCAAGTATTAAAAGGTACGATCCGGATAGGCAAAAATGCTGCTCTGCCTCGCAAAGTATTGGTGGTGATGCAGTTCACTTTCTCGATTGTATTGATGATTGGCACGGCAATCATTTATCAACAAATTCAATATGGCAAAAATCGCCCCATCGGTTTTGATAACAAAGGCTTGATTTCAATAAATACTTCTGAGGATTTAACTAAAAATTTTGAACCGCTTCGCAATGAATTATTGGCTTCGGGCGTGGTATCTTCTATTTGTAAGTCTAATTCGCCGCCTTCGCAAATTTGGAGCAATAACAAAGGTTGGGAATGGAAAGGCTCAACTTCAGAAGACAAAGGAGCTTTGTTTAATACCATCGCCACTACTTATGATTATCTCAAAACCTTAGGTATCAAACTCAAAGCTGGAAGAGATTTTTCTAAAGAATTTGGGACAGATTCCATGGGTGTGATTTTGAATGAATCCGCCGTAAAACGAATGGGACTAAAAAATCCGGTTGGTGAATTGTTGAAATGGAACGAGTCAAACCGCAGGGTAATAGGCGTAATCCAAGATATAAATATGCAATCTCCGTTTCGAGAGATTAGACCTTTGACCATCATATTTGATGAAAATTGGGTAAATTGGATAAATGTTCGCTTCAATCCTAATGTATCAAGCTCTGAAGCTATAAAAAAAATAACCCCAATTTTTGACAAATACAATCCCAGTTTCCCTTTCACATATCAATTTGCGGATATAGAATACGCCAAAAAGTTCAATTATGAAGAGTTGATTGGCAATCTTTCGGCAATTGTTTCTATGTTGGCGATTTTTATTTCTTGCCTTGGATTGTTTGGTTTGGCTACTTTTATGGCAGAGAAGCGCGTGAAAGAAATTGGCATCCGCAAAGTCTTAGGTGCGTCTATTTTCAACCTATGGAAGCTATTATCCAAAGATTTTGTTTTGCTGGTTATCATTTCTTTTATGATTGCCTCACCGATTGCCTATTACTTTATGAATAATTGGCTGCAAAGTTATGTCTATCGTATCAATATTTCTTGGTGGGTTTTTGCATCATCAGGTCTGGGAGCTTTAATCATTACTTTACTCACAGTAAGCTATCAAGCGATCAAAGCGGCTACAGTCAATCCGGTGGAGGTACTGAAGAATGAGTAAAAAATTAGATTTTCCAAATTTCAAAGATTTGGAAAATCTATTGTATTTGGATCAATATTTCTCTTTTTGAAATCCCCAGACTCTTAGTTCAGAAGCGTACGTATCCGGGTAGTGTGCCCGAATGAGATAAATCAAAGCATTCAGCACTTTTTTAACCTGTTCCTTGCTTTGGTTTTTAGAACTGACTTTGCTGCTGATTGCGCTTACTTTGTTATCGGCATCTGTCAAAAGTTTGCCGTATTCTTCTACGATGGGTTGCCAGAAGGCCGTACCATAAGGTTTGTCTTGATAACCTCTCTCTGTGATTCCTTTAAGAAGTGTTTGCAAGGCAATTAAGCGTTCATTGCGGTCATTAGGAAGTTTAAACATGGCGTTCACTCGCATAATACCAAACTGTGCGTAATAAGCCAACTCGTTGCCTTTGCCGAATTCTTCCATAAGATAGTTCTTTACATAGCTGATATGTTGGTCTATCTTTTTATCCAGTTCCTTAAGCTTTGCTGTGATTTGCGGACGGTTATTTCCTTCATCCAAACGACTCTGAAGCTGCCTGTTAAAGACATCTACCAATGCTTTGAAGTCTTCAGGCTTCATCCATTCCAGCGTAAGCGGTTTATTGAGCCAAGACTTAGCCACTTTTTGAGCTACATCATTCAGATTGATATCTGTTTGAGGGATTTTCCCCGTCTTCCTAGAAGGTTTGGGTATCTCTTGGTTGTTAACATTTGTGTTATCCATTTGATTTATGATTAATTATTGAAGAATGTTTTTGAAATACAAGTAATTAACGACACTAAACCAAAAAATATATAAATTTTTAAAAAAAAACGTATACATTGTTTTGTAAAAATGCTTTTTTACTTTGAAAATGTACCCTTGCGAGTTCGCAACAGTCCATTACATTTTGAAAATGTACCCTTGCGAGTTCGCAACAGTCCATTACATTTTGAAAATGTACCCTTGCGAGTTCGCATTAAAGCAATTAAAGCAATTAAAGCAATTAAGGGAATTAAAATAATTAAGGGAATTAAGACAATTAAGGCAATTAAAATAATTAAAGCAATTAAGAGAATTAAGGGAATTAAAATAATTAAGGGAATTAAGGGAGTGTTGTTTAATTTCCTTAATTCGTGTAATTCATACGAAGATGCTTACAGCATGACAGACGGGAGGCTTAATTTCCTTCATTCTTAATCCCCTTCATTCTTAATCCCCTTCATTCTTAATTCCTTTAATTCTTAATTCCTTTAATTCTTAATTCCTTTAATTCTTAATTCCTTTAATTCTTAATTCCTTTAATTCTTAATTCCTTTAATTCTTAATTCCTTTAATTCTTAATTCCTTTAATTCTTAA
>JANRIC010000080.1:0-49813 GCA_033765345.1 Microscillaceae bacterium
GTTCCTGTAAAATTTTAGTATAAGTTTAAAATTTTGCAAATTTATAATTAGATGCGTAAATTTCGTCAAAGTTTAAAATTAAAGACAAACGATGAAAAAAGTAATTATGACAATCCAAGACGAGTTAGGAAATATTGTTTCAGAAAAAGAATATCCATTAGGTACTGACACAGACAACTTGTCAAAAATAGAATCAAGTGTAGAGGGACTACGCAGTAAAATGCTTGTAGATTTAACAAAAGAATTGCTTGAGCTTGAACAATCTGCGCACGAAAAAAAAGTTCATTAAGCAAAATGGGCTATCAAAAAGTCTATTTGAAGACCATCAATGGCTTTTTTGACTTTGATATGCGCCGTTATAAAACAGATTCGGGTTTGAAAACGTGGTTGGATTTGACCCAGGTTTATAGCTTAGGCAGGGGCTATGAAAGCCCTCTTTTGCAGGCATATTACTTGGAGTGGAGCAAATATCTCAGCTATGAGAAGGTTTCGGATTTATTGGAAACACGCATAGGCAATGGTCGCCTGAGCGACCAACATATATTTAATAAGGTATCTGCCTATGCTGCGGAAATAGCGACTTTCCAATCCAGCCAAATAAAATCTTGGGAAGATGCACAAATTAGCGAAATAATGGGGGAATCAGTGGATATTTATGAGGAAAAGAGTAAAGAAGTATTATTTTATTCGGATGGTGTAGGTGTTGGTGAGCAAAAACAAAAACGAGATAAAATAGCCAAAGAGGGTAAAGAACGTACAAACATCAATATCATGATGCTTCAAATACCTTCCAAAACGGCTACGGCTACTTTTGAAACCATGATAGCAGGCGAAGGCATAGATGAAGTGAAATTAGCAAAATCTGTGCTGCATACGCATTATCAAGGGCTTAGTTCGCTTCCAGTTGTGTGCATCAGTGATGGAGCTACCTGCCTCAAAAATCAAAATAAGGCTATTTTTGGGCAAAATGTGCGGCATATTTTAGATTGGTATCATTTATCAGCTAAAATTAAGCAATTGATGAGTCAAATAGCCTCTAACAAAGCCATCAAGGAGGAGATGATAGCCTTGCTTTTGAACTACTTATGGCAAGGTAAAACCATCACAGCCCTGATTGCACTCAAATTTTTAGTACCCAAAAACAAAGTAAAGCATCAAGAACTGATAGGCTATTTAGAAAAAAATGAGGCATATATCATTGATTATGAGCGAAGGCAAAAAGCAGGCAAATCCATCGGAAGTGGGAGAATGGAAAAACAAAATGATCTGATAGTAGCTAAAAGACAAAAAAGAAAAGGCATGGCTTGGTCTGCAAAAGGTGCAAGAAATCTTGCCATTGTTACGGCTTACCATAAATATAGTGCCTAAATTGATTCATACGAAAATTTTACAGAAACTAAAAATATAAAGTTAAAACTTTATATTTTTATTGATTTTCCTCCCACATTTTTTTTAGTTTTTTTCTAATTTCGTCGGAGATGTAACTTAGATTACCATCAATAGATTTTGTATCAGTTATATTTTCAAGATGATAACCATGATACACTCCGGGGCTTTCCTGGATAAATTCAATGATTAGTTTCTTTTCTTTATCAAAATTATGGCATTTTTTGGAATTTTCTTCTTGCTGGATTGCGTCTAAAAGTAATTCTTGAGCATTTTCAAAAGAACATAATAATCTACTCACTTGGCTTCCTTTTTGAATTCTTGGCATCGGAACGTTGTCGTGTTTGGGATTATGCTTAAAAATTCTTTGAGCTGTAAAAGCCTTCAGCCATCTTTCTAGAGAAACTTTATCAAGGCAATCAATTTGAGTGATTTCAGACCAATATGATTTTTTAGGATACTTACTGAGATGATCTCTAATAATATAAACAGTATCCTTACTTTGGATACAGCACCTCAGCAAAACACAAGGTTCTCCATAGGCAATTTGTCTTTCGGCAATTTCTGCATATACATCATTTACTTTTTTAGCTTGTTCGTAGAATTGCCATTGGTAGTATTGAATATCGGTTTGTGTTTTAGAAAGACTGTGTAATTCCCAAGGCTCAAAACTTTGAATAGCTGGGCTGAGGACGCTAATATCCTCTGTAAAAAGGTCGAGTATTTCTTGATCAGAAAAATCTTCAAAGGCTTTTTTACTTAAAAAAGGTTGGATATTTGGATTATCTCGAATTTTTTCAATTGCCTCAATTAAATCTGACAGAGCTTTATTGGAAATTATTCTTTGGAGGCAATCCAGATCAATTTCAAAAAAAATATTTATTTTACTCATTGTAGCATTCTTTTAAGATCAATATTAAACTGATCAAAAAATCCTTGGGGGGCATTTTTAATTCTGCCGGTCTCGCTAAGGGCTATGGGTGTTGGTTCGGCTGTTTTAGGGTTATTTTTACTTTTCTCGAAATAATACATTTTAACCAGTTCATTAGAAATTCCTTGAAGAGAATCTTTAGAATTTTCGTAAGTAGCAACCATTATTCCATGAATAATATGGTCACTGTGAGTCTCAATAAAAATCTGTCTGCCTGAAGCAGCACATTTGGCTATCAATTCCGTCATTTTGGACTGACCAGCAGGATGAAGATGGGATTCCGGGTTTTCTATGATCAACATGCCTCCTTCTTCAACAGTTAAAAGTGCAATTATTACAGGTAAAACATAGGTCAGACCGAAGCCTACATTTGTTGGTTTGAAACTATCGTTATCATCAATATTAAATTCTCCCTTTACCTTATCTATATCCAGAAGATATTCTGTCCTCATCCTGGTATTTGGGGTAATATCACTTAGCCAGTAGGATACCTGTTCCAGCAAGTTTTCTCTACCTTTGGTTGTTTTAGGATGATGTACAGCAGTATTTTTTACAGATGCTTTCTGATACGTGTCGAGATAATGAAGGGCATACTGACCGAATTTACCTAAATTTCGCTGTTCAATATACCCAAAATTAGTGTCATTGAATTCTTTTGGTCCGATTCGTTCAGCATAGAGATATTGAAAAAAACCGTCATGCTTAAATAAACTTTCTTCAAATATTTTTGCTGAAAAACTGCTTAAAGTTGTATTTTTTCTCAAAAGTGGGTTTCTTCTCAACTGTATTAATTGATCGGGATTGGAATCATCTTCTTTTCTCAGATAATCAAAGAAAAATTTAGCAGACTTTTCAAGCTCGGTTTCCAATTCAAAACTAATTGGATTGTCTCTTTCTTCCACTTCTTTAGACAGTGCATCATTACCTGTTCCAATCTCTGTAAGACTTTCTCCTTCATTAACACGGAGCAAAAGTCCTTTATCTGGTAATGCTTTTGCCAGGTAAGATTGCCTCAATAACAACAAAGCCTGAACAACAGAGGACTTGCCCATGCCATTAAGTCCAGAGAGTATATTCAAATTAGAAAGCTCAAGGGAAATATTTTTGAGAATTTTAAAATTTTGTATTCGTAAATTTTTAAGCATTTATTCTTTCCAAGGTTTTACATTAAAATTCAAATCTTTAAGTAACTTGTAAATCTTTTGAAAACGTGTTTCTACATTTCTAGTATCCGTGAAAGCACCACTAATACTATCATCGAAATCTTTTTGATTCAAAAGTGAAATAAATTCATCAATTATGCTTGTTTTTAGTTGAATAATTTTTTCTCCTTCTTCAATATTTAATTGTGTAAGATAAAAAGTCCAAACTTCATACAAAGCTGTATTGAACTGAATTTTACCCCTAGAAATAGATTTACTAAAACTGTGTTCCCCAAATAGCTTATCGTTAATCTTGAGAGATTTTATGTATTTGTCTTCCAAACCCTTCAATTCTTGTTCGTTAGTTTGGTTAATTTTTTTCATAGCTTTATCCAAAAATATACTAATATTACCCTTGTAATCATCAGCATTCAAGACTTGAAAAGCCAAAAAACGAAGAACTATTTCTCTATTCTTCATCCTCTTAGGGTTTATATTTACGACTTTTTTAAATATTTCAGAATCTGCCAAGTCTTTCAAATACTTAGGTGCTTCTCCTTTTTGATTGAGTGCATTTCGAATTTCTTGAGGATTAAGCTTCAGCCCTCCGGTATTAATTCTATGAAAAATGCTATATTTCACTTCTTCAGGAGTTCCCGGTTGTATTAAGTATACAGTTACTTGAAATTCGTTGAGCCTACGCTTCATGCTACCAGGTAATTCATTGAAATCTTTATTGTTATATTCTTTTAATACTTTCAGTCCATCTAAAATTAATCTATCTGAATATTCCTCAGAACTTTGGTCAGCGTAGATAACAAATTTTTGTAAAGTTGCCAACCTTTGTAAACCGTCCACAACCAGCCATTTATCGTCGTCGGATGCATCAAAATAAAAAACAGGTAGTGGCAAGCGTAATAGTATAGATTCTATCAATCGGCTCATAATCTTTCTCGACCAGAGTTCTGCATTGCGTTGGAAATCAGGATTTAGATCAATATTGCTGTATTTTATTCTGTTAATTATGCTGTCTAAACTTCTCGGTTCATTGGTTATTTTAACATCCTGAGGCTCAAATTCATAATCTGAGACATCATCGTCTTCAACTTCTATCTCCCGTTCTTGAATTTCACTGGGCGTCATTTTAAAGTTAATAGACTTTAGTATATCATTTCGGTATTGGTGATCTATGATTGCATTATAAAAATGAATACTGTGTATATTTCTTTTAGCTTTGGGGTTTTTATTAAGTTCCTTATTAATTTGATCGTACCAAACTTTTTGTAAGTCTGACTTCTTATCTAAATCTAATTTAATAAAATCAAAGCCTACCAAGACAGATTGGTCTTGAGTACTTTTTGTTTGTTTACTTACTTTGGATAGAGTTTCTAAAAAATTTGGATGACTTTGATAATTTTCTCTGTAAGAATATGGAAGTAATAAGGCTAAATGTAGTCCAAGTGTATTTCTCTTGGTTAAAAGTATAGTTTTCTTACCGATAACAAGTGAAAGAGATAAGCTGCCTGATTCGGGGATAGAGAATTGAATACGTCTATCTGAGAAATTTAAATTAAAATAATCAAGTACAGTTTCGACAATTTTAAAAAATTTTTCAGATTCTTCTCGTTTACTGAATATTTCTAATTGTTTAAAAAAAATTTCCTCTTCACTCATGCACAGAATAGATTTATAATAATATTTTTTGACTTAACTCAAAGTTAATGTAATTCTTGCTTCTTTCAAATAAGCAAGTGAGGAGAGCTAATTTTCTTTAAACAATCTCTTTTGACTCAAAATTCCTCGTGATCTGCTCCAAGATTTTAAGAAACGCTTCATAATCCGGTTCATGAAGTCCTTCCCAGCCTTTTTGTCGAAGCTCGAGTACAGTAGGCAGGGCATCTTCTACGGTTTTTCGGCCTTCTGGTGTGATGAATACCTTGTATCGGCGTCGGTCGTGATGCAAGCGTTCGCGGAGGGTCAAGTTTTTTTTACACAAAAGATCAATAATCCTTGAAACGGTCGTAGCATCTTTATAACTCCCTTCGGCCAGTTCTATTTGAGACTGCCCGTCCTGGTCATAAAGACTTGAGAGGATCACCCACTGCTCAGTAGTTAGGTCAATGCCTGCCTCTCGAAAGGCTTTGTGATAAGCCATTTTGATAATTTTGATAGTTCTGTCCAGATAGGCACCGAAATTTTTGGTATCCTGATAATCCAACATAAGATTGTGATCAATTAAATCGGGTATAAATTCAAATATATTTAAAAATATCTAATCATCAGGCTTTTAGAATCAAGGAATTCTTAATAAAAACGGCATTTATAAAAAAAACCTCGATAAGCATCATTCAGGGTACTTATCGAGAGTTTTGTATCTTTTTTAGATGATTTTTATCCAAAGAGGCACTACTTTCGGGGAATTAAAAATTAATTCCCGGATAGTAACCTACTTCGCCCAATTCTTCCTCAATACGAATCAATTGATTGTATTTGGCCATACGGTCTGAGCGTGAAGCAGAGCCGGTTTTGATTTGTCCGGTATTCAGGGCTACGGCCAGGTCGGCGATGGTGCTGTCTTCGGTTTCGCCGGATCGGTGCGACATGACACTCTTGTATTTATTTCTTTTGGCTAGATTTACGGCATTGATTGTTTCGGTGAGCGTTCCGATTTGGTTTACCTTGATCAAGATAGAGTTGGCTACTCCCTGATCGATACCTTTTTGCAGGCGTTCTACATTGGTTACGAACAAGTCATCGCCTACCAATTGTACTTGATCGCCGATCGTAGCAGTGAGTTCTTTCCAGCCATCCCAGTCGTCTTCCTGCATTCCATCTTCAATAGACAGGATAGGATATTTATTGACCCAATCTTTCCAGTAGCCTACCATTTCGGAGGAGGTCAGTTGGTCGCCAGTAGATTCAAAGATGTATAGTTTTTTCTCTTCGTCATAAAACTCTGAGCTGGCAGCATCCATGGCTATAAATACGTCTTCACCAGGTCTAAAACCTGCTTTCTCGATAGCCTGTAATACTACCTCGATGGCTTCTACATTGGAGCTGAGGTTAGGAGCAAAACCACCTTCATCACCCACATTGGTAGAGTGTTTTTGGTTTTTAAGAACAGCCTTGAGGTGATGGAAAATTTGAGTACCCATTCTGAGCCCTTCGGAGAAAGAAGCTGCTTTGACGGGCATCACCATAAATTCTTGAAAGTCAATGGCATTATCAGCGTGTGAGCCTCCATTGAGGATATTCATCATGGGTACGGGTAGTGTATTGGCATTGACCCCACCGATATAGCGGAAAAGAGATTGCCCACAAGCATCTGCGGCGGCTTTGGCTACGGCAAGAGATACACCCAAAATCGCATTGGCACCGAATTTAGATTTGTTGGGAGTTCCATCCAATTGGAGCATCATTCGGTCGATGAGGTTTTGATCGAATACTGAAAAACCACACAGTTCAGAGGCGATCACCTGATTGACATTTTCTACGGCTTTCAGTACGCCTTTTCCCATAAAAAGGTCTTTATCATTATCTCTGAGTTCTACGGCTTCGTGTTTTCCGGTAGAGGCACCGGAGGGCACAGCAGCACGACCGAAGAAGCCATCTTCAGTGTATACATCAACCTCGACCGTAGGATTGCCCCGTGAATCAAGGATTTGACGGGCGAAAATTTTATCAATTATGCTCATAGTTCAGAAAAAATTTAATTTTTAATAATTAGGGATGCATATACTATCAGCCCCAAAGTTAAACAGTTTTTTGGTATATATTTGATTTTGATAAAAATCCTGCAAATCTCTCCCTGGAGGGATTTATTAAAAATCTGCAAGCACAATTTTACGAACTTTAAGATCACCACAATCAATCACCATATAATAAGTACCGCGTGGCAGACCCCTTAAATCAAACTCTGAGAGCCAATTTTCGCCTTGTTTTGAAAAAAAACTACTCATAAGTTTTCTTCCCTCCGAAGTATAAAGGGCTGACTTTACATGGGAAAGATTCGCAGATGAAGGCCCTGTGTAACTCACCTGCACATAATCGCGGGCAGGGTTGGGAAATGCCTGAAACCATTCTTCTTTGAAGTGGGGATGTTGCCCGGCAAGGTCATTTTCAATACTGAGGGCAGAACCCGGATTAATCAGCAATGCTACCCAATCTTCGGTAGGTTCGCTGGGTGGAGGTCCGACGGTGACAGTATCTTTAGCCTGGATGCTGGTAATCTCGCCCTGCTGGAGGATACCTCCGGTTCGGGGATTATACCAAAAGATTTCATAGATGATATCTTTGTTGGGATTCAGTCTAAGTTCGGTTGTACCTCCTTGAGCCAGATAGATCACATAGATAGAGTCGGGTTTTGCCAAGCAATATTTTTGGTTGTTTGCATCAAGATTACCGATGAGTTCATTTTGGTTTGTCATTTCCCAGAAAGGAATGTGATTATCTACAAAGAACTCGAGGGCGTATTTATTATAATCCCACATATTATCCCGGCTTCTCCAGTTTTCGGCATTGAGGTCATTTTGGGGAAGATTGTATCCGAAGTAATATTCTACTCCGCCCCCTCCGGCCATGAGATTAGCCCAGAGTACATTTTGGCGGATATTTTTTTGAGTAGGGTTGGTTTGGGTGTTGAATCCTTCCCAGCCTGTATCCGGGGCGACACCGATCAGGGGGGGATTTTGCTCATCACTGGTTACAACCCACTTTCTGCCTTCTTCTGCGGATCGTTTGACCCAGTTGAGTGTAAAAGCGTGTATTCTGTTAAAAGGGAGCTGAAGAGATGGTCCTGTAAGCTGGGATTGGCTACCGATCAGTCCTTCGTAGATTTCAGTATTAAAAGGAGCAACAGGATAAGTATGGATGACAATAGGATGCTGATAAGGGTCATGTTTCTGGAAATAAGCGATCATTTCCTGTTGTTGGGTACGTGTTTGGGTATTTTCTTCGCCGATATTCCAGTTGAGGGCGAGGTGATGCCCAAAACGTGCGATGAGTTCCCGATAGTACAGTTTGCGCTCGATGCCTAGGTCTCCGCCGTCAAGCCCCCAAGTGGGATGATTGTCATTTTCTTCTTCCTGGGTTTTGAAATGAAGAAACATGCCTTTTTTGTCGGCGTGTTCGAAGATGATTTCCCACTGATCTAACTTAGAACAGTCATATTGAAGAGGGTTTTCAGGATTTACAAAAGGCCATACATTCGTGCCGTCTCCTCCGGCATTATAGGTAAGGAAACTAAAGGCATTATTTCCTTTTTCAGAAAGATAATTGATCGCTCCAATAAGTCCTTTGCCTTTTTCACCCTGCCAGGTAGGGTCTCCGTTTTGCCAATCCTCGATGTGTGCTTTCCAGGTTTTAAGTAGATTATTGCTATCGGAGCGTACTTTGGTGGGATAGGTATTATCAAAATCTGCATAAGCGAGCAGAGTTTCGGGGCTATCAGCACCGGCTTTGAGAAACCAATCCCCATTTTGAAATCTCAAATAATGATGCCCTACATATTCCAGGAAGCCTTTTCCTCTCAGATCACATCCGATCTTATTACTTTGAGCTACTTGAAATGCGCCTTCTTCTCCATCAAAATAATTGGCTATTCCGGCATTTTGATCATCCGTGATGGCGATATTTTTTCCGCTTCTGAATGAAGCTTTGTAAGACCAGTTGCCTGTTTCGTAGGGAACAAAATGCACGCGCCACTTATTGCCTGTGCTTGCGCCAGTTTCTGCGGCTTCGCCGTCAGCGGCATAATAACCAGGTACTAAAAAAGTCTTTTTTCCATTGCTGAACGTGACATTCAGGCGATAATCCAGGAAGGGGTTTATAGAGTCTTGCTCGGATGTTTCGGGACCTTCAAAAGTCAGGGTAATTTTGTGCCATTTTTTGAGTTCGCCAGTAATTTTTACGAATCTTTTCAGGTTTGTTTTTCGGGTAGCCCACAACACCATATTCTGCGCCAGCGTAAAATTATCTGCCTTTGTAATATCTGTTCCTGTGCTTTGATTCCAGAAAGTATTTCGATCAAAAATGCCCAGAATACGTCCTTGTCCGATTTCGGCGGCGGCCAAGGCACAATCTAGGGCATCATCCTGGATATTTTCTCCTAAGTCGGGGTCATTGATTGCGATAGCACCACTTGTGCCGCTATTTTGGAAAGGAGCCAACTGATAGGCAGTGTCTCGGGGCATCTTTCCAGGCCAATCGCGAAGAATTCGGATAGGGCTGCAGCCTTGCCCCTCGAAGGTTAGGCGTGTTTTTTTGGAAATAGCTGTATTGATAAAATGCGGTGTAGTCCATTCTTTGACCAGATTGATCCCTCTTTGCCCGCCCTGGTCGGTCAAGAAAAACAGACCGAATTGGGCTGTAAGTAAATTATCACTGTCTCTGCCTCTTTCATTATCACGGCCTACATTTTCCCAATAACCCCCAAAATTGGCATCTGTAAAAGCAATTATCCCTCCTCCCCTTCTGACCCATCGACTTACGGCACGAGCTTCTTCTTTAGTCCAAAGTTTTTGATTAGAACTTAAGATGATTAATTGGTAGGATTTCAGAAAATCATCCGTCAGAGTGACGGACAGATCCCAGAACTGATCCATTTTAAAACCTAGCTCCTCGATTCCTTGTCTGAATTTAGACATTCCCTTCGGGTTGGTATCATCGAGCCGCATTTGCTCAAAGGGAATGCCTGAATATTGGATGTCTTGTGGTGTACGCCCCGAAACGTCAATTTCACCATACATATAAAGTATCTTTAAGGGTGGATTGCTTACAATTAGCTCAAGCTTAAGGCTGGCAAGCCCTCCTTGAGAGGAAGTAGCTGAAAGAGTAGTTTGATAAGTACCAGGAGTCAATTGTGAAGCATCGATCCGCAAGGTAATCTGTACGATAAAAGGTTTGGTTTTACCGTTTGGATTAATGATTTTGATCCAGTTTACTTCATCGTCTTTCTGCACGGTATAGCTCACATCAGCATTTACAGAAAGCAGGGATACAGCTCTTTGAAGTATTTGACCTTGTTGAATTTCCAGCTTTAGTTGTTGTGGAACAAAAATGAGTCCTTGGTTGGCAATTGCTTGTGTTTGTATGGATATAATAATCCAGAGGATGAAGTATCCTTGATGACGAAATACCTTCATAAATTAGTTTATGTTTGAGTTTATGATATTTGTAAATATCCAAGAATGACCTAAAGCGGATTTGGAAAATTTATGGTTGAGTCACTTGTGGGTTGAAGCAGGTTTTGGTATTAATTAAAAATTTAAAAGAAATAAAATACTTTTAAAATTTCAAACTAGCTTCCGCAAAGTCTTTCGGATAATTTTTTATATGCGTAAATTTACAACATTAAAATCTTATATTTCAAGATAGTTTTTAATTTTTCAGATAAAAACCCTTTAAAACCCTCTATACATTGCAATTTGCGGATATTTACGGACTGACAGAAACCAAAAAAAGATTACTCCGGGCAATAAAGAACCGTCAGATTGCTCATGCACAGCTTTTTTTCGGCAATAGTGGCTGTGCCAATCTGTCATTGGCATTGGCTTATGCCTGCTTCATACATTGCGAGCAAGCTCAGGCAGAGGATTCCTGTGGTCAATGCCCTTCCTGTAAAAAACATAAAAAATTTATCCATCCTGATCTGAATTTTGTATTCCCTGTGACTACTTCCAAAAAGGTAAGCACCAAGCCATTATCACAGGATTATCTGGAAGAATGGCGGGATGCTTTGCGCCAAAACCCATACCTGAGCTTAAGCCGTTGGCTAGAAATTATAGGTGCAGAAAATAAACAAGCCAATATTTCGGTAGAAGAGAGCCGTAATATCATCAAGACACTTTCACTAAAAGCGTACGAAGGCGGTTATAAAATTCTGATGATCTGGCTTCCCGAATTTATGAATATCCAGTCTGCCAATGCAATCCTAAAAATTTTGGAAGAACCCCGACCTGACACCCTATTTTTACTTGTGTCGCAAAATTATCAAAAATTATTGCCAACCATTCTCTCCAGGGTTCAATCGGTACAGATTCCTGATTTTACGGATGAAGAAATTCAAACGAATCTTTTGCAGCATCATGATTTAGATATTCAAAAAGTCAAAAACATTGCTTACCTGGCCGCCGGAGACCTCAACCGGGCTTTGGAATTGGTTGGAGAGATGGCTCAGGATCCGCACGATTTTCTAAGAGATTGGTTAAGGGCTTGTTATAAATCAGATTTTACCCAGTTCTATCATTTTACAGAGCAATTCAATCAATGGGCAAAAGACGCACAAAAGAGTTTGTTTGGATATGGATTAAACACTTTTCGGGAAGCTTTGGTTTTTAAGTCCGGTAACTTAGCACTTATGCGTATGAGCGATGAAAAAGTAAAATTTGTTCAGGGTTTCTCCGGCACATTGAATATTGAAAAAATAGAGGATTTGTATACGATTTTTAATGAAGCTATGTATCATCTGGAGCGGAATGCCAATGCAAAAATCACCTTTATGGATGTCTCTTTGCAATTGGCAAGACTTTTTAGAACTGCATCATGAACTCTGATTTATTATTTCAGTACTACTTCCATCAATTTTTCTACTTGATTGGCAATATCTTCAGGAGCAAAGCCGCATTCTTTGTGTAATTCCAACTGGCTGCCGTGCTCTATGACGAGGTCGGGGATTCCAAGTCGGACGACTTGCGCACGGTATTGGTGATCTGCCATAAACTCAAGTATAGCTGAGCCGAAACCTCCCTGCAAGCAACCGTCTTCAATGGTAATCACTTTATCAAATTTTTGAAAAATTTCGTGTAGAAGTTTGGTATCAAGGGGTTTTACAAAACGCATATCGTAATGAGCTGGATTTAAGCCTTTTTTTGTCAACATTTGACAAGCTTCTAGGGCGTAGTTTCCGATATGCCCAATGGTCAGCAGGGCTACTTCTTCGCCGTCTTTGATCTTTCTTCCGGTGCCGATTTCGATTTCTTCAAAAGGGGTACGCCATTCGGGCATCACACCTTCGCCACGCGGATAGCGAATACTAACGGCTTTTTTGAGGTCTTTGAATTTATCCAAAGAGACGGTATACATCAGATTGCGTAGTTCGCTTTCATTCATGGGTGAAGCTACGATCATATTGGGGATACAACGCATGTAGGCAATATCATAAGCTCCGTGGTGCGTAGGTCCATCAGCCCCCGCAAATCCGGCACGGTCTAGGCAGAAAATCACGGGGAGTTCTTGAATACAAACATCGTGAATCACCTGATCAAAAGCCCTTTGCATAAAGGTAGAATAGATATTGCAAAAGACAGTCATTCCTTGTGTAGCCAAACCTGCGGAGACAGTCACGGCGTGTTGTTCGGCAATCCCTACGTCAATAGCGCGATCAGGCATTTCTTTCATCATCATATTGAGTGAGGAGCCGGAAGGCATGGCAGGGGTGATGCCCATGATTTTCTTGTTTTCACGGGCTAATTCAAGGATTGTATGCCCAAACACATCCTGGTATTTGGGAGGTTGAGGCTTATCATAAGTTTTTTTATAGATTTCACCCGTGATTTTATCAAAAAGCCCAGGAGCGTGCCACTTGGTTTGGTCTTTTTCGGCCAGATCGTAGCCTTTGCCTTTTACGGTGACACAATGCAGGATTTTAGGTCCAGGGATTTGCTTCAGGTCATTTAATACACTGACCAGATGATTGATGTCGTGCCCGTCTACGGGTCCGAAATATCGCAGATTCAGGGACTCGAACAAATTGCTTTGTTTTAATACAGAACCCTTAATGGCACCTTCTATTTTGGAAGCGAAATTCTGAAGATTGGCAAATCGCCTGAATTTGCCCAGAATGTTCCAAAGTTCATCTCTAAACACATTATATGCTCTGGAAGTAGTAATATCGGTCAGGTAATCTTTTAAAGCACCCACATTGGGGTCGATAGACATGCAGTTGTCATTGAGTATGATCAGCAGATTGGTATCAGACACACCGGCGTGGTTCATCCCTTCAAAAGCCAGTCCGCCTGTCATCGCTCCGTCACCAATGATGGCAACGTGCTGGCGATTTTCACCCTTTAATTTAGAAGCAATCGCCATGCCCAATGCTGCAGAAATAGATGTAGAGGAGTGCCCTACCCCAAAAGTATCATAAATACTTTCTTTGCGCTTTGGAAAGCCTGAAATCCCTTTATATTTACGATTGGTATGAAATACTTCTCTGCGTTCGGTAAGAATTTTATGCCCATAAGCCTGATGCCCGACATCCCAAACCAACAAATCATCTGGTGTATTAAACACATAATGCAAAGCCACAGTCAATTCTACTACGCCCAAGCTCGCCCCAAAGTGCCCCCCGTGAACAGAAACCACATCAATAATATACTGACGCAATTCAGTACTTAAATCATAAAGTTGGGATGCATTCAGCCGCCTTAAATCAGCCGGATTGTGTATGTTTTTCAGTAATTTACCGGGCTCAATCAGCATATTCTCAATTTTTTAATTAATAAATCAATTCAGATAAAAATTTCCATACATTTTGCTTTGGGTAAAAAGCAAGGAGCAAATATAATTCTAATTTTTCATTTAGATACATATAACTCCCAAACATCCGATTAGGTTTTAGAGAAATCCTTAAGCTTTGTTAATATCCCAACGTAAAATAGAGATTTTTTAGTTTCAATTGTTTCAGAAAAAAATGAAAGATTGAGAATAATTTTTATTTTCTTTTCGATTCAGGGCTAAAATGCGTAGTTTCGCATCGGTTTTTATACGAAAATGAAAGGGATTTACAAGACTTACTCTGCAAAGGTCTTGTTTTTGATTTAATTGAGGGGCTTGATTCTTCATGAAATTCACCCCAGTTTGAGCATAATTGATATAGGATAGGGATTTAAATAAATATACCTTGAGCTTTGAAATAAAACTGCCTCTTTTTGAAGGACCTTTTGATTTGTTGTTGTTTTTTATTGAGCGAAGTGAGATAGATATTTATGACATTCCGATTGCACAGATTACGGATGATTTTCTGAGCTATCTGGAGCAGATGGAGCGTATGAATATAGAAGTAGCCAGCGAGTTTATCCTAGTAGCAGCTAAGTTGATGCATATCAAGGTCAGGATGTTGCTTCCCAGGGATGAAAGCGACCCTACCCAGGAAGACCCTCGCGAGGAACTGATCAACTACCTGCTGGAATACAAAAAATACAAATCTGTACTAGAATACTTTACAGAGCTTGAAAACGAACAACTCAAGCGAGAACACCGAGGCAATATCCTGGAAGAGCTCAAAGAAGTAGCCAAAAACAATGAGTTGGAGCTAGAACTGCATCATGTGGATTTGTATAAACTACTCAAAATCTACGAACAGGTAATCCACAAAGCCATAGAGAGAGACAATCGCCCTACCCATACCATTGTACCTTATCCCTATTCGGTGAGCGGACAAAAAGACTACCTGATCAGTACGCTCAAAGTACGCCCTAGGCTTTCCTTTCAGGAAGCCATTGAGGCCAATCCCAGTAAAATTGCCGTAATTTTTAACTTTTTGGCCATTCTTGAGTTATTACAAAATCGTTTTATAAATTTGTATCTTGGAGAAGGTTTCAATAACTTTTGGATAGAAGCACGTATTGAACCTGCGGTTGAGTTAAACCCGGAAGAGTAAAACTATGGAAATACAAAAAAACGTAGATTCTGGAGGATTATTAAAACAAATGCATCCCAGTCGGATTATCATTCCGATATTGATTGGTCTGGCGATGACTGCCTATTTGATTTATTCGGATTTGAAGGGCGAAAGTGAGGCTATTTTTAAAGGATTAGCCCAGGTAAATTACTTTTGGCTGGGGATGGCACTGCTGGTTTTACTTTTCAGAGACTTGTTTTATATCATTAGGATTCGTTATTTGACCGATAAACGACTGACCTGGAAAGGGAGTTTTTATACCATTGTGTTGTGGGAGTTTTCATCTGCCTTGAGTCCTTCGGCGGTGGGTGGTACGGCGATAGCTTCCTTCTTACTCCTTAAAGAAGGCATTGGTTTTGGTAAATCCTTGGCTTACGTGATTGTTTCGGCGATTCTGGATAATTCTTATTTTATTGTTTTTGGGGCGATTGTCCTGATTTTGAATTATTCTCAGGTATTTCCACAAGGAGATATTTTTCATTTTGAGAATGCCGATCCCGCTTATTCTACTGCACTTAAAGTGACTTTTTATACGAGTTATACGGTGATTACCTTGTATAACCTGTTAATGATATACGGTTTGTTTGTCAAGCCGGAGTTTATCAAGTGGTTGTTTGTCAAAATTACCTCCATTCGCTGGTTCAAACGCTGGAAGCGTGCTGCTTTGAAGCAGGGCGAAGAAGTAATTTTATCCTCAGCAGAACTCAAAGGCAAAAGTTGGTTTTATTGGGCTACGGCTATTTTTTCAACAATTCTGATCTGGACATCCCGCTATTTTATAGTCAATTGCCTGATTTCGGCATTTGTAATCATTAGTCCGGGGGATCATACTTTTATATTATCCCGACACGTGGTGCTGTGGGTTTTATTATTGATTGGTATCACCCCTGGAGCCTCCGGAATCGCAGAATTTGCCTTTAAAAACTTCTTTATTCAGTTTGCAGGGGCACTTTCAGGGATTATTGCCGTACTTTGGCGAGTACTGACCTACTATCCCTATCTGTTGCTGGGTGTGATTTTCCTACCTCGCTGGGTCAAGCGGGTGTTTTATGATAAGCCGCAGGAGGGATAGAAAAAGTATCAGGTAGAAACGTCGTATTGCGGGGTTTCTACCTGTGAATTTTTAACGCTTTATTCTTTGCTTTTAGCAATTTTTTTGGCGTTTTTGGCAGCTTTTTTCTCTTTTGGGGTTTTGGCAGCTTCTTTTTTGCTGCCTTTTTTTACGTCTTGTGATTTACTCATCAGAATATTTATTATTTACAGGATCATCCAACTAATGATCCATTGAGTAAGCTAGGTATTTTATTTGGATTTTAAGTACTCTTATACATTTAATTATTCAGATTTACTCCTCAACGCCAATTTCTTAAAAAAATTCTTTGACATTGAACGCCCTCTTTCTGAGTGTACAAATCTTTCTCATTTCTCATTCTCCCGAATAGGTATCCACCAAAATTTTATAATTTCCATCGGTTTGTTTTTGCCAGAGGAGGATGTAAGTCACTACGGAAGTGTGGGGTTTACCTTCCCAGGTGATGGTAAGGCTGGAGACTCCCAGCTCGTAGACTACGTTTTGCAGATCGAGGTGTAGGTCTTTCCAATCCGGAGGTTTGTTTTTGAGTTGTTGATAATGTGGATGTGCATAGATTTTTGCTGCATCCATTGCGAAAAGTTTGGATTCGAGTTTCCAATCGACCACATTTTTAAGATTGAGCCAGTATTCATTGATTTGGTCTCTTCCAGTGATGTTTTTTGCCCCAGCACTCAGTAAATAGCCCTGATCCAGATACATATCTGCCACTCCCTGCATCTGATTGGCTTTGGCAGAGCTTTGCATCTTGAAGAGTTGTTTTTGAATGGCTTTCAGGGCTTTGGGGCTTGCTTCTTCCTGTGCAAAACCCCAGGAAATCGCAGCAACCAGGAAGATGGCGGATAAAATCAGCAGTTTTTTCATGAGTTTGTGTTTTGAGAAATTTCCGAAAAAAGAAAGACTTTCCAAATTTCAAAGGTTTGGAAAGTCTTTACATTTATTCATTCTTTAAGACCTCTACCGGATTGACCATAGCTGCTTTGATGGCCTGATAGCTCACTGTGAGCAGGGTAATGCCCATAGCTCCTAGACCAGCCACTGCAAAAATCCACCAGGACATATTGGTATGATAGGTGTATTTTTGTAACCAGCCGTCCAGGAAATAAGCAGCCAATGGAATGGAAATCGCACAGGAAATAAATACCAACCAGACAAAATCTTTGGACAACAGGCGCCAGATATGGAAAATAGTAGCTCCCAACACTTTGCGGATGCCGATCTCTTTGGAGCGTTTTTCGGCCATAAAAGAAGCTATACCAAAAAGCCCCAGGCAACTAATCAGAATTGCCAGCCCTGCAAAAAAGCCAGCCAACTTGCCAATACGCTCTTCGCTTTGAAACTTTTCGGCAAATTCCTGATCTACAAATTTATATTCAAAAGGTACTGCCGGGAATAATTTGTGAAAAACCTGTTCGATAGAAGCAATAGATTCGCGGGAACTTTTCTCAGCATTAAGCTTGAGGTGAATGAAGTTTACATTATCATAATTCAAAAAATATAGCGTGTGTTTGACGGGTTCGTAGGGGTTTTGCATAATCATATCTTTCACCACGCCAATGATATGGTACGTATTGTTCCCGTTATCATTTTTGATTTCAAAACCAATCGGGTTCTGAATGCCCATAAATTTGACAGCAGCTTCATTGATCACCACAGCAGAAGAATCTGTTGCAAGGTCTCTTGAGAAATCCCTGCCTTGCAAAACTTGCCAGGAAATTGTCTTTCCATAATCGTGGGTAACTTGTGTGACTGCAAACTCGGCATCTTTGTCGGTATCCTTTCCAGTCCAGTCAAAACCTCCCCAGTTTGACCATATTCCGGTCAAAGGTCCGAAAGATTGGGACATTTCAACTACAGCTCCCGTTTTTTTGAGTTCAGCTTGGATGAGGTTGTGTTTGCCGTAATAATCCGGCGTACTCATATAAACAGAAATGATGCCTTTGTTGTCATAACCGATTGGGCGGTTTTTGATAAATTGAATTTGCTTGTACACGATGATCGTACCGATGATGAGCGTAACCGAAACGGTAAATTGCAATACGACCAATATTTTACGGGGTATGGCAGCATATCGTCCTGCTTTGAAAGCGCCTTTGAGTACTCTGACGGGTTGGAAAGAGGATAGGTAAAAAGCCGGATAACTGCCAGAAATCAAACCCGTGAATAAGGTAAAAACCACACAAACCATCCAAAAAGAAGGATTAGTCCAGAGAATGCCCATTTTTTTATCGGATAATTCATTGAAAAAAGGCAAGGCCAGTTCTGTTAGAAGAAGAGAAATGATAAATGCAAGCAAAACGGTCAGCAGAGATTCGCTCAGAAATTGCCCAATCAGTTGCGCTTTGACAGAACCAATCACTTTGCGGATGCCTACTTCTTTGGCTCTTTTTTCGGAGCGTGCCGTGCTGAGGTTCATAAAATTAATACAAGCAAGCATCAACACAAATACAGCAATGATCCCAAACAACCAGACGTATTGGATTCTTCCTCCGATATTGATCCCCTCCTTAAAATCCGAATACAAATGCCATTTACTCATAGGCTGTAGAAAAACCTCAGGCTTAAATCTGGCTTCGTCTTTATCACTTTTGGCTTTAATATCTTTTATTTTTTTAGAAATAGCCTGCATATTTCCTTGGGGGTGAATTTGGGCAAAAAGCTGGAAGGAGTTATTTCCCCATTGATCAATGGAATTTCTGACCCATTCCTGGTCACTGAGGTACAAATCCCAGGGGGCGATAAATTCTAAATCTTTGAGGGTAGAATTGTAAGGCAGGTCTTCGTAGACTCCAGTGACTTTGACGGAAGATTTATTGTCTATTTTGATGATCTCCCCCATAGGATTCCGACTCCCAAAGAGTGCTCTGGCTGTAGATTCGGAAAGTAATACGGATTTAACGTCTTTTAGCCCTTGTCTTGTGCCTCGGAGCATTTTCAGGGTCAGCATTTCCGGGAAATCTACCTGCATATAATTGCCGGATTTGGTGATTTTTCTCTCACCAAAGCTCAGGATATGGTCTCCTGTCCAGCTTGCCATGGAGAGATATTTAAAATCGCTTCCATAGCTGGTACGCAAGGCTTTTTCCAAAGGTCTGGGAATGGAGTTTGCAGTACCCTTTCTATGATTAAAGGTCTGATGTTGCATCACCTGTGCGAGGTAGGGATAATGCTTGTGATAGGTATCATAAGTCAGTTCGTCGTATATCCACAGGCCGATGAGCATAGCTACAGTCATCCCGGCGGCAAGCCCGATGATATTGATCAAAGAATAAACCTTATTCTTGAGCAAGTTTCTGAAAGCGATTTTGAGATAATTTTTAAGCATAATCTTCTGTTTTGAATGAAAGAGGTTATATGGTAATTTTGATATAAATCCAAATTGCAAAACTTATTCCTGAAAAACAAGCTTTTGATTATCAGGAATTTCCAAAACAATACATAGCAGAAAACTGTACGTTTTTGTACATCAGGTGTACGGAATATAGGATCAGACCTATAAGCTTCTGCGAAACCTCATAGGTCTTTGGTCTAAAGTTTATATATTTGTAAAAGTCTTTTAAGCAAGATGACAACACTACAAAAACTTCCCCTGGGTATCCATACCTTCCGCACCCTGCGGGAGAATGGACTGCTGTATGTAGATAAGACGGAATATATCTATTATGCTTTAGCCAAGGCAAGCCGGCTGTTTTTAGCCCGTCCGCGTCGCTTTGGTAAATCCCTGCTACTTTCTACCCTCAAAGAAATATTTCTGGGAAATCGTGATCTTTTCCAGGGGCTGTGGATTGAAGATCAAATCGAGTGGGAGACTTATCCGGTGATTCATTTGGATATGAGTGGCCTGGGAGAATATACAGACGCAGATATTATAGAAGGTATTTTATATAAATTGAAAAGTAATGCTGAAGATTATGATTTAAATATCGATACAGAGGATATTACAACATATTTTGCAAGGCTTATTAAAACTTTACACGATAAATATCAGAAGAAAGTAGTGATCCTCATAGATGAATACGATTCGCCTATCACTAATCATCTGGACAAACCTCAAGAACTGGAAAAAAATCGTGATATTCTTGCCAGTCTCTATGGAAATCTCAAAAGTCAGGATGCCTATATACATTTTGTCTTCCTTACAGGGGTATCCCGCTATGGCAAGATGAATATTTTTTCCAAGCTGAATAATCTTACAGATATTAGCTTTGATGCCGAGTTTAATACGATGTTGGGCTATACGCAGGAAGAATTAGAGGCACACTTTGAGCCTTATATCACCAAATATGCTCAGAAAACGGGGATTGCTTATGCAGAAGCCCTCGCACAATTGAAGCACTGGTACAATGGCTATTCCTTTGAAGGAGAGGCAAGGGTGTATACTCCCTGGTCTATATTAAGCTTTTGTGCCCATCTGAAAATTGATAACTATTGGTTTGAGACGGGTACGCCTACCTTTCTGATCAAGATGCTCAAAGAACGCAAACTCCCCATGTATCAACTTGAGCAAATTAAAAGCAATAGTATGACGCTGATGAATGCCGATTTGCGCAGCATAGATGTATACTCTTTGCTGTATCAAACAGGCTACCTGACCGTCAAACAGGTCAAAAGAAGGGGAACCCATACCATGTTTGAACTTGGTTATCCCAATCAGGAAGTCAGACTGAGTTTTTTGAATTATTTATTGGTAGAATACGCCGAAGAGGATATCTCTGTGGTGCAAAGCGAAATCGTGATCAAAGTACAGGAGGCTATTTATGACCATGACCTGCCACTTTTCTTCGAGGCGGTGCAGGCTACTTTTGCCGGAATTCCTTATAATATGTTTATCCATAATCAGGAAGCCTATTATCAATCGGTGGTCTATGTGCTGGCGGAGCTTTCGGGCTTAAGAGTCGATGCCGAGGTACAAACCCATACAGGACGAATGGATGCCGTCCTGGAAAGCCCTACGCATATTTATATTTTTGAATTTAAAATGACCACGGCCGCCGAAGCTATGGCACAAATTCATCTGAAGAAATATTATGCCCCTTACAAATTTTCCCCAAAAGAAATCGTCCTGGTAGCCGTCGCTTTTGATGAAGAAAGCAAAGGACTCAAAGAATGGACAAGCGAAATCTGGAAGGCTGAAAACTAAGACCTATGAGGTCTCGAGAAACCTCATAGGTCTCATAGAAAATCACTCCTCCTTCACCAAATTAAAATCCTCATCCAGCTTCTCAGCCTCCTGCTGATTGGCTTTGCGGTTGTTGATCGTGAGGTTATAGCTGTTTACCAATTGATTAAGTTGATTGATATAATCCTGATAATTTTCAGCATTGCCGATAGTGGCGTAGGCAGTGATAAAGCGTGCCAGTTCACGATAGGCCTGGGTGCTTTGCTCACGGAGGCTTTTGAACTTTTCCTTGGGGGATTCCGCATAAACTTTGTTTCGTGCCAGGAATTTTTCATCAAAAGCCTGGTGACTGGACTTCATCCGGGTAAACCAGTCTGTGAGTCTCAGTGTATCCAACGTTTTGAGGAGTTCAGGAGAGGCTTCTATGATTTGGATAATATCGTCCAGGGCTGCTCCCTGCTCCTGATAGCTCTTTTTGGCTACTTCGGAGCCGTGTTTGTCCAGTACTTTCAGTAGACTGTTGGCCTGATTTCTCAGGCTTTCATCGTGGTGGTATCGGGCATAAAAGAAAGTAATCCCACGAAGCCCCATATAGGCATCATCTCTTTGTTTGTCTAGGTCTACAATATCCTGAGTGAGCTTATTGCCTCGCTCTGTTTTGTAAAACCGGATAAGCACCTCGTGTACTTGTTGTAAATCTGCGACTTGTTTGTCAATCTGCAGCCCGGCCACATCCTGCCGACTGCTGATGATCAGCACATTGGAAATAAACTTGATAAATTCTCCATTACGGAAAAATCTAAAATCGGGTGTACTCAACATATATTGCTTGGTTTAAAATGGAAAAAATGGTTCTAAAAACTATTTAGCTAACGTTCAACCATTTGTTTTTAGTACTGGCAAACTAAAAAAAGATTCATTTTACCCCGCATTTCCAAATATTGTTTTGAGAAAAACACCACTCGGAACGCAGGACAAAATTATATCCTGTAGAAAAATCCTCGCTGATCGCAGGGCTTTACCCTCCACTGAGAAAACGGTCTCTCGAAGCGCAGGGCTTTACCCTCCACTGAAAAAACTGTGGGTAGAATAAAAGCCCTACGCGCTATGGCAAGCTCAAGATTTTCCAAATCTCCAAGATTTGGAAAATCTTGTACTTATTCATACCTCAGACTCTCCACCGGGTTGCGCATAGCAGCCCGCACCGCCCGGATACTCACCGTGGCCAATGTAATCAAAATAGAGATAAACGCTGCCCCCACGAAAATCAGCCAGCTTGGATTCATCCGATAGGCAAAATCATGAAGCCATTCTTGGGCAAAATAATACGCAATCGGACTGCCTATGAGGATAGAAATCAACACCAATTTCAGAAAATCATAAGAAAGTAATACCGTGATTTGTCTGATGGTAGCTCCTAATACTTTGCGGATACCGATTTCTTTGGTACGCTGCTGCACGGTATAAGTCACCAGCCCGAATAAGCCGATGCAGGAGATAAAGATAACAATGCCTGTTGCGATAGATAATAAATGTGCTATTTTTTGCTCTTTATTATACATTCTGGCGAGTTCATCTTCAAAAAATTCATATTTAAAAGTTGTTTCGGGAAAAACAGAAAGATATGCTTTTTCAATCTTACTGATCAATGCCTGAAAATCAGGTGTTTGTTTACCTTTTGTGTGAAGCTTTAAGTTAATCAAATAGCTGTATTGATTTTCAGAAGCAATCATCATCGGGCGAATCTGATAATGCAAAGGTTGAATATTAAAATCAGCTACGACACCTACAATAGGAAATTTCCTGTTTCCAGACCATAAAAATTGACCAATCGCTCGCTCAGGTTGACGAAAGCCCAAAGTACGAACATAAGTTTCATTAATCATTACCTCGCGGATGGTATCACTATCACGCACATTGCGTCCGGCCAACAGTTTAATTTCATACAATTTTATGTAGTTTTCATCACCCGGTTTATGAAATACATTGGTCTCAATCGGTTTTTTACCTGTTTCTTTATACTCAAGGGTATAGGAGGCAAAGGAATTCCCAAGAGGAGTGGATGAACTGAAACTTGTCATTTTAACTTCGGGAAATTGTTTGAGTTTTTCCATCAGCACTTTTTTACGATTAAGCGGATCGTTCCAGGGAGTAGCAACTGTAATCACTGCATCTTTTTTGAATCCCAAATCTTTATGCAACATATAGCGGATTTGTGCGCTTACTACAATCGTCCCGATGATAAATACCTGTGCAAAGGTAAATTGAAACACTATCAAGACTTTCCGAAGATTGGATTTGCGAGAACCTCTTTGAGAAGTTTGATTTTTGAGAGAGGCAACTGGTAAGAGAGACGATAAGACCCAGGCAGGATAAAAGCCAGACAAAAGGCTGGTCACACCAATCATGGCTATTAAGAACAAGCCGATCTCAAGCGTAAAAAGCTGATTTTTGACCCCTTCAGACACAAAATCCGAAAACAACCACAATACCGGCTCAATAGTCAACAAAGAAAGTATCCCTGCCAAAGTAGTCAATACCAAAGCTTCACACAAAAACTGTATGATCAAATTACGACGGGTGCTTCCGATCACTTTCCGAATTCCGATCTCCTTGGCGCGTTGGGCAGATTGTGCGGTGGTCAAATTGATAAAATTGATCGCCGCAATAATCAATAAGAAACCGGAAATGGCCATCAAGCCGTACAAAGTAGGTTTGTGTGCTGTTCGAATATGACCGGAATAGTCGGCATCAAAATGAACATCAAACAGTGCTTGTAACCGTGGCACATACTCGGAATCATATTTCTTGAACAAAGCGGGAAACTGAGCCTGTATTTGTTGGGGGCTAGTACCTTTATTTAATTTGACGACCAGTTGAGAGTTGCTATTAATTCCGTTCCAGGATTTCATATTCTCGCCATTTTTCATTTTGTACAAAGTAGCCAGAGAAATACAATCCTGAAATTTAAAATCACTGTTTTGTTTCCAGGCTTCTACTATACCACTTACTTTCAATGTGATCGTATCCTCAGACGTGACATAGGTAAGAACTCTACCGATCATTTTATCCAGGGGGATATTGCCGAAGTATTTTTTGGCTTTTTGCACTGTCAAAACCACTTGAAAGGGTTCTTTCAAGGCTATGTGCGGATTTCCCATCAACCAAGGGTGCTTAAAAACCTCAAAAAAAGAAGCGTCTGCAGCTATAAAATCACCATTTTTCGTACTTTCCTGTTTAAATTCTTTCCATAAATCTTCTTTTCGGGCAGGATTAAAAGGATTACCAATCCACACTTTATCAATATTCATCAAATTAAAAGGAGCAATAGCCTCCAAACCTGTTAATTCTTTTTGCATCGTCGGTCCGAGTGGATCCACTACCCCGGCAAATTTCCAGATTTCCCCGGCATTATCTATGTCAGTAACCACCCTATAGATTCGCTGCCGATCCGGATGAAAAGTATCAAAACTCATTTCATAGCTTGTCCACAAATAGACTATCAAACAGGCATTGATCCCGATGGCCAGCCCGAAAATATTGATCAAGGTGAAATCTCTGTTTCTAAGTAGATTTCTACATGCGATTTTGAAGTAATTTTTAAGCATAATCGTATGGCTTCTTGGTTATTGGTTTTTTTATATGAAGAGCTAATTACAAAACTTATTCCTGAAAAATAAACACCTGATAGTCAGAATATTTAAAAACTATACAATCAAGTGAACTGTACGGTTTTGTACAAGGGGTGTTCGGAATGAGGGGATCGGATTTCCTCAACCTCAAAGATTTGGAGAATCTCTTGTAGAACTATGCTGAATTTTGTAAATTTGTTAAGCAAATCACGCAATAAACCTATGGACATAACCCCTTTACAAGAAATTCCCAAAGAATTTATAGACGAAATCACTGGCGAAATCATTTATCCTGAATCAGACGGAGAACCCATGGCTGAAAATACCACACATTTTCAAAAAATCACCACCATTCAAGGAGGCTTAGACTCACTTTTTGCCTCCCGAACCGATGTGTTTGTGGCCGGAAACCTGTATTGGTATCCCGAAGAAGGGAAGCCTTATATTCGGGTAGCCCCGGATATATTAGTGGCTTTCGGCCGCCCCAAAGGGCATCGAGGCAGCTATGAGCAATGGAACGAAGACGATATTGCCCCACAAGTAGTCATGGAGATTTTATCCCCCAGCAATACCGTCACGGAGATGCTGGATAAATATCTGTTTTATCAGAAATATGGCGTACAAGAATATTATGTCTATGATTATCGTAAGAATAAGTTCTATGCCTGGAATCGTGAAAACGATAAACTGGATGCTATCCTCGTGATGCCTGATTATGTGAGCCCTTTGATGGGCGTGCGTTTTGAGATCAGGGAAGATGATTTGTATATTTTTAATCCCGACGGCACCCCTTTTCTGACCTATGTGCAGCAGGACGAACAAAGAAAAGAAGCTCTCAAACACGCACAAGAGGCCTTATCCCGTGAGCAAGAGGAAAGAAAAGCCAAAGAGGAGGCAATAGCCGAAGAAAATAAAGCTTTAGCCGAATTAACGCAACTCAAAGAGCTTCTCAAAGCCAAAGGTTTTGATGTGGATTTGTAGTAGAAGAGATATCCTCCATCTCAAAGGTTTGGAAAATCCAGAGAACTGAGATTGGGAATACGAACAACCTCAATCACACACCCAGGAATTAAGCTAAAAACCTTCGGGCACACACTTAATTAAGTCCCTTCCACCTTGCCAGTAGATTCGTAGCACCTACCACAAAAGCTACCACTGTGACAGAACTAAGCGGCATCAGGATCGCTGCGATAATGGGGGATAAGCTTCCGGTGACCGCAAAAGCCAATCCAACGGAATTGTATAGAAGTGATATAATGAGGCTTAAGCGCACAATCTTCATGGTAATCCTCGAGAATTGAAGCAATTTCTCTAAATCCGGCAAGGCTTTCGCATCCAAAATAGCATCACAGGCAGGGCTAAAACTGCTGCTGTCTTCGGTAATGGTAATACCCACATTTGCCTGCTGAAGTGCCCCGGCATCATTGAGTCCATCCCCTAGCATCAGTACGTGCTGACCTTCGGCTTGTAAATTCTGAATATAATTTAATTTTTCTTCGGGTTTTTGGCGAAATTTAAGCTCACTTTCTTCTCCAAAATAAGGGCTAAGGGTTGCTTGTTCGGAGGCATTGTCACCACTGAGCAATGAAAGGCGAAACCGCCCCTGGAGTTTTTTGATCAAATCCAAGATTCCGGGGCGATAGTGATTTTGAATCAGGAAAAACCCCCGATTGACACCCCCTATATGGATGTAGACCCTACTTTGCATACTTTCTTGGGGAATCTCTAAAGCTTCTGTAAAAGTAGCCGAGCCGATTTTTAGCCAGGTTTTGCCGATTTTGCCCAGAATTCCTCGCCCGTGGATTTCTTTATATTCTTCTATGGCTAAACCCTTAAAATCATTGAGATACTGAGCAATTTTTTGGCTCAAAGGGTGCGTAGAATGTATCACCAAAGATTTGACCATCGTCTTTTCCTCAGCACTCAGGGGAACTCCTTCAAAACTGATCTGAAAAGATTGGTTTTGGGTGATCGTGCCTGTTTTGTCAAAAACCAATTGGGTAATTTTGGCCAATTGAGCGATGATATTGCCGTTTTTTAGATAAAAACGCCTTTTCCCAAAAATACGCATCGTATTACTAAACGCATAAGGAGTGGCGAGTGCAAGCGCACAGGGGCAAGCAACGATGAGTATGGAGGAGATGGTAGTCCACACCATAGACGGCGCAATAAAATACCAAATAACTCCCGAAATCAGGGCAATGAGCAGTACTATCGAGGTAAAATAACGACTGATCATCGCCACGTGGTCGGGCTGGTCTCGATCTTTATTTTTGGAAAAGGCCTCATGATTCCAAAGTTGGGTAAGATAACTTTGAGAGACTTCTTTTTGTACTTTAAGCACAATACTTTGACCGATCTGTCTGCCTCCGGCATAGATATAATCACCGATACTTTTCTCGACAGGGTCGGCTTCGCCACTCACAAAACTATAATCGATATAAGCCTTTTCACTCAGCAAAATGCTGTCTGCGGGTACAAGTTCATGATTACGGATAAGGATATGATCGTTTTTTTTCAATTCTCGCACAGATTTTATAAAAGGTTCGCCCAGCTCAGGCAAGACTCTGACCGCCAAGGGGAAATACGATTTGTAATCTCGGTCAAAAGCCATTCCTTCATAACTTCTTTCCTGTACCCATCTCCCTATGAGTAAAAAAAACAATAAACCCGCCAGCGAGTCCATATAACCCGCCTGGTGCAGCACCAGGATTTCATACAGGCTTCTCCCAAATAAGGCAATGATTCCCAGTGCAATAGGCACATCCAGGTTGGAGCTTCCGGCTCTGAGCGCCCGATAGGCCGAACGGAAATAATCCGAACTACTGTATAAAAATACGGGCAGACCCAGCAAAATATTCATCATTCCAAAGAAGAAGCCATAGTTTTCTAGGGCAAAATCTTCTAGGGAGAGATACTCCGGAAAACTAAGCAGCATAATGTTGCCAAAGCAAAAACCACTGACCCCGATTTTGTAATAAAGACTTTTTCGATGGGCTTTTTTTTGTCGGGTTTCTCCTTCTTTGAGGCTGATTTGGGGCTCATAACCTAGCGTAGTAAGCAGCTCTACCAGTTGTCGGAGAGAGATTTTTTCGGGATGGTAGCTCAGACTGATCTCCTTCCGAAGGAAATTGACCCTAGACTCGATGATTCCGTCTTGAAGGCGGTAGAGGTTTTCAAGCAGCCATATACAAGAGCTACAATGAATACCCGGCATGTATAAGGTGATTTTTTGTAAATGGGTATCTGCAAATGTCAATAAAGTATGGAGAATTTGTTCATTATCCAAAAAAGCATATTTATCCGCAAAATCTCGGCTTTTCAGTTTGATACCTGGGTTTTTATCCAGATCATAGTATTGGCATAGGTCATTTTCAGCCAAGATTTGATAGACCGTTTTACAGCCTGTGCAGCAGAAGGGTTTTTCTTCAAATATAAGTCCGTCTTCCTGACAAATATCGCCGCAGTGATAGCAGGTAATTTGGGTGGGGTGCTGAATTTTGGGTTTTAGGGAGGTGGTATCCGACATAAATATTTCCTGATTAATGGGGGCTAAGGTATTGTATCAGGTCAAAAAAAAAACTGATAATTATCATTTTGCTCCTTGATAAATGTCAAGCTACAGTGGGACAAATATCATTTCTAATTCTGACAAGTACCTCTACTTTTACAACATATTCGTCTATTAAACATTGAGTGTACCATGGAAGGTAATGTACTTTTAGAAAAAGATCAAAAATCAGAATCTTCGGTTATAGAAACATTTCACTACGATAACCGAATCGTCAAGCTATTTATCATCGCTACGGTGGTATTTGGTATTGTCGGGATGCTGGTAGGACTGCTCATCGCCATTCAATTGCGCTTTCCTGCCTTTAATTTCGGCATTCAGTATACTACGTTCGGCCGGCTAAGGCCATTGCATACCAATGCCATCATTTTTGCATTTGTGGGTAATGCCATGTTCGCTGGGGTTTATTATTCTATGCAGCGTCTTTTGAAAACCCGCATGTTCAGTGATGTACTCAGTAATCTGAACTTTTGGGGCTGGCAGTTGATCATCCTGGCAGCGGCCATTACGCTTCCTTTGGGTTTTACGACCAGCCACGAGTATGCAGAGCTAGAGTGGCCTATTGACATTGCGATTGCAGTCGTATGGGTAATTTTCGGGGCTAACATGATCGGAACCATCCTCAAAAGAAGAGAACGGCACTTGTATGTGGCGATTTGGTTTTACATCGCTACTTTTGTGACTGTGGCAGTGCTGCATATTTTTAATTCTATTCAGCTTCCCATCGGTTTATTTAAGAGTTATTATGTATTTGCTGGAGTGCAGGATGCCTTGGTGCAGTGGTGGTACGGTCACAATGCAGTGGCATTTTTCCTCACTACTCCTTTTTTAGGGCTGATGTATTATTATCTTCCCAAAGCTGCAAATCGCCCGGTTTATTCCTATAAACTCTCTATCATTCACTTCTGGTCACTCATATTTATCTATATCTGGGCTGGACCTCACCACTTATTATATACCGCTTTGCCGGATTGGGCGCAAAGTCTGGGTTCGGTATTTTCCATTATGTTGATTGCGCCCTCCTGGGGTGGGATGCTCAACGGTCTTCTGACGCTAAGAGGTGCCTGGGATCGCGTAAGAGAAGACCCCGTTTTGAAATTTATGGTGGTTGCCGTCAGTGCCTATGGGATGGCTACCCTGGAGGGTCCTTTGTTGTCTTTAAAAAATGTCAACTGGATTTCGCACTATACCGACTGGACTATCGCCCACGTACACGTAGGCGGCTTAGGCTGGAATGGCTTCCTGATCTTCGGAATGCTCTACTGGCTAGTACCGCGTATGTGGGATACCAAACTCCACTCTACCAAACTTGCCAATACGCACTTCTGGTTGGGTACACTGGGGATTATTTTCTATGCCCTTCCCTTGTATATCGCAGGATTTACGCAAGGTTTGATGTGGAAACAATTCACCCCTGACGGCTATCTGGTATATTCTAATTTCCTGCAAACTGTCACACAGATTTTACCTCACTATTTGCTTCGTATCATTGGTGGTACTTTGTACTTCATCGGAGCTATCCTGATGGTGTATAACCTGTTGAAAACCGCTTATTCCGGTAAATTTATGGCTAATGAAGAAGCACAAGCACCTGCATTGACCAAAAATGCCCCTTTAGAGGCAGGAGCCGGCTGGCACCACAATATCCTGGAGCGTCGGGCGGTACTCTTTACAGTACTTACTACAGTAGCTATTGCTATTGGTGGGCTGATTGAGATCATCCCTACGATGCTGATCAAATCCAATGTGCCTAGCATAGCCTCCGTACAGCCTTATACACCGCTTGAGCTGCACGGCAGAGACTTATACATCCGCGAGGGTTGCGTGAACTGCCACTCACAGATGGTAAGACCTTTCCGCGATGAGACAGAACGCTACGGCGAATACTCCAAAGCCGGAGAATTCGTGTATGATCACCCCTTCTTGTGGGGCTCTAAACGAACTGGCCCTGATCTACACCGTGAAGGTGGTCTCCGAAGCGATAGCTGGCATTATCTGCACATGCTGGAACCCGAGCAAATGTCTCCCGGATCAATCATGCCTACCTACCCCTGGCTACTAAGTCAAAGCTTTAGTACAGCCAGTATTGTACCCAAAATTAGTGCTATGCGAAGCCTAGGTGTCCCCTACGAAGCTGGTTTTGAAAGCCAAGTGGCCGAAAATGTAGATGCTCAGGCAGAAGCTATCGTAAAACGCCTCAAAGAAGAAGCAGACATTGAGACAAGCAAAGACAAAGAAATCATTGCCTTAATTGCTTACCTGCAACGCCTGGGTACGGATATCAAAGCTAAAGATCAATAATACATTCAAGTCCATTTAAATTATAAAGTTATGTTTAAGCATTATTTTGAAAGAATACAGGACGTAGAGATTTACCCGATCATTTCTTTGGTCATCTTCTTCGGATTTTTTATCAGCCTACTGATCTGGGTTTCTGTGGCGAATAAAAAATATATCCATACAATGAAAAATTTACCGCTGGATTTGGACACTGAGTCCGAATCCTCCAAATCTTAAAAGCAATGAAATTAAAACTCAATAAATTTACTACAATAGGAAAAATAGGAAGTTGTGTACTTGCGATGGTATGCTTACTACAAGTTTCGGCTTTTGCACAGAATGCTTCAGCAAAACCTGCTCAAATGAATAATGAAATTTTCTGGATGTTAGTCCTGATGGGTATGGTGCTGATGATTGCCGTTCTGGTGCTGATCAGTACTTTATCTGCACTTTTCGTGGTCAGAAAGCTCTATATGCAAGAGTTGGAGAAAAAAGGTATCAAGACCATGACTCTCTGGGATCAATTGATGGATAGCCTGAACAGGATTACCCCCCTCGAGCAGGAAAAAAATATTCTACTGGATCACAACTATGATGGTATCAAGGAACTGGACAATCACTTGCCACCCTGGTGGGTGTATCTTTTTTATGGAACCATCGCTTTTGCCGTCATTTATCTATTTACCTACCATATCGTCGGAATCGTACCTACACCGCAGCAGGAATATCAGGCTGCCGTAGAAACTGCCTCCATGGAAATTGCGGAATATAAAAAACTGATGTCAGCCAATATCGATGAAACCAATGTCACATTCCTGAAAGATGATAAAAACGCTCTGGCTACCGGTGCCAAATCATTTGAAGCCAACTGTGCTGCTTGTCACGGTAAAAATCTTGAAGGAGGTACCGGACCTAACCTTACCGATGAATACTGGCTTCACGGAGGAGATGTAAAAGATGTCTTTAAAACAATCAAATATGGTATACCAGCAAAAGGAATGATAGCCTGGGAGAAAAAACTAAAGCCGGATGAAATCCAGAATATCTCAAGTTTTATCCTGACCAAACAAGGTTCTAAGCCCGCAAATGCCAAAGAACCTCAGGGTGAAAAATATGTAAGCAAAGAAAAAAACGATAACAGCCAAAAAGAAGGTTAATCATTGAGCTATGGAATTAATAGAAGAAATTATAGATGATGAGTCATATCGGGATGCCATCGCTACCGTGGATGAATCCGGGAATAGAATCTGGATTTATGCCCGTAAGCCCAAGGGATGGTATCATCGCCAAAGAGTAATCGTAGCTGTTATTTTGCTTACGGTTTTCTTTGCGACACCCTTGATCTGGGTAAACGGCCACCCGCTTTTCCTCTTTAATCTATTTGAAAGAAAATTTATCATCCTGGGGAATGTTTTTGCTCCCCAGGATTTTCACCTGCTTGCTTTGGCGATGATTACCTTTTTTGTATTTATCATCTTGTTTACCGTGGTGTTTGGTCGAGTCTGGTGTGGCTGGGCTTGCCCGCAGACAGTTTTTATGGAAATGGTCTTTCGCAAAATTGAATACTGGATCGAGGGGGATGCCAACCAACAACGTAAACTAAACGCACAGCCCTGGAATACGCAGAAAATGCTCAAAAAGGGGTCGAAACAATTAATTTTTGTGTCTATCGCCATTTTAATTGCACATACTACCCTGGCTTATTTGATTGGGATTGACCAAACGCTGAAGCTCATCAGCAACCCACCCGATGAAAACCTTTACGGTTTCTTAGGGCTTTTGCTGTTTACTTTTATTTTCTATGGCGTTTTTGCTTATTTCCGCGAACAGGCCTGCATTGCCGTATGCCCTTATGGGCGTTTGCAAGGGGTGCTTTTGGGCAAAGATTCTATGTCGGTGACGTATGACTTCGAGCGAGGAGAGCCTCGTGGCAAGCTCAAAAGTAAAGATACTTACAAAGAACAGCTCAAAACCCAGGGCGATTGCATCGATTGTAAGCTCTGTGTGCAGGTTTGCCCCACAGGGATTGACATTCGCAATGGTACTCAGCTTGAGTGCGTCAATTGTACTGCCTGCATTGATGCCTGTGATCAAGTCATGGAGAAAATCCAAAAACCCAGCGGACTCATCCGTTATGCTTCCTACAACAATATCATCAAAAAAACCAAATTCAAATTCACCCCCCGAATCATTGCTTATTCGGTGGTGCTGACGTTGTTGATCGGATTGGATGTTTTTCTGCTGACTAATCGCGGGCAAATAGAGACCACCATTCTTCGGGAACGCGGCTCTTTGCCTATCAAAATGGAAAACGGTGACATCAGCAATATTTATAGTGTACAGGTCACCAACAAAACTTTTGAAGACCTGCCCATTCGTTTTGTACTCAAAGGTACTCCCGGAAAAATTCAAATGGCGGGTGGAGATATGATCGCTGTCAAAAACACGACGACCGAAGGTGGCTTTTTTGTTGTCATTCCGGCATCTGAGCTGAATACACTCAAAAATAGCATTCAGATAGAAGTCTGGTCGGGTAAGGAACTCAAAGAAACCGTCACGACCAACTTTCTAGGGCCTATTAAAATCAAATAAATTAAAGGTTTGGGGTGCAAGATGAGCGTTTTATGGCTCATCTTTCCCTCTACACCTTGCTCAAAAAATCAATTAAAAAATGAACTGGGGATATAAAATCGCACTACTTTACACAGGATTTGCCGTCTTTATGCTGACTTTGGTGAGCCTCACCTTTCAGTACAAGGTTAATCTGGTGGCAAAAGATTATTACAAACAAGAAATGGCTTATCAAGTGGAAATTGATAAGATGAACAACGTCAATCAATTGGGAGAAAAACCCACACTGAGCTACAATACGGTAGCTAATGTGCTGGATCTTAGAATCCCTGCCGAACAAGCAGAAGGCGAAATTCTTTTTTTCAGACCTTCGGATGCTTCTAAGGATTTCAGCATTCCGCTATTGTTGCACAATCAAGTGCAGTCCATTCCTTGTCAGGAACTACCCGAAGGGGTATGGCGTCTGAAAATCAACTGGCGGAGTGAGGGCAAGTCATTCTATTTGGAGCAAAGAATTCGTGTAGCCGAAAACGGCAAAGTAGAACTTCTGCCCAATCTGGACAAAAAAGAAAAACTCAATCGTTAACAATCTTCCATGGATTACCTGATTTACTCAGCTTTTTTAGTCGGATTGATGGGTAGCCTGCACTGTGTGGGTATGTGCGGCCCACTGGTGCTGGCCATGCCTATTCCGCGCAAGACACTTTACAGTCAGTTAAAAGCCCGTTTACTTTACAACCTGGGGCGGACTACAACCTATGCCCTGTTAGGTGCCCTGGTTGGGTTAGTGGGTAGGGCTTTTACCCTGACTGTCTCCCAGCAGTGGCTCTCAATCCTGGTGGGGATACTCATCGGGTTTGGGATGGCACTTCCCAATCGATATTTCCAAAAAATCAGCCTATTCGGTCCGGCGTACCAGTTTACATCTTATCTAAGGCATCAATTTGCCCAACTTTTTAGGCAAAAAAATCTTCAGGCTTCCTTTCTTTTGGGTATACTCAATGGATTTTTACCCTGTGGGCTGGTATATCTGGCCTTGGCTGGTGCCCTGGCAACAGGCGAGTGGGGTTTAGGGGTACTTTATATGATCTTATTTGGATTAGGAACCACACCCCTGATGCTGGCTATGGGTCTGGGAATCAGCTTAATCAAACCCTCCATGCGGCAATTCCTACATCGGAGTCTGTTGCCGGGTTTTACCTTGTTGTTGGCTTTGTGGTTTGTACTAAGAGGTTTGAATCTGGGCGTGCCTTATCTGAGTCCGCAAGTACAAGCGGGTCAGGCAGTGGTGCAAGATGCTTGTTGTGTAGAGGAAGAGTAGGATTTTGTCTAAAAAACGGCTTACAAGAGATTGCCACGCCCTTGGTAGCCTCGGCGGCTTGCCGATGCATCCCCACGAGATCGTAACTAAAAAAACTCAAAAAAAAAACCCTAGCATTTCCCCCATATTTGCACTATATTTCAACAGATAAGTCCTCCTATATTAATATCAGATTTTAACCCTTAAATCATCCCAAACTATGAAGCAGGTATTTGTATGGACTTTTGTTTGCTTGTTATCTCTAAGTATGGCCAAAGCTCAGAGTGATGCCAACAAAGAATTAGAGCAAGCCGCTGCCGACTTCCAGGCTGAAAAATACGCCGAAGCCTTACCTATTTTTGAGAAATACAGAGAAGCTTTGGAAGAAGCCTTAAAAGATCAACCCGATAATTTAAAAAACTGCACTCCGGCATCGTACTCACCGGCGTAAGCACTTACGCCAAGAGTAAAGAAAAATACCAAACCGAAGACGGCTTCCTGACCGCCTACGAAGCCCAAAACCTCAATCTGGACAATACCGACCTGGTGGTGCTCTCTGCCTGCCAGACCGGACAAGGCGACGTACAAAACGGCGAAGGGGTATATCTACTGGGGAGCTTTTGTGATGGTTGGGGAGTGAGGTGTCGGGTGCGGGGTGTCAGGGGTCGGGAGGAATCTTGATACTTTTTGATGTAGAGGCTTAGATTATGCGCTATTACTCAGTATGGCAACAAAAAACCAGAGTGACCTTGCATGGCAAGATCACTCTGGTTTTTTGGATAACCCAGACTACGAAGGAAATATACTAGGTTTTGCGATCAGCGAGACCTGCTTTGTTGCGGTTGATTAAAAAAGATTTTTTTTCGTCTTAGTCCCTAACAAGCCGCTCAAAGCGACACTATATTATGAGTTTTAAAAATAATCAACCCAAAAAAAACAAAACAATGAAATCAAAAAATCTGGCGTTAATCATCTTCTTGCAACTGGTTATGATTCAATTTGCTTCGGCACAAAGCTTTTTTAGCTGCGACTACCGCCAATTCTGCACCTGGAACAGCACAAACAAAAAATTTGAAGATTGTAAATCATCTTCTTACAAAAGCCTTTTCAAACTCAATGCCGATGAGACGGTTTTTATTCATACTACCGAAGGGCAGGAGTCTTATTATTATGTCACTGCAAAAGAATATGATGCAGAAAAAGAGGTTTTTACTTATTACGTAAATAGTGACTCTGGAAATAAGTACTATTTCGTCCTGGACATCAAAAATAAACAATTAAGGGCTCTTCCTCTCAGTAGCGATGACAATATGACGATGATTGTCTTTATCATCAAAGCGATGTGGAGTGAAAAATCTTAATTCCTTCCCCATTTTTTGTCCAATCATTAAGAAGCTGCTAGAAGGTGGCTTCTTTTTTTGTGTTTAATAGCCCGTTTACTAGTTTTAGCGAGACACTAAAACGTTTTATACTCGCCCTCTGTAACAGCACGCAATTTTTCCACAAATACTTCATGATGCAAAAAAAGGTTTCAGCGAGACGCTCAATACTGTCAACTTAGGGGGTTAAACTTATTAAAAAGTTAAAAAAATTGTCGTTCCAGTGTATAGCTGGAAACTTATCATGAATTGTTTTAAGGATTGATTCTATAATAGAAGGCATCTCCTGCACCGTGCAGCGGCTATATATTTTATGGCTCTTTATGAAATTACTTGAGACTTATTTATTTAGACATGAAGACGGGCAACGACAAGGTCGCTTTGAGCGACCTTGTCGTTTGAATAGATTTATCTTCAAGTAAAATCATAAAGAACCTATCTTTTCATTCCGAGCGATAGCGAGGAATCTTAGCGTCTGCATCAAGAAGCGCAAAGATTCCTCCTGCCGTCGGAATGACAGCTCCAGATTAAGGGTTTTGTACAGCATATCAGCTTATTAAAAAACACGTCATGGGTTACCCTTTTAACCTACAAGGCATTTTATTAATAAAATCTTGTCACGATTACCCTGAGTTGCATAGGGTTGGATGGGTGACGTGTACCTCCCAGCACGAGTCGCTCAGTAGAGTTGGAAAATTGGGGCAAAGTAAGCAAAAAGACATTATTTTTTATGGCATCCTGATCAAGGTCTTCCAGAATAAAGTCCGTAATATCTACTTTATAATACGTTGATCGGTCAAATTCGGAATCCAGGCTCAATTGATAACTCAGATCAAGCTGTGTTCTGAATCGATTGATGGCATCGCTTTCAAAAGTATTAAAACCTGCTGGGAGGCGTAAATAATCAAAACTACGATTTACAGGGCGGATGATTAACTCTGCGTACATGGTCACGGAGGTATTGCCTAGCTCAAGAATTTTATCCACGTAGGGAATCTCTATTCGGGTCATCAGCCCAACACCCGCCTGGAGATACGTCTCCCGAAAAGTATCTTCAGATGATAAGATGCTTTTTTGTGTACTTAGTGCGGCCAGTGTCGGATTATCGGAATCATAATCAATTTGATTAAACTGCAAATTGGTATTCACCAGTGGGAAATCAAGGTATTTTTCATCTCCTTGCTCGTGATAGTATACACGCAGATATGTTCCCTGGGTCTTTCCCAGATCATCGGTGCTGATATTTGCCTGAAAACCCAGCATACAAGCACCATTCAAAGTATCGGCAACAAGCACCAGACCGGGGAACTCATCCAAAAACTGCTCCTGATCGCTCAGTAATTCAGAATCATCTTTAGCCAGTTCGAGCCATGTGGCGCCTAGATAGTTTGGCAGGCGAATTTCCAGTGCCTTACCTCGGTTAGGGCGGGGCAAAAAAGATCGGGTGGCAATAGGAGCGGCTGAATAATCAAATTCGCTGACATTATACAGGGCTGTTTCATCATCCTCGAATGCCAGTTCTTCGCTAAGGGTGTGTACGGCAATATTTTGTGTAGCTAGGGTATCTCCCCAATAGTAATTATAGGATAATACCAGGCTGATAGAATCAAATACAGCACTTTCCAAAACATCCACCCCGGCGGGAATGCCGATTTGGAAGTAACTTTTCGATGAGATTTTCCCCAGGCGATCATCCAGGTAGCTCCCCACCAATATCCGGTTTGAGCCCGAAGTGATCAACGAATCTACTTTTACAGTAGATGTAAATAAAGTAAAAGTATCCAATGCAATGACTTCGGTGCTATTATCAGGATTAAAAGAAGAACCAATTTGAGTGGAATCATTACAGGCTACTAAGCTCAAAAGGATAACTCCGACGAAAAAAAACGGGATGATCAAATGTTTTTTAGACATGATAAATATGTTGGTTTTTGAGTTTTGATGGAATACGTAGTGATTGTACTTGAATGAAAATAAATTCCCCCTGAAACCTCAGAGGGGATTTATAAGATCAAATTACAGGTATGTATGCTGATAAATAGTTTATTTTTCAAGCAGACAAGGATGCATTACAATTTGCCCTTCTAAGGTAAAATAGCCCCACTCCTATAAAAAATAAATTCTACCGACCCGGCAGCATTCTAGACAGAGGCACTCATTTAATCTTTAAAAGCTAATTCTGAGTGAATATCAGCCCCTTTAAGCCGTCTAAATGCAAAACCTTGATATTTAGCTATAAAAAAACAGGCTTGGTCTAGTATATTTTGAGGAAGCGGCCTACCGAAATACTTTTGCTGCAAATAAATTCGTGTAATATTTTATCCAAAGTATATGCATTTGAAAAAAAGATTTTATGGAGTTTGCCTGTTTTTTATTTTTCTTTTCGCTTGTTCGGATGAAGAAGTGACCCTTCTAGGAAACTGGAAAGAATCGTCTGATTTTGAAGGGATACCGCGAAATAATGCGGTAAGTTTTGTCATCAATGGAAAGGCTTATGTGGGTTTGGGGTATAATTTTGATGAAGATGAATACCTTAGAGACTTTTGGGAGTATGACCCCAGTCTTAACTCCTGGAAAAAAGTGGCTGACTTTCCAGGTAATGGGCGTAGCAGTGCCATTGCCTTTGCCATCAATGGAAAGGGATATGTGGGTACAGGCTATGATGGTGAGGATGATCGCAAGGACTTCTGGGAGTATGATCCCTTGAATAATCAATGGTTACAAAAAACTGATTTTGCAGGTACAGCCCGACGCGGTGCCGTAGCTTTTGCTTTGGATGGCAAAGGGTATGTAGGTACAGGCAATGACGGAAACGACCTCAAAGACTTCTGGCAATATGACCCTTTGAACGACTCCTGGACGCAAATCATCAGCCTCTCAGGGGATAAACGAATCAATGCTTTCGCTTTTGTGCTCAACGGCAAGGCTTACATAGGTGGCGGAAGAAATAATGGTGTCTATGAAGATGATTTCTGGGAATATGACCCTGCCATTGCCAATTGGACTCGCAAAGAAGACCTCAATACTGATGATTATACCCTGGCACGGGAAGGCGCAGTGGCTTTTGCCATCAATGACAAAGCCTACATGGGTACAGGCTCTACCGGAGCCGCTAAAAGTGATATTTGGGAGTATAACCCGGTGAACGATTTCTGGGAACAAAAAACGGATTTTGAGGGAGTTCCCCGTACCGAAGCAGTGGGTTTTGCCATAGGCAATATGGGATATGTCTGCACAGGGCGCAGTAGTAATGAACGCTACGACGACCTTTGGGAGTTCAACCCGCTGGCTGATTTTGATGAGGAAGATTAGCCCTTTTGGGAACGCTTATCTACTACTATGTGCTTCTTATTGAATTTACCCGGAGGTATCTTCGGGTAAACTCTATTTCTATAAAATGTGTTACCTGTACATCTCCGGTCATAATAGATGCTTGCTTGAAAAAGATTCTACCTCTCGACGTTTTAAATCTCAGCTTTGAGCAAAGGAAATTCCTAATTCACGGATTTGCCCTCAGCTTTTTAATTCTAGGTCCTTTTTTGATGCTTCCCGTTGAAGCACTTAAGTTTCGCACTGGTTTATTTTTTTTCACCATGTTTTGTATTTTATGTGCGTATCTGTCTAATTGCCTTTACCTTGTCCCCCGGTTTCTTCACAAGAAGAAACTCCTTACTTTTTTATCCCTGATCATTTTATCAGTAATTTTGGTACTTATTTTCCGCATTGTTTTGAGCGAATTTGTCTTGCCAGATGAGCTGATGCCCCCACCAATAGGCTTTAAACTCCCCCTACCTCCACAAGAATTTCGTGGGGTTCGTCTTGCTGCTTTTAGGGAGCGAGGCGATATGATACATATCTTGCCTGCCATTTTCCCTATGATATTTGCGTATGCCCTGAGCACCAGCGTAGAGGTGACAGCCCATTGGTTTAAACAATCTCACAAAGAAAAAGACATCGAGAATGAAAGATTACACACTGAGCTGCTCTTTCTCAAATCTCAGATTAACCCTCACTTTCTTTTTAATACACTCAATAACATTTATTCGCTTGCCGTAGATAAATCTGATGATACCGAAACAGCCATCCTCATGCTTTCACAAATGATGCGGTATATGCTCTATGAAACCAATGCGCTTAAAGTAGACTTAAACTCTGAAATAGACTATCTCAAAAATTACTTGAGCCTGCAAAAGCTTCGGCTTTCTCGGCAAAAAAACATCAAATTATCGATTGAGATCAAAGGAAATCCCGAACGAATGAACATTGCCCCCTTGCTCTTGATCCCTCTGGTAGAAAATGCCTTCAAACATGGACTTAGCTATCAGCAATCGTCTCGTATTGAGGTGAGCCTGGAATGCAGAGAAAACCTACTTTTTTTTAGAGTACAAAACAGCAAACCCGTAGAAAATGCAGATTTGAGGCTCTATGAAAACTCCGGGATCGGTTTAAAAAACATCAAACGAAGGCTTGATTTACTGTATCCCAACGCCTATAAACTCTTCATTGAAGATAATTCCGAACAATATTTAGTTGAACTTAACCTGGAACTGACATGACACTGCATTGTATTGCCATTGATGACGAACCCCTGGCTCTGAATCTGATTCAGAAGTTTGTGAGTAGAATTCCCTATTTGAAATTACAAGGGCTTTTTGAAGGAGCTTATGAAGCCCTTAACTTACTTAAACAAGAGCAAATTGATTTGATATTTCTAGATGTCAATATGCCTGATATCAATGGAGTACAATTTTTAAGAAACCTCAACCATCCGCCGATGGTGATTTTTACAACGGCTTATGATAAATATGCCCTGGATGGTTACGAACTCAATGCCCTGGATTATTTGCTTAAGCCTTTTAGCTTTGATCGTTTTCTTAAAGCTGTTGATAAGGCTTACAGCTTCAAAGCACTCAAAGAAGCCAACAAACCGGTCTTACCTACTACTGCTGAAGCTCCTAAAAGCGATAATTCAGAATATATTTTTGTAAAATCGGAGCACAATCTGGTCAAAATACGCCTCAGCGAAATCCTATACATCGAGAGCCTAAAAGATTATGTGAAGATTTTTTTGGAAGGTAAAAGACACCCTCTCCTTACACTACACAACCTCAAATCCATTTTTCAATTGCTGGATCCCAATCAATTTATCCGGGTACATCGTTCTTTTATCGTATCTATTGATAAAATTGATGCCGTTCGGAAAAAACGCATTCTGATTTGCGAGCGAGAAATCCCACTTGGAGAGCTTTATCTGGAAGATTTTCAAAAAAGGGTCATTGATGGGAAGATTTAATAGGAGAAGAGGTAGTGTTAAACAAGTAATGCTGTTCGTTCAAAACAGTGGGCTGTGAAGGCACAGCCCACGGTGACTTAGATTTATACCCAGATTGAAGTGATTTGCCTGATTTTCTTGATTGATTAGCTTGATTATTAATGATTTAAAAGCTAAAATCTCGGAAAACCACTTCGGTTTGAGTATAATAGAGAAGATTTTCCATTTCCTAGAGATATGAAAAATCTTCGGTTTTCAAGGATGAGTTATTGCAATACGCCTAAGGCGCTCCCTACCTCGGTAAAGGCCTGGATGGCTTTATCCAAATGTTCTTTTTCGTGAATAGCCGAAAGCTGAACACGAATACGAGCCTGCCCTTGAGGCACTACGGGATAATAAAATCCAATGACATAAATGCCTTTTTCAAGTAATTTGTCTGCCATTTGTTGCGCCAAGGGAGCCTCATAAAGCATAATAGGCACAATGGGGTGGTCGCCGGGCTTGATGTCAAACCCTGCTTTGGTCATTTTCTCCCTGAAGTATTGGGTATTAAATTCCAGTTTGTCGCGAAGCTCCGTAGTTTCTGAAAGTAAGTCCAGTACGGCAATAGAAGCCCCAACAATCGTCGGAGCCAGGGTATTGGAAAAGAGATAAGGTCTGGATCTTTGACGAAGCAACTCAATAATTTCTTTGCGCCCGGAGGTAAATCCGCCGGAAGCTCCTCCCAGGGCTTTGCCCAAAGTACCCGTGATAATATCAATTTTGCCCATTACACCTCTATATTCGTGCGTTCCTCGTCCGGTTTTGCCCATAAACCCACTGGCGTGGCACTCGTCAATCATGACCAGGGCGCGGTATTGATCTGCTAGATCACAAATTTTATCCAATTGTGCGATGGTGCCATCCATAGAAAATACGCCGTCTGTGACAATCATTCGGTGGCGAAGATGTTGGGTTTCTTTGAGTCTTTCTTCCAAGTCGGCCATATCGTTGTGGAGGTAGCGATAGCGTTGTGCCTTGCAAAGTCTGACTCCATCAATGATCGAGGCGTGATTGAGGGCATCCGAAATAATGGCATCTTCGGCATTGAGTAGCGGCTCGAACACACCGCCATTGGCATCAAAAGCGGCTGCATAAAGGATGGTGTCCTCTGTACCCAGGAACTCGGCAATTTTGTGCTCGAGGGTCTTGTGGATGTCCTGCGTACCACAGATAAATCGTACAGAAGCCATTCCGAAGCCGTGTGAGTGCAGGCTTTGTTGAGCTGCCTCAATCACACGGGGGTGCTGCGCCAGTCCGAGATAGTTATTGGCACAAAAATTAATTACCTCTCCACCTTCCAGTGTATGAATTACAGCACTTTGGGGGCTTGTAATAATGCGTTCGGATTTGAAGAGTCCGGCTTCTTTGATTTCTGAAAGTTCTTTTTCTAAAACAGGTTTTAAAGTATCGTACATGACCTTGCTATTTTTTTTGTTTTAGGAATATATGTAAAATTAGAAGATTCAGGAGAAAAACAGGAGAGCTTTGGGGAATATTTGTTGGGAAGCACACTACATCATTGAAAACCTTGAGAAAAACTAACCAAATGTGTCACATAAGTTTTTTTGATAGTGTGTAACAAGTAATGCTGTTCGTTCAAAACAGTGGGCTGTGTCATCACCTAGAGTATATACACAAAAGCCCACGGCGACTTGTTATTTGAGCATTACATCTTTAATACTACCAATGATATATCAAAGTTTGAGTGTACTAAAAAGTTTATTTTTTTCTTTTTCATCTTCTACTAATTTTTCCAACATAAAAAAGCTGTTGATGGCATCTTTATTTAGCTCAATATCTTGATGGGCTCTGGCGGAGAACGCTATCTCTTGCATAATCAGGATAGTGGCTGCGCTAGGGTTTTCTTCTTTTACTCGTTTAAGGCTTTTAATGGCTGCCCCTACCCTTTCCAAGACTGCTGCTGTATCGATGCCTCCTTTTACTTCTATTGCGACCTGAATAAGATTATTTTTTAACACAGAAATATCCGGCTCTGATGAAAAAGTTATTAATCTTCCATCATTGAGGACAATAGAATATTTTTTAATTTCTTGAGCAAGGTTATTAACTTTGATATATTTCTCCAACATTCCTCTTACAAGTATTTCAGCTTGTTCACCTTTAGCATTCTGCCAAGAACCCTGTGCTTGAGAGCCTGCTGCCATTCCACGCCAAATATCAAATTCCCTAACGTTAATTTTTTCATCCCCTTCTATCAAATGACTAATTATTTGATTAATATGATATGCCAAAAAAGTTGCTTTTTCATTATCAGGTTGTTTTGCACCTATTTCAAAGCTTATAACAGCGTTTCCGACTTGATTCATTGACTTTTGGGAGACCATGGCTAACATGCGATAATAGGCAGTTGAGCCTGTTACTTTTTGTAAAATTTCAGGATGAGCAAAAATAATGACAGGTTTTATTCCGTTATGTATTATTTTATTCCAGGCTTCTTCACTTATTCCCAAAGTAGACCTATCCCAAGCCAATTTTTCACCTTTAATTTTTTCAATGTGTTCAGCAGTTTCAATCAGCTTCCATTCGTGTAGCTTTTGATGAAAAAATTCACTTTTAGCCAATTGATCTATGTACCAAGCTTTGTAATTGCTCTCTTTTTTTATTTTTTTCTCCATATCGTTATACTTTCCCTAACAGGAAACCTACCGTATTTTCCCATTTGTTGTGAGCTATTGCCTTTATAGCGTGCCACAATAATTTTTTCAACTTCAAATCCTTCTTGTTCTGCTAGGTCAGACAAGATCAAGTCAACAGGGACATGTTCGCCTTCAAAGCGAACATTATCAACTACCATAGCCACAACTGCATTTTTAGCACATACACGATACCATTCTTTAATTACTTTTTGCATATCTATAAAATAAGCAATCAGCATTGCAGGAATACGGTTGTTGTTTAATTTCTTAATTTGATTTTTAATTTCCAAATTTTCTAACACCTCAGTAAGTGCTTCATGAACAGAAGTATCATCTGTTTCAGATTTCACTTCTATGTGAGAGCGTAGAATGCCAAATCTTAACTTTTTGAGTTCTTCAAAATTTTCAATAAAATTAAAGCAAAGTTCTAAAGAATAACTTCGTGTGTAATCATACCTATTAGCATAAGGGGGGGAAGTTAGAATAAAAGTGGGCTCTTTTTTAAAAGGAATATCACTCAAATCTCTTGTATCGCCCTGATAAACAGAAGGAAGCACAAAATTTTTATTCCAATCAAAATTTCGTAGTGTAATAATATCTTGTTCGACTTCTTTTATTTTTTTGTCTAAAAGCTCCGTTGGGTTAGATACTTCTTTGGAAGGAAGATACCGCAAGAATTGTCCATCTTTTGAAGTGAAGCTGCAAGGCTCTATAATAGACAAATACAAAAGGTTGATTATTTCCTGGCATGGGCTTTCTAGGTCACAAATAACTGTTTTCCATTTTTTAAGCTCTTTTAAATTTTCTTGCGGAAAAGCGATTTTCATGATTCGCACATCTTCTGCAACATTTGCTTCTACAGCATCTTGCATTCGTTCTTTAGCTTTTTTGTAACAGTTAGTTAATTGGTTGGGCTGTATATCTAGTAATTTCGGTAGAGTTTGAGAAATAAAAACCCCTGTAGGTAGTTTATCTGTCCCTATAGATTGAATACTACTAATACAAGATGTAAAAAGGGTTGTACCCATACCACAAAAAGGGTCAAAGACATAATCTTTTTGGGTAATATTATACTCTTTTAAAAAATCTTTTACAAACTGATATGAAAAAGCCTCCTTGTAACGGTACAATCTTAAAATAGGTAAATTTTTATTTCCCTGATAAGATACTAGGCTACCTATTTTTAAATTTTCCTCCAATCTATTAGCATACTTTTCTTCTAAATGATTTCTTAGCTTTTCATTTTCCAACGCTACAACATCATGTCCATCTTTTGTTTCTGAGATTATAGTTCCGCTGAAAATATCCAATTGTATTTCTTTCATAAAATATATTTTTCTACAAATATACGAATTTGACGGGTTTTTAAACAACCTTAATTTGTTGTATACAGAAGTTTTTAGCATTTTGCTTAGAATACCAATAAAAATAGCAACTTCTCATGAAATCACCTCCCAACCAAATAATACCTTGTTGCAATCTTGTCGGTAAGTTCTTGTGCTAGTTTTTCTAAGTCAATACCAAGTTGATTTTTATTGACTTCCAGCACACGCCTGACCGATTCGGCGGGTAGTTTTTTGGCACCCCAGTAGGCACCCAGAATGGCTCCGGTGACAGCCGCCGCGGTGTCATTATCTCTGCCATAATTGATTACAAAAGCAAGGGTTTTTTCGTAGTCAAAATCAGCAAATAACAAGGCAGCCAGATTGATCATATAAATTTCGGCTGCGTGAAAGGGGGCATCCTGTTGTGCTTTGTCCAGAAATTGATAGACTCTTTGCATCCTGAGCCAGGTAAGGGTATCCACAGGAAGGGGATTGGGGAGGTTTTGCAGCTCTTCGGCAGCGTATTGTTCTTTTCTGAGTTTTTTGGTCTCATAAATAAACGACTGGGTGCGTGTAAAAATATAAAAACTCGCCCGCCCCACAAGTCGGCTTTTAAAATAATGCTGTGGGTCTACGGTTCGGATTAGGCCTAGGACAGAAGCCGGAGTAGCGGCGGTATCCATCGCCGCCGATACCATCGCCGCCGTAATGGCCGAAATATCACGGGCATAACCTAGATCAAAAAAACTGAGTTTGTAGGCTTCCTGATACGCTCTTGTAGGATGAGTCGGATAATAAGCACCAATCATAGGACTGTAAAGCAGCCCTGCGCACACCATTTCACCTCCATAAAAATGACTTAAAGCGTCGTTGTATTCCTGAAGGTCATTTTTCAAAAAAGGTTTGGCTACCATAGCCCATTCTTGCACCCAGGCCATTTGTCGGGCGCGAATCTCGAAAGGTTCAGGCTGGAAGCTTTCTGTGTTTTTGAGCGAATCTATGCTTTTTTCATAATAATTCAGGATTTTTTCGGCCCATCCTCGAGGCTCAAGGGTACTTTGATGCCCTTTTTTATTGGTTTTTTGGGCGATTAAATATTCCAATACCAGTTTTTTCCAACGGGTGTCATCAGTAGTCCCTCCTGCGGGCAGGTTATAAGCCCAGGTACCTTCAGGGGAGGGCTCACGGACCATCGTATCCAGGTCTTGTACATAACCGTATTGGATGGTAATATCTCTGCGCCCCCACATTTCGGTAGGTGCGCCCATAGCATCGCCGATTGCCGAACCAAGCAACATCCCAAGCACTTTGTCATAAAGTATGGCTTTGGTCATATATAAAGTATCTGCTTGTGTGCCTGGTGCTTGAGCTTTAGACAGTTCGGAAGTGGGTTTGGATTCCTGACAAGCCCATAAAAATCCCCCAAAAAACATCAGTATATAAAGCCTGGATAGATAATTCTTGTATGTCATTTTCTAATTGAATGTCAATATTATAAATGAGGATAAAATGATTATAAAACACGCCCTATCAAAATATTATATCTATGGACAATGAATCATAAACAATAAGCCAAACGCTAGTAGTTTTCAATATATGTTTTGGCTTCGTCCATCAAAGCCATTTTTTCTTGCAGATGGAGGCTTAGGGGTAGTTGTGCCAGCCCGACCAAACGGCGTAATAATTCTATCCCAATAAAAGCTCTAAACAAATTATCCTCGAAGCCCGCAGGTTTTTGATAAAGTCTGAGGCAATGTTGAATGGTATCTTCTTCTTGCTGTGACATTTTGAAGTGAGCAACCATCACTCCTAGCTCAAACTCAGCCCGGCCAAAATAAGCAAACTCTGGGTCAATAATTTTCAGCCCACTTTCAACCTTGAGCCAGCTACCCGGATAATAATCTCCCTGAATTAGCGTCTGATGGGTGGCCAAATAAATTTCTCCTAATTCTATGATTTTATTTTTCAGTGTCTTGTTCTTTTTAAAGGGCAGGGCAGCAGTCTGTAATCCTGGCTGGACAGTATCCAAATCAAAGCCGTTTTCTTCTAAAAAAGGAAAGATAAAAATGTGCTCATGGTTGAGTTTTTTCATATTCGGATGCCCTACTTTTCGAATCGTCTCTGGTTTGGCATCCAAAGCGTGCAACTGAGAAAGAAAACCTGTCAAGGCCTCCAATTCGGCAGAAGTGAGATTTTCACCTTTTTGATACAGTTTGGTAAAGTCTGCCCCTTCTCCCAGGTCTTCCAGGGCAAGTATATATTGCTGTGGGTCATAACCGATTAATTGTGGGGTATGTCTTTTCAAAAAATCATCCTGTGCTATCAGGGCATAGAAATTAAACTCTGTTCCGGCACGATCAATCGGAGCTGCCACTTGAGGGTATTTTTGTACCCAGGGGCGGGCTTGCTTTAGGATAAAACGACGTGTATCACTAATCACCCGAACTACAAAGTTCATATTTCCTTCGCCAGGTTTCTCAAGTTTTATAATTTCCTCAGTTTTGCCAATCCACAGTTTCCGGCGCAGATAATCCAGAAGAGCGGGATTAATTTCGTTTTCCAGGTAAATAACTCCCGGATGCAGTTGATGAAATTTTTCTTTGTAATCAGTCATAATTTGCAAAAAAAAACAATCCTTCTGAAAAAAAATGGTAAGCAGATGACAATTCATCGATTTTAAAGCAAATTAGGGCTAGTGTACAATGCCTTATTTTCGCCATGGGGTCATTGGTGCATCGTATTTATACTCAAACCGAAGTGGTTTTCCGAGATTTTAGCTTTTAAATCATTAATAATCAAGCTAATCAATCAAGAAAATCAGGCAAATCACTTCAATCTGGGTATAATATGCTTGTATGCTTCCAATCATTACATACTCACCCTCCAACTACGACAGTCAACATTTCTTCGGTGAGTAGATATTTTCGGGCTGTATCTCGAATTTCTTCAGGGCTGATGCTTTGAACAGCTTTTATGTATTGATCATAAAAACTATAATCCAGGTTATTAAAATAAATGGATTTGAAGATATCAGCCAAATCAAAAGGGGTACTTAGAGACCCCGCAAAAGAACCCAGGATGTAGTTTTGGACGGTTTCTAGCTCCTTTAGGTCTACTAGTTCTTCTCTGAGTCTGTGGGCTTCTTTGTGGATTTCCTCAAGCGTATTTTGGGTGAATTCTTTTTTGACATCCGTACCTACTACCCAATAACCTTCTCTATTGAATACCACGATATTGGAGTAGATCCCATAAGTATATCCTTTTTCTTCACGAATATTTTTCATAAGTCGGGAGCCGAAAAAACCACCGAAGATTTCATTGGTGATCATCATTTTGAAATAATCAGGATGCGCCTTGGTAAATAATGCACTGCCTAGGCGAATGGAGGATTGCAAACTTCCCTCTTTTTGTACTTCGTGCAATCCCGTTTTGTGCCATGGAGAATGTGTTTGATCCGGTCTTTTGCTGATGGCGGTTTCGTCAAATTTTAAGGCGGAGAAATATCTCTCTACCAGTTTGACCACGGTATCTTCTACCTTACCCACCAAAAGCAGATCAAAACGTTGCCTCAGAAAACATCTTTGGAAAAAATCTATCAAATCCTGACGATCGAGCTTTTCAATGTCTTTTTTGCGAAGATTTCTGCCATAAGGGTGCTCGATGCCAAAGAGCAACTCCCGGAATTTGCTTGAAGCGATATAATTATTTTTTTCCTGGTTGACGCGCAGGTTTTGTAAGGTAATATTCTTGAGATTGTCCAGTTCCTTATCCGGGAAACTGGGTATACTGATCAATTCTATCAATACAGGTAAAAGGCTCTCCAAGTGTTTGGAGAGGGTATACAAGCTGATACTGACCCGATCTACACCATGGTTAAAATCAATAAATGCCCCAAATTGATCAATAAAGCTATTGATTTCCTTAGAACTTTTTTGCCTGGTTCCTTCGCCAAGCATTTTGATAGTAAAATAAGAAGTGCAGTGTTTGATTTCATAATAATTCCCTGCCGGAAAAATCATCTCGATTCTCAACAGGGCTTGTTCCCCGGCATTGAGTACGTGTAAAGGAAGTCCATTATCCAAATAATGCGTCTGCACTTGGAGAATGTCAATTTTATCAATGACTTGATAAGGGGGGGGTAGTGTTCTATCCAGCATAGATCTAAGTATAGAGAATTAAGGGTATAATTATGCCATTTTGGGTTATAACTGAGCATAATTTATTGACTATCAACGAAAAACAAAACTAAGTTTTTCTTTATGTATTGGAGATATTTTCAGGAAATTTAACTTTGTCTGCACCCTACCCGATAAAAAATAAAAGAGTAAAAAGTCTTCCAAAAAAATAGTAATTTTAAGGTTTCCAATCTTCAAAAATATACTATTAGATGAAAGACTTTATGACTGCCAAGTTAGTGAAAATTCTAGGTAATTTATGCC
>JANRIC010000128.1:0-3874 GCA_033765345.1 Microscillaceae bacterium
CCTTTTAAGCTATGCCAGACTACACACACAAATCCAACTCGGAATACGAGGACGATTACGAAGACGAAGACTACGAAAACATAGGCTTTGACCTTAAAAACCGGAAAAACCCCGCACAGGTCTTTGAGGAGCGGCTCAAAGCACGCCTCAGCGGACAGCCCTTTGAGACCTCCGTCTAGGCACTACTCCGCAAACAAGCCGCTCAAAAACCCGCCTTGAAGCCAGACCCGCCCTATGATCCTCGTGTGCCAGGGATTGTCAAGGGATATAGCCCTTGGATTTATGAATCATTTAGTACATCTCCTAATACAGGTTTTGATGAATTAGAAAGATACGCTTTCGGTAATGCCAAAGACTCAAAGAGGGTTAAAGGAGCTACTGGCGAAGGGATTGTTGCCTATGTATTTCAGAAAGCGATGGAAGATAGAGGTTTTACAGTAGATTTAACAGAACCTAGTGTAAAAAAAGGAGCATCCATAGATAGTCAAATAGTGTTACATCCGAATGAAGATGTTGATGTGAGGTTAGATGTTGATATTGGAGCGCAACAGAATTATTCTTATAATACGCTTTTTACATTATTTTATGAGCCAGACGGCAGTCGCGATATGGAGCTTTATTTTACTCAAGATACTCGTTTTGATTTTGAAGTAAAGACTTGGGGATCGGGAAATAAACCTGCGTCTACTGCAAAGCTTCTGGCAACTGAAATAGAAACTTTCACGCTGGATGCTGTGATATTAAGGGTAATAGCCAATGAAGAAGAATATCAACATGTTCCAGTATTTCTAACTGATAAAAAAACTTGGGAAGATGCCTATAAGGCTAACCCTGGTGTGTTAGAAAAAGCATATAATACATTAAAAGCTCAAGGAGGAAAGCTGTATTTGTTAGAAGGATTGAACAAGGCAGCAGAAGGACATTTGCAAGGTGTAAAGCGGGCTATAATAAAAGGATTAAAGTAAATGAAAAAAAATAATCGCTTTAATATTTCTATCTGTTAATTTGAATTTAAAAGCTCAAATGGAAAAACTTGATCGTCACGTAAATTTTTTCATAATTAATAAAAAAAATTATGAGGAAAAGTATATTCCTATGGAAGAAAAAATAATTGATAACGATCTCGATTTTACATTGGGATTAATAAATCAAATGTTACTAGATATTGAGAATAACATTTTAGAGTCAAAAATTCCTGAGAATGAATATATTCAATATAATAGACATTTTATATCAATTGTTAATGAGCATGGGGAAATTTCATCTTTAGAATCAAAAAAAGAATTTTTAATAAAGTTAAAACAAAAAATCATTGATGACGAAATAACTTCTTCCGATAAAGAAGAACTTTTAGTTGATTTATTTTTATGGTCTTCTTTGGAGTTTTTTTCTGAAAGTTGGTATTCATATCCTAGTCTTTTATTTTCAAAAGGATTTACCAAATATCTGTATAATACCTGTGATCATTTTAAACTAATAATCAATGATCTGGATTATTTAGAAAAATTTAATATTTCATTTAGGAACGATGAATTACTTGATTGGAGAGTTTTAAATCAAATGGATGTTAGAGTACTCCTGGAAAACTTTATAATTAATGATGATTTCAGTACCATTCCCGAAGGAGATATTCAACTCAATTATTACAAAAAGTTTTTGGAAATGTCATTTAATGATGAGGTAATTATCTTATTATTTTATTTGTATTGACCGTGGTTGATTAAAGTGTTCAAATGAATACTAAATCATGAAAAAAACGAGACGTTGAATGATAGTTTAGCGTAGCGCAAATAATTCTAAGCAATAAAAAATGTTCTCCTGAACATCCAGGCGAATGCCTAAGTCCCTAGGCTGCTCAAGAAGAAAAGCATAAAACCGAAAGTCTGCATCAAAAAGGCTTTCGGGTTTTTATGTACCGTGTGATGAACGAAAGAAGCTAGCCAGAGTCGGCAAGTGGGGCAAACCGCTTCACCTACAACACCCAATCCGAAAAGCAGCAAGCCCTCAAAGGAGGCCCAGGTGCCCCAAAGAAGTAAGCCCCAGGCACCACAGAGGCGGCGGACTACATTCTCATAAAGGAATCAAACAAGTAAATGCCGCTTTACAAGGAGCCGTAGAAGGCATAGAAGACTGGGCACAAGCCAGGAAAGAGATATTAGCAGAACTTCAAAAAATTAAATCACAAATCTTAAACCCGACTTTTCGCACCCTAGCGAAATATTTATATGAAATATAACTATTCTTATAAAACTTACATGCTATATTTTATCAAAACCCCATATTTTGCGATATTTTATAGAGTTTTAGAAGAAAACTTACAAAAAACAGGGGGGTGCGAAAAGTCGGTTAAATAGCGAAAACCTCTAAAAAAAACCGATTCAGGTCTTTCACCCGAATCGGTTTATAGTTTAATGTTCAAAAGTTTTACTTAGAATCTCCCTCATACTTCGCCTTAAACTTCTCATAAAGTTCTTTGTGTTTGTTGTTGAGGTCAATCTTACGCCCTTGGATAAAGGCATGGGTAATCTCATTGGTAAGCATATCCAAGATATCGCCTTTGGAGACTACCAGGATGGCATCTTTGCCTTTTTCCAGCGTACCTGCTTGAGCATCGATGCCGAGGATTTTGGCAGGGTTGGAAGTAATCAATTTGAGAGCTTCTTCCTTGCCCAAGCCATAAGCAGCGGCTGTACCTGCATAAAAAGGCAGATTACGGGAATAAGCTGCGCCGCTATGCGAAAGACAAACAGTTAGTCCTTCTTTTTGAAGCAAATTGGCCAGTTTGAAAGGCATATCCACATCTTCTTCGGTGCGGCTAGGCAATCGGTGTACGTTAGAGATTACTACCGGAATATTATTTGCCTTCAAGAAATCTCTTACATAATAGGCATCATTGCCACCGACGAGTACAATTTTCTTTACGCTGTTGCGCATCAGCGTTTGGATACCTTCTACGATGGCTTTGCTTTCGTTGGCGTGATAGTACATCGTTTTGCTGCCGTCATAGAGTCCACGCATGGCCTCAAGCATCATATTTTTCTGAGGTGGTGTATTGGTTTGTGCGTATGCTTTGCCGTCGGCCAGGGCTTTTTCAAGCTGGTCTACAATTTTGAAGTAGTCTTTGTTTTCGGTAGATTCGGTTTCGCCCAGCCACCAACGAGGCGACTGAAATCTGGCAGGCCATTTCATGTGAATTCCTTCATCGGTTTTGTAGACGGCATCCTCCCAGTTCCAGGCATCGAGCTGTACTACGGAAGAGCTACCGGCTACCATGCCTCCACCGGGAGTCACTTGCGCCAGAAGGATTCCATTGGAGCGAATGGTAGGGATAATGTCCGAGTCGGTATTGTAGGCCACGATGGCGCGCACATTGGGGTTGAAGTCACCGGTTTCTTCGTCATCTACAGAAGCACTCACGGCACCGATCTCTACCAAGCCTAAGGGGCTGTTCAGCAAGATCAGTCCTGGGTAAATGTGCTGTCCGCTGACATCGGTCACTTCATAAGAGCTTAAATTCAGGCTGGATTGGCTCTGGGGTCCTACATACGTGAGTTTACCCTGATCAAAAGCTACCAGTCCGTTCTCAATGACAGTACCATTGCCTACGTGAATAGTTCCACCTTTGAGAGCAATGGCTTTGCTTTGTGTAGGTGCCGGGCTAGGAACTTGAGCCCTTACAGTGCCGACAAAGCCTAGAATAACCAATAAAATATATATTTTTTTCATCTGATATATCATTTAATTACCTTAATTACCTTAATTACCTTAATTACCTTAATTACCTTAATTACCTTAATTACCTTAATTACCTTAATTACCTTAATTACCTTAATTACCTTAATTACCTTAATTACCTTAATTACCTTAATTACCT
>JANRIC010000129.1:0-27161 GCA_033765345.1 Microscillaceae bacterium
TGATTGATCAACCTTACCTGCGAGGTCTTATTCACCCTCACACTTTCACTAACTTTACTTTGATTAGGAAAGGGATACTGATGGTATAGTTTGGAAGCCTCTAACACCTGTACAGGTTTTGCCGGTTTTACAGGTTCTACCCCAGTTCTGATTAGTATGTCAGTTTTAAAAAAACAATAGAGTTCTTCTTAGAATTTTTCTAAGAAGCTGAATTACAGTAGATTGCATCTACTCTGCGATAGTAGAAGGCCGTAGGCTGTTCAAGAAGCAAAGCATAAACCCGAAAGTCTACATCCAGAGGCTTTCGGGTTTTTATGTAAATTACAGTGCCTGGCACTTGGACAAATCCTCCAAAAATCATTAAATTTATGCCAAAGGACGCATAGAAATCTTCGTAGCCAATGAAAGTAATGTAAACGTTTGGTTCGATAATTTGGAGATCAAGCCCCAGTTCTCCGGAGAATGACTAAAAAACAAGAAGTTTTCCTTAGAATAATTCTAAGGAAGCTGAATTACAGTAGATTGCATCTACTCTGCGATAGCAGTAAATCCTTGACAGTTTTCGCCGTCGTTGGTGTTTAGAAAAGTGCTACTATGTTTTCATTAAAACTCAAGCACTAAATTTAGCACTTTTCGTCACCAACAACCCTTTCTATGAGGTATAGATTTTAAGTTGACTTCAGTATTTTAAAAAAGGCTTGTTGGTGACGAAATGGCTGAAATCAAAATAAATTTCAAATTAAAGCCTGACAGCGATTTCTAACACCAACAAGGGCGAAAATTTTCCATATTTTTACTCATAAGCGAAAGTCCTACTCAAGTTACTAAAAAAATACCCATCAATGCCCATTTTTTGGTGGATTTTTCAGATAATCAATCATCTTACTTACCTGATCTTCCAGACCTTTGAGACAGCTTCTGGTTTCGTCTTTGAATTCGCTTACATCCTTCTGGATACTTTGCAAAGACTTATTCATACTCTCAGAGTGCCCAGCCTGAATCCTTGCTACTTCCAAGAGGCGTTCTAAAAGTACTTCTGTTCTGGATTCTTTTACATCCTTCTCATTCAAGCGAATCTCCAGCATATCCACCCTTTTTCTTAATTCTTCAAATTCGTGTTCCAGGTTCATAGTTTTTATTTTTCGTATCCTGTTTTAATTTTTCCTTTACTCAGTTCTAAGAATTTAGCCACAATATTGGCTAAGGAAATATTCACTCCATCACTTTTCAAATGCTCCTGAATGCTTACGAGTTCCTGATGTACATTTTTGGAAACTGTTATCCTGATTTGTTTAGTGTTTTTATCCATAGTTACAAATATAGTTACTATTGATGTGTATGCAAATATGATAAAAATTGTTACAACTTTTCCCATGTTGTGCGAAGTTTAGCGAAGCGTAACTTTGTACTTCCCCTGTTGTGGCAAGTCTTCCAAAGGGTGACTTGGCACTTCCAAATAAAAAGATGTTCTCCTGAACATCTAGGCGAATGCCTAAGGCCGTAGGCTGCTCAAGAAGCTAAAAATAAACCCGAAAGTCTGCATCTAGAGGCTTTCGGGTTTTTATGTAAATTACAGTGCCTGGCACTTTGACAAATCCTCCAAAAATCATTAAATTTATGCCAAAGGACGCATAGAAATCTTCGTAGCCAATGAAAGTAATGTCAATGTTTGGTTTGATGATGTAGAGATCAAGCATCAGGGCGGGCTGATCGCAGAAGATAAGCATTATTACCCCTTTGGTTTGGAGCTGGCAGGCATCGGCAAGTGGGGCATCCCCGAAAACCGCTTCACCTACAATGCCCAATCCGAAAAGCAAAAAGACCTCAATGGCGGCAAAGGCTACTTCTATGAGACGGATTTTAGAGGATATGACCCGCAACTCGGGAGGTTTGTGCAGTATGAGCCGCTGGCGGATTTGTACTCAGGTATTTCGCCTTATCAGTTTGCGTTTAATAATCCGGTGAGGTTTAATGATCCTTTGGGGCTGGAAGGAACACCATCGACCATCGGGACTAAAGACATTCATCAGGCAACTGATGATGAAATTGGAGATGCCCCAACACCTCAAAGGGTTGAAATAACAAAAGGGCCAGGCGGAGGGGGCAAAACCGAAGGTGGAGATTCTGATACTCACGTGGAAGCTCCTTATGAAGGGGAAACGTTTAGTGGGTATGTAGGCATTAATGGAGTAGATGATTCTGGTATGCGCATTGGAGTGGGATATTCAAAAGGATATACATATTTTCGTTCAACACCAGTTGGTAGTCAATCGCTAGGCAGATTCAATAATGGTGGAGATTTATCAAATACTAATCTTATTTTGAAATATGATCCTAAAATAGTACAGCCATACACTGGAAAAACTAACTATAAAATTAAATCTGGATATACTGAAATACAATTAAAAAAGTCTTTTTCACTAGATGATCTAACCGAAATTGACATTAAAAACATGAGCTTGATTATAACAATTAGTGTAATTTATAGAAATCCAGATGGAATAGATCAAGCGAAATCAGCCACAGATATTGGTCATGAAATTTTTGTGCATGCTGAAGACGCATCAGAGTTCTTTGAACAATTAAAGAAAGATATAGACTCAGGAAAGATCACATCAAAAGAACAAGTTGTTGAGGCAATTACTAAGTTTTTTATAAAGGATGATTCAGGAAAAACAAAGGAACAAAGAGACCACAGTGATATGAAAAGAAGATTAAAGCCAAGGTATAACCGTTTTCAGAAAGAATTGCTAAAAATTCTTCAAGGAGATCGTAAAAAAGCAGCAGAACGTGAGTTTGAAGATGATAATGAATAATAATGAAAAACTAATACTTATAATATCTAACATGCACAAAGTAATCTTAAGAGTTTGCATAATATTGGTTTTTTTCTTATCCCAATGTGAAGCACAACAATCTAATATTAATGTAATAAAGTATAATTTTAGAATTAATCGAGGAAGAGATATACAATATTTTGTAATAATTGATACTTTGAATAACAACAATAATATCTTATCACGAACGCAATATCTGACACAGAAAAATTATTTAGTTGATAGTTTGACGTTTAGAATTGACCTTGAATTAATTCAAGATTCAAATTATCAAGAGGTTGAGTATTACAAACTTCCAGTAAAGAAAATAGATTCTTGCGAGGTAGTTATTGAGGAACATAATGAAATACCTTTTAATTATAAGGTATGTTTTATAAAAGAATTGGAAAACATTAAAATCAATAACGTCAAAATAGAACACTGTATCGTGTATGAAATCCACGACCTACTTGTTTCCTCTCATTCAATAGGTCAAATTGTGTGTTATGATACCAAAAGAAAAATAATCGTCAAGGCTTTACCTATTGAAAAAGATGTTAAATACATAACTGAAATAGTTTCAGAAACTGTAATAAAGTGAAAAAAGCCATTAATCTGGCGCAAGCATGAGCGTAGCGGTGCTTGTGCCAAGTATTCCTGAAAGCGTCCGCTTTCTGCCGAAGGCAAAGGCCGTAGGCTGTTCAAGAAGCAAAGCATAAACCCGAAAGTCTACATCCAGAGGCTTTCGGGTTTTTATGTAAAAATCCAGTTATTTTGCAGAGAATATTTTATCTTAGGCTTTCGTGGTGAGAACGTCCCAAACCTTCGGCTGAAATTCGCAGACTTCCCGAATACTTTTAAGTGATGCTGCGCAACACTTAAAAGAGCGGGGGAAGTGATCCTTCGGAACACCTCAAAGAACGGGGGTGCCAAGGCCTTCTGCTTCGCAGGTGAGTCACAGTTCGGCGTAGTGTTCAGGACTAAAAAACAAGATGTTTTTCTTAGCCTTTGTCTAAGAAACTGAATTACAGTAGATTGCATCTACCCGTTCTCGGTAGTGTTCGATACTAAAAAATAAGACGTTTTCCTTAGAATCTGTTCTAAGGAAGCAAATTACAGTAGTTTGCAACTACACAGTTCGGCGTAGTGTTCAGGACTAAAAAACAAGATGTTTTTCTTAGTCTGAGTCTAAGAAACAGCATTACAGGAGTTTGCATCTACTCTGCGCAAGCAGAAGGCCCTAGGCTGCTCAAGAAGCCAAGCATAAACCCGAAAGTCTGCATCCGGAGGCTTTCGGGTTTTTATATAAAAAACTGGCTATTTTGTAAAGAATATTTTATCTTAGGCTTTCGTAGTGAGAACGTCCCAAGCCTTCGGCTGGAATTCGCAGACTTTCCGAATACTTTTAAGTGATGCTGCACAACACTTCAAAGAGCGAGGGGGCTGCTGGTTTTGTAGATGAAGCACGAAGCTGGTTATACAACAGTGCCAGAGGTTGTGCGGGTGAAAAAGGACTCTTGGATATTATTTTACTTTCGTGAATAGAAAGGACTTTGCCGTAGGCAGGCAGCGGACGCTTCCAAAATAGTTTGGCACAAGCCCAGTTCTGAGTAGAATGTCAGCATTAAAAAAATAAAGTTTTCCTTAGAATTATTCTAAGGAAGCCAATTACAGTAGATTGCATCTACACACTGGTAATAAGCATATTATGATTTACACCTCCCAAGTTATGGGAGGTGTAAACAGAGATGAGCTAAGTGCCACCCCCAACTGGTGCGACTTTCCAAACTCGATAGGTAAATACAAGATGCTTTCAACATAACAAAAATGAATAAAAAAAAGCCTTTTCTTATCTTAAAATCCTAAACCCTTGACTAACACAGTTTTATGATAGCCATTTACTTCTCCGTAGTTGGCATCATATACTTTGATAACAGGAAAATTGAGTTCTGTGCTAATTTTTTTTGAGTATTGTGCCTGTTTTCTGAGTCTCTGTTTTACTCAAATCCCATTTCTTTTTATGCAATGAATAATAACCCGCCAAGCTGTAGTAATCCTTGTTAATGGTTTGGATTTGGGATTCTATTTTATACTCAAACCGAAGTGGTTTTCCGAGATTTTAGCTTTTAAATCATTAATAATCAAGCTAATCAATCAAGAAAATCAGGCAAATCACTTCAATCTGGGTATAAGAATTCTTTCTTCGTGTTCGGCTAATTTCAGGTCGTGTTCACGTATTTTTTTCTCTTGATCCACCACCTGCTGCACGGCTACCAACAAAGCCTCTAACTGTGTCTTGCCTTGCAAACTATAAGAGCCTGTTTTGCGGATTGTAGGTAATACTTCTTTGGTAATCCACTTTTTGAAAGATTTGGCTTCGGGTTTATCACTTCGCAGGATAAGGTTATATACGCCACTTTCATTGCAGATGTGCATTTGTTGTTTTCGTCCCATTTTGTCGATGACTTGAGTCTGACTCAACTCATCTTCATCCAATCTTTCTACTACTCTGGTGATAGTTCCTAAATTCAGAATATCACAAATATCAGAAACTACAAACCAAGTTTCACCATTTAGCTGGATTGTACGCACTTGGCGAGCATCAAAACAAGAAGAAAAAAAGCCTTTTCCATTGTGTAGAAGGCTTTTTGCATTTGATAGCTATTTAAGTTATTTTTACATGATGATAAAAAAGCAAATAATGGAAACTACAAAAATAGAAAAAGAACATATCCCCAAAAAAATAAATCCCAAAGAGTGGAATATTTATAAGCCCAAAGAAATAATTGCTGTGGGCGGAATAGAAAAATTCAGCCAAATGATAGGTAATGATAAAGAAATTGAAGTACCCAAATTTGATTTTACGAAAGAAGATTGGGAAGAAATGCTCAATAAAGGCATATAAATTTATTCAAAATGAATATTCTCTTGGATTCTAATGTACTCATTGATTGTATTCGTAAATCAATGAACCCTCCTAAAAGTAGTTTTATTTCAATCATTACAGTTGGTGAATTGAAATCCTTTGCTTTACGCAACAAATGGGGCTATCTTAAGCAATCAAATTTAGAAATTTTACTAAAACATTTTCCGATTATTGAAGTAGATGGAGATTTAGTCAATACTTATGCAATCATTGACACTTTTAGTCAGGGATTGTTGCTAAACGATCCGCTTCCTTCGGGAATGTCAGCGAGAAATATGGGCAAAAATGATATTTGGATAGCCGCAACTGCACTTTATTTTGATATGGAATTATACACCAAAGACGATGATTTTGACCATTTGACCAATATTGGTCTAAAATTGAATAAAGAATTTATTTGATATGGCTTGCCTAATACTGTAAATTTTTCACATCGGTTGATGTTTGGCTTATGTAATGCCAATCCCCACTGGTGCGAGTTACCAAACTCGTACCTACTATAAAGAGAGTTTCCAAACTCGATAAGTAATCTACAAGTTGTTTCCTGCACGACAAAAAAAAGTAAAAAAGCCTTTTCCATTGTGGAGAAGACTTTTTTACTCTAAAGAATCCCTAATTTTAGCTATTGATTTCTTTTTTAGATATTTCTCGTTTTTTGATTTCTTTTGCTTTATCCGTAAATAAAGGTTCTTTACCATATTTATCCTCAATCAATTGGATAGCCTCTGCCAAACTGATAGTAACTTTTTTTTGTATAGATTTCATATTTTTTTTATTTTAAATTCTTCATATTTCCCATTAACATAAAATATTTCATATTCGTCTTGTTCATTTAACGCCAAAATCTCAAATTCAGTTTGAATGGTGGCAATATTATCTCTTATAATCTTTTGGTAAAGTCGAGTGCGAGCAGATGAACTACCTTTTATAATCACACTTGCATTTACATTTGTAGTATAAAAATCTCTTATTGTCTGTATCACAGTTGCCAAAACCTTGATGGTATCTCCATTATTAGATACTGCTTTGTCATCAATTTCTTGTGTTTTTTCATTAAAATCACCAAAAGCAAGATTATAAAGACTTTCGTCAATTTTCTCAAAAATCACTACTTTTAAAATAACTCCTTGTATGCCTATACTTAAAAATGTATAAATAAGGTTATTTTGATTAGTCAAATAAGTATATTTTTCTGAATTCATTTATTTTGACTTTTTGCAAAGATACTGAATTTTAGAAAATTTGTTTAAAGGACGCTACTGATGCGTTTCCCTACTCATACCTACCATCCAGAGAATTCCCAAACTCGAGAAATAAATACAAGGCACTTCCGGCACGACAAAAAAACGAAAGCCTTCTCCACAATGGAAAAGGCTTTTTAAAACTATTGTTTGTTAGTTTCTTGCTCTGATTTCATCCATTTTTTGTATGTTCAAGTCTCTATGTTTTATTTTTCCTGAAACTCTGGGACTTTGCGATGTTTTGTACCCTGCTCATAGGAATATGCAATTTCAAGTAAAAGCGGCTCGCTCCAGGCGCGCCCAAAAAAGGAAATACCTACTGGGAGTCCTTCCACAAAACCCATCGGGACGGTAATATTCGGATAACCTGCCTGCGCTGCTGGGGAAGAACTGCCTAATTGGAAGGAGTCACCGTTGATTAGGTCGGTTTTCCAGGCTGGTCCACCTGTAGGGGCAATCAGGGCATCGAGTTTGTTTTCCTGCATGATTTCATCGATGCCTTCTTCACGGATAGTTTTGAGCATTTTGGCAAGAGCTTCTTGATATTCTTGAGAGTTAAGATCGCCCTTTGCCTGGGCTTGTTTCATAATATCTTGATCAAAGTATTTGAGTTCGATGCTATCTTTTTCATTAAAAGCTATGATTTCTTCCAGCGTTTTGAAAGGGGCTTTTGCACCAAGGCTTTTCAGGTATTGATTGATTCCATCCTTGAATTCATAAAGTAGCACAGTATAGGATAAACCGCCCACATTCGGCGTCGAGATTTCTTCAATTTCTATGATTTGTACTCCCTGGCTTTTGAGATATTCCACGGCTTTGTTCATGACCTGATCTACTTTGAAATTTCGCCCAAAAGGTGCCTTAAAAAGTCCGATTCTTTTGCCCTTCAAGCCGTCTTTTTTGAGGAATTGGGTATAATCCTTATAAAATTTGCCTTCACTAGCCAGGGTTTTGCTGTCCGAAGAATCTATACCTACCATAGCACCCAGACAAATCGCTGCGTCTCTGACAGTACGCGCCATCGGGCCGGGTGTATCTTGGGTAAAAGAAATGGGAATAATACCTGATCGACTCAGCAAGCCTACGGTGGGTTTGATGCCTACGATGCCGTTGTTGTTGGATGGGCAAACGATCGAGCCGTTGGTTTCTGTACCAATGGCAACGATGCAAAGATTGGCTGAGGGGGCTACACCCGAACCGGAGCTTGAGCCGCAGGGATTGCGATCGAGTATATACGGATTTTTGGTTTGCCCGCCCACACCACTCCAGCCGCTGGTGGAGAGTTCGCCCCGAAAATTTGCCCATTCGCTGAGATTGGTTTTGCCGATGATTACTGCCCCTGCTTCGCGAAGTTTTTGGGCGATAAAGCTGTCTTTGGAAGGTTTAGAGCCTTTTAATGCCCGAGATCCTGCGGTAGTTTCCATTTGGTCGTGGGTGTCGATGTTGTCTTTAAGCAATACGGGCACACCGTGCATCGGCCCGCGGGCTTTGCCGTTTTTGAGTTCCTGGTCGAGTTGGTCGGCTATTTTCAGGGCATCTGGATTGAGCTGAATCACAGAATTAAGTGCCGGACCTTTTTTATCAATGGCTTCAATCCGGTCTAGATAACTTTGCACGACTTCACGGATGCTAAAATCCCCTTTTTGATAGCCTTCCTGCAACTGTGCGATGGTGTACTCTTGAAACTTAAAATCATTGTAATGGGTCTCTTCCTGGCTGAGGGTTTGTGGGTTTTGACAGGAAATGAGGTAAAAAGTAAAAAGTAAGAAAACCGTTAAGCGAAAAACTCGATGCATATTATTCAATGGGTTAATATTTTGTATGAAAATTTTTATATGCCCAAGATAGTGAATTGCTGTAATTTGTATGAAGTTTTTTAAAAAAATTTAGATGAATCCGATCAAATTTAAGCGATTTGGTTAGTGTTCAAGATGAATATCTGGTATACTTTCCAACGCTTAACAAGCCTTATGCAATAGCTGCCTGACGATGCCCCTTTTTATTTCCTTGCTAATAAAAAAATGCTAAATTCATTGATTATAAGCGTATTAAAAGCTCAAATAGTAGTCCCGGCGGGAATTGAACCCACATCTAGAGTTTAGGAAACTCCTATTCTATCCATTGAACTACGGGACCATTGGATTCAATTTACAAAATAAATCAATTCTCCGAATTATCGGAATAATTGGGTACATAATTCGGGTAAATACTTCGATATTTTTCCCAAGCCATTTCAAAAATCAACTGGCGGAGATGTTCAATATTTTCTTTGTTCAAAGCCGAGATCCGAATCACCTGGTCATTCACTTTGAGGTGGTCGGAATAATCAATGTTTGGATCATCTACTAGGTCTATTTTGTTAAGAATCAGCAAAGTAGGCTTATCGGCGGCTTTGATATCAATCAGTGTTTGATTTACGATGGCAATTTGTTCTTCGCATTGAGGCGAAGATATATCAGCTACGTGCAGTAAAATGTCAGCTTCTTTGATTTCGTCGAGGGTTGATTTAAAGCTCTCGATGAGCAGGGTAGGCAATTTACGAATAAAACCGACGGTATCGGTCAATAAAAAGGGGATACCGTTCAGGTTGATTTTTCGCACGGTAGAGTCTACGGTGGCAAAAAGCTTATTTTCAGCAAATACATCAGATTTGGAGAGAAGCTTCATCAGGGTAGACTTGCCTACGTTGGTATATCCTACCAAAGCCAAGCGAACCATACTTTCACGCGCTTTGCGACGGGTGGTGCTCTGTTTGTCGATTTTTTTGAGCTTATCCTTTAATAATGCAATTTTATCGTTAATAATACGCCTGTCGGTCTCGAGTTCTTTTTCACCTGGTCCACGCATACCGATTCCACCTTTCTGCTTGGAAAGGTGAGTCCACATGCGGGTTAGTCTGGGGAGAAGGTATTGATATTGAGCCAGTTCAACCTGAGTCTTAGCCTGAACAGTTTGCGCTCTGAGCGAAAAAATATCCAGAATTAATAAACTTCTATCCAATATCTTACATTTGGCTTTGTCGATAATTTCTCCATTAATTTCACGCTCCAGATTTCGTACCTGAGAAGGGCTGAGATCGTCGTCAAAAATGACCATATCGATGGCGTTTTCCAAGACATACTCCTTGATTTCTAATAGTTTACCTTTTCCGACGTATGTTCTGAAATCCGGTTTTTCAAGATTTTGCGTAAATATATGAGATACCTGAATATCAAGTGTTTCGGCCAGAAAAGCCAATTCTTCGGTATAAATTTGCGTAATTTCTTTGCTTTGACCTTCCCTGGCGACTGCGACTAGCACGGCACATTCTCGTTGGGGGGCGGTATAGTGTAATTTAATCATATTTAATCTTTAGGAAATTCTAATGTTGGTTTTTAAACCGTAATTTTAACATCTAGTCACTTTATTGCATCAAAATATAGTTTTTCTAATTACTAAATTTGCATAAAAGAAAAACAAAAAACAATTTCACACCAGCAAAGTTAAGGTATAATTAAGAGTAAATTTTTGTCAAGTTTTTCTTCATAAATAAAAAGACAATCTTGATCTAAGATATACGATTTTGAAGGTAAAGATAGTTAAATAAATATACCATCTCTTACTAAAATTTTACCAATGCGAGTAGCTATTGTTTTGAATACGTCTTGGAATATTTACAATTTCAGAAGAGGTCTTGCCCAATTTCTTCTGGACAAAGGACATCAGGTGATTGCCATTGCTCCTCGGGATGAATATTCCGATTATTTAGTGGAGATGGGTTGTGAGTTTTATCCTGTCAAGTTGGAGCGTAAAGGCTCTAATCCTCTCAGGGATTTTGACTATATGCGCCAACTTTTTCGGGTATACAAAGAGTCTAATCCTGATATAATCCTCCAATTTACGATTAAGCCCAATATCTACGGTACGTTGGCTGCCATTCCGCTTCGGAAACTGGTCATTAACAATGTATGTGGTTTGGGCACGGTATTTTTGAGGGATGACTTGACCTCCAAAATCGCTAAGTTATTGTATAAGATTTCCTTTCGTTATGCAAACAAGGTTTTTTTTCAAAACGAAGACGATCTGCAATTATTTCTTGAGCATAATTTAATAAAGAAGAAAATTACGGATTTGGTTCCCGGCTCGGGGATTCCGTTGGATAAATTCCATCCGGTTGATTTTCAGCGAAATGAAATATTCACATTTTTGATGATTGCTCGGCTGATATATGACAAAGGAATTTTAGAATATATCGAGGCGATCCGCACCCTTCGCAAAAAAGGTCTCAGGGCTAAGTTTCAGATATTGGGCTTTATTGATGAAGATCGTAATTTGGGGGTATCCCGCGAGCAAGTGCAAGCTTGGGTAGATGAGGGATTGATCGATTATTTGGGTACCACAGACCACGTGGCACAATTTATAGAAAAGGCCGATTGTGTGGTTTTGCCTTCTTACAGGGAAGGTACTCCTCGTTCTCTTTTAGAAGCCGCAGGCATGGCCAAGCCATTGATTACCACAGATATTGCAGGTTGTAGACAAACCGTAGTGGATGGCTTGAACGGATTTCTGTGCAAGGTCAAAGACGCTGATGACCTGGCTCTAAAAATGGAGGAGATGTATCTTCTTGATAATGAAACACTTAAAGGTATGGGTGAAGCTAGTAGGATAAAAGTGGAAAAAGAATTTGATGAAAAAATCGTCATTCAAAAATATTCCAAAATTCTGGATTGCTTTACCATTGTCCAGGAAAGAAAAACCCGAAAGAAAAACCGAAGCATCCCAAAAGTAGCTACTATCTGATAAACAAATCATTGGCGAATTTTGTAATTACTCTTTTACTTTATAAGTTTACAGGAGTATTTTTATTATTTATACAATCAAAAAACACACCTTATGCGTTTGATCATGGCTATTATATTGGGTACGTGCATAACTTCCTGCGGCCTTTACAACCAGAATATCATGTTTAGCACCAAAGAAAGTATTCTGCATAACCAGCCTAATATCGAGCTTCAAGTCAAAGCCGCAGAACAAAATTATTTAATTCAGAAAAATGATTTTTTAGAGGTAAGGGTCTATACTCAAGATGGAGAAGTAATTATTGATCCTCCTCAAATAGATTCAAATCAGCCTGTCAATAATAATTTTAACCCAGGAAATATAAATAATACTCAGGGAAACCTTCAGAATACACTTGGAAATCAAATTAGTGGGAATACATTTCCCTTACAATATCCCAATTTTTTGGTTAGGCAAGACGGATACGCCAAACTTCCGCTTATTGGAGAAATAAAGCTTGAAAACCTGACTCTAGACGAAGCCGATAGCCTCCTGGAAAGCAAGTATGAGGAGTTTTATGAGAAACCCTTTGTTCGTACCCGTTATTCCAATAAAAAGGTGGTTGTTTTTAAAGGAAACCAGGGGCTGCTTTTCCCTTTGAGGAACGAAAAAGTCAATCTCATAGATGTATTGGCGCAAACAGGCGGTGTGTCGAGTGAGCTGAGAGCTTCCAATATCCGTCTGATTAGAGGAAACCTAAGAGATCCTGATATTTATGTGATTAACCTCAGAACCATTAATGGGCTAAAGCAGTATGATCTAACAATAGAGCCTAATGACATTATTTATGTAGAACCTGTACGAAAGCCTTTCGTGGAATCGTTAAGAGATATAAGCCCGGTATTGTCTTTGGTGACAAGTGTCGTAGCCCTTGTACTTCTATTTAGGAATAATAACTAAGAATTCGGGAGGTATTCATTTTTAAAACCTTGCACTTTGAATAAAATCAACGAAATACCCAACTCCAATCCAATTATTCAAGAAGAAGAAAATAACCTCCTGAAAGAATTGGATCTTCATAAATTAGGACTGATACTTCGTAAAAGTCTGATTTGGATAATATTGATCAATGGACTAGCCTTGTTGGGGGCTTTTACTTTTTTGCGTTATACCAAGCCTCTTTATGAATCTTCTTCTGCTTTAAAGCTGGATATGAATGAAAATCAGAGATATATTCAGGAAGGTTATGGGATTTTTAAGACAGATAATGATAATCTTAAAGAATTGTTGGGCGAGTTGGAATTTATCCGCTCTGAAATCATCTCAAAAATGGTGATAGATTGCCTGGATTTGACTGTAAGCTATTTTTCCAAAGGAAATTTTTTAGATAGTGAAATGTATACCGGAAGCCCTTTTGAGGTGAAAGCAAAAATTCATAATCCTATTTTTTTCGGTAAAGTGTTTGATCTGCGTTTTTTGGATAATACTACCTATGAATTAACCTGCAAAATTGATGATAAAAATATTTTTCGTAAACAATTTAAATTTGATAAACTCCTTTCAAACAAGGATTTTGAAATAGAAATATTATTTCACGGAAAAGATACAAGCCCTCACAAGTACAATGACTATTATTTTATAATCCGGCAACCGACCGATGTGATCGCTTATTTGCAAAAAAATCTGGATGTAGGCATTCGCAACAAAGACGCAAGAATTATTGCTATTTCTTTCAAAGACTATAATCCTTTCAAAGCCCGTGATATTGTCACGATCATAGATTCGGTGTATATGGAGAAAAGCATTGAGACTAAAAACCAATCTAATAAACAAAGAATTAAATGGATCAATGGCGAGTTACAGAGAAATGAAGATTCACTGATTTTTTATGAAGCACAAACCCAAAATTTCTTTCTTGAAAACAAAACCAAAGATATTGACGACAAACTCGGTAAATCCATAGAAGAACTGGAAGGCTTGATCGGTCAAAAACAGCAGGTGGCAAAAAAATTGGCCATCCTCCTGGAGCTTGAAGATGCTATCCAAAGCCGGAATGAACTGAAAGAATTTATACCCTTGCTTGAAATCCTCGATAACGAGCAATTGGCGCAAGAAATCCGAAATTTTAACAAAGAGAAAGAATCTAAGGAAATCCTTGAACTGAGCCAAAAATCTGATAAAACCTATCGCTCCCAAAAATCTACCAAACTACTCGATAATGCCCGCGAAGATTTAAAGGTGTATACCTCAGCCTACCGTAAAGTGTTGCTGGAAGAACTTCGGGATTATAACGGCAAAATCATTGAAATTCAAAGCTCATTCATTGGCTTTCCTTTAAAAGGCAGAGAACTCAACCGAATTACCCGGCAATACAAATTATTTGATGGCTACTACAGCAATCTGCTCAACAAAAAAACCGAACTCGAGATCGCAGGAGCGGGAATTGTACCTGAATTTACGATTTTATCTCCTGCCAATTTTCCAGTAGTGCCCATTTATCCCGAAAAATTCTGGGTGTATGCCATTGCAAGTTCCTTAGGTATGTTTTTAAGCATTTCTTTGGTTGGAGGACGATATTTGTTGCACAATGCCATCAGCTCACAAGCTGACCTCGAGAAGCTTACCTCAGCACCTGTATTGGGTTCTATCCCCGAATACCGTAGGCTTAAGCTCAAAACAAGCCAGCTAATCATTGGAAACAACCCCAAGTCTTCTATCAATGAAGCTTTTCGCTCCATCCGAACCAATCTGGATTTTATTCTTCCTTCGGGCAAGGGGATTTACAGCAACGCTTCAAGTACGGTCATTATGGTGACTTCTACCGTAAGCGGCGAAGGCAAAACCTTTGTCGTAGCCAACCTTGGAGGAATCATCGCCACCTCGGATTTAAAAGTAATTGCCCTGGATTTTGACATGAGAAAACCCAGACTACATCAGGCTTTCAACCAGGATAATCAACAGGGAATCAGTAGCATTCTCATCGGTAGGCAGTCCATTAGCGAATGTATCAAAACCACAGAAATGCAAAACCTGCATATCATTACATCAGGACCTACGCCTCCTAACCCTTCTGAGCTGATCTTGAGAGAAGATTTTGATATGATGCTTGATAAGCTTAAAGAGTCTTATGACGTTATAGTCATAGATACACCTCCGGTGGGTCTGGTGACCGATGCCGTATTGATTATGCAGAAAGTAGATGTTTGCCTTTATGTCACCAGAGCCAACTATACCAAAAAATTCTTTGCCAAAACCATCAAAAAAATTATGTCAAATAATAATCTTGGAAATTTGGCCTTAATCTTGAACGCTGTTAAAAAGAATAGCAGCTACGGAGGGTATGGCTTTGGCTACGGCAAATTTGGCGGATATGGCGGCTATTATGGAGACGGATATTATGAAGACCAGGAGACGATGGTCAGCAAAATGATAAAACGCATAAACAAAAAGAATAAATGATTCATTTTATTTTTAAAAATAACCACAAACTAAAAAGAACTTCTGTACCCGATAATCAGCCAAATAAAGATAAATTCTTCATTTTTACGGATTTACACTCTCATTTATTGCCGGGTATTGACGATGGAAGCCAAAGCCTGGAAGAATCTGAAAATCTGATTCGCAGACTCATACAGCTAGGCTATCGAAAGCTCATTACCACCCCCCATATCATGCAGGATTATTACCGCAATACACCTGAAATTATTCTTGAAAAACTTCAGACTCTTCAGGAGCATCTTCAAAAAAAACAAATTGAAATTGAACTTTCCGCAGCAGCAGAGTATTATTTGGATGAATATTTTATTGATTTACTCGCGAAAAAAAAAACACTTCTGACCTTTGGAGATAATTATCTACTTTTTGAAACATCTTACATCAATCAGCCGACCAACTTGTTTGAAACCGTTTTTTTGATGCAGTCAATGGGTTATAAACCCGTACTGGCTCACCCCGAACGCTATTTATATCTACAACAACAATTTGCCATCTTAGAAAAATTACACGAATACGGCGTTTTATTTCAACTCAATATCAATTCCCTTTCAGGATATTATTCCAGAAATGCCCAAATATTTGCCGAAACACTTGTAAATAAGTCTCTGGTAAGCTTTGTAGGCTCTGATTGCCACAAAATAAAACACCTTGATCAAATGGAACTTAGCCGAAGCAAAAAATATTTTGCAAAATTATGCAAAATACCTTTATTAAATCATCAATTGTAAATATCCTTGCCAGGATATTGATATGTTCACCTTCTTGATCTTTGTGTATGATGATTTTCTTAACCGGGTGTACCGGACTAGTAGGTTGCTTTGTGGCTCGAAAATTCCTTTCCGAAGGCTTCTCCGTCCGTGCCCTAAAACGAAAAAATAGTGATTTATCTTTTATTGAAGACATCCAAACTCAAATTGAATGGATAGAGGGTGATATACTTGAAGTACCCTTGCTCATGGAAGCGATCCAACACGTAGACTATGTGGTGCATGCCGCAGCCCTTGTATCTTTTGATCGGCGAGATGCAAGATTGATGCACCAAATTAATGTAGAAGGTACCGCTAATATCGTAAATGCCTGCCTCGAAAATCAAGTGAAGAGCTTATGCCATATCAGTTCGGTAGCAGCCCTAGGAAGAAGTAAGGATAAAACGCTGATAGACGAAAAAAGCCAATGGCAGACTTCCAAACTTAATTCTAACTATGCCGTATCTAAATATCTCTCCGAAATGGAAGTCTGGCGTGCTAATGCTGAAGGATTAAAAACAGTAATTCTCAACCCCTCAGTGATATTAGGACCCTCGGATTGGTCGCGCAGTAGTACCCAAATGTTTAAATATATCTGGGATCAAAAACAATTTTATACCAATGGCTTACTCAACTACGTAGATGTACGCGATATAGCCGAAATCACCCACAGACTGACAATAAGCAATATCTCCTCAGAAAGATTCATCCTCAATGCTGGTCATATCACTTATCATGAATTCTTTGAAAAAATAGCCCGAATTTGGAACAAAAAACCCCCTCACATCAAACTCAAACCCTGGCAAATCAGACTGCTCTGGTATTTTACATCCATATATACACTTTTTACAGGGCAAAAACCCCTGATCACCCGCGAAACAGCTTCTCTGGCGAATCAGTCTTTTATCTATCCGTCAGATAAGCTCAAGAATACCCTCTCTTATACCTATCATTCATTGGATGATACCCTGCTATGGACTTGCGAAGCACTAAGAAAAAAATATGAACTTGCAGGAAAAACATAATTTTAATTGTATTTTTGGGCTTAAGAATCAAACAGACAAACCAACAAAAATCAATACTATGAAATAATTTCTACAGAATTGAACCCATAAAACTCATAAAGCAATGATGGAAGAAAGTTTTCAAAATAATGATGCCCCAAAAACACTGGTAGAAAGATTTGAAAATATGTTGGAAGATCATCACAATTATTTTTTTGAAGCTGAAGAATATGAAGTGATTATCAACCATTATAAACAAATCGGAGATTTTACAGGGGCCTATCAAGCTTGCCAAATTGCAATAGATCAATATCCTTTCTCCACAGAATTGCTCTTTCAGAAGGTAATCATACTTACATACCTTAGTAAATTTGATGAGGCTCTTGAAATTACCGATTATCTGGAAAGAATCTATTCCTATGACGAAGACCTCATTTTCCTCAAAGAAAATATATACGTCCAACTTGGAGATTTTAAAAGCGCACTCACTTTACTCGAAAAATCCCTGGATTTTATCCACAATCACGATGAAGTGCATTACAGAATGGCCTACGCCTATCAGCATTTGGGCAAGTACCGAGAAGCTATTATGCACTACAAAAAAGCCATTACCATCAACAACGCTCAAGAACACGCCGTTTATGAACTGAACTACTGCCTGGCTTTGATAGGAGAGCTTGAAGATAACCTCAATTTCTACCAAAAATTTGTCAATAAAGACCCTTATTCATACCTGAGTTGGTATAATTTAGGCCTTACTTATTGTAAACTTGAGCAATACGATAATGCCCTTCAAGCACTTGAATATGCTACCCTGATTCAGGAAGACTTTGCCCCGGCGTATTTTGAAATGGGGAATGTCTACATGAATCTTAAAATCTACAAACAAGCCCAGCAACTCTATACCAGTGCGCTGGAATATGGAGAAGATAATCCCGAACTGCTTTGCTGCCTAGGTGCCTCTTATGAAAAAATGGAGGATTATAACGCCGCTATCGTCAACTATCGGGAAGCCATCCGCCTGGATCATACCTGGGATGAAGCCTGGTACGGAATGGGAGTGTGCCTACACGCTCTAAAACGCTGGTACGAAGCCCTCCATTTTCTGAAAAAAGCCATTTACTTCCAGCAAAATAATGAAAATTACTGGCTTGCTCTTGCCGATACCGAATATCAGCTCGGAAACCTGATCAACAGCTTGGAATCTTTTGAAAAATCTTATGAAATTTATCCGGCTAACCCTCCGCTTTGGCTCAAATGGTCTTATGTCTATTATGAACAAGGGGATGAAAGCAGAGCCATAGAACTCATCCTCGAGGGTATTGAAGAATGCCCCGAAGATGCCTCCCTTTACTATCGTGCAGTAGCTTATAAAATCGGAGCTGGTAAATATAAAGATGCTTTCCAACTTCTTGAACAAGCCCTCACCCTGGACTTTGAAGGGCATATCGCTCTTTATGAGTTTTTCCCCGAATTAGAAACCCAAAAAGCTTTATATACCATTATTGAGAAATTTAGAAAGAATTACGAATGATGAACTATTATTTGAATAATCTCCCCGAAAGAACCCAAAAAAATAGAAATTATGGACTGACCATGGTCATGGACAAAGGTCTTAGCATGCGCGAAGCCGCCGATATGATTGATATATCAGGAGATTATATTGATATAATTAAACTGGGCTGGGCAACCTCTTATGTGACTCCCAAACTCAAAGAAAAACTGGATATTTATCGTCAGGCAGGCATCCCTTTTTATTTTGGGGGAACACTGTTTGAGGCTTTTGTGATCCGAGGGCAGTTTGAAGATTATCGTAAAGTCTTGGATAAATATGACATGCCTCTGGCCGAAGTCTCCGATGGCTCTATCACCATCCCGCATGAAGAAAAATGTGAGTATGTCCGTATTTTATCCCAACAAGTAAAAGTCCTCTCCGAAGTAGGCTCCAAAGACGAAGAAGAAATCATCCCTCCTTACAAATGGATTGAACTGATGCAGGCCGAACTCAATGCCGGCGCCTGGAAAGTAATCGGTGAAGCCCGCGAAACTGGTACTGTGGGTCTTTTCCGCTCCTCAGGAGAAGTACGCTCAGGGCTGGTGCAGGAAATCCTCACCAAAATTCCTTTTGAAAAAATCATCTGGGAAGCCCCCCAAAAATCCCAACAAGTTTGGTTTATTAAATTGTTGGGGGCTAATGTCAATCTGGGTAATATTGCTCCCAATGAAGTGATACCCCTTGAGACAATTCGCCTGGGCTTAAGAGGTGATACCTTTAGTCATTTTCTAAATCAGAATAAAAAGTAAAACATTACTCAATAACTAATCTATGAAAAAACCTAAAGATTATTTGATCTTGTATTTGAAAGGAATTGCTATGGGAGCTGCCGATGTGGTTCCTGGTGTGTCGGGAGGTACTGTTGCCTTTATCTCAGGGATTTATGAAGAATTGCTCAATTCTATCAAATCTTTTGACTTAAAAGCCATTCAATTATTTATTAGCCTAAAATTTAAGGCTTTTTGGCAACATACCAACGCTACTTTTTTAATTGTACTGTTGTCAGGAATCGGAACTTCTATTCTTTCTTTGTCCAAACTTATTCAATACCTGCTTGAGTTCTACCCTATATTGATCTGGTCTTTCTTTTTTGGTTTGATCATAGCTTCTACCGTAGTGGTCTCCCAAAAAATCACCCGATGGACGATCGCTACGGTCATCAGTTTGCTTATCGGATTAGCCTTCGGTTATTTAATTACCGTGGCCGGGCGAACCCAAACCCCTGAAACTACTTTGTTTGTATTTCTTTCAGGGGTAATAGCCATCTGTGCAATGATTCTTCCGGGTATTTCGGGTAGTTTTATCTTGGTATTGCTGGATAAATATAAATTCATCTTGGCAGCAGTTACTTCATTTGACCTCAAAACGGTTTTTACTTTCTTAGTAGGCTGTGTAGTAGGTATTCTTGCTTTCTCGCACGTGGTAAGTTGGCTGCTCAAGCACTATCATAATCTTACGATTGCCTGCTTGACAGGAATCATGGCCGGCTCTTTAAATAAAGTCTGGCCTTGGAAAGAAACCCTAGAAACTTTTGAAAATTCCAGAGGAGAGATTGAGCCGCTCCGCGAACAAAGTGTATCTCCTTTTTATTTCCAGGATGTGGTCGGCCAGGAACCTTATATCTTTGGTGCAATCTTATTGGCAGTTTTTGGTTTTGTGATTGTGTATTTTTTAGAAAGATTTGCTGGGCAAAGTACAACAAAAGTGTAGTTTTTTTGTAATTTTAATTCTATATACACTTTGGCTACAAACTTAAAAATAATTTGCCATGAGAATTTACGGCTTATTAGGTTATCCAGTATCACACTCTTTTTCTCAAAAATATTTTACTCAAAAGTTCGAGCAGGAATCCATTCAGGATGCCCGCTACGAACTTTTTGAAATGGAAAACCTTCAGAATTTTCCTGATTTTATTAAAAATAATCCCGCTATTCAAGGGCTCAACGTCACTATTCCTCACAAACAAACGATTATCCCTTATCTGGACGGGTTGGCAGACTCCGCCAGGCAAGTAGGTGCTGTCAATGTCATTAAAATAGATACTCAGGGAAAGCTCATTGGGCATAACTCGGATTATTATGGTTTTTTACAATCGTTGAGCCGTGCCCTCAACGACAAAAAAAACCTTCATAGTATGGAAGGTTACAAAGCTTTGATCTTGGGTACAGGAGGGGCAGCCAAAGCCGTTGAAGCCAGTCTTAATGCCCTCAAAATTCCTTTCCTGAGAGTATCCCGACAAAAAAATACCTCGGATACAATCCTCTACTCCGAAGTCAATGAATCGGTCATTCAGAGTTATCACCTGATCATCAATACGACGCCTCTTGGAATGTACCCTCAGGTGGATAGCTGCCCTGATTTGCCCTATCATTTCTTATCGGGTCGGCATCTTTTATATGATTTGGTATACAACCCCGAAGAGACCTTATTTTTGAAAAAAGGTATAAAACATGGAGCAAAAGTGAAAGGTGGATTGGAAATGCTCTACTTACAAGCAGAAAAAGCCTGGGAAATTTGGGAAATTTGATTATTTTCAAGATATTGTTTGCAACACTTGTGCCCCAAAATCAGTAAAAGAATACATAAATAAAGATTAAAAGCCCCGAATTTACTACTCTAGTCAGTTTATAATTTCCAAATTATTGCATGATTCCAACTTTTATTTTTAATTTGTATTATGCAAACCAAAAAATAAAAGTGTCGCGGCTCTTTTATCACACAAAAATGACAACAAAGCTTTTAAAAAAAAATAATTCTATCAGCGCTATGAACACGAGACTAGGAAGTTTTTTATGTTTTTTGATTGTATTGTACTCGATTTGTCCGGTTTTTTCACAACCCGCCAAAACTTATCTATCGTCAGGTAAGCAAAAGCTCGCAGAAGGAGTGTTTACTGAGGCGGTTGATGATTTTTCTGAAGCAATTCGCTACGACAACCAGTCTTCCGAAGCCTATTTCAATCGTGCGGAAGCGTATTACGAATTGAGAAGGTACGACGAAGCGCTGAGAGACTATTCCAAGTCTATTCAGCTCGAACCTGAAAATGCCATGAGTTGGTTTCAAAGAGGGTTGACTTATGCCGCCCTTCATAAAACCGAATTGGCCTATTATGACTTTTCTACTACCATCGAGCGAAATGGCAGGTTTGAAGCTGCTTATGTAGAAAGAGCCAACCTTCACCGCCTAGAGCGACGTTATAAATTCGCCCTCAGAGATTGCGAAGATGCCCTTAAAATTAATCCTAACTTTGCACCCGCATTGAGTATGCAGGGGCTCGTCAAACTGGATCAGGGCAATATCAATCAAGCACTCGTTGACCTAAGACAAGCCGTAAAACTAGACCCCGCCAATTCTGACCTGAGAAGTAATCTGGCTGATTATTACCAAAGAGTCGGACAAAACGAAAAAGCAGTGGAAGAATATACCGCAGCTGTCAACCTAAACCCTCACAACCCCAAAGCCTTTTGTAACCGCGCCCTACTGAAGCTCTCATTAGGAAATTATGAAGACGCGCTCAAAGATGCCAATCGATCTATTTATAACAATCGCCGCTATCAGGAAGCCTATGCCATTCGTGGAATTGCCTTTTATAACACCGGAGAGATGGATCGTTATGATCGAGATTTTAACCTTTACCTAAGTCAGGCTGCCGAAAATCACCAAGATTATTACAATCTTGCCTCCAAAGTATTTGAATATGCCGAAGTCAAAGACAATAACTCTATTTTGATCAAAGCCGAAGGATGGGCACAAAAAGCCATCCAACTGAATAATAATTATGAAAATAATTTGCTCCTGGCCAATATACTTTTTAAGTTAAAACGCAATACTTTCGCAAAACTATCCGCCGAAAAAGCCGTTGAAATCGCTCGCTCAAAAAGCCAAGACCCTTCTCATGCCCAATTTCTAATTGCCAAAATTGATCAGGAATATGCCGATAGAAACCCGCCCCTCATCAGCATTACCTCTCCGGCTACATCTACCCGAGGAGTAATCGTAGTAGAAGAAACACAAACCATTACCGTAATTGGGAATGTAAGTGATGAAAGCGGCGTAGACAAAGTCCTGATTAATGGAAACTTAGCCCGCTTAAATGCAGATGGAAGCTTTGACGGCGAAACTACTCTTCTAGGTAAAGAAAATATAATTACTGTCAGGGCTTTTGATATGAGAGGGAATGAATCTGCCAAATCTTTTACAGTAGTCAAAGAAGCAAATCAGACGAGTACCCCCCCTCCTTTATTGACAAGTTCACTTATTGGAAGACAAAAAGCTTTGCTTTTTGCCACAGATACGTATGATTCTTGGACAAATCTACTCAACCCCATCAATGATGCCAGAGCCATTGGACGTGATCTGCGTGATTTGTATGGCTTCGATGTAGAAATTGCAGAGAATTATAACAAAGAACAGGTCATGCTCAAGATCAAGGAGTATGCCAAAATGAGTTACGAGAATAATGACCAACTATTCATCTTTTTTGCCGGACACGGGCAGTTTGATGATGTGTTTAAAGAAGGATATGTGGTGGCTAGTGATTCTAAGTTTGAAGATGAATCCAAATCAAGCTATATCGCACACTCAAACCTAAAAACGTATATCAATAGCATTCCTTGTAGGCATATCTTCCTGGTAATGGACGTGTGTTTTGGAGGAACTTTTGATCGCGAAGTAGCACTCAGAGGTGAAGGAGATATTACCTCTGACCGTGAGGAACTCATCAACCGAAAAATGCGCTATATTGCCCGAAAATATCTTACATCAGGTGGCAAAGAATATGTACCTGATGGGCGTGCTGGGCAGCATTCTCCTTTTGTCCGTAAGTTTTTGGAAGCCTTGCGAGCCGCCGGTGGGAAAGATCGCATCCTGACGCTCTCTGAGATTATGGAATATGTCACGATGACCAACCCTCAACCTCACTACGGTGAATTTGGAACCAGTGAGCCTGGAAGTGATTTTCTTTTTATCGCAAGATAATGCCTGAGCTACTCTATTTTAATTTATCCGGGAAATGAAGAAAAACATATTGTTCGCATTGGTGCTATGCTTTATAAGCAGTTCTCTGATAGGGCTTACTCCTATTCAGGCACAGAATTTTGGCACAGGTTGTGTGCTGAATCCCTCTTTGTATGAGCAGATTCCTTTGGCAGCAACATTGATGCGGGGAGATTTTCAAAAACTGCCTACAAGCGTTTCCTTACGTCCTTATGCTCCTATTCCCCAAAATCAGGGTTCTTATGGTACATGTGTGGGTTGGTCTACGGCTTATGCTGCACGCACCATCCTGATGGCGTATCATCAAAACTGGACGAACTCCACTTTGATCACCGAAAATGCATTTTCACCTTATTTTATTTACGAACAGGCAAAATCAGTCAATGATGTCTATTGCCAGGAAGGAACCAGCCTTTTTAATGCCCTGGAGATTATCAAAGAAGTGGGTGTAGTCAAAGTAAGCGACTTTGGAAGTCAATGCGGGCAGACCATTACCCCTATTCTGGAAGCCAAGGCACAAAAATTCAAGATCAAAGAGTACCGAAGACTGTTCGAGACCGGATCATCCGGTAAAACCCTCCTTGTTAAGAAAAGCCTGGCAGAAAACCGGCCAGTGATTATCGGCATGCAGTGCTGTACCAAATCTTTTCTTAATGCCAAAGGCAAGGATTTTTGGTCAATCCTTCCCGGTGAAAACGCCAACCCAGAAGGCGGGCACGCTCTGACAGTAGTAGGCTATGACGATAACAAATACGGAGGTGCTTTTGAACTGATGAATAGTTGGGGAACAGCCTGGGGGAATGAAGGATTTATTTATCTTTCTTATGATGACTTTGAAAAATACTGTTTTGAGGCGTATGAGATGATTTTGGATGACTTCGGCTCTCAAAACCTAGCCGGAGAAATCCGATTTGAACTTTCTTCGGGAATGGAAATGAAAACCTTCTACAAAGGACGAGGTTCTTATGAGACCATCAGCCCCTATCACTCTGGTACGCTCTTTCGCCTGTATATCAGTAATCAAGACCCAGCCTACGTATATGCGTTTAACTCAGACTTAAGCAGAAAAAATTATAAAATATTTCCACACAAGCCTAGCGTCAGTGCCTTCCTGGGCTATAAAGGCAATAATATTGCTATACCCGATGAATTTAACCTCATTCAAATGGATGCCAATCCTGGGGTCGATTTTTTCTGTATTTTATATTCCAAAGAAAAACTCGATATAGATCGTATTCTGGCGGATATTGAACAGACCAATGGAGAGTTTCAGGAGCGAATCTATCGGGTATTGAGCGATAAGTTATTTGCACCACACGAAGTTAGCTTTGATATTGACGGCAAAATCTCCTTTAGAGCCCTGAGTACAGAGAAAAGTATAGTACCCGTAATAGTGTCCATGCCACATATAAAATAATAGGTTATAGCAGATGTTATACCCTATTTTTTCCCAGGAAAATTCTCCAAAGCTTTTAGAATACTGGTATTGATCTCCCGATTCCAATCATCAGAGGTATAGTTCATTTCGCCGATCACCCAACCTTGCCAGATCAATTCCTTGGTTTTATTGTCCAAAATATCCACAATCATAGTTACTTCTTCATAATCTCTGACGTAGGTTTGGTTGTAAAAGGGGTTATTCCAACGACTCCAATAACCTCCCCAAACTGGACCGTTGTTGACAGTCTGTACGTCCTGTCGGCTGCGGATGGCCGTCTGAAAATTAAAGATCAAATCCGGATTTTTATCATCCCTGGTGTATCCCTTAGTCTCCAAAGCTTGTGCGATGGCGGCATAGACCTTTTTTTTGGTGATTTCGCTATTCAAAATGGGATTACTTCTTTTGGTAAATAACTCCCTACGGTCTTCGCTGAAAGTCTGAAAATTATTAAAATTAGCTCCTGGATTTAAGTCTGAACCCACTTTGAACCTGGGGCTGCAATTTTGAAATACCAATAAAATTGATATTATGTATAGAATCATATGAATTTTCATCTTATTAAGAGTTAGTTTGTTGTCCTTGATTATAGTGATAACACAAAAATAAAAAAAAACCTTCAAATAATCATAAGATATTGAGAGGCGAAAATGAAGGAGGGAATTCCGATTCTTCAAAGAAATGTGATTGTTTAGGGCAGCGTATTTACCTTATAGGATTACTAAATCCAAATGTTGAAAATATTTTGCTTTGGTAGCGTATACGGAGCATCTCACCTCTGCTTTTGCTGAGTAAGGGTTAGTTGATGTTTTTATTGTTTTTTGTTACGAAGTTGTTCTATTTGTTCAACAGTTAAGTCTGTCAAGTCCGCAATAGTTCCATTATTAAAACCTTTTTTAATTGCTTTTTCGGCCATTGCAATTTGTTTGTTCAGTTCTGCCTGTTGTACGGCTTGTTCTACTGCCTGTTGTACGGCTTCTTGTATTCTCGAGGTTTCATCAAGATACCTTTTTTGTTGAGCCTCATAATATTCTCTTTCTTTTTTGTCCAAATACATTACTTCTAATTTCTCGCTTGCCTTTTTAATGGGTTCTATTTCTGCTAATTCTTGTGGCAAAGTATCTTTGGAATATAAATCTGCATTATTCAAGAATTTTATCCACTTGTCTAAAACTGTCTTGACGGCTTGGTGTCTTTTCTCAAACTTTTCTAACTCTACAAAATACAAGTCTAAATAATTTAAGTCTGTATGTGTTTCGTCTGTTTCTCTATCTTTTAGCACAAAACACCGGTGATACCTATCGTCTTTGAAAAACTCAAAGTCCATCAAACTAATGACAATACACTTGTTCAAATCTGTGTAGGATTTGCCTTTTTTCTCCTTCTCTTTTATTTCTTCTTCGGTCAAGTAATCTAATTGCGAACCAAAAATTTTTGCCCAGTAGTATAAAGTTCTCCGCCCATAAAAAGTTGTCCCTTTGAGTTGCATTTCAATATCGTACAAGTTGCCACTTTCGTCTTCGGCTTTGATATCTAAAATAGACAATTTGCCTTCGGCATAGTCGGACACATTGTAAGGGTTTTTAATAGAAATTTCCTTAATCTGTTGGTTATCAGGCAAAACAGCGTTAATCAAAGACAAGAGAATATCTTTGTTCTCCTCCGAACCAAAGAGTTTCTTAAAGACTAAATCTATTTTGGGATTGACCCTACTCATTTTTTCTCAGTTTTTATTGGTAAGCAATTTACAAATTTTGCGTGATTTTTCTCGTGTGAAGTGTTATTTTTAAAATAGGGATTCAGGCCCAAGGCTTGACAAAGACTTGGCATTTGAAAAATCTTGGTTTCATATATGCACACAAGCTAGATAGAAATACAAATGTTGCGTTTACAAAGTCAGCCCACTGCCAAATAAGATGTTATGGGCTGTTTTTTTTTTAAGGTGTTAGCCAATCGTCATTTGGTTTAGTAATAAGCCTTGCGTCTATAGTTAGCTAGAAAACTCAACTGTTTTAGATGGTAGGGGGATTGATGACAACGAACAGGGGTAATGTTAAAAATTAACTGATTTAATTATATTTGCATTCCGAAAACTATACTAAAAATGATAACAACTATTCATACTTGTTCAAAATGTGGGAGTACCAATCTTGTACTCAATGGCAAAAATAAAAGTGGCACCCCTAC
>JANRIC010000130.1:0-13702 GCA_033765345.1 Microscillaceae bacterium
GTAGGGGTGCCACTTTTATTTTTGCCATTGAGTACAAGATTGGTACTCCCACATTTTGAACAAGTATGAATAGTTGTTATCATTTTTAGTATAGTTTTCGGAATGCAAATATAATTAAATCAGTTAATTTTTAACATTACCGCAATCACTATTTTAAAAATAGTCGTAGAAAAATATCCTCAATCTTTTAATGCTTATGATAGTTTAGGAGAAGCCTATTTTATCAGTAAAGATTATCAGAATGCTCTGATCAATTATGAAAAATCTGTATTGCTTAATCCCACCCACCAAGTTGGAATACAAAAAATAACAGAAATTAAATTATTACTGAAAGAAAAATAGTGTTTAAGATGACAATAATTTTTAACGATAAAAAACAGCTTTGGGGCAGATTATCTAAACTTCTCATTGAGATATTTATCATTGTTTTCTCGATTAGTTTGTCTTTTGGCATTCAAAACTGGAGTGAGTATCAAAAAAAACAAGCTGATGTCAGGGAGTTTTTGATAGGTATTAAAAATGATTTGAAAAATGATATTAAAGAAATGCAAGAGGATAAGAAATCTTATCTGAACCAAAAAAAAGCATTTCAATTCATTACCCAATCTAGACCCCAAAAGGATAGCCTTCATAGAGATAGTCTAAAATACTACGGTTTTTCAATATTTAATCAAGTAGGGCTAAACCCTAACAACGGCAGGTTTGAAGGTTTTAAATCTTCAGGAAAATTAGGCGACATTGAGAACAAAGAACTTCAAAATCTTATCTTGGATTTGTATCAAGAAAATATTATTCAATTGATAGGAAACACCAATGGATACATTAAACGAAAAATACGATTAGATGACTTTATCATCAATAATAGAAAAAGAATAACTGATACTACTTCAAACCTGAATAAAATATTGCTATATGACGAAGCTCAAAATATTTGTCAGAATCTTGTTTTTGTGGATGAAATCATAAATAGATATGACATCTGTATCAATAAAGCAACAAAAATTATCACCTTAATTGACCGAGAGTATCCACAAAACTTAAAATAAATTCTTAAATTTAATCCCTATTTCTTATGAAAACACTACTTTTAATGTACTTACTCCAAAGCACAAGTTGTATGATAACAGATTCTACCCTCTCGCAAAACGAGCGCAAATTTGCCATTGATTATCTCGAGAAAACACAAATCCGATTCTTGGATGCAATCAAGGATTTGAATGAAGCGCAATTGAACTACAAAGCCGATGAAAATACTTGGTCAGTGATGGAATGTGCCGAACATATCACCCTGACAGAAATCGGTTTCTTCAAAATGGCTCAGGGTGCTTTACAAAAAAACGAAGATTTGAAAAAAAGAAATGAAATTAAGGTAAATGAGCAACAAATCATTCAAAGGTTAACTAATCGTACATGGAAAGCCAAATCGCCCGAAGTGGTCAAGCCAAGCGGAAAATTTCAATCCATTGAGCAAATCCGAGAGGCTTTTGCTACACAAAGGCAAAAAACGATGGAATACCTCCAAAATACACAAGATGGTTTGCATACTCACTTTTCGGCACATCCTGCCGTAGGTACGGTAGATGTGTATTTATTGCTGATAGTGATGACCGCACACTGTGAAAGACATATTGACCAGATTTTGGAAATTAAATCAAATAAAGGATTTCCGAAATAAGCCTAAAATTCAAAAAAAATTGGAGGCTAAGGACTGAAATACAAGTTTTCATTGTCCAACATTAAAATATCAAATTTTAATTTTTCAAAATGAAAAAATACATTTTAATCATTCTTTCAGTCCTTTACTTCTTCGCTTGCAAAAATGAAAACAATGATGACCCAAATCCAACTATTTTTATTCCAAATGACATCGTAATCGGTAACAACTTCGTACAAGTTGAATTTTCAGATGATTATCGCTCTATGACTTGGGTAGAACCCAGTGGCGCAACCCAAAAAGTCTACTATGCAGATGTGAATTTGGAAACAGGCTTGCCTGACTTGGCAAACAAACAATTTATTGACAACATTCAAGGGCAAGGTTGGCCTTATTGGGGCAAAGACAACCAAGGTTCTTTTTTTGTGATAATGAATGCCACCAATGAATTTAAGGTTATCCGTAGGAGTGGCACAAATACACTCACTACCACCAATTTAGGCACTGTCAATAGCGACACAAAGGCATTAATCAATGTTTCTTATGACCCAACAAAACCTTATTTTTGGATTAGTTATGTTATAAAAACAACCACAACAGGCGGAAAAGATAAACTCTATTGTTTTCGTTCTGATAATCCTTCCAACAGCATATTTGTAAATGAAGAAGTACCCAATATGGCAGGTTCAGCCTACGAACTCACGTTTCCACGGTGGGTAAAGAACTCTGAAAAATTGTTGTATCCCTTTCGTGGAAATGCAAATATTCCAAAATTTGATATAAAATTTTGTGACGGTGCAACCCAAACTTCCACGCAAGTAACCAATGACGGAAATGCTTTTCATCACGTAGATGATTTGGCTTTCAGCATCAATAACCAAAACTATTTGTTTAGTAGCAAAGACGCAAGTATTTTGACCATTTGCAAACAACAAGCTAATGGATTTTATACAGAAATTGAAAGCTACACCACCCCAACAACCATAAGCCCAATTACGCTAACTTCTTTTGAGCCTTTTACTATCAATGGTAAAACGTATGGCGCATATCAGGTGTATCAAGGTGGCGGAATTCCGGGGAATACAAAAGGTGAAATTTGGTTGAAAGGAATTTTAGGAGAGACACTGCAAATAAAAATCAGTACCTTAGACGGTGTTTCGGTGGACCCAGAATATGTGATAGGAAATAAAAAAGTTTGGATTTTCTATTATGGAAGACCTATTGGACAAGTAACGTATGACTTACATCGTTGCGAAACGCCTTTAAGTTTTTGAGGAAAATATAATTCAATCCAAAAAACTATTTAATATCTGATGAAAAATGCCCAGGATTTTGGGAAGTTCGTTGATGTAGTAGTTCTTAATATCCAAGGTGATTTTACCCTTTTCAAATTTCAAAAACTTCCAGACATCGCCAGTAACCCCACAACCATAAATATGCGATACAGGCTTTCCCTTTTGCTCATTGTAGAGCATAGAGGCATACATTTGGGCAGTGCATTGTGCCTGTGCATATTCAAAATCCTCATCTTTTGCTTCCACAAATGTAACCACAGGTGCCTGCATCACACTTTTGCGAGGATGCTTTGAAAAGAAAAAATCACATTCACCCGCCAAATCACGTGAGGCATCCACAGTAAGGTCTTCACCTGAAAAAAATGTAAAATGCTTATCAAACTGAATGGCTACTTCAGTTAAAATCGGTGAGATAATCCTTTCGGATTTACTTTTTTCATTCGTAAGCGTTAGTCGCTCTGATAAGACCAAAGTCTGTTGCAACCATTCGGAAGGCTGCACCAGTTGAATGGTCGGAAACAAATTTTCATCTATTTCATCTAACTCTAATTTTTCTAAGGTCTGTTTGAAGTTTTTGTAATTGCTGTATCCCATCTAAATTAAGTATTTTTATCAAATTTAGGCTTTTTTGAAGGAAAAATCAAGGCTCTTAGGGAACATTCATTCAGCAAAGCTCCATACCCCGAAAACGTGCTTTGAATCACAAAATCTGTTCGCATCTATCCAGGCGAACACCTCTCAGGCTTTTTTGAGCGACTTTTGCCTTCGTATTGCGTTATGCACCTCAGTATAAGTTTCCAAATCATATAAAAAATGAAAAATTTAAAACTCTATTGTATGCCTGTTCTTTTGTTGATACTCATTTTATCGGGGCAGTCGCTTTTTGCCCAGGAAGAAGTTTCCAAGAAACGCTTGACTGCTTTTGGAGGTGGCTTGAGTGATTTCAAAGACGGAATGTTTTTGTATGGAGGCGTAGAATACAGCCTGAGTAAACATTTCAGCCTGAATCTTACACTTCACCGAGACGATACCCGCGAAAAGTGGGATGACAGCTCAAAAGGTTATTATTTTGCTTATGCCCCTGCGATTTCAGGGCGGTTGTCTTGGTTTCCCAATGGACGTGGTGCCTTTGTGCAAGTTGGCTTGATGGATGTAAATGCTCACATCAAAGTAACCGAAGCAGACGGAACCGTGAAAAGAGATTCAAAATCGAGGCTAGGACTCAACTACAAGTTGGGGTATCGCTGGTCGCCAAGATGGGGACGCAAGGCAACAGGTTTGTTTGCCGAAGCATTGCTAAACTACAGTGTTTTGTTTGATGATTTAATCTTGCAAACTGACGCACCTCCCGCAGGGACTCCTGCCAAAAGACCTACACTGGATTGGCATTCTTGGAACATTTACAAGGGAGAAATAGGCAGCTCTTTTTTGTTGGGTGTGGGTTATACTTTTTAATGTTATTCAAAATCAAAATTTCATTTTAATCATTTTAATAACCATGAAAAATCTAAAATTCTCAAATTACATTTTTCTCTTGATGTGGATTACTTTTAGTTCCTGTAAAAAGGAAGAATTAGCCTTACGCGACACGACTGAGCTACAAAAATCTTTTCAAAAGATTTTAGATGACATCGTAGCTGAAGATGAATTGGTATTTAATGGTATTTTGTTGGTAGATATTCCTAAGTACAAGTTGCATTGGAAAAGTGCAGTAGGTAAAACTGCTTCCAATACTGCCCTACCACCTGATGCCCAATTTCGTACAGCCAGTATTGGCAAAACATTTCTTGCTGCACTCGCTTTACGCTTGGTGGAAGATGGCAAAATAGCATTGGATGATAAACTGAGTAAATATTTGCCAGTTTCTATTATGAATAATTTGATGGTTTACAATGGGACAGATTACAGCAATCAAATTACGATTCGGCAATGTCTGACCCACACTTCAGGTATTGGTGATTATTTCTTTGAAAATCCTGATGAAAATGGCTTTCCACAGTTTATTCAACTTATACTGGGAAATCCTGAACAATTCTGGACACCCCAAGCCACCATAGAATACACGAAGGAGAATATTCCCCCGCACTTTGAGCCGGGTAAGGGCTTTTTTTACAGCGACACAGGGTATAATCTGGTAGGACTTGCCTTAGAAAATGCAACAAGTAAGTCTCTTAACGATTTATACAAAGAATATATTTTCAATCCTTTAAATCTGAAAAATACCTACATGGAGTTTCGTGAGCCGCCTCGTGGTGGTGTAGTGGGTATTGGGGTTTCACAGTCTTACTTTTTAGATATTGATATTACAGATTTCCAAAGCATCTCGGCAGATTGGGCAGGTGGCGGATTGATTACAAATACAGAAGACCTCTATACTTTTATCAATGCGTTGACCAAAGGCACTTTTTTCAAAAAAAGCGATTCATTCAGCATGATGCAACAGGGATTCATCGAGGAGTATGGTATGGGTTGGATAAAGCAGTCTATTGGAGGTGAGTTGATTGTAGGGCATGATGGCTCTTACAGTAGCTTTATGTACAAATGGAACGACATTACTATTACAGGTACTTTGAATCAATTTGAACCAAAGAACGGCTCATTTAAAGTACAACTCATTGAACAACTGATTCAAAAAATCAAAGCATTTAACTAAATCCTTATTTTTTTAAATCTTCAAGGTCTTAAAGACCTTGAAGATTTAGCGAAAAATCAAAATTTCATTTTAATAACCATGAAAAATCTAAAATTCTCAAATTACTTTTTCTTCCTGTGCTTCATCGCACTCACGTCTTGCAAAAAAGACGGAGCATCGCCCAAAGATGGTGATTTGATTACAAAAACAAGCCAATTAGATGCTTTCCTAACAAAAGTAATGAACGACTACAACACCGTTAGCCTCTCTGCCACTATCACCAAAGAGGATAAGTTGATTTGGTCAAAAGGCTACGGATTTGCCAATAAAGAAGCCAATAAAATTGCTTCAAACGAATCTATCTATATGGTCGCTTCTATCTCCAAAACCGTAACGGGTGTAGCAGTGATGCAGTTGGTAGAGCAAGGCAAAATCAATTTGGATGCCGACATCAACACCTATCTCCCTTTTGAGGTTAAGAATCCTAAAAACTCGGCTTCGGTTATCACCTGTCGACATTTGCTCACACATACTTCGGGCATTGTGGATAATCACTTAGGCGAAGTGTACGAGCAGTTGCTTTATATGGATGAAGACCCTACGCTTTCATTGGCAGAAGTTTGTGAAGGTTTTTTTACAACGAATGGTGACTTTTACAGTCCGGATACTTTCACAGACAAACTGTCCGGTGCCGAATTTAATTATTCCAATATCGGCATTGCCCTATTAGGTTATGTAGTGGAAGTAGTTGCCCAAAAGCCCTTTTACCAATTTACCAAAGAAAACATCTTTGAACCGCTTGGAATGACCCGCACCTCTTGGCGATTGGCAGATTTGCCTTCGGCAGATTTGGCAATGCCCTACGATGAAAACAATCAACCCTACGGGCATTATACCTTAGCGGATTATCCCAATGGCGGTTTGTTTACCACAGTAGATGATTTATCCAAGTATTTGAGGGCTTTTGTCAATGGAGGAATTTTGAATGGTACAAGAATCTTGAACCAAGCCAGTGTAACGGAGATGCAAAAGATTCAATCTCCAACTATAGCTCCTCTGCAAGGTTTGGCTTGGAACGCGGATAATTATGACCTCAACCGAAACTTACGAGGTCATTTGGGTGCGGAACGTGGTGTAGCAACGCTCATGTATTTCGATACAGATAGTAAAGTGGGAGCCATTGTTTTTATGAATAAACTGCCTGAAAGCGAAGAAATTGGCTTTGAAATAGTACAAAAACTTTTGGCTAACTTGCTGAATGTGGGTGAGAAAAATTAAATTTAAAAGAAGTTTTCGCTTCAAGCGAAGACTTCTTTATCAAATACAAAAAAATCTGGCAGTATTAAGGATGTAATGCTCCTATAAAAAAACGCCCGGTTTTGTGTCCTCTCAAAACCCCTTTTTTGAATACACAGCATTACTCGTGAAACACTACCAGAAATCTAAAAACAATGCTTTTAAAAACTCAAATATTCAATTCCCTTATCTCAGCCTTGCCCAGTCCCTTTCCTCGAGTCAAATGGCAGAAATAGACCAAATCGTGCAGAAGGAAATGCGAAAGCGCAAAATTTAGAGCAAATCAATCAGGATGAAGGCATTGCGGTAAAGCCCATTCTTCTGGAAGGCATCGGCAGCAAAGAAAAACTATATAGGGAATACCAATGGTTTTCACCCTGAAAGATTCACAGCAAAAAATTCCTGTATCCTGGCAATTCGCCAGGGAGATACAGGAAAAATAGACAGATATTACCCAAGTCGCCTAGTACACCAGTTTCAAATTATGACAACCGCGCGTAAGTGGCACACGCAGTGCAGTACGAACGAGTTTGTTGTCTTCCAAAGCCCAAAACTCGACATAACCTTGTTTGGGAAATGCCTCAAAACGCTGATTATAAATCGTAACGGCAATGGTTTTGCTTTCAGCATCAAAAACAGCGTCTTCGGGCAATTCTCCTTCAAAGCCGTATTCATCGCCCAAAGTTTTTAGCGTGCCTGTTTGTTTGTCAATCTTGACCAAACTCAAAGAAGACAATTTGCGCGCTGCAAAAATGGAATACGGAAATCCCTTGGGCAAATAGGTGCGTCGCATATTGACTGCCACAGCCCACTCCCCGTCAGGCGAAATATCAAACCCTTCAGGGCTGAGTCCTACTTTGGCTTTATTGACCAAACGATGAGCTCCTTTTTCATCAAAAAGAATAGAGACCAAATAACCCCTGCCATTAAATACATTGCCCAAATTAGAATCTCCCCAACTCACATCAGCCACAACAAAAAATCTGCCGTCAGGTGTAAAATTTCCCACACTGATTACTTTGCCTGCCTCTAAGTCTTTGCCGATTTGCTCAATCTGAATATTTCCGTCTTGTCTTTTTATTTGATAAAATACTACACTTCGGTTGTCTTTTAGAACAGCCATCACATCCAAACTAGGATGAAATTCGGCGGCATTTACTCCTCCATTGCTGCCTTCTCGGGATAGCCCCTCTATGGGAAAAGTATAGGTTTGATCCACCAAACCCGCTTTTAAAGTAGCAAGTACGATTTCTTTGCCTTTTTCCTGCGATGCTACCAATAATAAATCCCCTTTTTGATTGACAGAGGCAGTTTTGGGGTTGATGCCGATAGGGATTTGCTGCACGATTTGTGGGTTTTGAGGCGAACGTATATCAACCACCGTAACGATTGTTCCTCGGGGCATATCAGTCCATACGTTTTTTAATTGCTGCTTCTCACCTTTGTAAACTCCTCTTGTCTCTACGATGTATGCATATTTTTTATCAGGTGAATGCGCAATCACTGAAGGCCAAGAAACGACCGAATTGCTGACGTGTAATTGCTTTTTCAAGATGTCACCGGCATCACTCCATTGCAAAACCGTGAGTGAATCTTCTATGCCTGCTACCTTATTGATTACGCCGTCCGCATAGGCTGTACCGATTTGGTCGGCATCAGAGGCGACCAACAAAGTGCCTTTGAAAGTAATTTTTTTGCTTGTATTAATCTTTGTATTGGCTATTTGAGCCCAGGCGTGATTCCAAGAATACCAGCCCACTAGCAGTGTGAGTATGGATAAAAAGAAGTATTTGGTAATTCGCATATTCGTAAAAAGATAAATCGTTTTTTACAAAATAAGCCCCTTAGAAGATTTGATTTTTTACCTTAAGTTAAAAAATTAGACTAAATTTTTGCGTATCCTGCTCAGTGATTGAGGGGTGATACCCAGATAAGAGGCAATATGAATCAAGGGAACTCGCTGGATAATGTCTGGATAATGTGTCAGGAAAAATTCGTAGCGTTGGGTAGGCTCTTCGGCTAAGAAAATGTTTTTGATTTTGAGTTTATCCAAAAGAGATTTCTGTAAAATTTGTTGATAGAGATGCATAAATTCGGGCAGTTCGGCAAAAAGGTTTTGTAGCTGCCTATGGCTAATCACGATCAAATGTGCCTCTGTAAGTGCCTGAATATACTCTCTTGCAGGTTGATGCAAGTTAAAACTATCCAAATCGACCACAAATTGATTTTCCTGAGCAAAAGCACAGGTGATTTCTTGGTGATCTTCCAACTGATATACCCTAAAAATGCCTTCTGCTACAAAGCCGATTTGATGGCAAATCCTGCCTGCTTTCAAGAAAAAATCTCCTTTGGCAAGAGACACCATCGAGGTATGTCGTTCTATTTCGGCTAATTTTTCTTTAGTCAAATTATCAAAGGTAGAAAGGAATTTTTTGAGTTTGTCAAACATTTTCTGCTCTTTTCTGATCTAAACAAAATTAAATAGATTTTTTATCCCAGTTCGTTTTAGCCACAGACCAGACAGTATCTTGATTCAAAACAAATAACCCCTAAAATATTGATAACCAGGTTTTCGGGTTTATGTCTTGCGCCTGATTTTATGATCAACTCATCAACGCCCTGATATCCCTGTTGATTGACTCCAGCATTTGCCCATTAAACTTTTCATTGGGGAAAAAATAGAAGTTATTGATATAGTTGGGTGTTTTAAAATCTTCCGCTTTTTGTAAATCACAGGGGTTTTGCTCCAAGATTTCCATTTGATTAGAACGAGGATTTAAGAAGCAACAGGTGTAGTTTCGTGCTTTCAGATGGGCAAAATTCTCCGTGATCGGATAGTGATGATGACGCTGCTCGATTTCAATTTGTAAGATCGGGGCAAACTTGTTTATGCTATTTTCTGCTCCTTGAATCACTTCAAACTCGAAGCCCTCTACGTCTATTTTGATCAAATCTATGGTATGAATGGATTTTTCACCTACAAAATCATCCAGTGTCTGGGTTTTTACCTGGATGATCCTCGAGGATGTTTCGTGGGTTTCGCGATACGAAGTAAGTAGGGTGGCTCTGGTTCGGAGTTCTCTGGAGCGCACAATGGGTATTTTGAAGCTAACCTGGTTCTCTGAAGCATTAGAAATGGCGAGCTGAAAGATATGCACTTTTTTAAAAGACCTTTTGAGTCTTCTATACAATTTAGGCAAGGGCTCAAAGGCATAGATATTGGCTTCGTCAATCATGGTATGCGCTTGATAGGCATACACACCAATATTGGCACCAATATCAAAAAAAATACTGTCTTTCTTAAGCAGGTATTTTAAAAGTAATAATTCTCTTTCTTCATTTTGTAAATCCTTCCAACTCATTTTGGAGATACTATCAAAAACAATTTTTTTGTATAAAGTAGGGGGAGCAAACAATAAAATAATGGTTTTAATTATTTGAGGGGTTTTCATCAAGCATTCAGTGTTTTATAGGATTTTGCTTCAAAAATTGGATTCAGGCAAATATAAATCCTATTCGTCGGAGATTATATAAAAAAAGAGTTTAAACTTATGAATTTTGCCAAAAAAAATGTTGAAATTAAAAAGAAATGATTTTAATTTATGAGGTATAAAATTTGTCTTCCTGAATTTGCAAAGAAACTGTGAAATGTTGTGGATACAGCCGGGATTAATTCCTAGCATTTTTGGCAGCCAAAAACCGAAAAAGCCTTCAAATCCATCGTTTAAAGGCTTTTTGACTGTGTCAGCGTCGGGATGGCGGGATTCGAACCCTTGGACTCTACGTCCCGAACGTGGCGCGCTATCAGGCTGCGCTACATCCCGAAAAGGCTACAAAATTATACAAATTTTGATTTTTGTGCAAAAGCCCCAAACCTTCCCCGATTAATCTTTTCTAAAAATCACGAAATACTCAGGAATTTTTATTATTTTTATCCGGGATTTAACGGAAAACGGAGGTAAACTATTATGATTGAACATCCTGCCATTATTGACTATTCCTTGTACCTCGAATCCAAACTGGAAGAGCATAACCTTATTTCCGTAAAAATCGGGCATTTATATCTGCCCACCGGCAAAATCGTAGCCGCTGATCCCTTCTTTTCGTTTGGAAAAGCAGCTTTTAACCGACGTGTCAAACCGGGCTTCTATCCAGTAATGCTTTATCTTACCGAAGGCAAAGAAGATGCTCACCGCATTGCACTCGCCAAAATTCAATTTAACAATAACCCGATCCTGCGCTGGGTGATGGCCATCTCCGAAGGGATGGAAGACGATGAAGTACTCCTGCTGAGTGAGGATGAGTTTTTGGGTTATCCCGTAGATGCTGGACTGGGAATGTTTGTCGATGAGCTGATCAACTACAAGTTTAACCTCGAGATGGAGCTGTATTACCAAAAACACGAATACGGTAGCTATTATAAAAATGTACTTGCCCCCGAATTTTTGGATTTTTCAGGTAAAAACCCACTATCCCGCAAACCGGGCGACTGGAATATCCACTACCTCAAAGGGAATCGCACTGATAATGTAGTGATGTTTGCCACCGGAATGGGCGATGGCGTGTACCCTTGCTATTGGGCATTAGACCACAACGACCAGGAAGTAGCCTTAATCACCGATTTTTTGATGCTCAGTGAGGTGTGAGGGGGCGGGTGTCGGGTGCGAGGAGTCGGGTGTCAGGAATGAAGTATATTTTTTAGTTTTCCAGAAATACCCAACTGAACTGCGAGAAGCTTTTTAGTTTTCCAGAAATGCCCAACCGAACTACGAGAAGCTTTTTAATTTTCCAGAAATGCCCAACCGAACTACGAGAAGCTTTTTAGTTTTCCAGAAATGCCTAACCGAACTGCGAGAAGCTTTTTAGTTTTCCAGAAATGCCCAACCGAACTGCGAGAAGCTTTTTAGTTTTCCAGAAATGCCCAACCGAACTACGAGAAGCTTTTTAGTTTTCCAGAAATGCCTAACCGAACTACGAGAAGCTTTTTAGTTTTCCAGAAATGCCCAACCGAACTGCGTAAACAAAAATCTCCCGACACCCTGCACCCTGCACCCTGCACCCCGCACCCGACACCTTGCGCCTTACTCCAACAAAAAAGACACAATCGGCGTATTCTCTGGCAGTCCAGTACTTTTGGAAGTCCAGCTTTGGCCTTCATCTTCAGAAAAAAACAAGCCATTGCCAGTGCCTACCACGAGATATTGCTCAAATTGTGTGATACCATGGACTTCCTGAGAAAGCCCTGTTCCATTAAAATTTTTGCGGGTCCAGTTTCCCTGATCCGTAGCACAATAAAGACCATTCATAGCGCCGTAATACAGTTTATTTTGATTGCCAAAAATGCTGAGTCCCTGTAAATCAGTGCTTGAGTTTAAACCCTGATTTTGTGCCTGCCAGCCCTGTGTTGTTTCATCCAAGGCAAAAACTCCTTGGTCAAAGCTTACAAACCAGAGTTTGGATTGATGCCTTAGAAATGCCTTACCCAACAAAGAAGCGTCAGACACAGTCCAGCTTTGCCCCAAATCGCCAGATTGGTAGATGCCTGCAAAAGTACCCGCCCAAAGTGTATTGCCATCCGCATAGATGGTTCGGACGGCGAGCGCATCCCCACTGAGCCCTTGACTGCGAGATACCCAGGAAGCACCGTCATTGTCAGAATAAAAAACGCCCGCCAGCGTAGCAATAAATAGCTGATTATCAATCACTGCAAGGGCATAGGCCGAAAGAGCATCACCTGTAAGTCCCTGATTTTGGGCAAACCAGCTCTGCCCTCCGTCCTCCGATCGAAATATCCCCCCTCCAAAACTAACCAGCAATAAGGCATTATCCCAGGGAATGATGGCTTTGACAAGGCGTACATTTTCGGGTATGCCTGTGTTCCGATTTTGCCAGCTTGCTCCAAAATCCTGACTTTGAAAAATACCCTCCGGCGTAGTACCCACAAAAAATGAAGATTGGGGAGCATCGCTTTCTTCAGAACTACAAGCCAAAAAAGTAATTGATAAAACAAACTGAAACCCTAAAATCAGGTATTTTTTCATCGTAATAATTAAAGCAATTAAAGCAATTAAAGCAATTAAAGCAATTAAGGCAATTAAAGTAATTAAGGCAATTAAGGCAATTAAAGTAATTAAGGCAATTAAGGCAATTAAGGCAATTAAAGTAATTAAGGCAATTAAGGCAATTAAGGCAATTAAGGCAATTAAGGCAATTAAAGTAATTAAGGCAATTAAGGCAATTAAAGTAATTAAGGCAATTAAGGCAATTAAGGCAATTAAGGCAATTAAGGCAATTAAGGCAATTAAGGCAATTAAAGTAATTAAAGCAATTAAGGCAATTAAGGCAATTAAAGCAATTAAGGCAATTAAGGCAATTAAGGCAATTAAAGTAATTAAGGCAATTAAGGCAATTAAAGTAATTAAGGCAATTAAGGCAATTAAAGCAATTAAGGCAATTAAGGCAATTAAAGCAATTAAAGCAATTAAAGCAATTAAAGCAATTAAGGCAATTAAGGCAATTAAGGCAATTAAGGCAATTAAGGCAATTAAAGGAGTGCTGTTTAATTTCTTTAATTCGTGTAATTCATAAGAAGATGCTTACAGCATGACAGACGGGAGACTTAATTCTCTTAATTCTCTTAATTCTCTTAATTCTCTTAATTCTCTTAATTCTCTTAATTCTCTTAATTCTCTTAATTTTCTTAATTTTCTTAATTTTCTTAATTTTCTTAATTTTCTTAATTTTCTTAATTTTCTTAATTTTCTTAATTTTCTTAATTTTCTTAATTTTCTTAATTTTCTTAATTTTCTTAATTTTCTTAATTTT
>JANRIC010000131.1:0-106627 GCA_033765345.1 Microscillaceae bacterium
GTAGGGGTGCCACTTTTATTTTTGCCATTGAGTACAAGATTGGTACTCCCACATTTTGAACAAGTATGAATAGTTGTTATCATTTTTAGTATAGTTTTCGGAATGCAAATATAATTAAATCAGTTAATTTTTAACATTACCTAAGGAAATTAAGGAAATTAAAACGATTAAAAGGGTGCTGTTTAATCATTTTAATTCCTTAATTATTTTAATCCGTAATGTCGCTGCTTTTAGGGAATAGAATCTTATTAATAGTTTGATTATCAATATGTTAAACTAAGTTTTCTTTATTAATACCTATTCACTAATTATGCGGAGTTACGGTTTAATTATTTTAATTATTTTAATTATTTTAATTATTTTAATTATTTTAATTATTTTAAGAAAACAGTTTTTTTACACACCTCGCACAGATCCTCTGGTGCTGCATCGATGGTCAGGATGGTTTCTACGGCATCCCGCATAAAGCAGGCGGGGTTGGGGCAATGTGGCAAGCCGAGGTTATGACCTAGCTCGTGCAAGGCGATTTTACGCAAGCGAGTGCGGATTTTATCAGGGTTTTGAGTATCTCTGGAAAGTCGGTAGATAGAAAGTATACAGGTTGGGCCGGGGTTAAGCCCTAGCCCGAAAATCCCCCAATCGGTATACATCCAGGTAGGTTCTTTGATTTTGCGATTCCTCGTTTTGGTGGTAGAGATGTCTTTATGAGTCAATCCAAGACAATAAGTGCAATCAGAAGGTTTATTCTTCTTTAGAAATCTGAGCAAAGTATCTGCCCTGTAACGATCTGGTAAGGGATTGTAATACTTCAAAGCAGGAATATTCGTGGTGCGCGCGTGGTCAGGCAATTTATCTGTGGGTAACACCTCTACTTCAAAGGCATAATATTTTTCAATAGCTCTTTTGACTTCCTGCACAGTGGCCGTGTCCAAACCCAAAAAAGGCTGAAGGCAAACTTTAGGTTCGCTGAAGGGATTGGTTTTGAGTTTTTGATAAATGACTACACTGCGATTATTGACGTATTGTGGGTAAAAACACCAAAATACAAAGCCTGTACAGGCCAAAAGACCTATAACAAGAAAAATTCTTTTGATCATTTTACGGGGTTTTTAGATTCCAACAGTATAATGACAAATGGAATTTTTGAAGGATGCATATTCAAACCATATTATATCCACAGATAGTCTTTTTTAAAGCTTTGTATTCTGGCTATACCCTAAGTAGTCTATATTAATTGACTGATCATGGCTCGCATCAAGTTTTTTGAAATATTTCATTCATATCGCAGCGCTTCTATCGGATTCACCCTGGCCGATCTGAGTGCTTTAAAACTAATAATCAAAACAGCCAACAAAGCTACACCCAGTCCAGCAAGTGCAAAAATCCACCAATGAAGAGGTATGCGATAAGCAAAATTCTGAAGCCAGGCAGACATAAAATACCACGCAAGTGGTGTTGCTATAAAAAATGCAATTAAAATCAATACAGTAAATTCCCTATAATAAATCATGCAAATATCCTGAAAGGTGGCTCCCAATACTTTACGAATGCCTACTTCCTTGTTGCGTTGCACGGCCATAAATGACACCAACCCATAAAGCCCCAAACAACTGATAAAAATCCCTATGCAAGCAAAAACACGAATGAAAGTAATAAGTATTCCTTCAAATTCATAATATTCTGTGATGGTATCATTGAGAAATTTATACTCAAAAAGATGCTTAGGATAAGCTGCCGAATAAGTAGACTCAAGAGCTTTTAAGGTATTTTTTAAGCCTGCACTCTCCACTTTAAGACCGATTTCATAGTAATGGTTTTTACGGGTCGAGATCACACAAGGGGTGATCGGTTTGTGCAAAGAAGTTGTGTGAAAGTCTTTGACTACCCCTACAATCTTTCTTTTGCCAGTACGCCCTCCCAGAAGTCCGGTTACACCGATAATATCTTCCGGTTTCTTGAATCCGAATTTTTTGACCAGGGTTTCATTCACCACCAGTTCATTGATTGTATCAGCAGATTGATACACTCTCCCAGCGACCAACTGAAGCCCATAAGTAGAAAAATAAGCCGTATCAGCCATTTTTACTTCCACATCTACATCATCATCGAGTTTGTGTTTACCTTCAAGGTTAAAATTATACGCCCAATTGGAATTAGAAGATGGCGTCCGATTGGCAAAACTCACGTGCAATACCCCTGGAAACTGACTGATCTCTCGCCGAAGCTGATCAATAGGTTCGCTCATAGCAAATCCTACGCTATCGGTTGGGATCGGAATAGTAACTATGGCTTCTTTATCAAAACCCAAAGGAAGGCTGCGAATAAATTGCATTTGAAATATACCTACCAGCATCCCTATAATCAGAATCTGCGCTAGGGCAAACTGCACAATCACGAGGCCGCGACGCAAGGAAAAACCACCAATGACCTTAGGCGTGATTTTACTTTTGAGGGCTTGCACAGGGTTAAAGCTTGACATGATCAATGCCGGATAAAAACCCGCCAACAGCGTAACAACCAGCGTAATTCCTAGTAAAAAAAGTAACAAAACCGGATTTTGAAATACATTCAGAGAAATGGGGATATCCAGTAATTTGCTAAATTGAGGGATTACTAACTCTGCCAGTGCTATGGCCAAGATCACTGAGAATAAAACCAAAATAAAAGTTTCACCCAAAAACTGATATAAAAGATGTTGTCGTGAGCTTCCCATTACCTTGCGTACACCCACCTCCCTTGAACGGTTGACGGCCTGCGCTGTAGCCAGATTGACAAAATTAATGCAGGCTACAATTACCAGAAAAAAACCTACCATGATCAAGCCCATAATAATCTCCCGTCCTACGATGCTGCCCGAAAAATTTTCAGCACGATCGTCATAGTGTATGTCTTTGAGCTTTTGGGCTACAAATGCAAAGTCTTCTGCCTTTCCAGCAGAGCGGTGTTTGACCACCAAATCTTTAAGCCTTTTGCGAATGATACTTTCGTTGAGCGTTGAAGGTATCCGCATATACACGTGATCCGAACTACTGATACTACCCCATTCATTGAGGTATTGAGGGGCAGTACGTTTGGTCAATGTTTTGTAGGAAGCTACGATAGCCAAAGGAAAATCTGTGTTTTGAGGAGCATCTTTGATAATACCGCTTACTTCAAGCTCATCCACCTGATCCAATTGCAAGGTTTTGCCCATGGCTTTTTGATTACTTCCGAAATATTTTCGGGCTATGCTTTCCGAAAGCACTACCTTACCAGCTGCATCTAGGCTATTCTTTGGATCACCAATCACCCAGGTAAAATCAAAAATCTCAAAAAACTCAGGTTCTACATAAAAAACCCCTTCATCTTCTTTAAAGCGTTTGGTTTGGGTATTAGCTTTAGCTTCTACATCTACTTGTACTTCTTCCCTGGATGAAATATTGGCAACCTGTTTCAACTCCGGAAAATCTAGCTTGAGGGCATTTTTAGTAGGTAAAGGCACTCCCGGTGAATAATCACCTTCTTGCTTATCATAAGAAAGCAAGTGATAAATTTCTTTGTAATTTTGGTGATAAGTGTCTATGCTCAGTTCAAACTGAACCACCAAAAAAATCAACAATGCCGAGGCAATACCAATTGCCAAACCCAGAATATTGATCAGGGTATAGACTTTATTGCGTAATAAGCTTCTGAAAGCCGTTTTGAAATAGTTGTGAAGCATAGGATATATGGTTTTTGAAAATACTTGCAAAGTGCATACCTTTTATATAAAACCTTGATTTTCAATATATTACAAAGATTATCTAAAAAAAGTGTGCGGAAATAAGGCAGTATGTGTACGATGTTGGACAGTTAGTAAGAAAAATGATGGTCTGAGACGCTCAAGTTTTCCTCATCCTAGATTCTCCTCTTTTGAAGAAGGTGCTTTGGGAAGTATTTCTAAACTTGGAAAGGTTAGTTCTGTATAAGAAGCATTTACAAACTCATCATCATTAACAAATATCTCTGCTAAATCTACGGTCATGGATTCGGGATTGGAGGAGGTGTTTTTTTGGAAAAAAAGTTGTACTTTATGATCTCCTCCTAAACTATCATTTATCTTTAGGTCTGGTTGGAGCTTTTTGAATACTCTATAAACCTCATTTTTTGCAAATTGAGGGTCTTGATTCCCCTGACTTGTCCAATTTTCATTATTAAAGCAGATTAGCCCAAAATATTTTATTTTGACATTATTAAACTCATAGTCGAAAATTTGAGTAGTCAGTAATACAGAAATTCTACTAATACTATCTTTTAGTTTTTTCAGAATGGCTTCAGCCCCACTTTCACCATACGGAATTAAGGTGGTCTTCATTTCTACCATCAAAATATACAGATTTTCGCAAGTAAAAAAAACAATGGCTTTCTCCACAGTCTTAAAACCGAGAGGACTTGAAAATATAGTTTTGTCCATTTCCATATTGATTACCCAAGCTTGGGGTCGTATATTGTCACTTGCGGGAATATTATCTAACAGTACATATTTTAATTGCCCTTCCTTAGCTTTCTGTTCCTCAATTTGTAAGGGTAAATCTGTTTTCTCTATGATCTTTAAAAATCCAGAATCATAGAGTGCAATTTGTACTCGCTCTCGATTTTCACGAAAAAAGTTAATATCCCTTCTCTTTTTCTTGGTCACGGCTATTCTTCTACACTTTGGTAAATATGATCTTTTAAAACATTGGCAATAGCCCTTACTTGATCTTCAGCTTTTTCAAAATCCTCAAAGTAAGCTCCGTATCTATGCATAGAATAATTTCTAACTTCTTTTCCATTAAAAAAATACACGCCAAAATCTTCATATTTCAGGTTGGGATGTGGGTGAATATCGAGTTGGTGTTCTTCAATGATTTTTTGTACGTCTTCACCCTGTTCCTGCAAATACACCAAGCGAGCGTGGTTATTGACGGACTCGCTCATCAATGGGCTATGGGTGGTGATGAGTACCCGATTGTTATTCCGGTCAGCAAAACGCATCAAAATATCTAAAAGCTTGATTTGAGCGGCAGGGTGCAGGTTTTCTTCGGGTTCATCCATCATCAGAAAATTATCACGCTCTTTAGCCCAATATTTAAAATACAAATAAAGTGTGGCTAGTTGGTTGGAGGTCGAGGATGCCAGATACATATCCAAAGCTCTGTCCTTATCCAGATTCAGGGAGAACTCCACGGGGGCGATGCCTTCCACCTGATTGAGGACGATTTCACCACCTATGAGCGGTTTGAGTTCTTCCAGCAGATCATCATATAAGTGGGTAGGATCTCGATAATTATTCAAATTATAAATACGATTGATCAGGTCATCCACTGCCTTGGTATAAGAGCTTTTAGACAATGCCCTGATTTGTTCTAAATCGGCATTTGTTCTTACTGCTTGGCTAATCCTGTCTTTTTCCTCTTTGGACGCACTAAAAATATATTTATAAAAAGTAGGAAAAAAGTTGCGGTTAGAAGGGAGGAATAAATGGGATGTAATATGAGGTAAAGCGTCATTAAAACCTTGAAAAATCATTTTACAAACTCCGTGAGAGAAATATTTCTGAAGATTTGTAGCACCATTAAAATGAATACCATCTATAAGAATACTATCAACAGGCATATCAGCTTCATCAGGCGACTCGATGAAATAAATTAAATCACTATGGGCATTTTTCCCCAGAATAGATAATTTATTTTCTCCATTTTCTTGGACATGAAAAGGGAAGATTATTGCTTTTTCGTAAAATGACTTATAAAAATCTTCTAAGAAATGCAAATCCAGGTTTTTAATTAAAAAATGGTCTTTTTCAACATTAAAATACTCGGGAATCCAATTTTCTTTTAAATTATTTTGAAATTTATGAATCACATCAGTAAAGTGTTCCTGGGTAATCTTATAGGTATCTGCTTTTTCCTGAAATAAATCAAAAATATCTCCGACCATTCCCCACTTTTCAAAAATCGTCCACAACAACTGCGACATATACGTTTTGCCGCTATTATTATAGCCTACGAATACATAAAATCGCTTGGAAAGATCAATCTCTCCTTTTTGAATCGGGCCTAGGTTTCTTACCTTAAGTTTCATGATTTTCTATTTTTATACCAAACAAAAATACAAAATTTCCCGCAAATTGCCTTATGGGTTTTGGTTTTCAAAAAACTAAAAAACCACTTCCATACTTTGTCCTTTTTTCAGTTCGATTTCTTTCTTTTTATCTCCATAAATCAGCAGGGTTTTTCCGGGATTTTTGGCGGAGATGCGTAATTTACTGAGGCTTTTATTATTCCATTCCATGGAGATTTCAAAACCACCACGGGCACAGATTCCCTGTACATTGCCCTGGTTCCAGGCATCGGGCAAGGCTGGCAAGATATAAATACGCCCTTCTTCGGACTGTAGCAGCATTTCCAAAACGGCGGCTGCCCCGCCGAAATTTCCATCAATCTGGAAAGGCGGATGTGCATCAAAAAGATTAGGATAAGTACCTCCCCCACCCGAATAATTGAGCTTTGCGCCGTCAGGTGCCACATATCTGAGCAATTCACGATACATTTTATAGGCTCTGTTGCCGTCCCAGAGTCTTGCCCACAGGTTAATTCTCCAGCCTTTAGACCATCCGGTGGTTTCATCTCCTTTGATTTCCAGGGTTTTGCGGCAGGCTTCTGCCAGTTCGGGAGTTTGGGCAGGTGAAATATGATGCCCTGGGAACAAACCAAAAAGATGGGATTGATGTCGGTGCTGAGGTTCGGCATCTTCCCAATCGTGGTACCATTCCTGTAAGTTTCCTTTTTTGCCGATTTGATAAGGGTAGAGCTTTTGCAGTGCTGCTTCCACTTGTCTGCTAAAATCATCCTGAATTTTTAAAACTTTGGCGGCACTGAGGAAATTTTCAAACAATTCGCGGATCATACCCAAATCGGCTGTGGCACCATAGAGAGTAGCCCCTTTGTAGCCTTCGGGAGTGATGTAGATATTTTCGGGTGAGGTAGAAGGCAAGGTAATCAGATTGCCTTTTTCATCTGCCTGCATCCATTCCAGGCAAAAACGAGCAGCCCCTTTCATCAGTGGATAGGCTTTATTTTTGAGAAAATGCTGATCTTTGTTAAAAAGGTAGTGCTCCCACAAATGGGTACTGAGCCAAGCACCGCCCATATTCCAATTAGCCCAAGCGGGGTCACCTTTTCCAAAATCACCTACAGGATTACTCATCGCCCAAATATCCGAATTATGGCAGGCAGCCCAACCCTCGACTCCATAAAAAGTTTTGGCGGTTATTTTGCCAGTAGTGGCTACATTTTCAATAAAACTCAATAAAGAAAGGTGCATTTCGGAGAGATTGGCGTTTTCGGCCAGCCAGTAGTTTTCCTCTGCATTGATGTTAAGCGTATAATTGCTGCTCCAGGGTGGGCGGATGTAGGGATTCCAGATACCCTGAAGGTTTGCTGGGACAGCCTTGGTTCTTGAGCTTGAGATCAGCAAATAACGTCCGTATTGAAAATATAAAATTTCTAGGTTTTTGTCTTCTTTGCCTTCTGCATAACGTTTTAGTCTTTCACCAGTAGGCAAATTGGGGGCTTCGCTCGTTCCTAGATTTAGCTTTACACGATTAAAAAACTGTTGATAATCGCTCAAATGAGCTTTTTTCAGTTCATCAAAACTTTTGGAAGATGCTTTTTGAAGATTTTTTAAGGCAAGTACCCGATTATCCAAACCTTCGGTGGCAGGGTTTTTGTCAAAACCATTAAAACTGGTAGCCACAGAAACCAAAATCAAGGCTTCGCTGCATTGACTCAGTACCAGGGTGCTATCTGTAAATGAAACCGTACCGTCAGTATTTTTGATATGAAACAAAGTCGTAAAACGAGTACCTCTTTTTTCATCAAAACGCACTGCATCGGGCATATTGCCACGATAGTTAGGTTCGGCATGATACGGTGCATAACCATTGACTGCCAAAAAGTTGTCTTCTTGAGTAATTTTATATTTTAGCAGGCTCTCAAAACGAATGGTGCAGTGGATGGCTTCTTTTTGATTAGTGCTCAGTCGGATGACCATGACCTGATCGGGGTGTGACACAAAGTATTCCCTTTGGAATGCAATCCCATTAGCTTCGTAGCGGGTTTGGGAGATGGCCTGGCTGATGTCTAATTCGCGGTAATAATTTTGAAAAGAGCTTTGTGGTTTGAAATCTAGGTACATCGTACCGAGTGGTGCATAAGATTGTGAAAATGAACCCTGTATTTTTCGGTTCAGCGAATCGGCGAGGCGATAGTTTTCATTTCTAAGGGCATCTCTGACGGCCGGAATGTGTTTATAGGCTTCGGGGTTCATATTGGCATTGACAGGTTCGCCAGACCAGAGGGTGGCATCATTCAAAAAAATCTTGTCCGAATTGACCCCACCGAATACCGAAGCGCCCATTTTGCCATTGCCCAAGACCAGACTTTCTTCAAAATACGTGGCGGGTTGATTGTACCAAAGGGTTTGATCACTTTGCCCGGAAGCTCGAGAAATTCCGGTAAAGACAAAAAATAATGCTAAAACTTTCATCTTGCTTTTCATCAACAATCCGATTAATTTTTATGTACAGAATATTGTTTTAGGTGAAAAAATCACAATTTAACACCAATCACCAAAATATCATCAATCTGTCGGTATTCCAAACCAAGCCAGCGATCTATGGTTTTTTCTAAGATTTTTTGCTGAACCTCACAAGGCTCTTGAGAAATTTGGTGCAAAAGTTTTTTGAAGTTGGCTATCATAAATTTACGGCCTTTTTCGCCGCCAAACTCATCGGCGTATCCGTCCGAAAAAATATAAATTTGCGTAGGTGTCGATATATCTATGATGTGCTTTTGATAGACCTGTTCCAAAGGTCTGACATAACCTCCGATGCTGTGTTTATTGCCCTGGATGATCTTAAATTCTCCGTTTTGCACATAACAAAGTGGGTTTTTAGCACCGGCAAATTCTAAAATTTTTTTCTCAGGATCAATTACACACAGAGCCATGTCCATCCCGTCCCGGATATTACTTTCGGCTTGTTTGAGGCTGTATTGCACGCCCTGGTGCATTTGATTCAGGATTTCATCTGCTTCAACGATATGTCTTTCTTTGATAACGGTATTCAGGATTTCATTGCCCATCATACTCATAAATGCTCCGGGTACGCCGTGTCCGGTACAATCAATGGCTGCAAGCACCAATTTGCCTTGTTCTTCTTCTAAATAATAAAAATCACCAGATACGGTATCCCGTGGACGAAATAAAATAAAAGATTCAGGGAAGGCCTTTTTAAACAAAACAGGATCAGGAAGCATGGCACTTTGTATGCGTTGGGCATAATTGATACTGGCTGTAATCTGGGTATTTTTTTCGTTGATATGGCTGAAAGCTTTTTCCAGGGCATCTCTTTGTGTCAAAATTTCTTCTTTCTGGGATTGTATTTCCTGATTTAGCTCCAATAAATTCTCCATTTGTCGATTGATTTCGTGGTTGGCTTCCCGAAGTTCGGAAGTGCGTTCCTGTACTTTTTGCTCAAGCGTTTCATTGGCTTCTTTCTGAATGCGGAGGGCATTGGCCTGAGCCGCTTCTTTTTCTTTTTTAAACAGGTTGTAGCGATCACTCAAGGCAAAAGAAAGCAGTACTACTTCGGAGATGAACCCAATCCTCATTCCGTGAATTGTGAGAAAATTGGGCGTAAGCAAGCCAAAATTGCGTAAGGAAGTCAGAAAAGCACCTACCAACAGCAGCATCCAAGCAATCAGGAAAAAACGCGCCGAGGTATTGCCGTTCCGATAGCACATTGCTGCCACATAAATCAAAAACACCGTATTAAACAAAGACCAAAAACCAGCAAATGAAATGGTAATTCTAGGAGATAAAAAGAAAACGGCTATCAAATCCAAGGTATTCAAGACCATAATCACCAGTAAAATCCAATGACTTATCGGGGTATAAAGGCGGGTTCTTAAAAAATTAATAGAAAACAAAGGCACAAATATATTGGCGGATGCCATTAAGATTGGCACCGACAGATTGCTCCAGTAAGGCGTTTCACCCAGTAGAAAAAATGTGAGATGCCCACTATAAGACATTTGTAAGAGCGTAATAGCAAGGGTTGAAATGACATAAAGCAAATAGTTTCGATCTTTTAAAGAAAAATACACGAATAAGTTATACAGAATCATCACGAGCATAAATCCAAAAGTAAGCCCATAACCAATCTCTGAGAGGGCTTCATCCTGAGAAAATTGCAATTCGGTACTGGCAAGCAGGTCAATCTGCATAGAGCCTTGAGTCTCAAATCGGAGATAATAAATATGCGGCTGATTATCAGGAAGATGCAAGGGAAAGATAAAATTTCTATTTTTAATGGGTCTCTTGCTAAGTGGTCTAAGGTCTCCAGTACGAATTATTTGCCAATTTTTCACATCATCCTGATGATAAAAATCTAGCTGATCAAACAAAGGATAATTCAGAGACAATACCCAACGATTCACCAGATAAGGTTGCATATTTCTTATGCTAAATTTAATCCAGACGGCAGACGTTGTTACGCCGAAATTCAAGGATTTTTTGCTGGAAGATATGAACCTGCGCTGATATTCAGGGCTCAGGATTTGTTCAAAACTTAAAGCGGCGGTTTGATCTTCGTACAAATCCACTTGCTTACCCAAGGAAATGACGGGTTGGGAAGCCTTCAAGTCAATCGTTTCAACCTCAGTTTGTTGGCCGAAAACCCATTGAATAAAACACACAAAGAAAAAAACAAAACTGATAATTCTCATTTCTAACGGATAGAGTAGCCCAAATATAGATTAAAAGCTTCTTTCTACCAAAGCTTTTGCGTAAGCGGCAGTATTGCCTACTATTTCAAAAGAGAATAATGAACCCACAAAGTAGGTATTTTTTTGGCCTTGCAAAGATTCTAATTGCACATAAAATCCTTGCTGTTGCGCCTCTGGTTTTACGTGGGGAAAATAGTGCCAAATTTTCTGAATATGTACATCCAAAAGCCTAGGGGCTACTCCTTGATAAGGCGTAATTCCCTTGAAAACTTCTTTGATTTTGTCGATAATCTCCTCCCCGCTTTGCCCCTGAGCTGCAATAGAGAAAAAAATCGCTATATCATCATTTCTATAATCCTTGATATAACCCGTGTATTCTCCCTCGGCCACGTTGTTGAGGGGGATGGTGGCCACTACACCCGCAGGTAATCCCTGTATGCGGCAGGCGGTGGTTACGAATGTAATTGTTTCAATTTGAGCAAAAAGTTCTTTTTCTTGGGTATCCAAATCCAGGAATTGCGCTGTGTGGTGATCTAAGGGGCAAGCCACCACGATTTTATCAAAAATAAGTGGTTCGGACTGCTCTCCAATCCAGATTTGAACAGGCGCTTGGGTATTTCCCGGGTTTCTAAGTACTTTAGTGACGGGGGAGGATGTCTTGACATGCACGCTGAGGGCAACTCTCTCCCAGAAATTCTGCATACCATCTACAAATACTCGAGGCCATTTTTTGGTAATTCCGATGCCTGACAAGATCAAAGAAGACCAATTGGCAGGACTCATAAATTTGACAAAATAAGCAGCCGTAGTATCATTGTATTGGCCATACCCTTGCACTTTGATCACAAAATCAATGATATTTCTCAGAGGTTCTAGCTTCTTAGCCTTGAGCCATTCTTCCAAAGGCATCGTCAGCTCCTCGGGCATATCGGCAAAACCCAAATGAGGGCGGGCAAATTTACGATACTTGAATTTAGCCATCCACCAATAACGTAAGCAAGCCCACATCACCTGCATTTTGCTAAATCCTGAAATGGTAACCGATTCTGTAAAACTGAGATATTTTTGATGCTTCCGATCATAAATCAGCGGCGGAATGGTTGTTTTGCTTGGTGCGCCAAGTTCGGCAGCCATTTCCATCACATCGGCATAACCCGCCAACATTTCGTGCCCTCCCATATCAAAGGCATCGAGTTTGTACTCAAAAGAAAAACATTTACCGCCTACTTTGTCCTCTTTTTCAAAAACCACCACATTGTGATAGCCTTTTTTCCTGAGTTGATAAGCGGCTGTAAGCCCTGCTACCCCTGCCCCAATCACAGCTACACGGGTATTGTTCCTTTTTGGAGTTTTGGGTCTTGAAAAATAGGAAAGTGCAAAAAATACCGATAAAAACAAGAAAAAAAGCTGTTGTGGAATGCTCCAAAAAATCAGCGAAACAAGCAGTGCAAGCCCCCAAAGCCCTAGATTGACAAGACTGATGCGGGTAAGTAAAGGCGAACTTTTAGGCAGGAATCGCAGTGTAATGGCATTGATCAAAAAAGCAAAAATCACAAAAAAAGCCCAGGTCAGATCATAACCCCAGATCGTTTGATCCAGTGTGTGCTTGCCCCCGTCCTCATAATGGATGGTATAGGTTTTCATCAATTCTACTAAGGTGCGGCTTGGTTCGTCAATCACTTTAATCGGCAGCCCTTGGCGATTGTTGTATAAATGCGCTCCCAGCAACAGGATAAGAATAAAATTGGCGATTTTAAAATAAGTTCTTTGCATTCGACTTTCGTATTTGAGTAAATGTGCGTTTGTATAATGAGTATTTTAGAAATGTTTTTTGACCAAATATTTTGAATAATTAAAAATCGTCTCCACTAATTCAAAATTAAGTAAACCTCCCACATAAAAAGTACGGTTTTGCCCCTGTAGCTCTTCCAAGCGGTCATAATAACCTGCCTGCATATCTTCAATAGAGAAGTGTGGAAAATAAGGCCAATCGGTATAGGTATAATATTCTCCGATAATTTTACCGCCTGCCTTAGTCACAAAATCTTCCTGCATCTTGAGAATTTCCTCTTTTGAGACCTTTTCAGACTCACGGGTACGGGTATAAAACGAGATCAAATCATTGTCAAAAAACTGACGTGTGAGTACATAAGGTTGCCCAAGTTTGGGCTCAGGAAGCATATAGGTGACTGCGCTGAATTCTTGCATATTTTCGGCAATATAGGTAGTCAGGATATAAGGATTCAGCCGAACCTTGTCGAAGAGCTCTGCTTCGGCAGGGCGGATGTCCGTGAGCCAGGTTTGTAGGGCTTCTAAGGTAAGGGGTGATGCCACTATGAGATAATCAAATTCCAGCGTTCTGGATGTAGACGTAATCTTTGTCAGAATCTGCTCGTGGACGGTTATTTCTAAAACGACTTTATCGGCACTACGCTTCACCTGATGAATTTCCACATTCGTCATCACTTGCAATTGCCAGGAGATCCGTTCCAGGAATCGGGCATATCCTTCTGTAAATCGTTTGGGATAACCCAATATTTGGGGGCTAAAAGCAACCATCACCAGATCGATGAATGTTCCTAGACTCATATAGGTAAGGGCATGTGCCGCCGAGATTTGATTCAGGCTTCCATAACCCATCAGCGAAATGGGGATACTAAACAAGGTTTTCAGAGCAGCTAGTTTGTTTTTATGCAGCCAGGCTTCAAAGGAGCAAGTCAATTCTGGATGTTGGCTTAGGCCTGCATAGCCTGGTTTTTGGGCTGAAATGACCCGATTTAAGCTCCATCTTTTAAAAAAATATCGCAGGGATTGCCAAGCCAGGCTAAAAAATGAAGAATCCTCGGTTAGGGCTTTCATCAAGGACTTGAATTGATGGGTTTGGGGATTGTAGGCACGAAGTCGCTTTTCGGTAAACATTTTTGCGCCTACTTCACGAGCAATTTTTTTGACATTTTTATAGCTTGACGTGATGTAATTGGCACCCAGATCGAAAGATTGTGTTTGGTAAGTCAATGAATTACATTTTCCACCAATCGCCCCTGCTTTTTCTAGCACGGTCACATTTTTATAACCTTTTTTTTGTAAAAAATAAGCCGTTGAAATGCCTCCTGCACCAGCACCCACTACCGCAATACGCGCATTTTTATTTTTGATCATAGAATAGAACACATTTAAATTTTGATGAAAATATAGGCTGGAAAATGAAATCATTCAAGCGTAAATAAACTGGAATTTATCGGTTTTAGCCAATGAAATAATGCATTTATTCGAATTTTTTTAGTTTGCGGTGAAGTTATACAAAGAGTGTTTATATTTAAAATAAAAACATGAAATATCCTTTTAAAAATTTGGTTTTCAAAGGAGGAGGTGTACTTGGTGTTGCTTATCAGGGAGCTTATGAGGTGCTTCATGAGCAAAAAATCCTACCTGCAATCGAGAAAGTCTGCGGTACTTCTACAGGAGCTATTTCTGCCTTGCTTATCGGCTTGGGTTACCCTCCAAAGGAATCCAGAGAAGTACTTATCCATTTGGATTTTAAGAGTTTACAAGATGGAGGTTGGACAGGAATCTTTCGGCTGTTTAAGCAATACGGTTGGTTTAAAGGGGATGCTTTTTTGAATTTATTTAAAACACTCTGTGCCGAAAAAACAGGAAACCCAGCAATCACTTTCAGGGATTTACATAAAAAAGATCGTATACAAGTATTTTTTACAGGAACTAATATAAGTAAATTAAATTCGCAAGTTTTTTGTTATGAGCATACACCTGATTTGCCCCTTGCCGAGGCGGTTCGGATGTCAATTTCAGTGCCTTATTATTTTGCTTCGCGTACTTATCAGGGAGATATTTTCGTGGATGGAGGAGTTTTGGAAGATTATGCCATTTCTTTATTTGATCAGGCTGATCGTACGGCTTCAAAGGCTGAGACACTGGGATTTTATTTGAATTATCACGCTAAACCAATCAAGATACATAATTTTATTTCCTTTGTAGAAGGTATGTTGCACACGCAATCCAATCAACAATTGAATGCTTTGCAAGAGCATCCTGAAGATCTGGCAAGGACAGTTTTTATAGATACCTTAGGAATCAGTGTTTTAGACTTTAAACTGAATCAAGAGCAAAAACTCGAGCTTATGGAACAGGGGCGAAAAGCCACAGAAGCTTATTTGGAGAAGTATATGTAGTGTTTAGTCCATTGACCATGATCCATCGTCCTGTTGATAAACCAGGCAAACACATTTTTTGAGGCAAATGTGTTTGTCTGGCATTGATCAAGGTTGGGTATTCATCCCCTATCGAGATTTTATTTTGATGAATATCTACAACCACACACTTTGTAAGTCTTTTGGCTTCGGAGATTTCTCATTAAAAAATCCGAATTTATTCTGTGACTATCTGTAATTGCTCCAGTCCGATTTCTCCATGATAGGTACTCATTTTGAGTTGAGGGGCATTACTTCCCTGCTGCTGTGAAAAACCATGAATGACGTAATCAAGCGTATCATAGAGTGTAATTTTGTCATTTTGTTTGATTGCCAACCTTTTCCGAGCACTAAACAAGGCATAAGCAAACTCATTTTGAGAGCCTACTGAAGTGGGTTCTCCATAAGCAGACGGCCACCAGTTGCCCGAAAATCCACTCATAGAGGATTGCTCTACAGACTTGGGCAGCCAGTAGGAAGGCTCATAAATAAAATCGGAAAGACGATCACAAACATTCGCAACGGTGTATTTTAATTGATTGTTAAACATATCTCCAACCATAATCATACCTCCCTTCATCCACTGTCCCATACCCCCTAATTCAGGATGATTGAATTGTGCTTGAGTTCCGTTTCCTTGCCTCACAGAATACATCAATGACTTGACGGCATCCAGACTTAATCCATACTGACTTGCTAGGTCTTCCAGTTTTTGGATTCCTAAGCTACTTAATTGTTCCATATTTTTATATTTGAAGCAATATACGTAATTTTATTGTGACTTCTTTGATATAAGCAATTCAGTTTAAATGAGTGTGTTTGTTTTGGTACATTAAAACCCATTTGCAAAGGATATAGATTCGGGCAATATCGTGTAAAATTTTCTGTCCGGGTTTTGATTTTATTCGTCTTAAAGCAGCTTTATGGGGTATTTAATCCATAAAAAATTGTGAATGACGTGTTAAAATATCTCATTTAACAAAAAAATAGTTATATTTAGCCTTGCATATTTCTTCAAAAAAATAAAATTCATTTTCATGTCAAAATTTGTAGTACATAAGGAAAATTATCTTGCCAGTATTAAATATGATTTACCTGCCGGACTCGTGGTCTTTCTTGTCGCTATTCCTCTTTGCCTCGGGATAGCACTTGCCTCAGGAGCTCCTTTTTTTTCAGGGATTATAGCAGGGATTATTGGCGGGCTGGTAGTCCCTTTGATTAGTCAATCTCAGTTGAGTGTAAGCGGTCCTGCTGCGGGTCTTACTGCAATAGTTTTTAGCGGAATCCTTAAAATCGGGGTTTTTGAAGGTTTTTTGGTGGCTGTATTTATAGGTGGTTTGATTCAAATAGGCTTAGGATTCTTCAAAGCGGGTTTTGTTGCTTATTATATTCCTTCTTCTGTAATCAAAGGAATGTTGGCAGCCATCGGTATTATATTGATTTTGAAAGAATTACCCCATGCAGTAGGATATGATCATGAAATATTTAGTTTGGCTTTTCACGATTCAGGGCATGAAGATACATTTACAGCACTTATACACGCTTTTGGGCACACATTCGGGCGCATAGAATGGGAAGCTTTAATTGTCAGTTCTATTTGTTTGGCTATTCTGATCATCTGGGGCAACACACCTTTGAAAAAAATTCGCTGGGTGCCAGCTGCCTTGGTGGTAGTAATCGTAGGTGTTCTGGTTAATTTAAGTTTTATCAACTGGTTTCCCGGATTGATTTTACAAGGAGAACACCTTGTGACACTCCCTAAAGTAAATACATTGGGAGATTTTTTGGCAGGATTTACCTTTCCGGATTGGTCATATATTTTTAATAAAGACGTGTGGATCATCGCATTTACATTGGGTTTTGTAGCCAGTGTAGAATCGCTTCTGACTCTTGAGGCTGTGGATAAGCTAGATCCTTTCAAAAGACGCTCTCCACTCGATAGAGAACTGATCGCACAAGGCGTAGGTAACTCTCTGGCAGGTTTGGTCGGCGGCATTCCACTGACTTCTGTCATCGTTAGAAGCTCTGCCAATATTGATTCGGGGGGGCGTACCAAACTCGCAGCTATTTTCCACGGTTTGTTTTTGTTACTTTCTGTAATTTTTATTTCCCGGTTTTTGAATATGATTCCTCTTGCTAGCCTGGCTGCCATTCTTTTAATGGTAGGTTATAAACTAGCTAGACCTTCTCTGGTCGTGGCTATGTATCGGCAAGGCTGGGATCAATTTATACCTTTTGCAGTGACGATTGTAGCTATTTTATTATCTGATCTTCTGATTGGGGTGGCTATTGGAATTTTAGTAGGCTTGTTTTTCGTCATTCGCAGCAACTTCCATTCTGCGGTATTGTCTATTCGGGATGGCGACCATTATCTAATCAAACTCAATAAAGACGTTTCATTCTTGAATAAACCACTTTTGCTGGATGCCCTGGAAAGTATTGAAGAAAATGCGTATGTGATCATTGACGGATCAAAGGCGCAGTTTATCGATTATGATATTCAGGAAGTATTGGATGAATTTAAAGAAGAGGCAAAAATTAAAAGTATTCAGGTTGAATTTAGAAACATCTACAGATACAATAAAGAGTTTATAGAAGATTTGAAAAATTTACCTCTTATCAATACTTAGAATGATGAAGCGGTATCTGTTTAATTAAATTTAAGCCGTACATTTGAGCCTATTTAATCTAAATTATGAAAACATACGAAAAGTTATTACTCCAAAACAAAGCCTGGGTGAAAGAACGTTTGGAGACCGATGCTAATTTTTTCAAAAGATTGGCAGATATTCAAAAACCCGAGTTTTTATGGATTGGATGCTCGGATAGCCGGGTTCCCGCCAATGAAATTACAGGTACCGACCCCGGTGAGATGTTTGTACATCGCAACATTGCCAATATGGTCGTTCATACGGATTTGAATATGCTTAGTGTCTTGCAATATGCCGTAGAAGTTTTAGGCGTAAAACACGTCATCGTTTGTGGTCATTATGGATGTGGGGGCGTCAGGGCGGCTATGAGTCAGCAAGAATTGGGGCTTATTAATCAATGGTTGCGTAATATCAAGGATGTGTACCGCTTTCATCGCACTGAACTGGAAATGATTGAAGACGAAGATGCTCAGGTTAATTTGCTTGTTGAGTTGAATGTCAAAGAACAGGTGCTTAATTTGGCAAAAAATTCAATTATTCAGAAAGCTTGGAAAAAAAATAATCAACCTACCCTACATGGTTGGGTATATGGATTAAAAAACGGCATTCTTAAAGATATCTGTATCATTAAGCCAGATATCAAAATGGATGACATTTATATGTTTGATCTCAATAGTCCGGAGGAATAGTACCTCCGGTTTTTTTCAATATTTTATAATTTTATAACTCCCCCAATATTTGCCCATATGAAATTGCAAGAGATAAACTCCTGAAGGAATATATGAGGTTTTTATTACTTCCTGAATTTTATTTTGCGATTTAATGTCTTTTTGGATAAGATATACCTGCCCTTTTAAGTCGCTGAGGGAAAGTTGATAGGCGCCCGTTCCTCCAAAATCGGTCAAAAAAAGAAAATTTTCTTCATGAGGATTTGGAAATACTTGGATTTGATCGGAAATATTCAAGTCTTCCTGCGCCGTAATCAAAGGATAAGCAAATATATTGGAGCTGACTTTACAAGCCCCTACCCCCGTTCCAAAAGTAGCCAGGGCATAATAAAAACCATTTTTTACGGGTTTATGGGTACTTTGATTGGCTCCTGGAATCGGCTCAAAATCCACAAACCATTGATACAAGTTTGCATCTTCGGGAATTGCTCTAAATAATATACCGTCAAAGCTAATTTCAAGCTCTCTCGGTTGTCCATTGACTACCACTTGTAAAGCTCTCAAGGCAGTAGAAGAACAAGTATCTACGCCCACCTCACAATCGTAAAGCCCGGTTTCGCCAGCCAAATAAGTAGCGAAATTTGCGCCCGGGATAGGTATTCCATTACGCCGCCATTGGTATCGGGCTTCTTCCAGATAAGGAATGACGATGAGTGAGGCCTTTCTGCCCTGGCAAATCACGTCTCCTTCACTTCCCCCGTCGTTTCGGATGATGGCAATCACGGCATCCAGATTACATATAGCCCTGGCTACAGCTACCTGGCTGGTATCTTTACCGCCGCCGTTTAGTGCGATAACCCGGTAAGCATAAAACTGACCTGAAACCAATCCGTCAAAATCACTGTATTTTTTTTGACGCGTAAGCCGGTCATTTCTAAAAACCGTAATCGTATCAATAAAAGAAGTTGGTAAAAAAGATATTCCTTCGGTACGTTCAACGATAAATAAAGTAGTGGTATCCAGATTATATTCCCATTGAAGATCAATCTGTCGAGTAGAAATCGACTCAGCCATCAGATTAATCGGAGAAATAGGAATTGGAATGTTGGTATCTATAGGAAGGGTGATTTCGGCCGGCTCACTGTAAGGCGAATTTCCAAAGGAGTTAAAGGCTCGTACTCTATATATATAAGTCAAATTTGCTTGTCTGGAAGAGTCGCTTAAAGTAGTCACATCCATCCCCACGGTTGCGATCTCAATAAAATTGTTTAAGGTCAATAGACTTGCTCTTTCTATCCTGAATCCGATTTCATCATCAGATCTATCCTGCCAGTTGAGCGTAATGGTAGAGCCATTGCTGCTGAGGGTTAGATTGGCAGGGACTCTGGGCACGTTGGATGCCTGAGAGGCAGTAATATTACTAAAAGTGGAGAAGGTACCCCCGCTACGAGTCCTTACTCGATAAAAATAAGTAATGTTAGGAGATAGCCCCACGCTATCTACGATTTGCTTAAGATCAGATTCAAAAGTACGATCAAGGGGATCAAATTCCCGATTTAAGGATCGTTGTATCTCAAAAATCACATCAGATTGGGTGTTTTCGTGCTGCCAGTTAAGTTCTATTTCGCGCTCAGATGCCGGGTTTGCTCTTAGATTGATCGGAGGATTGATCCGAACTGTCACCAAAAAAGTATCTCTCACAGATTTTACTCCGGAGAAAGCTTGCAAAATAATCTGTGCCGTACCCACCTGATTCGGTAAAACCTGGAAGCGCAGGGTCTGAAGTTTGACCGTATCTACCTTGAGTAAGGTAGGCGCAGTATTGTTTTGCACAACAGTAAGAATGCTCGATGATTCATTATCTACATCTGCAAAAACATTACTTATATCTATAAAACGATCCGGTGAATTGACATCCAATACAATATCAGGCATGGGATTGGCTACATAAGGTGGGTCATCTACTGGCGAGACCTGAATCAGGAAGGTATCTCTTACCGTTAATCCTTGAGAATTGCCTTCTATGACAATCTGCCCCGTCCCGAAAGCATCCGGAACTAAGGTTAATGTAAGCGTATTTGCATTCACCGTAGCTGTCACCAAGCCTGCATTGTCGATGTTGTATACACTTTTGCCAATCGCAGCTACATCGCTATCAGTATCACCGAATACACTGCTCAAATTAATATGAATGGGGGCAGCATCCTCAATGGTATTTATATTGAAAATGGGATTGAGTACCGTTGGAGGATCATCTACAAACACATTTTCGTACCAGGCAATGGTATTGTCAAGATCGGAAGCGGAAAGTACGTCCAGATCCCCATCCCCGTCTACATCTGCGGCATAAACAAACTCTGCCTCATTGGCGGGTATAAAAGGTGTAGGGATTGTTCGGGCAGTAAAATTTTGATTACCGTCATTCTGATACCAAGCAATTTTATTGTCATTGAGTGAAGCTGAAAGTACATCCAAAAAACCATCGCCGTTGACATCGGCAGCATACACCGATCTGGCAGCAATTGCCTGATTGCTGATGATTCGCTGAGTAAATAACTGACTGCCGTTGTTTTGATACCAGGCAATTTCATTATCAAACTGTGAAGCAGCGAGTACGTCCATGTCGCCATCTTTATCCAAATCAACCGGATAGAGTGCCTGAGCAAAATCTGACAGGGTAGAGACCGTTTTGAGGGTAAAATTCTGATTGCCATCATTTTCATACCAAGCAATCTGATCATCATTAAAAGAAGCGGTAAAGAGGTCTACATCCCCGTCTTTGTCCATATCGGCGGCACGAATAAATCGGGTTCCGTTGGGTGTAGGCGTGATTTGTCGGGTAGAGAAAGTACCATTATTTAGATTCTCATACAAAAATATTCTGCTGGCATTCAGATAAGAAGCTGATACAACATCCAGATCGCCATCTCCATCTATATCCACAGCAAAGACGGAGCCCGGTCCTTCTACCGTGCTATTGAGCACTCTTTCAGTAAAATTGAGGCTGCCATCATTTTGATACCATGCCACTTTATTATTGCCAAAAGAAGCTGAGAGCACATCCAAATCCCCATCATTGTCCATATCTGCGGCATAAACTGCTAAGGCGGCTGTTGCACTTGTTGTGATGATTTTTTCTGTAAAAGACTGATTACCATTATTCAAGTGGATGGCTATTTTATTATCATCGTTTGATGCCGAAAGTACGTCCATATCCCCGTCTTTGTCCATATCAGCCGCATAAACCATTTCAGCAGCCAAGGTATTGGTACTTACAATGTGTTTCTTAAATACGGTTGGGTTTTCAGCACTAGGCTGAGTCGCTATTCTAAATTCAAAATGTAGGGATTTGCCCAGCTTATCTCCCTCAATAGATAAAATATCCTTGGTTACATCTACAAAAATAACCTCTCCGGCTTTAAAATTCTGGTTGGGGTCAAAGGTAATGGTGCCTGTGCCGCCACCGCTAAACGTTCCGCTGATCAAACCGGTTTGTTCGCCTCTGATTTTTATATGTGTACTTAGATTATTATTTGCATCAGAAATACCCGCATCGAAATTAAAACTTATATTGGAGCTTGGGCTTACTCCAGATGCATTGGCGGTTGGAACAGTACTTTGCAAGCGAAAAGGAATTTTTAGATTCTCATACCAGGCTACTTTATCGTTGTTGTCTGAGGCTGAAAGCACGTCCAAATCTCCATCTCCGTCCATATCTGCTGCATAGACAAACTCTGCTCCATCAGCAAGTGTGGATATGGTTCGGGCAGTAAAGTTTTGGTTGCCATCATTTTGATACCAAGCAATTTTGTCGTCATTGAGTGAAGCCGAAAGTACATCCAGAAAACCATCGCCGTTGACATCGGCAGCATACACCGATCTGGCAGCAATTGCCTGATTGCTGATGATTCGCTGAGTAAAGATTTGATTCCCATCGTTTTGATACCAAGCAATTTCATTATCATTTTCAGAAGCAGAAATTACATCCATGTCCCCATCTTTATCCAAATCAACTGGATAAAGCCCCTGCGCAAAATCTGCTTGTGTGGAGATGGTTCTAAGGGTAAAATTTTGGCTGCCGTCATTTTCATACCAAGCTACTCGATCATCATTAAAAGAAGCCGTAAGAAGGTCTACATCCCCGTCTCTATCCATATCGGCGGCACGAATAAATCGGATACCATTAGCAGTGCTAGCTATCTGGCGGGATACAAAAGTACCGCTCTGATTTTCATACCAAAACATCTTGCTGGTATTCCGATAAGAAGCCGATACCACATCCAAATCGCCATCTCCATCTATATCTATCGCAAAGACTGAACCGGGTCCATCGTGTGAGCTATTAAGCACTCTTTCGGTAAAACTAAGATTGCCGTCATTCTGATACCAGGATACTTTGTTATCATTAAAAGAAGCCGAAAGTACATCCAAATCCCCGTCACCGTCTATATCTGATGCATATACTGCTTGTGCACTGGTTGCCGAAAGGGTCACGACTCTTTCCGTAAAAGATTGATTTCCATCATTGATCTGAATGGCAATTTTATTGTCGTTGTTCGATGCAGTAAGTACGTCCAAATCCCCGTCTTTGTCCATGTCTGCAGCATAGACCATTTTGGGACCATTGGTATTAAGCGTAATAACACGCTCCTGAAACAAGGTTGGATTTTCAGGACTGGGCTGCACCGCCACCCGAAATTCGTAATGTTGGGTTTTGCCTAAATTGATACCCTCTACAGAGATAAGGTCTTTAATCACATCTACAAAAATCACTTCTCCAGGTTTGAAATCTTGTGTTGGATTGAAGGTAATTGTAGTGGTTCCTCCTCCGCTGAGTACCCCAGCAATCAAACCGGTTTGTTCACCTCTAATTTTTATATTTGAGCCGACCGAAGCCGCCGTTACGGCTGCATCGAAAGTAAATACCAAATTTGTACTAGGGTTTATTCCCGAGGCATTGGCTGAGGGGCTTGCACTTAAAAGGCGAAAAGATAAGTTTTTATGCAAGAATACCCTGTCTCCTCCCCTTGTCTGAGAAATCACATCCAGATCCTTGTCTCCATCTATATCCACTGCATATACATCTACTACACCAGCAATCCCTGTGCTGATGCTTCTACGGGTGAAGCTTTGAGAGCCATTATTTTCAAAATATACTACTTCTGAAGTATTGCTTGCGGCAGCCAATACATCTATGTCTCCATCGCCATCGATGTCTATAGGGTAAGCTCCTACCACACTGCCCACAGCATTACTGATATTTCTTTGGGTAAAGCTTTGAGAGCCATTGTTCTCAAACCAAGCCAGTAGATCATCATTGGTGAAAGTAGCCAAAATATCCATATCTCCGTCATCATCCATATCTATAAGATAAGTTCGGGTAGACACCACGGTACCAGTAGTAGGTATATTGATGTTTTGGTTGGTAAAGTCATCAGAGCCTCCATTGCGGTACCAGTTTAGATTTTGCCCTCCAAAAGAAGCAGCCCCAACCAAGAAATCCACATCACCGTCCTTGTCCATATCTCCACTATAGGCATCAAAAGCTCCGGCAAAGTCCAAATAACGATTGATAGTAAATGTTTGAGCCCCATTATTTACCAGCCACCAAGTATCATCATTTCCAAAATCGGCAGTCAGTACATCCAGGTCACCATCTCCGTCTATATCCTTGATATGGACTCCTTGCGGCGAAATTAACCCTGTGGCAAGTATTTGCGCTGTAAAATTTTGACTCCCATCATTGCGATACCAACGAATCTGATTAAGCCCGTCTAAACTCACAATTATATCCATTGTACCGTTTTGATCCAAATCAGCCAAAGCAAGCCGGCTTGGATCCGCATTACTTAGCGTAGCAATGATTCGGGTAGAAAAAGAATTGCCCGTACCATCCGTATTTTCAAGCCAAAATATTTGATCTCCATCCGGCGATACTCCGGCGATATCCATATCTCCGTCTTTGTCTATGTCCCCAGCCGTTATATCTTCCGGCCCGTTAACTCCTGTGGCTACAGCAGTAGTACCCCATTGTATGGGAACAGCTCCTGTCAGGGTTGATTGAATCCTAAATTCATATTGAAACGATCGGGTTAGTGCCGAACCGTCGGTTCCAAGCAATCCCGGTTGGATGGTCACATGAATCACATCTCCGGCTCTGAAAGCTTGCGAAGGTGTAAAAGTAACTGTGCCGCTCGTAACGGTATATGTTCCGCTTAGATTTCCGATTTGCTCGCTTCTGACTTGTATCTGAGTGCTGTTGGCTGTGGAAAACTGAATATCTTTGTCAAAACTTAGCTGAATAGTGCTGTTCGGAAGCACATAATTCTGATTCATTGCTGGATTTAGAGAGGTAATGGAGAGAAGAGGAGGCAAACGCCGACTCTTTTGGGGAACTCTTTTTTCTTTTAAATAATCCTCGTTGTATTTATCCGCCAAATCAAGGGAACTCGCATATACATAAATCTGAGACCCATCTGCCTTTGTTGTGTTTGTTTGTGCAAAACCGATTTTCTGTGTAAAAACAAATAATAGATATAAGAACCAAATTTTATTCATAGAATTGAATAAATACATAACTTATTGATTTTAAATATTTTAGTTTTTACTCTTGCTGAATGATTTAATTAGAGTGACAAGTTAAAAAAAAAAAGTTCAAATATTATCAATTTATTACCTAAGTTATTTTAAAACATATAGAAAATTTTGCTAATTTGTCGTGTCATTAGAGTTTTAGCATTAAACCTTTGGTTATGTATCGCAAACATCTCATTATCAGCTTATTATTGATTGTATCCTTACTGACCATTTCATGTTTGAGGGTAGATGAAATTGAATTTATCCCCTTTCAAGTAGATTTCCAGGCTCCTACCAATGTAATAATTCAGGAAAAAATACGCTTTAATCCGGGCGAAGGTACTGTGGGGGCACAAAGTTTCCTATGGGAATTTGGAGATGCAGACAGCACTGTAAGCACGGACCAAAACCCTGAATTCAGTTATGACACGCTTGGCTTTTTCACTGTAAAACTTACAGCAAAGATTCAAAAATCCAAAGGCTTACAAGAGGGTTTCTTCACAAGAAATATTCGGGTGCTTCCTGCCAGTGATACTCTGTTAGAAATAAATACCTTAGGTACCACAAGCAGTGATGAAATCCCTCAAGATTTTTATGTAAAAAAAGAAAATCAAGAATATTTGCTCTTAGGTCGAAAAAATTTAAATACCTTGACTATCTACACCTTAAATAATAACCTGAACATCAAACACCAAAAGGAAATTTCAAACCTGGCAAGTGGGCAAATTTTTGGTAAAGTGATCAGGTCTACAAGTGATCAAGGAATTTTGGTGGTAGGTTATGTGCAATCAAGCCTTGATGAAAATGATGCCTTTATTGTAAAACTCGATAGCTTAGGTAATTTTAGTGAATCAAGTTGGCAAAAAGTAATCACTTCTATCAAAAACGAAGTGTATAATAGCATTATTGAATCTATCAATGGATTAGATACCAGCTATTTTGCCATAGGAACCGTGTTTAATTTGGCAAGTCCTACCATATTAATTGATCGTTATTCTCCACAAGGAGTCTTGCTAAATTCGCAAAGCTTCGAGAATCAGTGTAATAACTGTAAGGCCAATGCCGCAATTCTTATACCCAACGAGCAGGAAAACACCTTAATTATTGCAGGAAACCTAATCAACGCACCCACACTGTTTAAATTTACCCTCAAAAATCAAGTGGCAGTCCTGGAAGATAGAAGTTTTGTAAATATCAAAGGCGAAGGGCTGGTTGTAAAACAATTATCCGACGGGAAATTTACCCTGGCAGGCTCAATTAATAGCGGTACAGATAGCACCAGAGCATTTATTGCCAAGCTAGATGTAGTAAGCCAAGGTGTTATTCCTGCCTGGGTGACAGAAGTGGCTGTTTATCGTGAAAATTTTCTGGATATTAGCGAAGATACCGAAGGAGATATTCTGGTCTTAGGCAATCATTTTAACCCTATTTCTCAGGCAGATGCTTTGTTAGTCCGCTTGGATACTTTTTCAGGTCGTGTCAAAAAAATAAATCTTCTGGGAGGATATGGCATGCAATCAGGTTTGAGAATATGGAATAATCAGAATAATCTACACTTGATAGGATCCCAAATCACGGATGCCGGTTTCGGCTTCCGTGATATCATCGTAGGGAAAATTCCTCTCAATTAATAATTCTTTTAGCTCCAAAATCGACTCAAATAGACCTCCAAAGGCTTATATCTTTCTACGAGAGAACGTAATTTTTCAATACGGCTCTGGGTGAGTGGGTGGCTTCGCCAAATTCCGGGAATCTCTACTGTTTTATAAGTACCCCACCAAAAAGGCCTGGCTTGGCGTTGATAATATTCTATCTTCTCAAGCGCATCGGCTAATCCATCCGGATCCTGAGTCAGCTCCGCAGCCCCCAAATCTGCTTCAAACTCACGAATACGCGACAAAGCCATGCTCAACATCAGGCTGATATAAGGCGCACCAATTAGCAATAAAATAGCCAACCAAGAAATATAAACTTCGCCAATGAGTATTAAAGGCAAATTGATCAAAAGAAGTACCTTGCCTAAAAAGGATAGATTAGAAGTCATACGGTTCAGAATCTGCGCTACCAACATTACTTGGGTATCGTGATTTTTTAAGTGGCTGATTTCGTGAGCCATCACTCCACGGATTTCTCGAAGTGACAAAATCTGCAAAATACTTTTTGTAAGCCCAATCAACGGCTGATCTTTTGTACCCGTAGCAAAAGCATTGAGCGATTGGGAAGGGATTAAATACAACTCTGGCCTTTTACTCAATCCCGCTTTGCTTGCCAATTCATCCAAAGTATCAAACAAGGCAGGACTTTCATAGTAGCTTAATTTTCTAGCACCATAAATCTTTAGTTGAAGCCGTGCTGGGCTTAATAACACAAAACCTATCAAAATAGCCCCTATAAAAACCATCCAGAACAAACCCTCCGCACCAGCTAATAAAAAACCTGTAACACCCAATATAATCACAAGGCTTAACAAATACACAATGGTATAAAAGGTATTGTTTAATTTATGATTGATAATCTTATCGTTTCTTAGCATTTTAGTCATATTTTTATACAAAATAGTTTTCAAAAGACATTCCATGTATTTAAAAACAATAAATCAAGACAAAATGTCTTATTATTATTCCACTATACTAATAAATAAAGACAAAATGACTGATTAAAACTAAGCAACTCCCCAAACACGTAAATTTTTAAAATCCAAATAATTTGTATATTTTTGATTTACACAAAGAATAATCTTATGCCCCAACCCACGGTATATCCTTTAGAAGTAAAGAAGGTTCTAAAAAATCTGTCTTTTGTTAAACAAACTGACCTGTTGGTCGTGGAAGAACCGCTGGAAATCCGCCTGGGCTTTGGCACTGCCGACAATCGCCAACAGAAGAGTATTTCATTGACGATGCGTACTCCCGGCAATGATTTTGAGCTAAGTCTGGGTTTTTTATTTACAGAGGGTATTTTAACCTCGATAAATCAGCTACACTCGATTCGTTATTGTGAAAATATCTCCTCAGAAGATTCCAAAGAAAATATTGTTAGAGTAGAACTCAAAGAAGGTTTTACACCAGATTTAAAAACACTGGAAAGGCATTTTTACACGCATTCAAGCTGTGGCGTATGTGGTAAAGCCTCCCTCGAATCGCTCTCTACCCTGAATTGTCCAATCAATCTTCCTTCTTACCCCTTGGTTTCAACCGAGTGCATCCTTCAACTGGCAGAAAATATCCGCGAAGAACAAACCGTGTTTAAACATACCGGAGGCTTACACGCTGCCGCAATCTTTAGCCCCGAAGGTGAACTGCTTTTACTCCGGGAAGACATTGGCCGCCACAATGCGTTGGATAAGCTGATTGGACACTTTTTGTATCAAAACCAACTCCCACTTAGCCATCACATCTTGTGGCTGAGTGGTAGGGTCAGCTTCGAGATGGTTCAAAAAGCCTTAAAAGCAGGCATAGCCGTCTTGGTTGCAGTCGGCGCACCTTCAAGCCTGGCCGTAGATTTAGCCACACAATACCAGATGACCCTCATCGGTTTTGCCAAAGAACAGTCCTTTAATATTTACTCGGATTTTGGAAGGGTTATCCATTTCACATCTTCAAAAATTTAGCTTATTTTGAAGATACAGATATACAAGCTAATCCTGTGATGATCAAGCAAATTGATTGGGGAAGTGTTATAGAAAATAGTCAGAAAAATTTAGTCAATATCTGAAAGATTCCTAAGTTATTATGAAACTCAAAAAACCCGCACAAGCCGCTGCCGGATTTCCTGCTCTCATCAGCACGGCACGTCATATTTTAAGGGAAATGAGCCCCACTAGAGGTTTTCGCATTCTTGCAAAGATGAATCAAAAAGCAGGCTTTGATTGCCCAGGCTGCGCCTGGCCGGATCCTGCCCAAAAAAGGTCTTCACTGGGTGAATACTGCGAAAACGGTGCTAAGGCAATTGCCGAAGAAGCTACAACCAAAAAAATTACGCTGGAGTTTTTTCAAAAATATAGCGTAACTGAACTTAGCCAACAGTCTGACTTTTGGCTCAGTCAACAGGGTAGACTTACACAGCCAATGCTTCTTAAACCCGAATCCGTTCATTATCAGCCGATTAGCTGGCAACAAGCTTTTGCACTGATCGGAACGGAATTAAAGTCCCTGGATTCTCCAAACGAAGCTGTATTTTATACCTCAGGGCGCACAAGCAACGAAGCGGCTTTTTTATATCAGCTTTTTGTGCGGATGTACGGCACGAATAATATGCCCGATTGCTCCAATATGTGCCACGAATCTAGTGGTACGGGGCTTTCCCAAACCCTGGGTATCGGCAAGGGTTCTGTGACACTGGAAGACTTTGACCAGGCCGAGGTCATCATCGTAGCCGGGCAAAACCCCGGTACTAATCACCCTCGTATGCTCACAGCCCTGCAAAAAGCCAAAGAAAAAGGTGCTCGGATTATCAGTATCAACCCTTTGGCCGAAACCGGACTTGTCCGTTTTCAAAACCCCCAGGATTTTAGACATTACCTCAATGGAGGTATTCATCTCACGGATATTTTCCTTCAGGTCAAGATCAATGAAGACGTAACACTGCTCAAGGCATTGATGAAAATCCTATACGAAAAGGAAAAAAAATCACCTGGAAAAGTCTTTGATTTGGAATTTATCCAAAAAAACACCCAGGGTTTTGAGGATTTTTTAAAAGAATTGGAAAATTACTCCCTGGAAGATTTGATAACAAAATGCGGAGTATCCAAAGAAAAAATAGAAGAAACCGCCAAACTTCTGACAGATACAAAAAGAATCATCCTCTGCTGGGCTATGGGACTTACGCAGCACAAAAACGGGGTAGCCAATGTCCGCGAATGCGTCAATCTTTTATTACTCAAAGGCAGCATCGGCAAACCCGGTGCGGGTACTTGCCCAGTACGTGGGCATAGCAATGTACAAGGCGACCGTACCATGGGCATCTGGGAAAAACCACCCGCAGCTTTTCTGGATAAACTATCAGAGGTTTTTGATTTTCAGGCTCCCCGAAAGCCAGGCTATAATACCGTCGAGGCCATTCAAGCTATGGCAGAGGGCAAAGCCAGGGTTTTTATTGCCTTGGGTGGAAATTTTCTCTCAGCTACTCCTGACACAGAATTTACTGCCAAAGCTTTGCAAAATTGCCAATTGACCGTGCAAATCTCTACCAAACTCAATCGCAGCCACCTGATTCACGGTCAAAAAGCACTGATCTTGCCCTGCTTGGGAAGAACTGAAATTGACCTTCAAAAATCTGGGCTACAATTCCAAACCGTAGAAAATTCTATGGGTTTTGTACACGCTACGCAGGGGCATATCCAGCCTGCCTCTACACATTTACTGAGTGAACCTGCCATCGTAGCCGGAATAGCCCAAGCCACTTTGGGTAATACCGCTTCAGTCAATTGGGCTGAACTTACGGAAAATTATGACCGCATCCGGGATAAAATCGCCCAAGTCATCCCCGGATTTGAGAATTATCACGAAAAAGTAAAAAATGGCGAGGGTTTTTATCTGCCCAATGCCCCCAGAGTAGGTAAATTCAATACACCCGATCAAAAAGCACATTTTAGCCTCAATCCCCTGCCCGAAAACCCGCTCCAGGAAGGAGAATACCTGATGATGACGATTCGCTCACACGATCAGTTTAATACCACAATCTATGGGCTAAATGACCGATACAGAGGCATTTACAATGAACGTCGAGTAGTGCTGATGAATCCCGAAGACATAAAAGCCGCAAAACTGGAAAAACTTCAGGCAGTGGATTTAACCAGCCACTACGAAGGCGAAATCCGTACGGCTCAGCATTTTCTGATAATCCCTTATGAAATCCCCCGGCAATGCGTGGCAACTTATTTTCCAGAAGCCAATGTGCTGATTCCTTTGCAACATTTTGCCGATCAAAGCCATACACCTGCTTCCAAATCGGTGGTAATTCGGATGAAAGCCGTGTAATTTCTTGCGAATGAAAACTTATTGGGATAAATTTGACTTTTATCTATATGGAATACCATAATCTATGGTGGTTCATCCGTAGATTTATTTATTGAAAATGAAAATCTCACGCTAAAAATGCAAATTTCCGAAAACGATCACAATATTTCAACTATATATGATAACCACGGTCGCCCGATCAACTATGTAAGGCTTGCCGTGACCGACCGCTGTAACCTGCGTTGTTTTTATTGTATGCCTGAAGAAGGCATCAAATACCTGCCCAAACAGCAATTGCTGAGTTATGAAGAAATGGAAAGGCTGATCAGTCTTTTGGCTGGAATGGGCGTTTATAAAGTACGAATTACAGGCGGAGAACCTTTTGTGAGACAAGATTTAATTCTTTTTATGGAACATATCAGCCGAATCCCAGGTATCCGGCAAATTACCATGACTACCAACGGCGTACTCACTCACAAGTACATTCCTCGTCTAAAAGCTATGGGTATTCACTCAGTCAACCTGAGTATGGATACTTTGGATAAAAATAGATTTTTTGAAATCACCCGCCGCAATGAATTCGATCAAGTCATGTACAGCCTTGAAAGTCTGATCAAACACGGCATTGATACCAAAATCAACGCTGTAGTGATGGATGGTAAAAACACCCAAGACATCATTCCGCTTGCACAACTTACAAAAGATCAACCGATTGACGTACGATTTATAGAAGAAATGCCTTTTAACGGCGAAGGATCACATTATCCGGTATTGACCTGGAATTTTAAACGCATTTTAGAAGAACTCAAGACTGTCTTTCCCGACATTACCAAAATCCCCGATGCACCCCATTCTACGGCTTATCACTATCAGATTCCGGGTCATCAGGGCAAAATCGGCATCATCGCAGCTTTCAGTCGTACTTTTTGCGGTACTTGTAATCGCATTCGGATTACGGCGCAGGGTCAGCTCAAGACCTGCTTGTATGATGAGGGTGTGCTGGATATCAAGCAGTTAATGCGCTCTGGTGCCAGTGATGATTTAATCAAAACTGCCTTACTCCAAGCTTTTGGCAATCGCGCCAAAGACGGCTACGAAGCCGAGCAAAGACGCAGCAGCGACCTTCCAGTGAGCGAATCAATGTCTACGATTGGGGGGTAATCAAACAGACGATAGTCCATTGTCCGTAGATTTATGCAGTTTCATATTTTGAGCTAACCCAAAAAAATAAAAGCCAATCGGGGTAGATTGGCTTTCTTTCCATAGTATTTGAAAAAGGATATTGGATTTGGAGTTCCCATTTCCCAATAATCTTGTGTCCAAATTTAAATAAGAGCTGTTAACTGGATGTGAATCCTGTAAGCATTCAAAAGGTAACCGATTTTTGATAAAGAAATTGAGTTTTTTTTAATCGTGAGAAGGATGTTTTACCATTTATTTATTGCTTGAGTAAAAATTAGTTATTCCATTGATAATCAAAGAGTTAAACAATTCTTCTTCCCCCTGAAAGTATATTTCAATAGGTAGATAATACAAGGGAATTTGACTAAAAAGGGTTGATTTTGGAATTAATTTCACATAGTCTTTTTCAGTAGTCAGGATAATTTTAGAGGTATGGTCAGCTTGCTGCCAGGTGCGGATGATTTTTTCCAAATCTTTTTGTTGGTAATGATGATGATCAGCAAATTTCAGGTGGGTTACTTCTCTGAAATGTTCTTTTACGTATTTTTCCAGACCTCCGTGGCGAGCAATTCCCGAAAACAACACCACGGAAGTTTCTTGAGTGATCGGCTGATCGGAAGGAATTTTGCCAAATACAGCGGGTTGTAAGGGAGCATAACGAATTCCGGTAAAAAATATAGGGGTATTTGTTTTTGTATATGGATAGATTTGATCTCGAATGCCTTCTTTCTGATCGTGGGATAGATTTTCCGGGCATTTACTTACAATGACTATATCAGCACGTCGGGCACCGTAGCGACTTTCACGCAGTCTGCCGGAGGGAAAGGGAAAATCTTGATAAAATAATCGCTCATAATCCGTGAGCAAAATATTACAAGTAGGCGTTACTGCCCTATGTTGGAAAGCATCGTCTAATAAAATCACTTTGGTTTTGGGTCTTTCAAAGAGGATATGAGGAATGGCAAAAGCTCTTTCCTCTCCTACGGCGATACCCACTTCAGCTGAGAATTTATGATAAAACTGCATCGGTTCATCTCCAATCAAACTTGCGTTTGCAGACTCATCAGCCAGGATAAAACCCTTACTTTTGCGCCCATAACCTCGGCTTAATGTAGCCAAAGGGTATTGATCTTTGAGCATCCGAATGAGGTATTCCACGTGAGGGGTTTTACCAGTGCCTCCCACGGTCAGGTTACCTACATTGATCACAAAGACTTCAAAGGAAAAAGATTTTTTTGAACCGATTTGATACAAGTGATTTCTAAAATCGGTAATTCCCTGATAAATTAAAGTAAAAGGATAAAGAAATATCTGTAAAAGGCTCATAATCTATTGTTAGAGCGTATATCTAATAGGTTTTTTCCATAAATTGATGCAAAACGATCAAAGCCCAAAGACGATTGTAATAAAACTTTTGCCCTTTGAGGAATTTTTTCTTCATCAATTCTACCGAATCAGCGTTGACCAACCCATAACGCTCGATGAGGTTTTTGTCGAGGTATCGATCTATCAGAAAACTTAGATCGCCACTTAGCCAATCAGCCAGCGGAATGGAAAAACCTTGTTTGGGGCGAGCAAATAGTTTTTCAGGCAAATAGTCATAAAGTACCTGTTTGAGCAGATATTTACGGGTTTTGCCTTTGTACCGAAGTGCAGGATTGAGATTGACGGCAAACTCTACAACCCGATGATCCAGAAGCGGCACCCTGACTTCAAGCCCGTGCTGCATACTTGCTCGATCTACTTTCACCAGCAAATCATCGGGTAGATAGTATTGTAGGTCAAACAAGGCCTGTTTTTCCATAGGATTAAGATTACGGGGATAATTGGGTGCCAAAAAAGGATTTTCTTTGGCAGGAGAAATCATCAATTGCTTGAGTTCGCGTCGGGAAAAAAGCAGTTGCTCCTGTGAGAAAATATGACTTGCCAAATCCTTTGAATTGGAATATCTAAAAAGATGCTTTGCCTTCTGAAAAGAAGGCTTTTTAAAAGGTCCGAGGGTCAGTGCAATGGGATAACGCAGATTCTGCCAAAAACCATGAGACAATCTGTCTGCCCATTGGTACATTCCATAGCCCAAAAACAGTTCGTCTCCCCCATCACCGCCCAAAGCAACTTTTACGTGCTGCCGAGCTAGTTGAGATACCAGGTAAGTAGGAATGCACGAAGAATCGGCAAAAGGTTCGTCATAAAAATTAAGAAGTTGTGGGATGAGTTCTTGGGCATCTTTGACAGAAACCATAAACTCTGTATGGTCGGTATGAAGCTGTTGGGCTACGGTTTTGGCAAAATCAGATTCATTAAAGGCACTTTCTTTGAAGCCAATGGAAAAAGTATTAATCTTAGAGCTTGAACTTTCAACGGCTAGTGCAGCAATGGTACTGGAATCAATCCCCCCACTGAGAAGTATCCCGACAGGCACATCGCTGATGAGGCGATACTCTACTGAGCTTTGTAGTAGTTTTTTTAACTGTTTTTTGGCTTCGGATTCTTTATTGAGCAAACTTAGTTTTTCCTGCGTATCGCGGTCATAGATTTTGTGTTGAAATTGCCAGTAACTTTCTTCTCGAATGCCCTCTTTGGAGACAATCATCCAGAAACCCGGTCGCAGCTTGTATACGTGCTTGAAGATAGCATCAGGGGCAGGGACATAACCCAAATGCAGAAAATTTTGCACAGCAGAATAGTTTAATTCGGTAGGAATATCGGAAAGCTTCATCAATGCTTTTAGCTCTGAGGCAAAAGCAAAATTAACTTCCGAGGTACTATCAGGATTCCAATAATAATACAAAGGTTTGATCCCAAGCCGATCCCGGAGCAGATACAAAATTCCGTCTTGCTTATCATAAATCGCCATAGCAAACATACCATTCAGTTGATAAGCGAATTTGAGGTATTTTCGGGCAAAAAGCTCAACCAATACCTCTGTATCTGAAGTAGTACGCAGGGTTGCATCAATCTGCTTGGCTAATTCGCGATAGTTATAAATTTCACCGTTAAAAACAATGGCATATCGTTCATTGTGAGAAAACATGGGCTGATTGGCAGCTTCGGAAAGATCCAAAATGCTCAAACGGCGATGCCCCAGCCCACACAAACCGTCAGAAAAAATGCCTTGTGCATCCGGGCCTCGATGAGCCAGGGATGCCGTCATGCTGGAAAGTTTGTCTTCGCTAAACTTAAATTGAGTTGAATAAAATCCGCAAATGCCGCACATAAAATTTGATTGTCAATTTTGTGAGTTAAATTCTGGTAAATTGGTTTGAACACCCAAAGAAAATGAATATATATTAAAATATTGAGTTGGCTTTTAAGAAGATTTGATTCCTTTCACTACGGCAGCCTCGCCATTTTGCCCAAAACGAATATAATCGGCTTTTACATCTTTCATACCAAATTCTTCAAACCATTTTTTAACCCGACTTAGGCGCTGAGGTTGATCATAAGCTGGAGAAAACATATCAAAAGTATCCAAAATTACCCACTCCCTGAGTTGATCGGGGTCAAGATCAGGGGGGAGTGTATTTTTGATGTCACATATCGGTAAAAAACGGTTCACGATTTTGCCCATGCCTATCCGATCAAAAAAACTATAGGCTTGTATCAGCCAATCCGCATTACTTTCTATTCGGTTGAGTAGTTTTTCGTGAGAAAGTTTTCGGGTGAAGGGTCTAAAAAGATATTTGGCGTGAATTTTTGTCCACCAGCCACGAATCGGGTAAAAATCTACCACCAATTCCCCACCTTTTTTGACCATATTTACCAGAGAAGCTACTGATTTTTTAAAATCGGGCGTATGTTGTAGTACTCCAAAGCAAAAAACCCGGTCAAAACTCCCCGGTGCAAAAGGCAACTCATAAATACTTGCTTTAAAAAGCTGGAATCTTTCGCCGTGATGCCCGTTATTCTTGTAATTTGCCATGACTGCATCCGAATAATCTACGCTGTAAAGATTGGCTTGGGTATAATCCAATACGATCTGAGAGAATCGTCCGGCTCCGGAGCCGACTTCCAGGATATTCTGAGTGCTTAAATCCTGGGTATCCCAGCCAGTACAGGCAAAAAAGCGTTCACGACTTTGGTCAGAGCGAGAAAAATTATCTATCTGAGTTTTATCAAATTTATTCCACTGAAAGCCAAAACTTTGTGTATAATTATCTTCTCGAACAATATGATATACGCCATTGATTTTGGGAAATTCGTTTTGTTCGCAATCTTTCAATTTATCAGGCTCGATAATGAGTTTTTGATGATTGAACGGATTAATCAATTGAATAGTCATTCAGAAATTACTCAGGGTTTTGAATACAATCACTAAAAATTTTTTATTAAATATAATTCCCGGATAGATGCGGACCGACTCCATAACATACCTCCAGCATCTCTTTTTTTGAAGGGCTATCAATAAGTGCAATGCAATATACAATAATAAATGAGATCTTACCAAATTTTTGTATTTGCCGTATTTTTTTTGAAAATCTGGATCAGCTGACACTGCTTCATAAGCCAAATCGATCCTTTTTTTTAGTTTTTCCTCTTTTACATCCAGTACACTTCGCTTGTCGTGCTGAATCAAAGCAGAGGTAATTTCATTGTTGTAATAAATAGGATATTTAGAAGCAATCCGCATCCATAGCTCCCAATCTTCGGAGCCCGAAAGATCGCGTGTGGGATTAAAAAGATTTTGTAAGATGATGTCTTTCCGTACAAATACCCCCATACAACTAAGCAGATTGCCTTTGAGGAGTTTGCGGTTGAGGTCTCCCTTTAGTTGATTGTTTTGATACAGAATATTTCCCTGAGTATCTTTAATTTCATAAGCCAGGTGAAAAATTTCAGGGTTTTGATATTTCTCGATCATTTTTACAGCACTTGCAAAATGCCAGGGATAAAGAATATCATCCGAATCAATAAAAGTCACATAATGTCCCTTTGCCTGATGTATTCCAAAATTACGGGCAGCAGCACGTTCTTCATTTTCTTTTTTGAAATAATACACTTTTTCACTCAAATAAGGGCTGACTAGCGCTGCGGTGTTGTCTGTACTGCCATCGTCTACAATGATCACCTCAACATGTGGATAAGACTGATGAAGGACAGTATCCAGGGTACTTATAATGAAATCGGCGCGATTATACGTGGGAATTATAATAGAAAACAAAATATCAGACATAACAGATTTAATTAGTTTCTATCTTTGTCAAAAGTTTAGCCCTTGATACAATTCAATATGCCTTAAATTGTTTTGCCTTGATAGAGTTTTCTCAGTTTTGTAATCATTACAGGCAAATCAAAATATTTTTTCACATGCTCCTGCCCCTGTTTTTTCAGATGATTTTGTAGTACGGGGTTTTCCAGAAGTTTATTCATAGCCTCCCAGATCGCCTCCGAATTTTTAAAATCAACGGTCAGGGCATTTTCCCCATCCTGGATAAATTCAGCAGCTACACCCGAAAGTGTAAAAACAGAAGGAATACCTGCAGCCAAAGCCTCCACATAAGTCTGCCCAAAAGCTTCCGAATGATCGTCTATGGGTGTATGAACGTGTAGGCTAAAAAGCTGATAAAGTGCAAAGATATCCTCTTCAAAAAGAATTTGCCTGTAATTCGCTGGAGCTATTTCCTGCAAAAGTGCTTCTATTTTCGCTTTGTACTCTCCCTTGGCATTGGCTAATAGAAGAACTGCCTGGGGATACTTTTTTTGAAAGCGGATAAATGCAGGCACTATGTACTGAATACCTTTCCACTCTGTTTGGCGAGCAATCACCCCAATGACTGTATGGTTTTCGGTGATCTGATATTTATCTCTGAGTTTTTGAATTCTTGCCTGACTTACCTCTGCGAAGGCTTCTAGGCGAAAACCATGATGCACTAAATGAATTTTTTGGGCTTTCACCTTTTCCCTGTCAACGAGAATTTTTCGTACATTTTCGCTGATGGCTACCAGGTCAGTGGCTAGGAAATTAATAAATCGGTCATAATATACAGCCCTGGGAAAGTACACGTGGTGCAGCGTACTGTGATGGCGCGTGCTGATTCTTTTTTGGACGCCGGCCATTTTGGCTGCCAATAAGCCGATCAGCGATGCATCAAATAAATGACAATGAACTACCTGAATTTTTTCTTTGCTCAGGATTCGGAAGATTTTTAGAAATGCACCGAAAAAATCCTTTTTACCTCGATAGTTTATCCTGAAAACCCTTATGTTTTTTTGTTTAAGAAACTGCTCAAGGGCTGTTTCACGTTCGTGTAGCAGAATAAAACACAAATCCAACGATTCGCTGGGTAGTTCTTCGGCGATCCATTCAAAAGCCAGGGCTTTGTCAATTTGAGAAATGATGTAGGCCAGTTTGATTTGCAAAGCAGAAAACGTTGATTGGGAAGCAATTTAAAGATTATTTGTAAAAAAAAAGTCTTTCACAACCCGAATTACCTGATTTTGGTCTTCCAGACTCAGTTCTACATACAAAGGCAGACGCAACAAACACGCTGCAAAACGCTCACAATGAGGCAAATACGAGCGAATTGGGTGAGTTTTTTGATAAAAAGGACTTTGATGCAAGGGTAAATAATGAAAAATACCTTGGATTTGATTTTTAGCCAAATGTGCAATCAAATCATTGCGCTGGGTCTCATTGTCACAAAGCAGGTAAAAAATATGGGCATTGTGTTGTGCTGTGGAGGGAATGTTGGGAAGTTTTAGCTTTCCGGTATCTTCTAGTATCTTGAATTCATCATAATAATTTTGCCAAATATCCATTCTTTTTTGTTGGATTTCTTCGATATGCTCTAGCTGTGCCCAAAGAAAAGCCGCTGTGATCTCTGAGGGCAAGAAAGACGAACCTACATCCATCCAGGTGTATTTTGATACTTCCCCTCGGGCAAAGGCACTGCGGTTGGTCCCCTTTTCCCAAAGAATCTCAGCCCTTTCCAAAAAATTTGAATCATTGATTAAGAGCATTCCCCCTTCACCGGCACTGATGTTTTTGGTTTCGTGGAAGGAAAAAGCAGCCAAATGCCCCAAACTACCCAGTGCTTTGTCTTTGTGAAAAGCACCCACAGCCTGCGCCGCATCTTCAATGAGGTACAGATTATATTTTTCGCAAAGTAAAACAAAGGCTTCCATATCACAGGCCACTCCAGCATAATGCATCACTAAGATGGCTTTGGTCTGGGGATTGACCAAGGGCTCTACAGAGAGCGGATCGAGATTGGGGTGATCGGGCAGGCAATCAGCAAAACGAATCTTAGCCCCTCTGAGTACAAAAGCATTGGCACAGGAAGTAAAGGTATAAGAAGGCATAATGACTTCATCGCCGGGTTGTATCTCTAAAAGAAGGGCAATCATCTCAAGGGCATCGGTGCAGGAGGAAGTCAGTAAACAGTGTTTAAAACCGTATTTTTGGCTGAAAAACTCCTGACAAAGCCGGGTGAATCTGCCATTACCAGAAAGTTTACGGGCATCAGCAGCCGCTTGGATGTAATGGACTTCCTTTCCTGTCAGGTAGGGTTTGTTGAAGGTGATCATGGATTGTGCAAAAAAGGTGTTCCAAACCTGTACGATTTGGAACATCTCTGCAAATTTAGCCTTGTTTTTCTTGGATTATGTTTCTCAATTCTTTTTTAAGAATTTTTCCGGTGGCATTCATCGGAAGGTTTTTTACAAAATCAATGTGTCGGGGATATTTGTAAGAAGCAATGTGTTCTTTGGTCCAGTTTATTAATTCTTCCTCTGAGATGGAAGCACCTTCATGTAGTACCACAAAAGCTTTGATTTCTTCGCCCAGTTTTTCATCAGGAATGCCGATCACAGCCACCAAAGAAACAGCCTCGTGTTTGATCATCAGTTCTTCTACCTCTCTTGGGTACACATTTAAGCCACCTCTGATAATCATATCCTTGGTGCGGTCTACGATGTAGAAAAATCCGTCTTCGTCCTTGATGGCCACATCACCGGAGTACAACCAGCCGTTTTTGATGGTTTTGGCGGTTTCTTCGGGTTTTTTGTAATAACCCTTCATGACATTATGGCCTTTGTATATCAATTCCCCTTTTTCACCAATGGGCATTTCATTTCCTTCTTCGTCGACTATTTTCACTTCCACGCCCCAGACTGGGGTGCCAATAGAGCCGGGTTTTCGCCCAATTTTGAGTTGATTGAATGTCACTACAGGAGAACCTTCTGACATCCCGTAGCCTTCAATGATTGGTACTTTGAAACGAGCTTCAAAGTCTTCCAGCACTTTCACGGGTAAGGAAGCCCCCCCGGATGCACAACATTTGAGGTTAGCAGCGATTTTTTCATAATCAAATTTATCTTCGGTATAATTCAATAAGCCCCAATACATAGTAGGTACTCCCGCAAAGATGGTTATTTCGTGTTTTTGTAAGAGACCATACACGGCTTCTGCATCAAAACGGGGCAGAAGGACACTTGTAGCTCCACGATACAATCCGGCATTCATCAGCACGGTCATAGCAAAAATATGAAACATAGGCAGCACGATCAGCACTCGGTCTTCGGCTGTAATTCCTACCAGATCGGCACTCAATACAGCATTGCAAAAAAGATTGGAATGGCTCAGTTGTGCTCCCTTAGGGCGTCCGGTTGTACCAGAAGTATAAATGATCACGGCATCATCGTCGGCTGCGGTCATCACAGTATCAAAAGTAGGTAATTGACCAGCCATCAGGGAAGCCAGGGTTTGAGTACCTGCAATGGTGGAAGGCATGTCTAGTTTGGGAGTAATCACAAAAAAATGCTCGCAACTAGGTACTTCCTGAAAGGCTGCGTGACCCATTTGAGCCATGGGCAGGTCTTCGGTACCCAAAAAACAAAAATAGGCTTTAGCTTCACTGTCAATGAGGTGATAGGCGATTTCTTCGGTTTTGAGCAGTACACTCAGCGGAACCAGGGTTGCTCCCGCTTTCAGCACACCATAATAAATTATGGGAAAATAAGGCAAGTTAAAACAACTTAGTGCTACCTTATCACCAGGCTGAATACCTAGATTTCTAAGTCCGTTGGCCACCTGATTGGCTGCTCCATTTACTTGAGCAAAAGACAAAACGGTGTCCTGAAATATAAAGGCAGCTTTTTGAGGATACTTACGGGCAGAATCTTCTAATAAAACCGATAAATTAAGCATACGTGTGAAATAAAATTATGATTAATTTTGAAATAATAGTATAAAATTAATAATAATTATAATCATGTCAAAGTAAACCCTGATTAATTGATTGACTTGATGCCCAGGATTAATTAATGATCTATTTATCTCAAAGCTACATTGGTCTCATTACAAAATGAGATGTATACAATTTCAAGTATGCTTTTGTTAAATCATACAAATCCTAAAATCAAATAAATCACAGTTTAGACAATTACGGAAACTTCGGGTATTCGTCAAAATTCGGCTTGCGCTTTTCCAGAAAAGCATCTCTACCTTCTTTGGCTTCTTCGGTCATGTAAGCAAGTCGGGTAGCTTCTCCGGCAAAGATTTGCTGCCCGACTAAGCCATCATCGATAAGATTAAAGGCAAATTTGATCATTTTAACGGCTGTGGGGCTTTTCATCAAGATTTCCTGTGCCCATTCGTAGGCTACTTCTTCGAGTTGCTCGTGAGGCACTACGGCATTGACCATTCCCATTTCGTAGGCTTCTTGGGCGGAGTAGTTGCGACCAAGGAAAAATATCTCGCGTGCGCGCTTCTGCCCTACCTGACGTGCCAAATAGGCCGAACCATAACCGCCATCGAAGCTGGCTACATCCAGATCGGTTTGTTTGAAAATGGCGTGTTCCTTACTGGCAATCGTCAGGTCGCAAACCACGTGCAGGCTGTGACCTCCACCTACCGCCCAGCCGGGTACTACGGCAATGACGACCTTATTCATAAAACGAATCAATCGCTGCACCTCGAGGATATTGAGGCGGCCGATACCGTCTTCCCCTTCGTAGCCCGTTTTGCCTCGGGCATTTTGGTCGCCTCCGGAGCAGAAGGCATACTTACCGTCTTTGGGAGAAGGTCCCTCGCCTGTAAGTAAGATGACCCCAACGGTCGGGTCTTCCATAGCAATGGTAAAAGAATCCAACAATTCAAAAACCGTTTTAGGTCGGAAGGCATTACGTACTTCGGGGCGATTAAAGGCGATACGAGCCACGCCATCGAGTTTTTTAAAAGTGATGTCCTGATATTCTTTGACAGTTTGCCAGGCTAAATTTGACATAGGATAAAATTTAAATGAAAGAAACAATTTGAAGATAGACAGGATTTCTGAAAATGCAGAGATTCGGACAAGATTTTTTTTGGGAGAAAGGACAGGGAGATTTTTTTTAACTCGACGAAAAAAATTTAGATCATCTTGAAATACTTAGTCTACTTAATTCACTTTACCTAATACCACTTAGAACAAAACAACTAGAAAAAAGCATTTAGCGTTGAAAAAGGGTAAAGTATAATTTTAATCCAAAAAACTATTCAATATCTGATGAAAAATACCTAAGATTTTGGGCAATTCTACCAAATAGTAAGTTTTTATATCTAAAGTTATTTTTCCTTTTTCTAATTTCAGAAACTTCCATTCGCCGCCGGTTACCCCGCAACCATACACAAAAGGCACAGGCTTTCCTTCCTGCTCATTGTAAAGCAAGGAGGCATACATTTGGGCAGTACATTGGGCTTGGGCATATTCAAAATCCTCATCTTTTGCTTCTACAAATGTTACGATAGGGGCTTGCATCACGCTTTTCCGGGGGTGTTTGGAAAAGAAAAAATCACATTCGCCTGACAAATCCTGTGCTACATCAACAGTCAAATCTTCTCCTGAAAATAAAGTGATGTGTTTTTCAAAATAGATGGCGATTTCGGCTAAAATAGGCGAAATGATTCTTTCAGATTTACCTTTTTCATTGGTAATCGGCAATCTTTCAGCAATTGCCAATGTTTGAAGCAACCATTCAGAAGGCTGTACTTCCTTAATAATAGGAAACATCAACTCGTCTGTTTCATCTAAATTAAGTCTTTTAAGTGTTTGTTTGAAGTTTTTATAATTACTGTAGCCCATTTGATTGTCCTTTTTTGACAAATTTATGATTTTTTGAAGATAAAGACAAGCCAAAGGATTTCAAAAAACCTATCCCTGATCATTGATTGGGCGTACTTCCCCCGCTTTGATACAAACTTGTTCGTCTTTATCCAGGCGAACTCCTAAACCGTCTTCCGCTTGTGTATGTTTTGCATAAGGGCAAAACCATCCAAAGATTTGACCAAAACGGAGGGGGATTGATAGAATAATGTGGGTATTTGTCTAAAAACAAAATTAATCCCGGATTTAATCTGGTAGTTTTTTCAAACACACAATTACCGACCGGATGTATTCGTTGCCTTAAAGTATATTAACCCAACTATTTATGCATTATGGCAAACGAAAATTTAGTATCCGTTCAAATTACTTCCGAAGATTTGAAGAAAGTAACCGAGGCTTTAAAGATTGTAGAAGATACTCTCAAGCCTTATTTAATTGCACTGACTCCCGAAGAGCGTAAAAAAAAGCTAAAAATGGGGGATAAAACGATTCCTTTTGTAGAAAAAGTATCCGAATATGTAAAGTCTAATCCTGAATTTGTACCCGCTTTTATGAATGTACAGCAACTGGAAATAGACTTCAAAGCAGTAAGCGAGTTGACTTTGGTACTGCGCCCTTCCGAACAAGTCACCAACGGACTCAAGGACACCATACTACAATCAGGTGGAGAAGCCTACTCTCAAGCCTTGATGTACTACAATTCGGTCAAGCAAGCTGCTAAGAATAATATCCTTAGTGCCAAAACAATTTTTGAAGACCTCAAAAAACGTTTTGAAAAAATTAAGTCTAAAAACTCAGCCAACAATACCAAAGAGTTAAATAACACGCAATCATAACTTCCGAAGCTCAAACGATGACTTCCGAAGCTCAAACGATCACTTCCGAAGCTCAAACGATCACTTCCGAAGCTCAAACGATCACTTCCGAAGCTCAAACGATAGCTTCCGAAGCTCAAACGATAGCTTCCGAAGCTCAAACGATAACTTCCGAAGCTCAAACGATAGCTTCCGAAGCTCAAACGATAGCTTCCGAAGCTCAAACGATAGCTTCCGAAGTCCAAACGATAGCTTCCGAAGTCCAAACGATAGCTTCCGAAGCTCAAACGATCACTTCCGAAGCTATAATTTTAACTATTTAAGCTAAGGTATACACTGCAAAACCTCAGACAAATACTTGATATGTATTGTTTTGAGGTTTTGTAGTTCATAAGGCATAATACTCAGATAAGCAGGAAAGAAAAATACTCGGAAAAATCCATTCATCCTGTAAAAATATTGCAAAATTGAGCTATGTAGGCTAATTTTATACATCATTGTACTCAACCCCAATCTCATCTCCATACAATTTTAATTTTTACCCATAATTATCCTTTATAGTATGAAAAATGCAAGGTTTTGCGGTTTTGTAGTAATTTATTTGTTTTCATCTTTATTTTTATCTGTTAAAGGGCAGTACGTACCCAAAAAAGGAGATCATTTGAGGAATTATAAAGACGCTAATATTACATATGTAGACACGCATCACCAACCTATTGATAATCTGGGAGAAACAGCATATATGGTAATTTCTCAAGTTTTACCTTGACAGTGCTTTGTATGTCGAGGCCTATTATCATCATGGTGTCCTAGATGGTATACTTTCTGCGTACTATCCTAACCAAAATCTTAAATTATCAGGAAAATATAGTGAAGGTGATCAAATCGGTTTATGGCAGTATTGGTATGAAAACGGACAATTAAGAGAAAACCGCTTTTATATAAAAGAAATTCAAGATAAAGCAGTAGTTAATTTCCCTCATTATCAAATCTACAATGCTTGGACTGAGACGGGTGAGCAAACTGTAAAAGATGGAAATGGTTTTTATTATGGAAATATCGAGCAGCATCTGTATTATCAAGATAAAATTTACGCCAAGGGTGCATTAAAAGATGGATTCCGAACTGGACTTTGGACAGGAACTCGAGAAACGGTAGAAAAATATTATGAAGAAGAATATGTGAAGGGACTACTTATCAAAGGAACGAGTTATGATTTATACAATAATACCTACGAATACACCGAACTTGAAAAATATGCTAGCCCAAAAGATGGTATGGAAGCACTCTACCGAGAAATCAACGAACACCTCGTATATCCCAAATCAGCCCGCCGCAAAGGAATAGAAGCAAGGGTAATTATCCAGTTTGTGGTCAATAAAACCGGTAATCTGGAAGATATTAAAGTATTGAAAGGAATTAGCCCTGATTGTGACCAGGCAGCTGTAGATGCTTTAAAGAAAACCTCAGCCTGGAAACCTGACATTCACAACTAAGCGCAGTCATTAAATACATTGATAATCAAGAAATACATCACGCAAAAAAGACATTCAAAGAAGAATATTTAGAATTTCTTGAGAAATTTCAAGTTGAATTTGATGAAAAATATTTGTTTGAATGGATCGAGTAGCCATAAATTTGTCGATGCTATCAATATTGCGCACCTACGGCACTAAGGAAATCTTCTTTTGATGCTATCAATATTGCGCACCTACGGCATTAGGGATTTTTATCTGCTCAATCTCCCAACAGTTCTACCTCCTCCATCATATCTCCTATCTGGATGCGGTGTACCACATCCATCCCTTCTACGACTTCGGCAAAGATCGTGTAGCGTCCGTCCAGGTGAGGCGTGGCGGTGTGGGTAATAAAAAACTGACAGCTTTCGGTGTCTTTGCCGGCCGAAGCCAAACCTACACTCCCGGCTTTGTATAAAAGCGGCGTAAATTCCGAACGAATGGTATAATCTAAGCCTCCGAAACCGTCTCCTCGGGGGCATCCACCCTGCACGACAAAATTGGGTACAATTCGGTGGAAAGTTTTTTTGTCGTAAAATCCTTCTTTGACAAGCTTTACAAAAGTCGCTACACTACCTGGTGCTTCATTGACTTTAAGCTGTAGGGTAATATTGCCCAAAGAGGTTTGAATAAGCACTTTTTGATTTTGATCTAGCGTGCGGATGATTTGCCAGTCGATCGGCGGTTCTGTAGTTTTAGGGAATTCCGTCTGGGTTTTTCTCCCTTCCAGATAGTCAATTGTTTTTTGTAATTCCTGGTAGGCCTCGATATCTCGGGGAAGTTGGAGCATTGTTAAGGTTTTTTTCATAAAATCAATATCCGGAGACATCGCCCTGGCTTTGACCTGTGGCTCACGCAAAAAGATGGCAGCGTGATAGATCAGGGCAATATCTTGACTTTCAATGGCTTTTTGCAAAATGGCTGCATATTGCTTTTCGGCATCCGCGACCGTTTTTTGAAGTGCCTCGAGGTTTTTTGCTTGATACATTTGGAGGAGAGCTTCCAGGGCAGAAGTTCTGACGTAGGCGTGTTTGGCTTTGAAGAAATAATTTTTAATTTGAGGGAAAAGTGCCGGTTGGTCGCTCAAGGTTTTCAGCAAATCACCCAGTTGATATGGGTTGGGCAGATTGTCTATTTTTTCAATTTGATTCAAAGGTTTTTGATCCTTAAATTTGCTTCCGAGCACATGCTGCGCTGTCAAGATCAAATGCATGTTTTTTTCCAGGGAGGCACTTTCTAGGATATCCTTTACCTGATTAAATTCATAATTAGCCAGGCTTCTTAAAATATTGACCTTCACCATATAATTTTCTTCCTGTGTATATTTTTCCTTCAAAAAACTGAGTGCCTCAGGGTTTTTCATCCTGCCCAAAGCCTGCGCCAGGTTCATCCGTACGGTAGGATTTTGTTCTTTTGAAAATTGATTTTGAATATCTTGTTGATATGTAGCCAAATTCAAATCCGCAAAACGCCCCAGATACAAGCCAGCAATCTCCCGTACTTCAGATTCGGGATGTTGTAAAAGGCTTACGACTTTTTGGGTAGCTTTTTCCGTGAAAACGCCTTTTAAACCTGCTCGGTAGAATCCTCTCCCTTGCCCCAGACAAACCGGCAAGGTATCACAACTTTGCCCAATCAAAAAATCAAGAGTTTCCTGAGTGGCACATTTGCCCATAGCTTCCAAGATTTGGGCTTTGACTTTTACATTTATTTCAGTTTGTGCACATTTGATTAAATCTTTTGTCGCCGAAATGCTTCCAATTTGCCCCAGCGCAAAAGCTGCTGCCTCACGTACCTCATCCGAAATATCCTGCGTGAGTTTGAGAAGCTCTGGGATCGCTGTGCTATCTTGCAAAGAAGCAAAAGCCAGTGCGGTAGCCGCCCGATAATCGGATTTATCATCCCGTAGAAAAGTCAAAAGTTCCTGGGTTTTTCTCTGGTCTTGTAAATCATAAATCTGACGGAATTTGGGGTCAACAAAGCGATTTTTTGCCCAGGAGTCTGTTGAGTTCTCCAGGGAAGAGCTATGATGCTGACATGAAAAAAGAAACCCAAAAATGAAAAACCCTACTGTAAAAAATCTTACAATCATGGCTGTTTATATAAAAATGTTGAAAATAAAAAAACCTAATTAAAAAGAATAAAAATCAAATTAATGACATAAATCCAATTTAATTAGAATTTATTCAAAATTAAATGCATTTATTAGGAAATTAATAATTTAAGACATACATTTGGGGGTAATTTAAGCATATTTTTAGAATTGCCTAAAGGAGATGATCAATACTTTTAGGAAAAATAGATAAAAGCCATTCAATCAAATAAATTAAGATTAAGACCCTAAGATGAGCACAATATCCGAAGCCAAAGCTAATTTAAAAAAATATTTTGGGTACGATAGCTTTCGACCCCAGCAGGAAGAAATCATTCAGGAGGTACTTTCCAAACAAGACGTACTTGTGCTTATGCCTACCGGAGGTGGAAAGTCCATTTGCTATCAGATTCCAGCAGTAAGTCTTCCGGGCACTTGTATTGTGATTTCTCCTTTGATTGCGCTGATGAAAGACCAAGTAGAGGCCTTACGCGCCAATGGAATCTCAGCGGCATTTTTGAATAGCAGCCTGATCTCGGCAGAGCAGCAAAAAGTAGAACAAGATGCCCTTTCCGGCAAATTAAAGCTTCTTTATGTTTCTCCTGAAAAGCTACTTACCCGTGATTTTTACAACCTGATGCTTTCTTTGGAAATTAATCTGATTGCCATTGATGAAGCTCATTGTATTTCTGCTTGGGGGCATGATTTCCGACCAGAATACACGCAGTTGCGTTTTTTGAAAAATAAATTTCCCGCTGTTCCAATCATTGCACTTACAGCTACTGCCGATAAAGTAACCCGCAAAGACATTCTAACCCAATTACAACTTACTGATCCTAAGGTTTTTATTGCTTCTTTCGATCGTCCAAACCTGAGCCTGAACGTACTTCCAGCACAAAACCGCTTCAAGGTCATTATGGAATTGATCCAAAAACGCCCCAACGATTCGGGGATCATCTATTGCCTAAGCCGCAAGAGTACAGAAGAAATTGCCGAAAAACTCCGCTTTAGTGGCGTAAATGCCGCCCATTATCATGCTCTACTCTCTGCCGAACAGCGCGCCCAAACCCAAGAAGATTTTATCCAGGATCGTGTGCCGATTATCTGTGCTACGATTGCATTTGGAATGGGCATTGACAAATCCAATGTGCGCTGGGTGATTCATTACAATCTCCCTAAAAATATTGAGGGTTATTACCAAGAAATCGGCCGGGCAGGACGCGACGGACTTAAGAGCAATACCTTGCTTTTTTATAGCATCCGGGATGTGGCTCTGCTGAGAAGTTTTATAGAAGAAAGCGGGCAAAAAGAAGTACAACTCGCCAAACTTGAGCGCATGCAAGAATACGCCGAGGCACATACCTGCCGCCGAAAAATCCTACTGAGTTATTTCGGCGAACATCTCACCGAAGACTGCGGCAATTGTGACGTTTGTAAAAACCCACCTACCAATTTTGATGGTACGGTTTTTACCCAACAAGCGCTCTCAGCACTCGCACGCCTGAAAGAAAAAGTAAGCTTAGGAACTCTTATCGACGTGCTTCGGGGCTCTTCCAAGCAGGAAGTCATCGAGAAAGGCTACCATCAGATCAAAACCTATGGCATCGGCCGCCAAATCTCCGCCCTTCATTGGCAGCAATACCTCTTGCAAATGCTCCACCAGGGATTTATGGAAATTGACTACGAACACGAACAACAACTCCGCATTACGCCTTTGGGAAAGGAAGTGCTTTTTGACAAACGCCAAGTCAAACTCATCAAACCTGATGAAATAGAAAAAAGAATCCGAGAAAATATCGAGAAATCACAAGAAAAACCCAAAACCCAGGTTTTCAAAGAAGAATTGTTTGAGGAATTGCGAAAAATTCGATTGGATATTGCTCGTGATGGAAATATCCCTCCTTATGTCGTTTTCAGTGATGCTACCCTCCAGGAAATGTCTGAGAAAAGACCAACCATCGAGGAAGAAATAAAAAAAATCTCTGGTGTAGGAGAAAAAAAATACCAACTTTATGGACAAATTTTCATAGATGCTATCATTGATTTTATTAAGAAGAAAAATGAAGAAGGCGAAAGAATAAAAGGCAGCACCTATATCATCACCTATGATTATTATAAATCAGGCTTATCGGTAGACGAAATTGCCCAAAAAAGAGAGATTAGCTCAGCTACGGTACTTTCGCACCTTACTTACTTGTATGACCTGGGGCAAGAAGTCGATCTGGAATCTATGATCAGCATTCAAGAAAAAGAAATCATCTATCAGGCCTTTGATACGGTCGGTTTCGGCAAAGCCATGAAACCTTTTTTTGAATACCTGCAAGAGAAAATACCTTATGATAAAATTCGTATCGCTTCTTCCATTTACAAAAAAGAAAAAAATATTAAATTTGAGAATAATTAAAATAATTAAAATAATTAAAATAATTAAAATAATTAAAATAATTAAAATAATTAAAATAATTAAAATAATTAAAATAATTAAAATAATTAAAATAATTAAAATAATTAAAATAATTTCTTATAAAACATTGAAAATCAAATTATTATAAATTGTGCTTTTTTTTATAATTTCTAATCAAAAATATATTTTTATTGGCTAAAAATTAGAATAGTGCAATTTATTAGCTATTTTCTTTGAGAGTAAATCCGATTTATAACAAGGTAAATTTATAATTTCCTTAATTCCTTAATTTTTTTAATTTCTTTAACAATCATCCCTCAGCAAAGGCATACTCATACAATGAGAGCCACCTCGGGCACGAGAAAGCTCGGCGGAGGGCAATAAAATCAAGGTATTTTGTATTTCGTTGGGGTGTTTCTCACCTTTTACAAACTGATCTACCAAATCTGCAGCCATGAGCACCTCAAAACCTTGTTTTTTGAAAGATTCGGCGGTTTTGGTATTACGATCATACCCAATCACTACCCCTTCACGGATGGCAAGCACATTGCAGGAGTCAGTCCATTGCTCACGCAGCACAAAAGGATATTCACCATCGCCGGAGTATATAAATCGGGTTTCTTCGCTGCTTTGAAAGTCGTTTTGGCTGATGTCATCCAGCAAATCTTCTAAATATTCAAAATGAATGGGATTGTTTTCATTGCCTTGATGAAACTGGATGATTTCGGGGCGATGCTTTTTTCCAAAAAAGGGTGAATTGGCATCCTGGATGTAACTTCGGTCGGTATAAGCGATATTTTGCCGAGATAAAGCCCCAAAAAGCACCCAAACATTGCGTTTGACTTGGGTAAATACCGTGTCGATGTGCATAAAATCACGTTTTTTTGGGATTTTGATGACCGTGACTTTACGCACAATATTCCGGCTGAAAAGCTGATCTATGATTCTGTTGACGGCTTTGTAAGAAGTTCTTTCGCTGATACCTACCAACACGTGATTTTTATGAACAACCATAATATCCCCTCCTTCCAGGGTGATTTCATTCTGAGCAGCTTCCTCCAAGCTTAGGTAGAAATGATGCTCATCATCACTGATTTCAATGATTTTATCCTGATAATCCTTAAAAAAGGGGTGATTGTAAAAAATATATTTCATCATCAGCGATTCGCGGAAGCGCACCAGTTTGGCAGGGCGATTCAAAAGGATGTGGTCATTGATCACAATGCCAATATCACGGGTAAAAATAAAATTAGGTACAGGAGGGAAAATAATCTGCCCGTCTGGCATCACGCCAGAGATCAGCGTCTTGGCGAGTTCGCAAGGCTCAATAGCCATCAATTCATCCACACTTCGGTAAGGGCATCGCTCAATGGCACAGATAGAAGACACCAATTTTAATTTAAGAACTTGATCTTCTATCACTTCTGCCAGCAAAAACTGAGGATCAATCACTTTATCAGATTTAAAATAGGCTTTCTGATCAGGCTCATAAAACTGACGTTGGTTTTGAGGATCATCAGCGAATTTGATCTGAGAAATGATCTTATCAGGATCCAAAAAAAAGAGCAACAGTTTGACATAAAAGTCGTATTCATCCTTGCGCATCGAGTCCAGATGAATGATGTCCTCAAAAAGCCAGTCTTGGGCTTTGGAAGGAATGACCTTTGCCAGTCCATTGTCTGGGTTATGAATCATCAGACGACGAAGCTGTCCGATCTCAGAACTTACATAAATAGTATTTTTGTTTAAATTTTCGCTTTGCATAGAGAATAGTATTGATATTTATTGTCTAAAAGCTTTACTTTGCACCCAAATTAAATATATAAGTCGTCTCTAGAACAAATAAATGAAAAATTACATAGAGTTGATAGAACAAACCTTTGATTTTCCAACCAAAGAGTTTAAAGTAGAAAACGATGTTCTATTCTTCAATGAAGTCCCCTTGATGGATGTGATAGAAAAGTACGGTACTCCATTGAGGTTGACTTATCTGCCTAAGATCAGTGATCAAATTCAATATTCCAAGTTTATTTTCAACAAAGCTATAAAAAAACTTAATTATAAAGGAGCATATACATATTGTTATTGTACAAAATCTTCACATTTTCGTTTTGTATTGGAAGAAGCTCTCAAAAATAAAGTTCATATTGAGACTTCATCCGCCTTTGACATTTCTATAGTACGCCGATTGATTGAAGATGAAGTAATTGACAAGAGCACTTATATTCTTTGTAATGGCTTTAAAAGACCTGCTTATGTCGAGAATATCAGGAGTTTGTTGAAAGATGGCTATCAATGTATCCCTATCCTAGACAACCTCAATGAGATAGACGGTTATCAAGACGTAAAAGCATCACAGGTGAACGTAGGAATCCGTCTTGCTTCGGACGAAGAACCTAATTTTGAGTTTTATACTTCCAGGCTGGGAGTACGTTATTCGGATGTAGATAAGCTTTATCGTGAAAAAATAGCCCCTAACAGCAAGTTTCGCCTGAAAATGCTGCACTTTTTTATTCATAACGGCATCAAGGACAGCGCGTATTACTGGAGTGAGTTGAGCCGATTTATGTACAAATACTGTGAGCTCAAGAAAATATGCCCTGAATTGGATACCATTGATATTGGTGGTGGTTTTCCGATCAAAAGCTCCCTGCATTTTGACTTTGATTATGAGTATATGGCGGAGCAAATCGTGGAATACATCCAGTGGATTTGTCGTAAAAGCCACGTACCTGAGCCAGATATCTTTACTGAATTCGGTAATTTTACCGTAGGAGAGAGTGGTGCTATTATTTATTCGGTAATTGACCAAAAGCTCCAGAACGATAAAGAACTTTGGTATATGATAGACGGATCGTTTATTACTCACTTGCCTGATGTCTGGGGGATGAATCAAAAATATATCATGTTGGCGGTCAATAATTGGGATCATCCGCATCACAAGGTAAATCTAGGCGGCTTAACTTGTGACTCCATGGACTATTACAACTCCGAAATGCATAGTTCCGAAGTGTTTTTGCCAGTGGTAGAATCTGGGCAACCTCAATACATTGGGTTTTTCCATACAGGAGCTTATCAGGAATCCTTAGGCGGTTATGGAGGTATTCAGCATTGCCTGATTCCTGCGCCTCGTCACGTGATCATCAATCGGGATGAAGAGGGTAAATTGGTTACCAAGCTCTTTTCGGATGAGCAAAATAGCGAGTCAATGCTCAAAATTCTGGGTTATATGAACGATAAATGACTGCAAGACCAAAACCAGGAAATTGTAGAAGTTGAAAAAGTAGATGATTGATTATGAGGATTTTATATTCTTTTTGAGATATTAAAAAAAGCGTAAAAGAAAGCTGATTTGAAAAAAATAAAGGATTCCGAAATTTCTTATACGCTTTTTTGCTTTTTGACGTATATTAGGGTAGGATATTTGCTCAATTTCCCTTAGAGAAAATAATAAAGTTTGCTTAACAGTTTTTATTTATGAAAAAAATTATTGCTTTTGCCTTTGTGGCGATGATTGGTTTTTCTTCTTGTGCCAAGCGCTATACTTGTCCGACATATCTTAAAAATGAAGAAATACAGGAAGACATCCAGGTAAAAAACCAAGATTTGAATAAAAAACAAGAAATAGTCAAATCTAAAGATATCAAGTCCTAAGAATTTTCAGTCAAACCCAAAATGATTACTGCTGCATGATACAAGTTATCCGCCAATTGGTCGGCATAGCTTGTATAATCTTTATTGGGGTCGTATCTGGCCGATTGCGCCGGAATAAAAACTGTTCGTAGTGCTACTTTGTGAGCCGCCTCCATATCTCGGACACTATCACCTATCATCCAAGACTTTGTCACATCTATTTTGTACTTTGCTATAGCTTTTTCAAGCATCAAAGAACCGGGTTTGCGACTCAGCGAAGCGGTGTCATAATCCGGGTGATGTGGTGCAAAATACTGATCGTCAATCACCTGTCCACATTGTGCTTGCAAATAATGATAGCAATTCATCACATCTTCTTTGGTATACATCCCTTTGGCAATTCCTGATTGATTGGTGATGATAATCAACAAATAACCTGCATTTTTGAGCATTTGAAGGGCTTCAGGCACTTTATCCAAAATCTTAAAATCATCAAGGCGATACGTGTAGTCGATATGATCCTGATTTAGTACGCCATCACGATCCAGGAAAATGCATTTGTTCATGGTGTTTCTTCAAGCTTTGAATAGACAATTGACGAGATAGTAGTTTATCTAAAAGTTTTCACCTTGCCCTCGAATCCTTCGGTTTTGAGTACTTCCAGGGCTAATTCAGCCATTTTTTCACTGTTAAAAAAGCCGTAAAGCACCCTAAAGCTATTTTTTTCATATACAATATGCAAATTCTCGGATTGTGACATGTTGGCAAACTGCTCCATATCAAGTTTTTTAAAAGCTCCCAATTGTATGGTATAACGAAGGTATTTGCCCGTGGCATGGTTGAGAAAATAATCATCTTTTTCGATGAGTAAATCTTTAAAACCCTTGTTGATCAAAAGTTTTTTAACAGCTTCTACAGTCTGCATCCCGAGGTATCTACCCACAAATACGTGTGCGAGATTGTCGTTAATTCCTTCATTTTCAGGGGAAAAAGCTATGGATTGGGTGTTTACAAGGCCTACATCTTTGAGGTTTTTGAAGCGATCCCAGTCTACCTCGCCTTGATAGGCAGCAAGCTGTATCTGATAGATCGTGCTTAAATCATTATCCTGAGCATAAACAAGTTGATCGGCTATCATCAGTAAGGAAGAAAAAAAGACACATCGGATTAGTCTATTCATTGTATTAATTTCTCATGTGAGCCGCTAAAATACAATCTTTTTCAATAATAAATACTACTGTGCTTTCTCCCAGGTACGAGTTCCATATAAAAAACCTACATAAGCACGCATTTTAAGCGTATTATTGTCTTCAAGCCATATTTTACAATTATATTCCTTGCCTGTGTCAGGGGCAAGGATCAAACCGCCATCCGCTGACTTTTTATCTGCACTAATTTTTAAATCCCTCAGGATAACCAAATTTTTCATGCCTTTATTTTTTCGATCACCAGGGCATTTTTCACAAATTTTCTTGGCTAAGTCAGCATCATAGATCTCGATCATTTTGCCATAATACCTTCCATCCTGCCCTGCGTATATCTCTATCAAAGAAGAAAGCCGTCCGTTTTCATACGCTTTCCATTTTCCGACAATCGTTTGAGAATATGCATACGTACTGCATGTCAGCGAAATTAAAAAAAATGACCAAATAGATTTCCTAAAAGAGCAGAGAGACTTCATAAGAATCAAAGTTTATGATTGATAATTTGGATTTTAAATCGGGTTTAGCATCATCCATAGTTTTCATTTACCTCACATCCCAGTTCCGGCCTTCCGCTCATATTCCATCAGCTTTAGGTGCAATGCTCGATTCCAATGAGCATCAGAGAGTGCATGGTGTTTGTTTTTATTTTCTGGAAAATACTCCGGGGGGAATTGCAGGCGATCTATTTCCTGTTTTAGGTCTCGACAATACATCGGGAAATTATAAGGAAGTTTGGACATTCCTCCGTACATCCACTGAATCAATACCCAATCAAAACTGGCGAAATAAGCCCAAAATTGTGGAATCATATAGCCGATAAAAGCCACTATATCTTCTTTAATGACCGCAACGGTTTTGCGCTCTATGTCTGTTTCTAATAACTGAATGACGTTTTCTTTTACCCAATCACTGGCACGGTTGGGGTCAAACTCCGAAGAAATGGCGTAATATGTATCGCCGGTGGGTTTGACCATCCCAATAGAGATAAGCTCAAGATGATTAGGTGCCTCAATAAACTCAGTGTCAATGTATATTTTCATAGCTTTGCGTGCTTTCTATCTATGGTAAAACTATTTTATGAATGATTATTGTTCCTTTATGGGGCGATTTTTATACCCAGACAAAAGTGATTGCCCTGATTCTCGTGGTTGATTAACCTGATTATGCACGAGGTATTATCTCAAAATCAGGAAAACCACTTGGATTTGACCATAAAAAGTCGAGTTGATTGTTTCAAAACAAAGAAAGTATTTTTGTATTTATATCTTAGAGACTCCGAATTAAATTTAACCCAAAACATTTACTCCATGAAAGCAATCTGGAATAACGAAGTAATCGCCGAAAGCAATGATACCATCGTAATTGAAGGGAATCATTATTTCCCGATAGAATCTATTAAAAAAGAATTTTTCAAAGAAAGTGACAAACACACCAATTGCCCTTGGAAGGGGCAGGCTTCTTATTACTCCATCGAGGTGGGTGGGAAAATTAATCAGGACGCTGCCTGGTACTATCCCAATCCTTCCGAACTTGCCACTGAAAAAGGCATCAAAGACAGGGTCGCATTCTGGAGAGGAGTAGAAGTAAAAGCTTAAATGAATCGGTTTGAATTTTTAGGGCTGTAGAGCAAAACAGCCCTTTTTTATTTCAAAGATTATTCAAAACAAGTGTGTTGATAATTTTTTTATTTCTTTATGATAAATTTTGCCACGAATGCACGAATAATTAATTTATGGAAAAGGTGAATTTATCCGTTTCTGTCAAGCTTTCGCAGGATTTGTTATGGGATGTCAAACTGGAAAAAAATACAAAATCTTTGCAAAATCAACTCAAAGACCTGCCCAAAAGCACGCTTGCTGCCGATTTGTCCTCTCAAGAAGAGGCTATGGCGTTTTGGTTAAATGTATATAATGCCTTTATTCAAATTGCTTTACAGACAAAAGCCGAACAGTACGCAAACAAATCAAAGTTTTTTACTTCCCGATGGATTCCTATTGCCGGGCAACACCTAAGTTTTGATGATATCGAGCACGGGATTTTGCGACGCTCACAGTTTAAATATGGATTTGGATACGTGCCCAAGCCGTGGTTAGGTGCTTTTGAAAAAAAATTCAGGCTTACCTGCAAAGACCCCCGAATTCATTTTGCTTTGAATTGCGGTGCCAAAAGCTGCCCTCCAATCAGATTTTATAGCCCCCCCGAAATTGACTCGCAATTGAACCAAGCTACTCAAAATTATCTTGAGCAGGAGTGTCGTTATGATGCATTAGAAAATAAACTTTATCTAAGTCGTTTATTTTTATGGTTTCGGGGTGATTTCGGCAGTAGGAAAAGCTTGAGGAAGTTTCTGCAAAAATATGGGGCAATGCCTCCAGCAGTAAAATCCAAAATTAAATATTTGGACTATGATTGGGAGCTCTTTTTGGGAAATTATTCCCCTTAGCTCAACATTCAGACTCTCAAGAGGCAGATTCAAAAGCAGAACATTTGAAAAACCATCATATTTACTATTTTTATCCTCGAAAACAAAATAATTACACGCCATGCACATTAGAGAAGCTTCTGACAAAGACTATGATGCCTTATGGGAGATTTTCTCCTGGGTAATTCAGACAGGTGACACCTTCGTATTCAGCCCTCAAACTCCCAAAGAAGACTTGTCCAAATACTGGCTGGCACCTTCTATGAGAACTTATGTCTTGGAAGATGGGCATCAAATTCTAGGAAGTTATTTTATCAAACCCAATCAGGTTGACCTGGGATCACACGTAGCGAATTGTGGCTATATGGTGCATCCCGATGCACGAGGCAGAGGAATCGGAGGTCTACTTTGCGAACATTCTATTCAGACTGCCAAACAATTGGGGTATCTGGCTCTTCAATATAATATCGTGGTCAGTACCAATCAAGCTGCCGTCAGACTTTGGAAGAAGCACGGTTTTGAAATCATTGGTACAATCCCCAAGGCTTTTAAGCATCAGAGTCTGGGGTATGTAGATGCTTATGTGATGTTCAGGGAGTTATAAAAAAACTGCCTGCTTAGGAGCAGATTTTTTAGATTGTTTGGCAATTTTTGTGAAATACTATACTCTCCCTCATCCTAAATGCTCATCTTTTTGGGAGAAAGACTTAGTTCGGGGCTTGGGGACGTGCCTCTTAGGTGCAATGGAGTACCCAAAAGGTGCAAACGAGAACCTTTTGGGTGCAAGCGAACAGCAAAAAGGTAGATTTGAGCCTTTGGGGTGGGGGGGGGAGTCTGATAGGTGGCTTAGATGCCCGTGTAGGTTAAACCGATTACCCTGACGGGTAGGGGGAGTACCCTTGTAGGTGGAACGGAGAACCTTTTTGGTGGAATAGAGAACCTTTTTGGTAGAAGGGAGAAGCTTTTGGGTGCTCCACTCCACCAAAAAGGTAGACTTGAGCAGCTTTGGGGTGGGGGGGGGAGTCTGATAGGTGGGGGGGTACCTTTCTAGTGGAATGGAGAACCTTTTTGGTGCTCCATTCCCCCTGTTCTTTGAGGTGTTCCGAAGGATCAATTCAAAGAATTCCATAAAAGGAAAGTTTGAAACTTTCCAGCCGAAGGCTTGGGACGTTCTCACTACGAAAGCCTAAGATAAAATATTCTTTGTAAAATAACTGGATTTTTACATAAAAACCCGAAAGCCTCTGGATGCAGAATTCGGGTTTTTATGTTCTCGTTCCTACTTTACCCATAGGTTCGAGCGAAGACGCTTGAACGAGAAAGTAAAGCACTTTTAAGTATATATGAAGTTAATTTTCCTTGATTTTTTATCAAATCATTTCTTCCTTGTGCCAAATTCCATAAAAGTATCCTCTACTCTGAGACAATCTGGCATTGGCCTGATATGCATCATCGCAATAAATCAACTCAAAACCACCAAGCATCGTCACATAATCCTCAAAAGTAATAGGAGTCACAACTCCTGAGCTTTTTGAACTTTCCTTGCCAAATTTTGCCTGAATAAGCGTTATGAATTTACAATTATCCAGAACAAAACTGAGGTAATTTTTCACAATGTCTGGTTCCATTTCTCCGAAACTTGCCGCATTCCAGAATACATCAAATGTAATATCTTTAATCAAAGGAAACTGCCAGTTGCCAAACATATAAACCTTGCCTTTCTCAAGGTTTTGAATGTTGTTGAGTTGGATTGTCTTTATCGGTCTGTTTACCATATCTTCGCCAAGTATATTGGATAGATATATGCCGCAAAGGTGCAAGACATAAGGTAAGTCAAAACAAAGGATAGTAAGATTGGGAAACACCTTTTTTAATATTTCAACCTGATGACCTGATCCCGAACCCAATTCAACCACTGTTTCATTTCCTTGTAATTTTAAATATTTTTGGGCATAACAAAGCCTTACATAGTTTGTTAGAAATGCCATAGTGTATTTTTTACCTTTGATTTCAAATAAATCCTGAGGATTTCCAAAAGTACTTGTCTCAAGCTCAGAAATTGGTTTTATGCCGGCTAGTTCTCCCATGATTTCACAATGGCGATATGCCATACCTCTTATGTCAGATAGACTCATCGTGTATGGCAATACATTTCTATCTGCAATTAGATATTCTCTTATAAATTTTTTCGCAAGGTTAATATAAAAAGGTAGACTTGAGTAATAATTATATGTGGTTTCGCTAAAACCAAAAGCAGCAAATATCTCATATTTCCCACTTCTCAATTCTTTTATATCAGCTTGTTTGATTTTCTTAATGATTTCGTTTTCTTTTTCTTTCCAATATCTTCCAGCTTGATAAATCTGCGGAGCTTTATGATATTCTTCTAATAGTTTAGAAAGTTCTTCCATTATTATTTATTTTAAAAAGTATTTTGTGTTTATTAAATTTATAATTTGTTTGTCTATTTGACCCAAAATGAACTTCCCCTATTCCTTGAGGCATTCCGAAGGATCACCTCAAAGTATTCGGAAAGTCTATGAATTCCAGCCGAAGGCTTGGGACGTTCTCACTACGAAAGCCTAAGATAAAATATTCTTTGAAAAATAGCTGGATTTTATACCCAGATTGAAGTGATTTGCCTGATTTTCTTGATTGATTAGCTTGATTATTAATGATTTAAAAGCTAAAATCTCGGAAAACCACTTCGGTTTGAGTATAATATAAAAACCCGAAAGAGTGTTGCATACATTCTTTCGGGTTTTTATATAAATTAAGGAGATTGTACCGAAGGTGGGACTCGAACCCACATGAGCAAGCTCACACGCACCTGAAACGTGCACGTCTACCAATTTCGCCACTTCGGCTTATTTTTTTTTGAATTAGCCCACAAACCTAAAAAGAATTTCTGAATTAGGCAATTTTTCTCGGAAGAGTTTTGCTATCTTTAATATCATCACACAAAAATTGTAGCTTTACCCATGAACAAAAGAACTTTTATCAAACATTTGACCTTAGGTTGTATGAGTTCAGCATTATTTTTAGAACAAATCTCTGCTTTGGCGCAGTCCGTAGCACATCTCTCCCCCCAAGATGTAGCCCAAGACGAAGACTTCTGGCTCAAAATACGCAGCGGCTACCGCCTCAAACCCGACTATATCAACCTGGAAGGTGGCTACTATTGTATGATGCCCCAGGAGATTTTAGAGAATTATCTCCAGCATATACGAGATGTCAATTATCAACATTCTTATTATATGCGTACCGTACAATTCAACAACAAACACCGTATGCAAGAGCGACTTGCCGAACTGGCAGGCTGCTCTGCCGACGAACTCATCATCACCCGCAATACAACCGAGTCTTTGGATACCATTATCGGTGGTTTCCCCTGGAAAGCAGGTGATGAAGCAGTCATGGCTGCGCAGGATTACGGGGCTATGCTCGATATGTTTGCCTTGCAAGCACGTAGGCACGGAGTGGTCAATAAGATCATTTCCCTGCCCAACCACCCTGCCTCAGATGAGGAAATCGTAGACCTTTATGCCCAGGCAATCACTTCTAAAACACGCTTGCTGATGGTCTGCCACCTAGTGAATATCACTGGGCAAATTCTACCAGTCCGAAAAATCACTGATATGGCACATAGCCGAAGAGTAGAAGTGATGGTAGACGGGGCGCACGCATTTGCTCATATCAGATTTTCAATAGAAGCACTAGGCTGTGATTATTATGGAGCAAGCCTGCATAAATGGCTGAGTGTGCCGTTGGGTGCAGGGATTTTATATGTTAAAAAAGAGAAAATCCCTCAAATCTGGCCAATGTTTGCCGAAGAAGGACTCCAAGAGGATGATTTAAGGCGGCTCAACCACACTGGTACGCATCCCGTAGCCACTGACTTGGCCATTCAAGATGCCCTGGATTATTATTACCATCTGGGTGCCGAGCGCAAAGAAGCACGCCTGCACTATTTACAGCAGTACTGGACAAGCCGGGTACGTGAACTCCCTCATATCATCCTAAATACTCCTGCCGACCCTCAAAGACACGGAGCCATTGGTAATGTAGGCATCCAGGGCATCGAACCCGGAACACTTGCCAAAATGCTCCTAGATAAATACCAAATCTGGACTGTAGCCATCGATCGCCCGGGTGTCAAAGGTGTGCGAATTACCCCAAATATTTACACTACAACCAAAGAATTGGATATTTTGGTAAAGGCTTTAAAGGAATTAAAGAATTAAGGTACAAACATTTTAACAACAAATTAGCATTTCTTATTGCCTAACTTCAAAATCCATTCAGATTTAAGGAATAGTTTTGAATTCCTAAAATTAAATAAATGAGAATTTTACCAAAGATTATTTTATTAAGTACCCTATTTCTTGGTTTTACGGATCACGAATCTAAATGGACTCGGATCGAGAAAGATGACTTTATCCTTGTTACTAATAAAGGCGGACAAACCCTGGGCTACTCTCCCAAATCAGGTATCAAAATCCTAACTGTGGATCGATTTGCTTTTAAAGACCTAAACCAGAACGGTCAATTAGACCCTTATGAAGACTGGAGGCTCACTACCGAAGAACGAGCAGCTGATCTGGCTTCTAAAATGACCATTGAACAAATCGCAGGACTCATGTTATACAGTGGGCACCAGCGCATTCCCGGAGGTGGATTCGGCGCAGGGGGTACATACAAGGGCAAAAAATTTGAGGAGAGCGGTGCCAAATCTTCCGACCTGAGCGACCAACAAATTGAGTTCTTGACCAATGATAATCTCAGACACGTACTCATCACCACCGTGGAAAGCCCCGAAGTGGCTGCTACCTGGAACAACAACGCCCAAGCACTGGTAGAGGGATTAGGACTTGGTATCCCCGCCAACAACAGCTCAGACCCCCGACACGAAGCCAACGCTGATGAAGAATATACTCTGGGTGCTGGTGGAAACATCTCAAGATGGCCTGGTTCACTAGGTCTGGCAGCGAGCTTTGATCCCGAATTGGTCAGACAATTTGGCGAAATCGCTTCCAGAGAGTATCGCGCGCTAGGCTTAACCACTGCCCTTTCTCCGCAAATTGATCTGGCTACTGATCCTCGGTGGTACCGCTTCAATGGTACTTTTGGGATTAGCCCCCAATTATCCACAGATATGGCAAGAGCTTATATTGATGGTTTTCAAACTTCTTCCTCAGCCCAAGAAATCAAAAACGGCTGGGGTTACGAAAGTGTCAATGCTATGGCCAAACATTGGCCGGGCGGTGGTACAGGAGAAGCCGGTAGAGATGCCCATTATGGCTTTGGAAAATTTGCCGTATTTCCAGGCAACAACTTACAAACCCACCTGAAGCCTTTTATCGAGGGTGCTTTTGCTTTAAAAGGTGGTACAAAAATGGCCTCCGCCGTGATGCCCTATTACACCATCTCATACAAACAAAACCTCAATGGTGAGCACGTAGGAAATGCCTTCAGCAAATATCTGATCACCGATTTATTAAGAGAAAAATACGGCTATGAGGGCGTGGTTTGTACGGATTGGGGCGTGACCAGAGACGATGAAGGAATGGCAGTTTTTGGGAGAACACCCTGGGGAGTAGAGCACCTAACCATAGCCGAAAGGCATTACAAGATATTATTAGCTGGTTGTGATCAATTCGGTGGCAATAACGATGTCGAACCTGTGATCCAGGCCTATCAAATGGGTGTGAAGGAATTTGGGGAAGCTTTTATGAGAAAACGATTCGAGCAATCTGCCATCAGACTTCTCAAAAATATATTTAGGGTGGGTTTGTTTGAAAATCCTTATCTCGAGATTGCCAAAACCAAATCCCTTGTGGGTAATCCCGAATTTATGAATGCTGGCTATCAGGCACAGCTAAAGTCCATAGTACTGCTCAAGAATAAGGGGAAAATACTGCCTATTCAGAAAAAACAAACCGTATATATTCCTAAAAGGTATTTTCCGGCATCTTCAAACTTCTTTGGTGTAGAGACTCCTGCCGAATGGAAATATCCGATCAGTCTGAATTTAGCAGCCAGGTATTTTCACGTAACCGAGAATCCCGAAGATGCTGACCTGGCTTTGGTGGTAGTCAATAACCCAGATAACGGCCGTACTGCGGGCTACAGTGAAGAAGATGCCAAAAAAGGCGGAAATGGATTTTTGCCCATTAGTTTGCAGTATCGCCCTTATACTGCCACCGAAGCACGTGATCCAAGCCTGGCGGGTGATCACAGAGAAAAGGACGTACTTAATCGTACCTACAAAAATAAAACCGTAACTGCTACCAACAAATCAGACCTGGATTTGATCCTGGAAACCAAAAAAGCCATGAAAGGCAAACCTTTAGTCGTAGTTTTAAAGATCAGCAATCCAATGGTAGTGGCTGAGTTTGAGAAGGAAGTTGAGTCGCTGATTGTCAATTTCAGGATACAAGATCAGGCAATTCTGGACGTGCTTTCAGGGGCCTTCGAGCCCTCTGCTTTGCTCCCGCTACAATTACCAGCAGATATGCTGACCGTAGAAACCCAAAAAGAAGATATGCCTTTTGATATGAAAGTTCACATAGATTCCGAAGGGAATGCCTACGATTTTGCTTTTGGTTTAAATTGGAAAGGTCTGATTCAAGACCAAAGAAGTAAGAAATATCTAAAAACAAGGTAATTTCTCTGGTTTTTCTCATGCCATCGTTTTATTGCCATTGTCAGTATATTCCCTGGCAATGGCAAACTTAATTTATGCTGTTTTGGATATTTAAAAAAAGTGCTATTATGTTTTCAGAACAGTCTAAGGGTTATGAGATAGTAACATGTTCACCCACAACAGTTTTTGTGGGTATAAATGTGAGTTAGGTGTTTTCAGAAAAATCAGTTATTTGCCCTAATTTTCCCTAAAAACAACTCATTTATATCACCTTTTGCCTGGATGCTTGCTACATAAAGATAGGGGGCAAGTACCAGTATCCCGCCGAAGAGTCCAAGTAGGCCTAATAAAAGCCCTTTAGGTGAAAAATGATGTCGCCAGGCTATCCATAAGCCGGAAAGCATAAGATGACACATAAAGTCTAAGTTAAATTGCCCCGGCCAGTTCAATTTAGCCAAATCTCCAAAAAAAACAGCTAATAAATTCCAGCCATAGCGATTGCCTACCATCACTGTATATCCCAAAACACCTATAAAAGTAATAAGCAAAAAAAATCTAAATGCTCTCATATCTTAAGCTTAAAATTTTAAATAAGACCCATCAGTTGTATAAATTCCTCAAATTAACCTACCAAATATCCTGAAAAGAACTTATAAATTTTAGACGCTATCGTACAAAAAGCTTGATTTATTCTGGTCTTTGGAGATTCTTACTTTGGGGAACTTAAATATCCGACTGCCTTACTCCGAGTCTTCACAGGCCACTTACCTAAATTCGCAGCATTACTTGTTACACACAACTTTATTAAACCCACCAGTCTGAAGACCGGTGGGATAAAAGCTTTATGTTTATTTCAAGGTGTTAATCCACTGGGCAATTTTCATAGCCTCTGCTTTGGGCACTTGTGGCATGGGAGCCATGGGTGTTGGGTAATCAGGCCAGTTTTGCGGCTGTGGATTGTAGATTAGATTGACGATTTTCTCTGCGCTGTACTTTCGCTTGGCAATATCTGCAAAAGAAGGTCCCACCAGTTTTTTATTGGTTTGGTGGCAAGCGGTACAGGTATTTTTGACCAATAAGGGCTCCACGTCTTTGTAAGTAAGTGCTGTGGTGGGTTTAGTTGTGGTCGGTGTCGTGGTTTTGGTATTGGCAGTGGTGTTGGGCGCAGGGGCGGTTACTTTGCGTACTAGCTGTGAGCTGCGTTTGGTGCTGAGTTGGTTCAAGGGCAGTTTATCGCCTTCGGGGATATTATTTAGGGTATAAAATCCGATTGGGTGTAGGACTTCCAGCTTGCTGTCTTTGGCACGAATACCCTTGACATTGATCTCGTGGATATAGTAACGGCGGAGGTTTTCTACCACCACACGTACTTTTTTACCGTCTTCGGATACTTGTACTCCCTTGATTTTCAAAGATTCATCTTGGATAGTGGGGCTTCCGTACACCGGATGATATTTGTAAATAAAACTACGCCCAGTATAAGAATCCAGGTCTTCGGCTGTGGCACGATCTACGGGCATCGTAAATTCAATTTCAAAACCATCAGCTTTGGCTTTGATGCTTTTCATCTCAAAAGGCATGTTCCCTGTCCAGACCAAGTGCTCTAGCCCAGAGTCTGTGTTTCCGGCCGAACCCCAACCGCGGTTTGTTTCGCCGACATACAAGGAACCGTCATTTCCCCAGCTCATGCGCAGCACGCCAGATTGGAAACCTGCCCGGAAATCAAAAGCAGCTCCCTGGTATTCTCCATTGATTTTCTCCATAAAAACCCGCATAATTTTGCTTTGTCCCTGATCGCCGATAAAAAGCTGCCCGGCAAAAGGTCCGAACTTACCTTCGCTTTGGTCTACAAGGATTTCGGAGTTGGAAATCCCCAGTATCCCGTGTGGCAGCCATACGGCAGGAGTTTGGATTTCAGGAAAACTTTCTTTGGTTTTATAAAGCAGATCAGGATTTTTTTCTTCGGCGATATTTTCAGGTTTGACGTATTGCCCATTTTCTTTCACCTGTCTTTTGTCAATTTTGGCATAAAACTGTGCCGCAGATAGTTGTAAAGGTGAATTTTCCATTCCTGTCCACTCCAGTCCTGCGGGATGCCCCATAAAACCTCCTTTTTTCACGTGCCAAATTCCTCCTGAACCCATCCAATCGCCTTGATTATCCGAGTAAAAGAATTCTCCTTCAAAAATACCCAATCCACAAGGTGAGCGCATTCCAGTAGCCCAGGGTTCCATGCGTCCGTCAGGGTAAATACGAATTGCCCAGCCTCTCCAGGGTACACGACTTTCACCGCGCCACCATTCCTGATCTCCGAAGGCCACATTGCCAGTCACCATCATGCTGCCGTCGGAGAGGAACTTGGGCCCATAGGAATATTCATGATAATGCCCTGAGAGCGGCCAATCGTAGATTGTCTCATAAAAATCGGCTTTATCGTCACCGTTGGTATCGGTGAGTTTGGTCAATTCACCACGCTGTGCTACGTAGAGGGCATTATCGCGGTAGCTTAATCCGAGCGGTTCGTGAAGGCCTTGTGCAAATAAAACATAACGAGGCTGTGAGCCCTGATACATTTCGGCGTTTTCTACAATCCATACGTCACCACGTCGGGTACAAACAGCGATGCGTCCGTCAGGAAGTGTGGTTACACCTCCAGCTTCTACGAGTATTCCTTCGGGAGTCGGTAAGGTCATAATTCTGTAATAGGCATCTTCGGGGCTTTTGGCGGGGATGGTTTGTGCCTGTGAGAAGTAGCTCCCAAGCCATACCAAACTTACAATGAATAATAATCGGTGCATTTTTCTTTTCATTTTCTTTGAATATTTTACCATAAGATAGAATAGTTGATGCTTTTGCCTTGAATGGGGGCGATGAGCTCGAGTTTATTGTTAATTTTTCGGATGCTAATGCCCTGGTCAGAGCTTGTTTTTATAAAATATTTTTGATCAATGGCATAATAGTTTTCTCTAACTTTTTGAATGCTTGAGCCTTCTGCCATTTTGAGGTATAAACCTGTATTGGAAGAATTGTTGGGGATGCTGACCGTTCTTTCCCAGCTTTTGCCTCCCTCGGTAGGTGCTAGCTGATCGTGGAGTTCAAGGGTATCGAGTTGATACACAAAAACGGGCAATCCGTTTGATTCTTCAATTTTATACCCCCGGTTTTTAAAGCCATTTTCTTCATTCATTGCTGAGGGAAATGCCGCTTCTGGACTCGCCAAACGAGCGACAGAGAATCCCGTAAAAAGATACTGTGCTGCCCCTTGGGGTCGGAAAGAGCCGTCACCTCGGTCATTCCACATGGGTGTAGCATCTATGAATTCGCCCTGCCATACGCAGACCGGATTGGCGGCTTTGAGGTCATAAATAAAATGAACTCCTTGCGGACTGGCTACACCCAGGGTATGGGTGAGTCTGCGACTGCGATCACCTTCAAAATCTAAAAAAGCGCGAAGCAGTCGAGGCTTGTCTTCGGCTTTGACAGGGATAGGCGAATAATAGGGCGATTGCGGTGGAAAGGAATTATATTCGTGTAAAGGTCTGGCAAAGGCATCTACGCTAAAAAGTCCCAAAAGCGGCGAATTACGTGCCTCACTTTTCCCATAGATTAAAGTAAAAGGATTTGCGCCTGCTTTAAGATTTAGAGAGAAGGTCTTAGAGTCGAGCCACCAGGTATCATAGAGTTCATTGGGGAGGATGGTTTGTTCGCCCAGTTGCAAAGCAAGTTGGCCATTGTAATGTATCTGAAACTGATAAGTTCCTGCTTCGGGTGCGTGGATTTCACCCTTGTAGACCATTCTGAATTGGTCTTCCAGATCAGGCATAGCCACTGAAAGTTGATTTTGCGCGCCACTTTTGGTTATTTTCACAAAACTAAATTCGGTAAGTTTGGTGAATGTACCGGGGATATATTCATAGGATATGTTGCGTAATTCCAGCCCTTTATCTTCCAGGAGTTGGTAGCGGATATTGCGAAAAGCCACTGGTCCGTGGTCTCCCTGAATCATGAGCGGGCCTTTGGCCACTTCATTGTTTTCGATAGGTCCTCCGGTAGGCAGTGGTACTTCTACGTTTTCGTGAATGCGCACCCCGTTTAGCTCTACATAGATAAACCGAGCGTGGCTGATTTTTTTGCCTTGAGCATCAAAACGGGGAGCCTGGAAAGCGATTCGGAAGCGTTGCCAGAGTCCGGGAGCTTTGGCGGCATTGGTGATGGGTGCTTTGCCCATATAAATTTTACCTTTTTCGGTTTCCCAGTTGCGGTAGATGCCTCCAATATCCGAGAAGGCCGGATCTCGAATGCCCCAACTATCAAGTAGTTGCACTTCGTAGCGTCCTTGCAGATAAATCCCCGAATTAGAACCTTTGGGTACCATTACTTCTAAGTCAAGTAGTATATCTCCATGCTCCCAGGAGCTAATCAGGTGGCTTTTTTGGGTATCATTATTCATATTAAGCAAGATACCGGTACCAGGCTGATAAGTTACTGGTTTGGCTGCTGGGTTTGTATTGCCAACTGCCTGTGTTTTGGGTTTTTTCTTACTTTTTTTGGTGTTTGCAATAGGTTCTTCTTTTTTAGGGCTTTCCTGATGATGAATATCCAGGGTGGGATCCATCATTACCTCCCCTACCAAAAACCAGTTGCCGGCTTGTGGTTTAAATACAGACATATCGCTGAGTGGCAATGGTTGTAATTGAGGCTCTTGGGCATAGAGTTGCAAGGAAATGCCCCATAGTAGTAAAATCAGCTTGTTTTTTTTCATAGATTTGATTCTGAAAAGCGTCACTTTATTAAGAATTAATTGTGTAAATGATCGCTCTAAGATATAAAATAAAAGTTAGGGTACAAAAGAATCCATAATCTCATCGGGCCATTTGATTTTCATTGATATGAATAAAAATGGGCTGAATAGGCAAGTTGTACTTCGGTACTAGGTCATTAAATTGTCTTCGACGAATCATATAAAGTGTACAATCCTGCTGGGCGGATATTTTGAATGACTGTATTGGCTGGGTGCTTTGAATTTCGTAATGGAGCATCAGGTTTGTGGTAGATTGGGGGGAGTCGTCGGGTCCGAATTCACGAATTACACTTTTATTGAGAGTAAGATCAATTTTACCGGAGTACACCAAATAAATGTCCATTTCATCCGGGGAAGTAAAGTTACCGATACGATCCCCTGCTTGATATTGCTTGATGATGACCAATTGGGCGATTTCCAGCAGATCGAGCGCGCTGAGTCTACGAAAGGAGTAGATTTTTTGCAGATATTGAATGATGACAGATAGGGTATTGTTGTAGTGAATTTTGACTATATCGAGTACGAGTTGGTCATATAAATTCAGTAAGCGGTCAAAGGTTTCTTTGGGAATGGAGTAAATTTTACAATTTGATTCGGCAGCTTCTACAAACACTTCTGTGATTTCTTGCTCGATATATTTGAGTGCGTGGGTAAATTGAAAAGCCTCTATTTCTTTTTCTTCTTGTTTTTCATTTTTCGTATAGCGGATTCTAATTTTAGAGAGGTTGATCAGGCAGTTTAGTTGATCGATGTGTTCTGCATAAGCCAATTGTTCTCCATTTCTATATTCCTGATAATGAGTCTTTTCAGCAATTTCCATCAGGGTAAGATCATTGATTTCACGGAATTCGGGTATTTTTTTGAGAATGTTTGTTGTGTTGAGTAGCTCGTCAGTCTTTTGGAGCTCGGTGGCGTGGATTTGAAAGATCGTAGAACCTGTTCTGCTGCGGAGGAGGATATCTGTATTTTCTTTGTAGGAGAGGGATTTTGGGCTGATGATATCAAGCGTTTGGTTAAATCGCTGCAATTCTCGTCCTTTGGCGGAGAGACTGATTTCGCCAGATTGTAAGATAAAATGATCGAGATCACGCAGATAGTCAACTTGTGCGATGGTTTCGTTTTCGAGGTATTCTTTCAGGTGGATGATTTTGGATATTTCAGAAAAACTCAGGGTATTGGTTTTACGGATAAGTCCGGCATCGTGCAGTTTGATCATCAATAAGGATAATTTGCGGGAGTTATCTAGGATTGAAAGAGGGATTTCATCATAAAGTGAAATAATTTCATTGAATTGATTTCTGGGTATTTTAAAAACCAAGGTATTACTTTGGGCGATGATCTTGATGCCAGATAGGTTTTGGTTAATATAGGGGTAGTTATTCAAAAAACCACCGGAATCATACCTTCGGATAACGATTTTGTGACTATAAAGGAGTACAGTGCCTGAATAAATGATAAAATAATCCATTTCTTCTATGGAGGAATAGGCTTCATCCTCATTATTTTTCAGAAGTATATTCTCCCCGGTTTTGCAATCAAGTATTTCAATAGTTTTGGCAATTTCTGACAATACAAGCCCTGATATTTCTTCAAATTCGGGGATGGAGCGCAAGAAGTCAGCAATCTTAAATTTCAGATAAACGGCGGTTTGGTGTAGTTTCTGTAGATCTCTGATCAGAGCAGGTACTTGAGAATTCCCTTGAAAAGGATTTAATTTTTGGAGGTTGGTTTCCAGTTCAGCGGGGTAAAGGCGACTGAGTGCGTCAAAGGCAATTTCTCGTAAAATAATATCTGGATTAACGGCATTGGCTAGAAAGATAGCAGGGTCTTTAAAATCACTTCTTTGGGATAATTCGTAAAGGGCGCAGGCTTTAGTCCAGCGATTGATCCATTTGTAATCTCGCTGAATCAAAGCAATCAATAGATCTTGTGCAGACATCTGCGGCACGTCTTCCACGATAAAGTGACTGCTTACAAGTCGAATTTTTTCACTGTATGAAGTGGATGTATTGAGTAAGGGTAATAAGATCGGTTTGATGGTTTCAACCAGTAAAACATCCAACAGCTCCAGGGCTAATTCGGCTTGTTCGGGGTTATTGCTGTATAAGTTTTCTCGTACGAGTTCTACGGAACGAGGTTCGTAAAGCAAGGCCAATAAGCTGAATATTTTTTCATAATTATTTTTAATTTCGGATTCCATGGCATCCATCAGGGGGCTTTCCGAGTCTTCGCCCATAAATCGACTGAGCGCTTGTGTGGCGGACATATTCCAAACCAATATCTGGCAGATTTCCTGAACTTCGGCATTAATTTTTTGACGAAGCTGGGAATCATCAATCTTGTGCCCACATTCACTTAAAGTATTGATTGCTAGTGTACTTACATTTTGATTTTTATAATCCAGTTTATCGAGCAATAACTTTACGGCTCTTTCTGTACCTACTCTCCCATAAATTTGGACGATTCTCAATTGGATGGTTTCCGACTGACCGGTTATATAAAAAGCACTTTCTAGGGCATCAAATATTTTTTCGCCAATACTCACAATAGCAGCAATTGCGGCATGGCTGAAGTGAGGATTATCCAATTTCTCGATCAGGCTGTTGTATATTTCTGGGCTTTTAGAACTTGATGATGCCACAAGAGCCTGATAAGTAACCTGATAGTCTTCTTTTAAAGAGTTTTGGATAAGCCTAAGTATAAGTCGGTTTTTGATGTTTTCAGCCGAATAGATTGTCAGCAAGGCACCAAAAATTCTTTCTTGGATGAGGGTAGATTGGGTAAGTTGTTCAATATAGCGGGCTCTCTCTAATCTTTTTTCGGCTGCAATCAAGGTATTCAGGCACTCTCGAATCAGGTCGGCATTATCCAGGATAGGAAAATACCTGGATTTACTGATCACATCTAATACAGGGATAGCCTCCAGTATACAAAGTTTGGAAGCTTGCCTTAAAGCCACACTTTGAACCTCTTCCTCAATATTGAGTGGAAGGAGGCGTATTTTTTCTTTGAGTTTCTCTTTCAAATCCTTGACCCTGGATTCCAATTCGTGCGCTGAGTCCACGTCTTTGTTAGCAAGTACATTTGATCTGAGTTTTTGATTGATATGCGCCAGAATATCTTCAATTTTTTGATCTATGGTGCGTTTGTGTCTTTCTTCAAAAATATTCTGGTTTTCAAATTCAGTACCCCAGAGTACCGTTCTCAGATTTATATCAGTATTTAGAATGATTTCGTTTAGTTCCAGATTGGTTTCGTGCAGCAATTTATCGATGACTCCCAGGTAGTTGCCATCAGGGGCTTTGGAGTCCAACAGTTTTAGAATAGCTTCTCTGTAAATGACTGGGTTCAAAATATTCAGGATATTGAGATACGTGGCAATTTGACTAGGATGAACCGTGTGAATCTGATGCACTATATTTTCTGCCAAACTTAGTTTTTTCAGATTGGCTTTTGACTGTTCAGCCTGGAGGGTATTTTCTAATTTTCTTTTATATTCTTTGTAAAGTACAAAAACGGTGTAAATGGTAGCAATCCCTACCGTCATAATCCAGACAAATAAGATTTGAGAAATATATTGGGGGCTGAAACTGAGAAAAAAGAGCAGTAATACACCACTCAGCCACACAGAAAGTTGACGAACAAATCCCTCGAGCTTCAATTGAATGTCATACCTCAGATCAAAAGGAATAAGCAGAAGATACAAACGATACACAGACATTTCAATCGCTTCCCCCAGAGAATCTTTGACCGTCTTACAAATCAGAATCATAATAAAGAAAAAAAGAAATGAGTCGAATTCTAATGTTGATTCAGGTCTAAAGGTATACAGTCCTTTGGAAAAGACACTCAACAAAGCAATATTCAGGAATGCAAGTAATATCACTGGTAAAATCAACAAATTGATTCTCAAATCATATTTGCGTATCAGATAAGGATATAAAAAGGTTTTAAACGCCAAACCAAGTGCCATCATAAATCCCCAGAATATACTTAGAAAGCTAAAAAATTCGCCTCTTTTTAAATGCAAGCCTTCTGCATTGGGAGTTTTTTCCACGTGCTGTAATCCGAATGCAGCCCAAAATAAATATTCTGTCAAAACAAGTACACTTACACTAAGCATCATATAAACGGCCAACGTAATGAAATAAGGATCGTCCCACAATTTGAAAAAAGTGTTTTTGTCCTGTACCTGTTTGATGTCTTCCTGCACCAAATCCAGGCTTTTGAACTTGAAAGTGATGAATCCAAGCACCACAAAAGCCAATATATAAGCCGCACCACTGATCCAAAATAGGATATTTAAAATTGGTAGGCAGGTAATTTTTGACTCTGCTTCCCAATCTATCCCCTTGCTCAAAAACCAAATCAATAAAGCACTCAGAAACCCTGCCGACAAAATACCGATACCTACACGATGGGTAAAGCGTTTGATCAACTGAATATTAAACAACCGAGCAAATATTCCCTCCAGAATGATAAATGAAAAAGAATTTAACAGGATTAATCCTACCAAACCCCAGAAGATATAATCGTGAGAGTTTATAAGTTCTTTAGAACCCTGCAAAAAAATCCCCTGGTATAGATAAAATATAAAACCCCCAATAGCCGCCAAAAATGCCATAGCCAGTCTTGAAAAAGGAAAAAAAGATTGCAGATAGATCAACAAAAGACTGATTCCCATTCCTATAAATCCGGCTATGTAAATAGCTTCTGCCAGATTTTCCAACAAGTGTTTCGTGAACCCTTCCTGAACCCTTGCAGCGTCAAGCCCCAGGCGGCTATCCATAAAAATACTGACGACAGTGATGTTGTAAAGGCTGAGACCAACTCCTATGAATGCCCCCCAAACAATCAGATATATCAATTGAGTGCGGTGTATAGGATCAATTTTGTTTAGGCTTGTGATATTGTCATTCATAGGTTTTTCTGCTTGGACAATCGTGTGCTTATCTTTGAGTTGATTTATTATTTAAATACTGGTCTAAGACATTTTTGAGTTCATCAAGTACCACTTCGAGTTCTGTGAGGAGTTCTGTTCTTTTTTCAGATAATGTGCGATGATTTTCGGCATTGTTTTCTTGCTTGAGTTCCTCATCAATTTGCCTAATTTCTTCTCGAAGGCTATCTGCACGCTGCTGCAAGGCGATGAACTTCTCCGATTCTTTAAAATCATCAGGTAATTGAGCCAGGAAATTATCAGTAATATTTTTGGATTTCATATTTTCTTCCATCAGGATTTTTAATGAATCCAAAACACTTTCATAGGCTTTTGTGAGCGAGTCTTGTAAGGCTAGTTGATTCTTGCGGGTCTGGCTATCTATCTGGTTTTCTGTCGGTTTTAACAATATTTTCAAGCTATCCAGTTGTGTTTTAATACGCAAAGAGTCTCTTTTTAACAAAGCTTCCAAGTCATTTTTTTGAGGTTCTGATTTTACTACGTTATTATTGGCGTTGGAATTGTGCGGTTCAGTTTTGGAGGTGTTTTGAGTCTGAATCGTCGAGTTTTCGTTTTTTTTGTTTGTTTTAGTGCTGTCATTTGGTGTCAATACATTTGGTTCGGACTTGGTTTTGGAGGTATCATTGCTGGCTAAGGGCTTAGTCTGTTGAGATTTTGTAGAGTCTGGTCTTTCACAGGCTTTTAGTTGTTCGTTCAAGACTTTGAGTTGTTCTTCCGAATCCAGAATTTTTTTCTCAAGGGTTTCTACATCTTGGAGTTTTTTCTTGAGGTCTTCAATTTCTTTATTTTTGGTATTGAGAGCCTCTTTTTGTTTTTCAGCAATTTTTTTGATTTCTTTCAGTTTACCGATTTGAAATACATCTTTCCAGAGGCTCCATTTATTTTCTTTTCCGTATTTCATCAAGACTACCTGATCCCACAATTTTTTGCCTTCTTTGGTGAGCACATAATAATCACTAAAAGTCATATCTCCCACACTAAATGTTTCTTTTTTCTTATTCTCTGCTTGTTCAAAATGTTTTCCCTGAATAATTTCACAAAGTGTATAATCCACATAAGGTACATTTGCGCTCAGGCTGTCTTCGCCTTCCCACTGGGTATATGAATAGAATCCGCTCACATCAACCATGAGCAAAATCCAATTTTCCTCATGCTGAAGAGCGTAAACGGAATAAGGATAAGTAGATACCTGAATACTGTCAGGAAAGTCTTCTAAAGCCTCTTCAATGACTACCTCATCTGTAAAAATAGGAATTAATTCTTTTACTTTTTGGGCGCAATCAGCCAGAAAAATAGAATCACGAAGGGGGATTTCCGCCTGCCCAAAAGCCGAAATACTGATAAAAATACTTATGAGGGGAAATATCTTTCTAACAAAGCACTTAAGAGCTTCCTTTATATAAGTTTTGGAGCGGTTATTTATAACAAAGCTAGTCATCTAGAGTTTTTGATTTAATTATGGCAAGATTTTTCGTACAATATACGAAAAAATCTCATAAAACTTTCATAAATTCGGGCAAAGTTCAATATATTCGTTATATTTTATTGCTTGACACCCAATAAGTATTCAATTATATTTATTTAAAATTGAACACAAATTTATAGCCATATTTTACAAATACAACATAGTGCCTATTTACCTGATTAATCATAAATTCAACACATCTTATGCAAATCTACAAATACATATTCCTGATAGCATGGATCATCACTCTCCTACTCACCCCGGCAAGTATTTTTGCCCAAAAAAACATCTTGTCCGAAAAAGCTAAACAAAATACACAATCACTGCTAAATAAACAAAAACTAAAATCTGCCGCCAAAAACGTGGCTGATGAGGCAAAAGATCCTATTATCGAGGGGCGCAGGATAGACGTGTTTGATTATGATCCGAATTCTGACAATATTGACGTGAGTAACCCCGGCGGCGGTGCGCTCAAAGAGGATGAACTTAATCTGGCCGATAATACTGTCTTTATTGATACCCTCAATTTTATTCGCAGAAGCCTCTCTGTCAAAAACAGAGACATGTTTATGTATCAAAAAGGTTTGCCCAGCCCCATTATCAATACCCAAGTTTATGAAGAAAATAAGGATTTTGACCTGGAAATGAAAGTTTTCGGCTGGCATCCCTACTGGATGAAAAATGCCTATGAAAGTTATAATTTTTCCCTCCTGACTGCCGTAGCCTATTATTCTTATGAAATAAAACCCGAAGATGGTTCTTATAGAAGTATACACGACTGGCAAACTACAGATCTAATCCAGATGGCTCACGATGATTCTTGCAAAGTATTGTTCAGTGTCAGTAATCTGGGAGAAAAAGACAATATCACCTTTTTAGACAATCGCAGCGCCCAACGCAATTGTATCAGCACACTCATCAGCCTTGTGCAAGCAAGGCAAGCCGACGGGATTCATATCGATTTTGAAGGCGTACCCAAAAGCCACCGGGATGCTTTTACCAATTTTATCCTAGATTTGGGTTTTCAGCTTAAGGCAATCTTGCCGGATGCCTGGTTATCTATTTCGCTCCCTGCATTAGACATAGATAAAATCTATCAAATCAGCCAAATCAATAGCCAAATTGATCTTTTTGTGATGATGGGGTATGAGTTTTATGGTGCCAATACCCAGACTGCCGGACCGATTGCTTCTATGAATGGTGGAGAACACTGGTGGCAGTTTGGGCTTCAACGCGGAGTAGATGAATACCTCGCCGCAGGGATTGATCCTCAAAAGCTTTTACTTACTTTCCCTTATTATGGAGGCGAATGGATCACCAACGAGCTTACCTTCCCCTCAAAAAGCAAAAAGTTTTATCGCTATCTGATGTATCGGGATATTAAAAACGCTTCTAATGTCAGTAAAAGACCTCTTGAAGAACCCAGCAGCATGAGCGTCTACATCGGCTATCAGGATGGCAATAATAATTATCACCAAATCTGGTACGATGATACCCTGTCTCTTGCTAAAAAATATGCTTGGATTCGGGAAAAAAAGCTGGGCGGTGTGGGAATTTGGGCTTTGGGCTACGACAATGGGCATACAGACCTCTGGGAAGTATTGGATCGGAAATTTGCCAAAAAAGCTCCCAAAACCAAGAAACAAAACGTAGGTTGGTGGCGATCTTTGTTTACAAGAATGATGCGTATATTGAGCAATCCTCAGACCCTTTTGCAAAATCCCCGCTCTTTATTGAGTTTGTTTGGTTTTCTGACGGGTACCAGTCTGATGGGCTTTTTTGTACTTTACCGATATGGCTACCGATTTAGTAAGGTATTCAATATTGGCATCAAAGGCACTGTAATCGTGGTATTGCTGGTCATTTTAGGGCTATTGATTATGATGGCGAGTAATAATTATGGCAGTACACCCTTGGTGACGGCGGCGTATATTGTAGGAGGATTTATTATCGGTGCCATTGTATTTCTACTGATCAATCGGGGAAGCAGTTCGGAAAGAGACCTGCCCTAATTTTCCCCCAATAAATCTTTGACAGCGTTTTTTTGCATTTCTTTTTTGATTTTGCTTACTGCATTATAGTTTTTAAAACCTACCAGGGTTTTTTGTTGCTCTTTCCCATAATCCATCATACGACACCAAAGTGCCATTACTTTGCCTTTCCAAAGGCAATCCGTTCTTTTGCCTTCTTCCGATTCAATCTCTTCACAAGGCAATTCATTGGGCTCGCCGTAGGCTTTGATCAATACATCTTTGATATCTGCAAAATGCGTAACATCCAGGGTGATGATGATTTCATAGATCAGCTCTTTATACACCAATAAGATCATTTTACGCACCTGAATGTATCCGATGTGTAAGTAAGGGTTGGATATCAGGGTATCTGTGGGTGTTTTATTCAAACTATCCGCGGGAATTACAAAAGGCAAAGAATCGCTCATAATCAGACCATACACATCATATCCATCATTGGCCTTGCCTTCATACTCGAAGAAAAAACGATGTTTTTGGATGGAATCACCCATTCGAATATTTTTAAAAGACTGCTGCTTATCCAACTTAGAGATATTTTGAGCTTGTGTCTGAAAAATACTCCCCCACAAAAACAAGAGAAAAATACTCAACTGAAATGTGGTCTTTGAGCTTGAAAATTTTTGTATTTTAATAAGATTCATCAAAAAAAGCTTCAGAGTTAATAGTGATTTTTCTTGCGTGCAGCCAACTTACCCAATAAATCGGCTTCATTTTCAAGAACAGGGTCATCATTGACTGGTAAGCCCTGGCTTTGCGTCGTTGCTTGTACCTGTTGAGACCTTTGCTGGAGTACGTGTGCCAGTTCATGCCCCAACAATTCTTGCCCTTCCTGATTATGGGGCTGGAACTTTCCGGGGGCAAAAGTAATTTCATTTCCCTGGGTATACGCCAAAGCGCCTACCTGATTGGCTTGTGGGCTTTCTTTGATTTGCACATCAGAAAAATCTGTTTGAAAACTACCTTCCATTTGGTTTTTGACGTTTTGGGGCATGGTCTGCGAACTTGCCTCGGCTGGGCTAGGGCTTTGCTGCGTTGGGTTTTGTTTCATTTGAAGCTCTTCTTCTTCAACAGGTCCCTCCGTCTGAGCGGTGTCTTGCTTCATCTGCATTTCATCTTCTTCTATGTTCTGCAACTGAGCGGTGTCTTGCTTCATCTGCATTTCATCTTCTTCCATAGTCTGCAACTGAGCGGTACTTGTTCCAAAAGAGTTTTTAGCGGCTCTTTTTTGCAACATTGGCAAATTGGATTTAGGCAGTGGGCGATTGGTTTTTGATGCTTTCATAATGAAAAATATTTTTCTTAAAATTACCAAAATTCAGTCAATATGTCAAAATTTAATACCTGGTAAATATTCAAAGGATAACCCTCACCGTGGTATCGTTTAGTTGTCTTCAAACTCCCGGTATTCACTCTGACGATGATAATATTGCTCATAATACTCAAGTGTGCAAGGTGGAAAGAAAAAAACCTGGATGATGAGCTTCTCATCTTCATTTAAAGCCAAGCTTAAACCCCGCTCTGGATAGACCCATTCTTTTTTCTTCAGAATAAATTCATGCCAGGCAAAATCCAGTTTGGCTTCGGGTGTTCCCAGTTTTTTGATGATCTTCCGGCATTCATCTTCATCAAAAGACCAGTAATCCGTCATCAAATAAACTAAGGTATCTTGATGATAGTGAAAAAACAATGGTTCTTCAAAATTGGGCAATATCAATGAATTAAAGCGGGTTTCGTAGCCATTTTTGGGTTGAATGTGCCGACCTTCCCCAGGCTCAAAATTAAAATGTGCCTCTATCTCTGATCGCAGACATGGGCTGCGGAGTCCCTTCCAGTCCAGGAGATTTTTTTGCTGAATGAGGCGAATATCTTCCAAGCAATTGGTCATAGTTGTAGGGTTTTTGAACGAATGATACATCGAGAATGCAGCAATAAGCACACACAAACTAAGGTAAGATACGATTTTGATCATGATTTTTTGCCCTTTATTGAATTAAATTGACCTTTCCTAAGAAAAAAGCCGCCAGCAGATTCTTCAGTCCGACGATTCCGGCAAGCTGTTCGGCATTGCTTGCTTCACCATAAGTACCCAGCCCAGGCACTTTAAAAGCGTTTTTGGGGTCGTGGTAGCTTCCTTCAATGGTAGCTCTCAGGGCATCATCTATACTGACACTATTCCAGACAATCTTGGTCAGATAATCGGTGATCCCCTCACGCAATACTTTATTTCCTTGTTTATCACTCATTGTGTTGCGGTATTTTACGTGGTCAGGATGCTCCAGCGTATGGATATATTCGTGAATACAGGTTTTGAATAATTTCCAAAATATATTTTTATTTTCTTCGTCCGTTTTGCCTTTGAATAACTGAATAAATACTTTACCTTCATCTGCAAAACCCGGCCAGCCTTTGTGGGTGGCGACCAGTTCGGATCGGTATTTTTTGACCATATCTTTTTGGATGGCTGCCAGTAGTTCTTTTTCCGGGCTTCGAGACTGGTCAGCCTGATGCTCACGGCTGATGGTAGCGACTTCATTTTCATTGTCCTCGATGATTTTTTGCACCCGCCAGTTTATGCTTTCATCTTCAAAAGCCTTTCCTCCTGCGGCAAACTGTTTTTCTTTATTGCTCCAAGCATCAAAAAGATTTACATTTTTGACCATGGGAGCTTTTGCTCTGCTGGAATAATATTTATCTCCAAAAAGGCGATCAACGGCTTTTTTGGATTCAAGGGCAATTTTTTCTATTTGCCCCCAGTCGTGGAGATTTTTAGGGTCTTTATGTTCTTTGGCTTTGTTTTTACCGAGCCTTTCATATTGATTGATAATGGTATCTTCTACCACTTTGCGAACCCTGTCTTCGTATTTGCCTTTGCCTAGTATTTCGGGGATAAAATCCGGCTTTTTTTTAGTTACCGGATCGACTTTGATCTCTGTGGAAATGGTCTCTTTGATGGCATCACTTTCTACTTTATGGGGTATATGTGTGCCTTTGTTGATGTCGGCTGCGGTAATAGAAGCGATTTTATTACGCTCTACCTGATAATTTGTGGAAAAATCCTTGTCTAAGGCCTCAAAAGTCGGTTGGTCAAGTGCGCCACTCTGGTTGATTCCTTTGGCTTTTTGATACTCAAGCAACACTAAATATTCGTAAGTGGTGAAATTTTCATTATAAGCATCGATGGTATAATAACCCAGTTCGGCAAGAGCAATGTCCATTTTAATAACGGCCAGGTCTTTATCCCCATCTTTGAGTGTTCTTTTACCTTCGGAAATGGCTTCTAGGGTTGCATCCGACTGAAAGCGGATTGCTTTGGCTTTTTTTTGGATAGCATTAGGGAAGGATGATGCCTTTGCTTTGGCCGAGCGTTGTTGCAACATACTGAGCAGATTCTCCCCTACAAAAGCAGAGTCGTTTTGAGGAGATACCATATCTGAAAAAATCGGCTCTTGGGTACTAGTCTGCGGTTCTTCTATCTGAGAAACAGGCTCAGTCAGCGTATTCTCGTCCAAAAGGAGGTTTTGATCCACTTTTTTAGGTTGGGTCTTGGTAGAATGATTCCGAGGTGTCTGACGCTGAATTCGGGAGGCTTTCATCATAGCACAACAAGTTTTTTTTAAATGTATCAAAATTTATGCAATAACACAAGGATATTTACCCCCAGATAGAGCTTTAGCATCAAAATTAAGGAATTCATAAACAATATATGGTAGTATGTAATGAGTAATGCTGTTTGTTCAAAACAGTGGGCTGTGATGACACAGCCCACGGCGGTTTGTTATTTGTGCATGAGATCTTTAATACTACCAATTTAGGGTACTATTTATAGAATTTCAAGATTTTTTACCTTTCTTCCTCCCTCCCACAAGTTTCTGAATCAGTTCGCTTTTGCCAAGTTTCTGGAGTTTATCGGCGATAAGTTTGCGGTTTTCGGGTTTGTACCAGAAGAAAAAGAGGTGTTGGTTTTTCTTTTCCTTGTCGCTTTTGGCAGTGTAGACGGGTTTGAGGGTATAAGGATGTACGCCAGAGTAATAAATCACCGTGGCTACGGTCATGGGCGTGGGCGTAAAGCCTTGTACCTGCTCAAGTTGGAAGCCCATATCCTTGGTTTCTACGGCGAGGTTGGCCATATCGGCTTCTTCACAACCTGGGTGGCTGGAGATAAAATAAGGAATCAGGGGTTGTTCTTTGCCGTATTTTTGATTGAGGCGGTCGAATCGCTCCTTAAAAGCGTGAAAGAACCTAAAAGAAGGTTTACGCATAATCCGCAGGGTATCGTCAGAGGTGTGTTCGGGAGCTACTTTGAGGCGGCCAGCCACGTGGTTTTTGACCAGGTTGTCCATATATTCTTCCATATCATCTTTATCACCTACTTTGTTGTGCCCTTCTACCAGCAGGTCATAGCGAATGCCGCTACTCACAAAGGCTTTTTTTACGTCGGGATGTGCGGCGGCTTTTTTGTAAATCTCTGTAAGCGGTTTGTGGCTCGTATCCAAGTTATGACACACTACCGGGTGAATGCAGGAAGGCGAAGTACAGCGATCACAAATCTCCTGGACTTTGCCCTTCATCTTGTACATATTGGCCGAAGGTCCGCCCAGGTCGCTGATGTATCCTTTGAAATCGGGCATTTTGGTCACCTCGTCCACTTCTTTGAGGATGGACTTTTCGGAGCGTGAAGCAATAAATTTACCCTGATGCGCCGAAATGGTGCAAAAGCTACATCCCCCAAAACAGCCCCGGTGCATATTGATCGAGAATTTGATCATTTCATAAGCCGGGATTGTACCGCGTTTTTTGTATTTGGGGTGCGGCAGACGGGTATAGGGCAAATCAAAGGACTGATCGATGGTCTCTTCAGTCATCGGCGGGAAGGGCGGATTGATAACCAGGGTCTTGTCACCGACTTTCTGCAAAATACGGCGAGCATTGACCTTGTTGGATTCCTGCTCTACGATTTTGAAATTAGCGGCGTATTTGATTTTATCTTTGAGGCAAAGTTCGTGGGCATTGATTTCTACGTCTTTCCAGTTTTTATTGATGGGCATTTTTTGGCTTTTATCCACCAAAAAGGCAGTCTGCGGCACAGTACGCATCGAGGAGAAAGGAACGCCTTTTTCAGAAAGGCTTAAAATCTCGTGCAGGGCTTGTTCGCCCATACCATACACGAGCATATCCGCACCACTGCTTTCAAGGATGGTTGGGAACAGTCGATCTGCCCAATAATCGTAATGCGTTACCCTTCTTAGCGAAGCCTCGATGCCACCGATGAGTACTGGCACGTCGGGGTAAAGCTCTTTTAATATCTTGGTATAAACATTAACGGCATAATCGGGGCGAAAACCAGCCAATCCGCCTGGTGTATAGGCATCGGTATTGCGTTTGCGTTTGTTGGCGGTGTAGTGGTTTACCATTGAGTCCATACAGCCAGAGGTGACTCCAAAAAAGAGCCTCGGGCGACCGAATTTTTTAAAATCCCGCAAATCATCCTGCCAGTTGGGTTGAGCGATGATCGCCACCCGGTAGCCTGCGTGCTCCAGAATCCTGCCGATGACTGCCGGTCCGAAAGCCGGATGATCTACATACGCATCTCCCGAAACCAGAATGACATCCAACTCTTCCCAACCCCTTTTTTTGACTTCCTCTGCTGTGATCGGCAACCAATCCGTGATGGGTCTTTCCGCTACATTTTTTTTCGTCTCCATGGTGCAAATTTAATGAATTTAGCCCTAGCACGAAAACGATTTGTAGAATTTGAGGGTTTTGGGGAAATGGATGATTTTTAAGGAGAAAGTTTTTAAGGAAAATCAGGGTTTGTTGGTCATAGCATAGTAGTCAAATACCAACACCAACGGTAAATGCCTGTTGAATACAAAAAAATTCGCCAACACCAACGGTAAATGCCTGTTGAATACAAAAAAATTCGCCAAGCCGAGCGTAAATGCCTGTTGAATACAAAAAAAATCGCCAAACCGGGCGTAAATGCCTGTTGAATACAAAAAAAATCGCCAAACCGGGCGTAAATGCCTGTTGAATACAAAAAAATTCGCCAAGCCGAGCGTAAATGCCTGTTGAATACAAAAAAATTCGCCAAGCCGAGCGTAAATGCCTGTTGAATACAAAAAAATTCGCCAAACCGAGCGTAAATGTGTGTTGAATGCAGAAAAATCAGGCAAATACGAGTGTAACAAACTAGTTCCTCTAACTCCCTCCACTCCCAACACCTCACTTAAAGCTCAAACCTTGCCTGAAAAAACACCCCAAATTTGCGAGCATCCGGGTTGCTCAGATAGGTCAGGCGGTGCATGAAGTAGACCCTGAAAAAGCGCAGGATATTACCCAGTCCATAACCTACCTCTATGTATGGTGTTCCGCTAAATCCTTTGGGCTGAACAATTGCATTCCCAAAAGGGTCTGTAGCAGGGATAACATCCTGGTTAGCTTGGCGCAGACTGCCATAGGCTGCATTGGCGGCCACAAAAGTACGAAGCTTGAGTTTTTTAAGGAAACCGACACGGTTGGATATCAAACCATTAAAATCATGCTCCCAGTTGAAGGTCACCTGCTTGTCGCTGATAAATTCACGATAATTCATCAGGTTAAAGCCATAAAAATTATAGAAAAAACCTTCATTCCCCAGGTGAATATCCAGCAAGGTATAAGGGAGTGTGGAAGGTGTGTAAGAAGCATATAAATTGTAATAAGAACTTCCCAACACGCCGAGACGCAAGTCTTGCTCAAAAGCAACGGCAAATTTATGGTATTCAAAATCTCCCCCCCAGAAGTTTTTAAGCCCTAGTGTGTAGCGGAAAGTCACGGTAGGCAGTTTGGAGCCCCCCAGGCTAAAGCGTTCGTTTCCATTGTAAAGATATAATTCATCTTTGGAGAGTCGGGTTTCAAAAATCAACTCGGTGGTTGTGTAATTTCGTTTCGTGACTTGTCCATTATCGCCTGACTCTACCAAATAAGCAAAATGGTTTCCGATCTGATTAAGTTGTAGATTGGTAATGCGCAAAGTCTGTGTAAATCCTTTGGCTATGTCGGATTGGATAAACGCATTGGTGCGATTCATATAAAAAGGTGACCGATTGGATACATTAAAAAAGCTCAAAGAAGCGACAAAAGCTCCTGCGGTGACCACACTTTCGGAGTTGGCACCCACCTGTAAAATATCGTGACGATGCTCAATGCCTATCTCTGTCCAACGCTTACGGCTTGGGATAAACCGTATCCTGCCGCCATATTTGAGTTCCTTGTCTTTTGTGCCATAAGCCACGTACCCTTTTAACTCAAGCATATCACTAAACAAAGTATTGGTACGCGCACCGATGCGGAATCGCTGCCCTTCTACATCATTGAAGGCATACGTAAAAAGATAGTTACCGATGTCAATCGGTCCGGCAGAAAAATAACCCGTACTCAAAATATTGAGGATTTCAGAATAAGTTTTGACAACGGGTACCTGCTTGATGGTATCTATCAGTTCATACGTTCTGATTTCGGCAGGAGTCAGCGAATCGTGGCGATTGATAGGCCAGTATTTTTCATCATAGCGGTAAGCATCCTGATTGACGATCAGGGGTTGGTTATAAAATTTGATGGGATATTCTTTATTAACAACCAAGTCTTTGTTAGACACATAAAATTTGGCGATGATTCCGGCAGATTTTTCCGTAAGTTGTGCAATGTCAATCAATACCCGGGTTTTGACGGGTAGCCAGGCTCCGTTGGTAGTAGGAGCGAGTTCCTGCTGGATTTTGAGTTTTTCCACAAAGTTGATATTGGCAATTTTACCAATTTTGACATCAATTTGTTTGAGGGCATAAGTGGCTTTGTCAATCCAAATAATACCTTCAAAAGCTAAATCCTGCTCACGTTTGGGGTAAATCTCGATTTTATAGCAGAAGTGCTCCCCGACCATCATACTGTCTGCCATATAATAATCATAGTAAGACTTCCACCCATCCGCCAAGGGGGATACAAAGTCTTTTTCCAAGATTTTCATCCAGTTTTTGTAGAAATTATATTCCTGAAAAGATGAACCGAGCAATTGAGAAAGCGGCGAGTTATCATCCACTCCTACGCCTTCTATTTTGGTTTTGACGACCTGTTCTTTTTTTCTTTCGGGATTCCCTTTGAAATAAAAACGGGAGATCGTTTCGGAGAGAAATAAAGGGATCAGGGGTTGCCCGTCTTCCCCTGTCAGTCCGCCTACTTCCTCAATGGCATTTTGTACTTTTTGGATAATTTTGCGCTCGCCGAACTTTTCTGTTACATTGTCAATATCCAGTTCTACTTTGGTATAGCTCTCATATTCGTAATAATCAAGCCTCCGTTTATCATTGATTTCTTTATTTTTGAGTACATTTCGCATGATGGGGTAAGAGGGGTCTTCGCCCGACTCTACCACGATTTCGGCGAGTTTGGTGCTTTCGCTCTCTAGTTGGAAATTGAGGATGATGACATTATTATCGGTATTTTTCGGATCAATGGCTTTGGTTCGGGTCTTGTAGCCGATGTAAGATACCACAATGGAGTCATTAATTTGGGCAAGTTTGAGGGTATAATATCCGTCAAAATCAGTGGTAGTACCTTTTTGGGGGTCAGATTTGGGGTATACATTCCCAAAAGGGATAGCTTCTCCGGTTTCGGCATCGATAATTTTACCTTTGATTGTAAAGGATTGCGCTTGCAGATGTTGCGTAGCACAAAATGTGGTCAGTACACTTAACAAAAAAGTATAAAGTGTTTTCAATATTCTATTCATGAATGATTTTTTGAAATGAGTTCAGCGACTTTGATTTTGCTAAAAACAAGCTATTTATGTTTTAGGTTGAAATCAGTTTATGAATTTGATAAGAACGTACTTATTAAATCAGCAAAAAAACTAATTAGTATAAATGCTAAATATCCTAAACCTAAGACAGTTTTTCATAAAAAATCGTTGCAAAGCAGGTCGTATTTTTCAGATTTATGTCTTTATTCTACGAATAATTTTAACGAATCTTTTAATAAGTATATATTTACATCCTAATCAAAGCAGCATAAGCACCATCTATTGCCCTGAGTTGTTCGTGCGTGCCACGCTCGATGATTTGCCCATAACGCAGTACGATGATTTCGTCACTGTCGCGGATGGTACTCAGGCGATGCGCCACGATCAGTACTGAGCAGGAGCGGCGGCGGATGTTATTTTCTATTTCTTTTTCTGTGAGGGGGTCTAAGGCAGAGGTAGCTTCATCCAAGATCAGTATAGAAGGATTAGAGACCAAAGCGCGGGCTATTTCCAGGCGTTGGCGTTGGCCACCGCTGAAGTTTCGCCCTCCTTCCCGGATGATGGTTTCGTAGCCATCTCTTCGGCTGCCGATGATGTCGTGAATTTGTGCATCTTTGGAAGCTTGTGTGATGAGCGTATCCGGGATGGTATTGTCCCAGAGTGTAAGGATTTCTTTGGTAGTACCTTCAAAAAGAAAGATATCCTGATCTACCATAGCCAGGGAATTATTAATCACTTCGCGGGGGATGTTTTGTCGGGGTATACCATCGAGTAGGATTTCACCGCTCCAGGGTTCATACAGGCCTGCCAATAGCTTGGCTATTGTAGATTTGCCGCTTCCGGAGCCACCTACGAGAGCAACCCTTTCACCGGGTTCTATTTTGAGGTTAAAATTCTCAATCAGAGGTTGCGCCAATCGGCTATAGCCAAAGGTTACCTCTTTGAATTCTATATAACCCTCGAGCTTTTTGGTAATAATAGAATAATCGGGAATAAAGCCGGGTTTGGCGGCCATCCGTTCGGTTTGAGCGTCTACTTTGGTATCCAGAATATCGTCTAGTCGGTTGATGTCTCCTTTTGCTTCCTGAAGTTTCCCGCCCAAACTGACCAAGGCGTTGACTGGTTCGGAAAAACTTTGTGTAAAACTTTGAAAGGCTACGAGCATTCCGATAGTAATTTGCCCTTGGATAATCAAAAGACTTCCCACGGTAAGAATTACCAGGGTAGTCAAGGCATTAAGCACTACCGGAAAGGTATTTAAGATGATGGTCAGCGAAGAGAGGTTTTGCTCGGCATTGATTACTTTGGTAAGGTGTCCAGCCCATTTTTTGAAAAAATCATCTTCCCCTCCGCTTGATTTGATGGTTTCTATCATTTGTAAACCACTCATAGCTACCCCGGTGAGTTTACCTTCGGACTGCTGTAGCTTGCTGTAGCTTTCTTCTCTTTGGTCGGCAATCAGCTTCAGGGCAAAAATATTGAGAATAGCAAAACTTAGGGCAATCAATGATAGCAATACACTGTATTGAAGCATAATAAGAAAGAAAAAGAATACCAGAATAAAATCCAGGAAGTTTTTGGCAAACTGGTTGGAAATCATGTTGGCTACATTGTCGTTGGTGTCTACCCTCGCACCAATATCTCCGGCATATCTTTGATAGAAAAAATCGACGGGTAATCTCAAAATGTGCCAAAAAAAACGCGAGGCAGTTGACAGCGACATTTTGGTTTCCAAGCGTAATAAATAGCGGTTTTTCATCCACTCCAATAGCCCCCTCATCAATGCTGTGATAAGCATTCCGATCAATAAGGGTGCAAACCAATCCTGTAAGCCTTCTACCAGTACATTATCCACGAAGACCTGCACAAAGATCGGGGCTGCCGTGCCCGGAATGATCATCAGCAGGCTGAGCATAACAATAAAAAATAATTCTTGTCGGTAATTACGCATTCTACCCCAAAGCGTGCCGAGTAGATTTGGTTTTTTACCTCCTTTGACAAAATTTGCTCCTGGTGCAAAGGTCAGGACTACCCCGGTAAAACATTCTTCCAGTTTTTTATATTCTATAATCCGGTGGCCGGCATCAGGGTCATTGAGATAGACTTTATCTCGGGTTTTATCAATTTTTTCAAGAACGACAAAGTGGTTAAAATTCCAGTGAATAATGGCAGGGAGAGATATTTCTTGCAGATTCTCTACTTCTTTTCTTAGTCCTTTGGCCTCCAAGCCGTAATTTCGGGCAGCTTTGAGGATATTGCTGGCCTTACTACCGTCTCTGCTCACATCACAATCGTATCGGAGTTGCTCCAGGGGTACATACCTACCATAATAAGAAAGAATCATGCTTAGAGAAGCTGCGCCACATTCCACGGCTTCCATTTGTAATACGGTAGGTGTTTTGGTTTTTTTCATAGCACATTCGTACAGGTTCTTTTAATTGATAAAAGGGAAAAGCAAGCTGATCGGTCGTTGCCTTGCAATGATGATATTGGCATTACAAATGGTGCCTGCATTGATTTCAATGTTGGGTCCTATGGCGGAGGTCCAGAGGTATTTACTTGGAGTTTTGGAACGTTTGAGCTTGACTGTAATGGCTATGGGAGATTCGGATTTCGAGAAAGTCTGCACCAAATCCTGGTTTCCGAGAACACGCGCCATCCCGTACCGGGTAGAAGGGTATTCGGATACTTTAGATACGACGCCTTCGATGTATCCCCATTCTTCAATTTTTACGGTAGAAGGTGCTATTCGGGCAGTCATCCCTTTGGTTACCTTTTTCCCTTCATCGGGAGGCACATAGATGACAGCTTCCAATTCGGGAGAGATCGGGTTGGCTACTTCAATACTCACTACGGGAGAACCCAGCTCAATGAGTTGTCCTCTTTTGGTCATCAGCTCGATCACTTTACCTTCATAAGGGCTTTTGACAAAGGCAGAGAGCGAAAGCCTCACGTTGAGTTCATCAATATCTCGCTTGAGGTCTTGTATTTCAAGTTCTATTTCCTCGAGTTCTTTTTCTTCGGCAAAAGAGTGATTGATCAGTTGATTGCTGATTTTTTGGAGTTCGTTTTGGATGACTAGGTCATTCCGACTGGCTCGGATATATTTTAAACGAATTTGATTGAGCTGGTCTTCATTCAAAAGCTTGGCATCTGTACTGAGTTTTTCGCTAAGTTCCCTTTCGTTTTTTTGGTAGTCGCTGAGTTTGTCTTCGAGATTATATTTTCGTTCGTACAATCTGCGAGCGGAGCTATCCAGGATATTAAATCGGATGATTTTATCTCTTTTATCTTTGAGGTAAAGTAATTTATCTTCTGAGTTTTCGATCTGTAGCTGAAGTTCGGGTTGGGCTACAATAGCAATGGTATCATCTTTGGCGATATGGTCACCTTCTTCTACGAGGATTTGATTGACAATTCCTGAACCAAGCAATGTGACTTCGGCGATACCGCCGGACTGGATCAGAATGCCTTGCCCACGTACCGTTTTGGGCAATTCACCTAGGATACTCCAAGCCATAATGGCGGCAGTCATTCCGGCGAGTGCGATGAGGGCGAGCCAGCTCCTTGAGGAAGTCACCTGAACCATTTCGTGGATATTGTCTGGAGAGGAGAGTTTCTCCAGGGCTTTTTTTCTAAAAATTGATCGTTCCATATTTGTTCACTTTACCAAATATCGGGCTAAAACCTTAGGAGAGGGGATTATTTTGTACGATAAAGATAAAACAAGCAACTTAGTTTTCAAAAAACAGGAACTTTGGAGTGGGAGGATTATAAAACAGAAAAAAGTTAAAAGCATCATTTTGGGGATACTTTTAACCTTTTTGTGAAACAAAAATACGCAGAATTATCTTCTGTGTGCGCGGCAAGAAGGTCCTTTACCACCACGTTTACGACCGATGTGGGGTCCGCGACCATTGGCTCCACCAGCTACGGCATCTAGTTCGGCTTCACTCAACTCATCTTCACCAGTAGCTAAAGCAGGAATCAAGATGTGAATCTCGTTGGCGTTGTTTTCGTGAAAATAGATTTTGAAATCGGCAGGAACATAAAAATCAGGCAGTTCGGCTTCCAAAGTTCCTTTGGGATCAGCGATCAATAATTTTTTGAAGCTATCGTTTACAAGGGCTTTATCAAGAGCTTTTTCAACTTTTTCGTCCAGTGAATCACCAAAAACCATATCCTCTTGAGGAATAAGGATGATGTGCATTTCCTGGGCAGTGTTTTCGTAAAGGTAGATCGTTACGTTATCAGCCAGATTAAACTGAGGAAATTCTTTGTTGATTACAGTTTTGGGATTTGCAATAAAAGAATTTCTAAAGCTCAAATCCTGAGATAATTTCTCCAGATTTCCAATTTTTTCCAGTAATTCTTGTTGTGTCATGATGAGTACAGAGTTAAATTTTTATTTTCATGAACGGAAAAGCCCTTACAGGGTTGTGTTTTAGGGGAAACAATATTACGTAAGTAGTGTTTTTTTGTTTTATTTGAATTTGGGAGTTGGGGATTGGTTTTAAAAGTCCAATACCCAACTCCTGACCTCGCCTATTAAAGCGCACTTACTGGCATGATATTATCATCCGAAATTCGGTCAATAAGTTTGTTGTAAGGGTCTATTCCTGCTTTGGCGGGCTGTGCTTTGAGTTCAAACTCAAGCACGTGATCGCCTGGGGCTAACCAGTGTTTTTTGAGATAAAGGGGTACTTTTTGGGTCATGCCTTGTTTATTTTTGCCATCCTCTGCAAAAACTCCGATTTCGATCAGGTCTTTATTTTTACCTTGGGCGATTTCCTTGCCTGATTTGTCATAATAGAGCTTTTGTGTGTGTACTTTGAGGCTTACCTTGTAGCGGCCGTTTTTAAGTTTTTGGTATTTTGCCTCTTTGATTCTATTTTCGTACAGTGTGATTTTCTCAAAACAATCTTCTACCAGATATTTTAAGGAATCAGGTGTTACTTTTTTGATGTAGCTATACCACTCCTTAGAAGTAGCAAAAGGTGGTTTTTGACGAAAAGCAGCGTCTTTCAAGAAAGCTTTGAATGCTTTATTGAGTTGTTGCTCACCGATATAATCCTGTAAGGCATATAAAACCATCCCTCCTTTTTGATACCAGACATAGGCTCTGGAATCATTCTCGAGCAATGTTTCCTCAAATTTATCCTCATTACTTCTTCCAGCCAAATAACGATCAAGCTCATACTTTAAGAATTTTTGCATGGCGGCTTCTCCATATTCTTTTTTCAAGATCATCAAAGCAGCGTATTCGGCCATTGATTCTGAAATCTGATTGGCTCCTCGAGTATAACTCGGCGTGATCTGATGCCCCCACCACTGATGTGCTACTTCGTGTGCTGTGACAAAGAAGCTGTAGTCGGTATCTTCGGGATTGCTAAAATCTGCCACCCAACCGAAGCTTTCCGAATAAGGTACGGTATTGGGAAATGATTGTGCAAAACTGGCATAACGCGGAAATTCCAGTATACGCAATTGCGTATACTGATAAGGGCTAAAATATTGAGAGTAATAATCCAGGGACATTTTGACGGATTTGGCAAAACGATCCAGGTTATGGGTGTGCCCTGGATGATGGAAAATCTCAATGTTTACTTTTTTGCCTTCGGGGCTATTCCAGACTTCCCGGTATACTTTATAACGTGCCGAGCTAAAGTTAGCAAAAAAGTCAATCTGATCATTCATTTTGTAATGAAAGTAACGACGACCGTTTTTGATCCATTCCTTTTGCAAATATCCGGGTGCTACGGCAATCTGATCGGGGCTGGTACTCAGTACGGCTTCAAAGGTTACATAATCGGCATCGTCATTAAAGAGTAGGGTTCTCAAGCCTTTGGGGTCATTCTGAGGAGGCAAAGTATATTTTTTGACGGGTAATTTGTATTTTTTGCGGTATTTATCGCTACCCAACTCTGCTGCGGCATTATAACCCAAGCCAGGGAAAATATCCAATCCTGAAAAAGTACCATTGGCTACAATGGACTGATTAAAACCACTGTTGGTAAACCCTCGATATTCAGCTTTTACAGCCACTTCCATCAGTAAAGTATCTCCAGGAGCCATTTTTTGAGGGAGTTTATAGATGAAATACCTGTGTATTTTATCTTCAAACAAGAGTTTGGGAGCTTTGCCTGCGATTTTTAAGCCTGTCATGTAAGTATGATAGATTTGACTATTTAGATTCAGATGCAGAGAATCAATCGCCTGTGCCGTTTTATTGACTACCATAAATTTACCAGAAGCTTTGATTGAGCGGGTTTCGGGGTAGATGTCCACATATAATTTAGCATCCGTCACTTTGGGTTGGGCAATCCATTCGTATTTTTGGAATTTCTTTTCATATTCAGCCGAAAGCTTTCGCGATGCTTCAGGAGATAAATACCTGTTCAACACACTTACATTATAATAAATATAAGCCCCTGATCCTACAAATACCAAGGCAAACAATACCAACATCCCCAAAGAAAATCGATTTAATCTTTGTCGGGCTAGTTGCAGTCTGCTCTTCAAACCAGCTTCTGTACCCCTGCTCCAAAACAAATTACCCAATACAATAAAAATTGCCCCCAATGATAACCAATACATATTGAACCAAAATAGAGGTTTTGCAAAGTGCCCGAAGCCATTCATATCCGAAACCAAATAGGCAGGCACATAACTATAGAAGAACATATTAAAATCTACTTCGGCAAAGCTTCGGATGCCAAACAAGGTAAGCCAAAGAGCAATGTTAATTACGTGGCCTACAAATTTGCTATTCACTAGAATATGGATTATGAAAGCAAGCATCACAAGTTGCATATATTCCGGGAATTCTATCAGGTATAAATCCGTAAAATATTTGCCAAATTCGTAGTTGAAGTACCCCTGAAGCGTCTGATTCATCACCCCGACTATCCATATAATATTGACCAGCAAAAAAGCCACGCCAGTAAGGGCTAAAAACTTAGAGCCGTAAATCACCCAGTTGGGTATGGGCAAAGCATCAAAAATTTGGGTGAAATGCACGCTTTTGTCCCGATGTACTGTCTCTCCGGTATAAAATACAATGATGATGAATACAAAAACGATGTATTCAAAATCTTTTACTTCTAGCATATAATACGTCAAAGGCAGTGAAGGTGTGCCGTAGGTTGGGCTGCCAAACCAGCCGTCCAGAAACAAAAAAAGAACCCCACCAAGTAAAATTGCAAAAAAGTAAACATCTCGCACAATATTCCTAAATTCCAATCCGGCTAGATTGAATAAATGATAGAAATAGGTTTTGCTGGAATAAACTAGGTTGGGCACAGGCAATTTGGCAAGCCTTGGAACTTGGATTTCCTTTTCTTTGGCTTTTGCTTTGCCAGAGGAAATCGCCAAAAAGCTGGAAAATTTGAATCGCCAAAAGGCATAAGCTGTAATCAGGAGGCTAATTCCTACCCATAGCAAGCGATTCCATAATAAATTTCCTTCCAAAGGCACTAATAAAGTATTTTGCTCCACGGGAGTCCAATAGCGGGTAGCATTGCCGTAGGTATTCAAGGCAAAAGGATCTAAAATATCCACCCAATTGCGGTATTCAATGTCTTGAGTCAGAGAATTACCCAGTAAATACGCTATAAAAAGCACAATACTGGCTACATACGTGGCAAAAATCTTCCTGGTAAGTGCCACTAGCGCAAAGAAAATAGCTCCGGTAAATAAAATATTGGGAATGGTAAAAACCAATGTGGGATAGATGTAGTGCATGATCTGAAAACTTCCGAACCTTTCGGCATCTTCCAAACCTAAAAAAGGCCCGATCGCAGCCCCCAGCATAATACCCAGGTGTGCCCCCAGATTGACAAAAATCAGCACTATAAAAGACCCTAAAAACCTACCCAGTAGATATTCCCGCTCACGAATCGGATAGGAAAAAAAGTAGGTGTGTGTCTGGTGCTCGATATCTCTATAAACTGGTACACCCATAATCGCCGAACTGATCAGCATAGAAAATATGGTAAGAATCACCAACATCAAAGAGATGGCTTGTGGAGAATTCACAAAAGTTTTCTCAGAAGAAGGCCCCGAACCGTAGATAATGTTTAAGAATGTAAATAAAAACAAGATCAGGCAGTACACATAAGTTGCCGGGCGAATCATCCGGTATTTGAGTTCAAAAGCAAATATTTTCAGAAACATAATTCTATTCTTTAAAGATAAAAAAGGTTTATGATGGCAAAATTTAAACAGCAATGGTTTCCATTCTTTCAGAAATCTCTGTGAAGTATACATCTTCCAGGTCAGCTTCCAAGACCTCAAACCCTTCTCCAGGATTGCCTTCACTGATGACGTGAATCAGGGTTTTACCCATCAATAAGCGACTTGAAATGACTTTGAACGAATTTTTATAAGTTTCCAACTCACTTTTATCTATGAGTTTTTTCCAGACCCGCCCCTGATAAGACTCTATAATTTCTTGTGGATTGCCACGCAAGACCACCTCTCCCAGACAAATAATGGCCATATCGTGGCAAAGTGTGGTTACGTCATCTACAATGTGGGTAGAAAGTATCACGATGGTGTTTTCGCCGATTTCGCTGAGTAGGTTATGAAAGCGATTACGCTCCACAGGGTCAAGGCCTGCGGTGGGTTCATCTACAATAATCAGTTTGGGGTTTCCTAAAAGTGCCTGTGCGATGCCAAAGCGTTGTTTCATACCGCCGGAGTAGGTTCCGAGGCGTTTTTTACGAACATTCCAGAGGTTTACTTTTTGCAAAAGCGTTTCTACGACTTCTTTGCGCTCTTTTCTGTGGGTAATTCCCTTGAGATTGGCCAGGTGATCGAGCATTTCTTCGGCCGTGATTTTGGGATACACGCCAAACTCTTGCGGCAAATAACCCAGCACCTTACGGAGTTCTTGTTTTTGCTTCAAGACATTGAGATCATCAAGGTAGATTTCGCCCTGGTCGGCTTCCTGTAAAGTGGCAATGGTACGCATCAACGAAGATTTACCAGCTCCATTAGGTCCTAGTAGCCCAAACATCCCGTTTTGGATGATCAGATTTACATTTTTTAAGGCCTGTACTCCATTGGAGTAAGTCTTGGATAGATTCCTGATTTGTAGTTCCATGTAATTTTGATTGGTAGCAAAAGTGTGATAAAATTCAATATACAAGGAATGAGTCGTACAAAAAAAGAATGTATTACATTTTAATAAAAATATTACAATGTACCTTGTTATGCAAGGAACAAGCTTGTACAATTGGTATATTTAGTCAGAAGCTTTTTGATGACTGACAAGAGTATGCTCTAATCTACAAAATCGTGGGTTTGTTGGCGGCACTTCTCCACTTTATTACGCAGGCGCGATTTCCAGAAGGGTCCGTTTCTAAAAAACAATTTGGTATTTGCCCACATATTGTGAAAAAAATAGCGGCTACCACTCATTTGAAAGTTTCGGGGTACGACCACATACTTAAATCCAAGCTCACGCATTTTTTCTTCGGCGCATGGGTTACCTAAGAGTAGTTTATTGGCATCACGCTTATATAAGGAGATATAATTTTTTCGGGTGGGAGTTCTGATGGCATCTTTGTAATCACCTGTTACGGTAATGGTGAGTTCTTTATTGGTTACGAGCGATCTTTCCTTGATGACTTTATGTTGTGCGGAGACCTGGAAATGAAGCATGAAAACACCTAAGTAAATGAATTGATAGACTTGTTTCATACAAACGTGATGATTAATTCCAAAAATGAAAATTGGTTGCTTTTTAAGTTTTTACTTACCTTACGAGAAAGCATTGATAAGGTTATCCTAAGATTTGCGAATGGGTGTCATTTCTTTGTGAAGTGCCTAAAGCCTATCAGGTATATTGTATAGATTGTTCAAAAATGCTTCCAGCCCTGCGCCTGAATGGGTACCATATTTCCTCCTCGGGTTTTAAGTTGGATACCGTCTTCTTTGGGAATGATATATCCGATGGCACTGATGCTATGGTGGTATTTGATTTTCTCAAAATCCTGGTGGGTCACCGTAAAAAGCAATTCGTAATCTTCGCCGCCGTTAAGAGCGCAGGTAATGGGGTCTATCTTAAACTCGATGGCTTGCTCATAGCTTTTGCCGTCGATTGGGATTTTATCTTCAAACAGAACAGCACCGCTTTCAGAGTGTTTGCAGATATGGAATATTTCGGAGGCAAGCCCGTCCGAAATGTCAATCATCGCTGTGGGTACAATGTCTAATTCCCTTAATTCGTGAATGATGTCTGTCCGGGCTTCGGGTCGCATCTGACGGCCAACGATATAATCTTTGCCCTCGAGCTGGGGTTGCATGTCGGGGTTAGCCAGGAAGACCTGTTTTTCTTGCTCAAGCACTTGAAGCCCCAGAAAGGCAGCTCCCAAATCACCAGTCACGCACACGATTTCCTGGTGTTTGGCTTTGCCACGGTAGCTAATGCGATTTTTGGGTACTGTACCCGTAACACTCACAGAGATGACCAGCCCAGCACGCGAAGAAGTAGTGTCTCCCCCAACCAAATCTACCTGATAATTTTCGCAGGCCGCTCGAATACCGGTGTAGATTTCCTCTACGGCTTCTACCGAGAAACGATTACTGAGTGCAAGCCCTATGGTGATTTGCTTGGGAATGCCGTTCATGGCTGCAATATCCGATACATTGACTGCCACAGCCTTGTAGCCTAAGTGCTTCAAAGAAGAATACATCAGGTCAAAATGAACCCCCTCGAGCAGCATATCTGTAGAAAGAAGCCAATAATCCTCTCCTCCTGTGTCAATCACAGCCGCATCATCACCCACGCCGAGGATGCTCTCCTTATTTTGTAGTTTGAAGCCCTGGGTGACTTTCTCAATCAAAGCAAACTCTCCGAGTTGCTGGATTTCAGTTCTTTGCATACGCTTTAATTTTTGAGGAAATGAATTGTCAAAGATAGGGATTTTATGGGTAAATGCCCAGAACGGATTAAGTACTACATCTTTAAATACCAAAAATATCCGCCACATTTAGTTCAAAACCTTCTAAAACACTTGATTTGATAGTGCCTGCTTGGTTTGCTTCTGAGAAAAGCACATATTCTGCATTTCCTTCTTCATTGGTCTGGAGGCACTCTACTGAGATTCTTTTTTTCTTTGGAAAAACCTCCCAGTATTCCTGTACCCCAAATTCGGCATATACTTGTTTTTTCAGGTTACGGAGTTTTTTATAATTGGCTTTGGATATTACTTCTACGACCAGGTCAGGAGCTCCTTCTATGGCTTTATCATTGGCAACCAGATCGGATAATTTAGGCATCAAAATCACCAAAACATCAGGCTCTACTACATGGGCATCCTCTAATTTGACGCTAATCGGAGGTGCATAAACTTTTCCCAATTTATTCTTTATGACATACAGATTGATAAAAGTGGCTACATTCATAGCAATTTCCTGATGAGTAAGCGTAGGTTTTGGCATAATGAATATTTTATGGTTGATGATTTCTATTTTAATGGTAGTTTCTTTAGGAAAAATGCGTTCGTCTTGCAGATCAACAAAAGTCCATTTTTTACCTTTGGGAAACTGCGCCACGATTGCCAGAATATCCTCCAAGTCATAACTCAGTTTAAAGGGGTACAAAGCCCCGGCAGGTACAAGCGGTATGCTTCCGTTAAGGGATTGGGGGAGGGTATTTTCTGCATCTTCATCATCAATAGAAATTTCATCAGCGAGCAACTTCTCGACCATACCAGCAATCCAAAGTTGCTCTTCTTCGCTGAGTTGATTGATTTTATGGATTAGTTCTTCAACAGTCATATTGGGGGGTTTTGGTATGTTCAAATATACAAATTTCAAAGAATATGGCAAGGATGTAAAAAGAGAATAGTTGGGGGATTTTTTGTTTTTTATACTTAAAATTCAATATAAAACAAACATATCTCAAGGAGTATTCCCTTTGGCAGTCATCATTCAATGAATAAAATCGTTTATTATTAAACCTCCCCCCTTTTCAATTCAAAAATCGTAATCTCTGGTGGCATACCGATTCTACAAGGAAAAATATCGGCATAACCAAAGCCCCGGTTTACATACAAATATTGGTTTTGATCCTGATAAAGCCCTGCCCATTCTTCATACACAAACTGAATGGGGCTCCACTGTATGCCCAACATGTCAAAGCCTATCTGCATGCCGTGTGTATGCCCAGAGAAGGTCACATCAATATCGGCGTATTTTCCGGTTATTTGGGCTTTCCAGTGGCTTGGATCGTGTGAAAGCAAGAGTTTTACGGGGCTTTCCTCAGTGCTGCTGTAGGCTTTCTCGATTTTGCCGTGGCGGTTACTTCTGCCGCGTATGCCCCAGTTGCCCACACCCAGCACCGCTATCTGGTCGCTTCCCTGGCGAATCGTTCGGTTTTCATCCTGAAGCAAATCCCAGCCTAGCTCTTTATGAGCCAGGAGCATCTTTTCTAGGTTTTTGGCTTTGAGGCGGGCATCCATCCAAGATTTATATTCACCGTAATCATGATTTCCCAAAACGGAATAGACACCCAAAGGTGCTTTCACCTTTTTAAAAATATCAAAATATTCTTTGATTTCGTCGGCTTCATAATTGACCAGATCACCCGTAAAAAAAATCAGGTCGGGTTTTTCACGTAGCAGCATTTCTACACCTCCTTTTACAGCAACAGGATTAAAAAAACTACCAGAGTGAATATCAGAAATCTGCCCGATCGTCAGTCCCTCAAAAGATTTGGGCAAATTGGGCAAGTATAAGGGCTGCCGCCTAACCTGATAATCGTGTGCCTCTCTAAGTACACCATAGCCAGTCAGACTGAGCGGTATTACCCCTGAGATCAATGCTGTTTTGGACAGAAATTCGGAACGGGTCATTTTGGATTCGCCGGCAGGGCTATCTAAGGCTTGTTGGGGTTTCTGGCTCAGGTATTGCAGAAGTTTTTGAATTTGAAAAACTATGTCTTCCATCATCAAAAGTCCTGCTCCCAGAAGTTTACTTATGTACATAATAAAGGTAGTCCTCATAAAAAACTGACGCGTGCTTGTACCCAAGAAGTGCCCTTCTACAAATTTATCCATCCAACTATAAGACAACAATACAGCGGTAATCGACCAGAAAATAATACTAAGCAAACGCCAAGATTGCGTGGAGAGCTTATCTTTAAAAACCACGAGCAATGCCTGGAAGAAGTACCAGTCAATCATCAAGATAAGAACAGTTTTGGCAATTTTGAAGGCTAACATGCGCTTTAATTTTGGTTATGAGGTATCTCTAAGATATACTCTTTTGAGGGCAGTAGGTTACGAAAACAAGGATGAATTTCATGAAAAAATACCATTCCCAGGTTTAGAAATGGTATTTTTAAGGGTCTAATTTTAAAATATTTCACCAATCAAGCTAGAAACTGACGTGCATTTCTTTTTTCTCTACTTCTTTTTTGAGTCTGAGTTTGCCTTTGAGCCATCCTTTGAATTTATCGGCCAGCAGGTACATAGCAGGCACAATCACTAGCGTCAGGAAAGTTGCAAAGCTTAAGCCGAAGATCACCGTCCAGGCCATAGGCCCGAAGAATGATTCATTATCGCCTCCCCAGTAGATGTTGGGTCTAAAATGAGCCAGCATCCCATAAAAATCAATGTTAAATCCGGTAGCCAGTGGTACCAGCCCCAATACTGTTGTAATGGCCGTCAGTAAAACAGGGCGTAAACGTGTTTTTCCGGCTTCGGCAATACAGTGTAAGAATTCTTCGGTGGGTAGGTGTTCTTCAGGTTGCATGCCGAGTTCGGCTTTTCTGCGTAAGCGAAGTAGGTCGGTATAGTCAATGAGTACAATGGCATTGTTGACCACTACTCCTGCCAGCGAGATAATCCCGATTCCGGTCATTAGGATGATAAAATCCATCCGGAAAGCCACCAAACCCAGAAATACCCCAATCGTACTAAACAAGACCGAAAACATAATGATTACGGGTGCGGTCAGTGAATTAAACTGCGATACGATGATCAAAAATACCATAAAAAGAGCCAATAAAAAGGCATTAAAAAGAAATTCGGCAGAATCCTGTTGCTCTTCCTGCTCTCCTGTAAACTTGACGGTAAATCCTTCGGGAATGGGGAAGGTGTCAACCAGGGTTTTGAGTTGGGCTACGATTTCATTGCCATTGTAGCCTTCTTTGACATTTGAGGAAATGGCAATGACTTTGTCCAGGTCTTTTCTTTTGACCGATCCGTAAGACGAAGAATACTTCAGGTCTGCCACGGCTGTAATCGGAATCTGACGAATATTACCCTGATCGTTGAGGGTAATGGTTTTATTTTTCAGGGCTTCCAGGTTGTAGCGTTGGTCGTCTTTCAGCCGAAGCTGGATGGGGTATTCGTCTTCTCCTTGTTTGAATTTTGACACTTCCAAGCCAAACAAAGCCGTACGTAATTCTGTGGCAATATCACGGCTGGAGATGCCCAGTCGGCGGGCTTTTTCGCGATTTACCTGCACAAGTAGCTCGGGTTTTCCAGTTTGGAGGTCGGTTTTTAATTCCTCTATACCCGGAATATTGGCTTCTTCCAGGTATTTCTCCAGATTTTCAGAAAGCTGAATCAATTTTTCAAAATCTTCTCCACTTACTTCAATATTGATAGGCGCACCCACGGGAGGTCCAGCAGCGTCTTTATCTACGATGATTCTTACGCCAGCATAACCTTTGACCAATTCTCGGACTTCTTCCAGCAAAACACCGGTGCTTACTCCTTTACGGAATTCAAACTCTTTGAAAGAAACGGTCACTTTGGCTTTGTGCGGTGTGATGTCTTGGCTGGGACCTTCCATAGGGTCAGAAGTTCCTTCACCTACTTGAGCAATGATGGCATCAATCATATAACCATAAGGCTGCATCATTTTGACGACTTTGTCCTCAATTTCCTTGGTCAGGGCATTGGTTTCTTCAATGTCTGTTCCGATAGGTTTTTGGATAAAGATGTTGATATACATCGGTTCATTATTCGGGAACAGGCTGCTTTGCAGATTGCTTACAGACACAAGTATGATCGAGATAAACAACAGAACAAACGTACCGCCGAAAAATAAATAAGGACGCCAACCGTACAAAGCAAAATAAATGAGCTTGGAATAGGAGTTCTCGAGCCAGACCAGAAAGTTACGCTGAAACCAATTCGACCAGGGGCTCAATAAAAAAATGTGTACATACATAAATACTCCCACAGACATCAGTAGATTTGCCCAGAAATAGCTTTGGCTTAGGTAAAATGGTACTGAGAATAGCATAAATGCTCCCCCAATAATCAGATTCCGAGGGGTAACTTTGCTCTCGCCTTTGTCTAATTTGGCAAAAAATATCGCCAGTGCCGGATTAATGACCAATGCCACAAAAAGCGAAGCCGACAGAGAAATGATCAAAGTAATGGGCAAATATTTCATAAAACTCCCCAGGATTCCATCCCAAAATGCCAGGGGTAAAAAAGCCGCCACGGTGGTAGCCGTAGACGAAATAATCGGAACAGCAATTTCGCCCACCCCCTCAATCACGGCTTTTTTGATCGGATACCCCTCTTGGAGCAAGCGATAGATATTTTCTACCACCACGATCCCATTATCCACGAGCATCCCTAAGGCCAGAATGAGTGAAAAAAGGATCATCATGTTGAGGGTCACGCCGAATAAGTGCAAAATAATAAAAGAAATAAACATAGAAATTGGAATGGCTACTCCTACAAAAATCGCACTGCGAAGCCCCATAAAAAAGAGTAGCACCAACACTACCAGGATTACCCCCGAAATGATGCTGTTTTCCAGGTTGCTGACCATAAATTTGATCTGCTTGGATTGGTCGGTGGTGATGGAAATATCCAGCCCTTTGGGGAAGCGGGATTGTTTGCTTTCAGCCAGCAACTTGTTGATTTTGTCAGCGGCTTCTACGATATTTTTTCCACTTCTTTTGACCACATTGAGCGTAATTACGGGCAATTTGCTGGATCGAGCATAACTTTCCACTTCTTTATTGGTATCGTTTACCTCGGCTACATTGCGCAGGTAGACAATATTGCCTTTTTCGCTTTTGACGATGATGTCTTCAATCTCCGACACATCTTCAAACTCACTCACTACCCGAATGGAGCGTCGAAACTCGCCCGATTTGAGGTTACCGCCAGAGATAGTAATGTTTTCGGAGGCAATGGCTTGGTAAATGTCATTAAAAGTAACATTGACGGATTTCATTTTGTATAAATCTGCGTCAATGCGGATTTCACGCTCCAAAGCTCCCCTAAGTTCGGCATAAGAGATTTCGGGGAATTTTTCAATTTCATCCTGGAGGTACTCTGCGTATCCTTTTAGCTCGGAAAGTGAAAAATTACCGGAGAGGTTAATAAACATAATAGGAATCTCCGAAAAGTTGATCTCAAAAACCTGTGGGTCTTGATCGAGGTCGTTAGGGAGATCACTTTTGGCTTGGTCTACCTTGTCTTTGACATCCTGCAAGGCTTTGGGAATATTCACGCCGGTATTAAATTCGGCAATGATTGTAGAAAAATCCTGCACCGAAGTAGACGTGATTTTTTTCAAACCTGCCACCGATTTGAGTTCTTTTTCAATGGGGCGGGTAATGAGGTTTTCCATGTCTACGGGGGAGTTGCCGGGGTAAACCGTTCCGATATAAATCTGTGGAATCACCACTTCGGGAAAACTCTCCCTCGGCATCGTGTAATAGGCAATCAATCCAAAGACTACAATGATCACACTCAGAATCATCACACTGGTTCGGTTCACTACGGCCAGGGTGGTCAGTGGGAACTGTTTGGTTATTAATTTTTCAGGTTGTTTCATGGTTCAAAAGTTTTTAGTGCAAGCAGCTTTTATTTTTTGGCAACTTTTTGTTTGTCTTCTCCTTCTATCTCGATCAAAGAACCATCCACCACATCTCTGAAGCCTTTGTTGATGAGTTTTTCACCTCCTTTGAGTCCTTCTTTGATGATGGTTTGGTTGTTGTAAGTTTCGCCTCGAGCGACCCTTATTTTGCGGGCAACCATTTTGTTATCTTGCTTATCTACAATAAACACAAAATCTCCAATCGTATCATCCTGAATCAAATCGGTAGGCACTACAATCACGCTGGGTTTGTCTTCTTCTTTGATCTTGACGGTAGCCAACAAATCCGGCTTGATCAAACCATTGGGGTTATTGACTCTGATCTCAATGCGGAAAGTTCGATTATCTGGGTTGATTGTCTGCCCGACCAGTGTAATGGGTGCTTCCTGCTCTACGTCAATAGAGGCAAAATGTACCTTTACCATATCCCCTCTTTTGACTTTGGTCAAGTAGGCTTCAGAGACTTCGGCCACTACATTGACTTGGCTTAGACTTACCAAGCGCAGCAGTTCTGTGCCCGGACCGGCATTTTGACCACGTTTGATGTAGATTTCATCCACATAACCAGCAAAGGGAGCCGTAGTATTAGACATATTGACTTGCGACTTGAGCGTGTTCAACTGCTTTTGGAGTCGCTCCATATTGTTTTTGGTCTCGAGGTATTGGAATTCGGTGCCGATTTTTTGATCCCAGAGGTTTTTCTGGCGGTTGTAGCGGACTTCGGCCAGCTCGAGGGCTTTTTTGACTTCCTCGATGTTATTTAAGAGTACCTGGCTATCTTGGCTTACAAGCAACTGCCCTGCGCCAACGTATTGGCCTTCCGAAACAGCGATAGTACGCACGATGCCGTTGGTTTCGGAGCTAAGGACTACGTTGTTGTCAGACTCTACGGTACCTTGTACTTCTTGAAAGCTGGCAAAACTACCGGAGTTTACATCCAGGGTAGTAACCAAGCGTACGTTTACGTTTTCGCTTACGAAGGTAGGATCCAGTTTGGAGATTTCCTTTTCAAGAATAAGGATTTCGGCTTTGAGCTGATCCATTGCCTTTTTTTTCTCTTTAAGCAGGTCTTTTTTCGTAGTGACCTCGTCTTTTTTAGCACCACCACAAGCGGCAAGTATGAGAGTAAATATAAGAAATGCGTATTTCAAATAGTGTTTCATGGTATACAGGTTTATTAATTATATTCAGTTCGTCTATTAATCCAATAAAGTTCCGAGGGCTTTTTCGAGGTCGATTTTACTGATAATCGCCTGATAATAAGCCGCATAATAATTCGTTTCGGCTTCTTTGAAAGAAGTCTCTGCATCGATGATCTCAAGGTTTGCGCCGACTCCGTTTTGGTATTTGACTTTTGAAACCCGGCTTACTTCTTTGGCCAGTTCCATATTGCGTTTTTGGTTTTGGAGGTCATTGAGGCTAGAAGCCAATTGATTGTAAGCCTGCTCGTAGTCGATATCAGCACCTCGTTTAAACTGAGCCTGCTGTAATTGAACTTGTTCCATTTGCAGGCGTAATTTTTGGAAGGTATGTTTGCGTTTGAAGCCATCCATGATAGGGACAACAAGTCTCAGCCCATAGTTGCCATACCCAAACCATCTCTCGTTAAATCTCCATACATCACCAAAGATACCTGTGGCTGTATTTGAGCCATAACTTACATACCCTTCCAACCTGGGATAATACAAAGCTTTGTTGTATCGAAGGTTCAAGGCTCTTAATTCTGCCTGTCTGTTTAGGATTTCGTATTCCATTCTCTTAGTATAATCTACAGGTTGTTTTTCCAGAGCATAGAGATTTAAATCAATATCTTCCAAAGAGCCACGAATAATCAAAGAATCGGATAAAGGCATACCCATTTGAAATTTGAGTACCTGTTCGGTCAGTATAGCAGCACTATATGCTTTTTCGCGTTCAGAACTTAAATTATTACGAGATACCTCAATACGCATCACGTCTATCTGCTCAGAGAAACCATTTTCAAAAAGAGCCTGGGTTTCTCGGTAAAGCGTATCCAGCCTTGCATAATTCTGATCTAAAAGTTCCAGCCTTTCACGGGCTATCAGTACTGCATAAAAGGCCTTAGAAACCTGCTCAGCTATATCTACCTTACTTAGATCTGCTTGTCGGCGAGTAAGGTCTTCATAAGCACGGGCAGCCTTTAAACCCAAGAGGTAAGAAAAATCAAAGATTAATTGAGAGAGAGTCACCGAGGCACTTGCATTAAATTTAGGCTGAAATTGAACGGGTACAAAAACGCCAGGTTCTGCGGCAGGGTCAAATAAGACCGCCGGAACAAAAGACCGTTGAATTTTAAAATTATCTTGATAACTAGCCTCTGCATCAATTTTAGGAAGCCCTCTGGCCAGGTTTTCTCCTACTTCTTCGTGAGCGATGCGAACGTCGATATCCTTGAGTTTGAGGGTCTCGGAGTAGCGAAAGGCATATTTGATGCAATCTTCCAGGGTATAGCTGGCGATAGATTGTACATCATCGCTTACGCTGAATTCTTCGCTGAATTCGGTTTGCTTTTTGGTGGTATCTACCTGAGCCTGAGCCGAGTACAGCAAAAACATCCCCATCCAAAGGGTCAGTATAAGCAGCACACTTTTTTGTGTTCTGAGAGGTTTATTCATGGTTTTGTTGGTTTTTATATTTTTCTAACAGTTGGAATCCTTCAAGGGTGACAATACCTCGGAGGAAGAGTTCGGTCATTTCTACAAAGTTGCTCCATAAGTCGAATTGGTCGCGCGGGAAAATCTTTTCATTACAGGCCAGGTTAAATTGCTCGATGCGCCAGATAGCAATAAAAGCCGTGTTGATTTCTTTGCGATAAAAACCTTCTGCAATACCGCGTTCAAGATTCTCCAAGATACTTCGCAGATAGCCTTCTTTGTCATATTTTTGGGCTATTAACCAGGCTTCTGGGTGGTATTTTTCAATATCATAGACCATAGACGGATTGGTATGTCCATATATTTTCTGAAAATGCACGTTCATTTTTAAGACTCCATCGATGGCATTTTCGGCTTGTTGTTGAATCTGATGAATATCACGAAGATCACGAGCGTGAACCCGCTCGATCATCAGGCAGACGATTTCGTTTTTGTCTTTATAATATTGGTAAATGGTCTTTTTGGAAATACCCAGTTCGTGTGCTATGTCACTCATGGTTACACTCCGAATGCCGTATTTTCTAAAAAGATTTTCGGAGGTGTTGAGTATATTCTCTTTTAATTTTTCTTTCAAATCAATTTCCACAGGTATATGGTTTGTGAAACAAAACTAAATTTAAAAACCCAGGAAACCGAAAATAATTCTTTGGTTTCCGATAAAAAAATTAATTTTTTGAAAACGTTTTACCTTAAAAGAGAAATAATAGAAATAAACTAAGGAAACTTAAATTGAAACCTGAGTTTCTTGTGAATAGACCGTTGTACATGATATGCTTTAAGAAAAGCTTATTAAAATTAGCAATTTTTAAATTTTGCTCAAAAATTGAAAAATTCTTTTTAAGAAACAAGAAAAATCTAAAAAAATAACTGCTTAGACCCAAACAGCAAAGATTTCCTTGTCTTCAAAGCGGATGAGTTCTTCTTTGTATTCTTTGGTTTTGCGAAAGTCAAAGATAAGTAGATACCTTTGGTGAAGACACAGCCCATGGCGACTGATAAAAAAAGACTTTGTGCTACGCAATTTTATGCTTAATTTTATTGTGCTTAATACAGAAATAAATGCAAGTGGTAATTTTTTAATGGAAAACCTTTTTTATACTCAATCAAAAATGGTTTTTCCATAGCAATAGGGTTGCAACCCTATTGCTATGGAAAAACGAAAGATATTTAGAAAAACCAATTTATTTTGAGTATAGGAATTTGG
>JANRIC010000152.1:0-9027 GCA_033765345.1 Microscillaceae bacterium
TTTCTTCTACAAGACCCAGCCGATCACACATCCCGGCTACTAAGCCTAGATGGTTGAGGGTTTTGCTACTATATCCTGTTTCCATTCATAAGTTTAGGAATTTAATTAGAACTTTGCTAGCACAAGGCTGCGAAATGTCAGGTGAAAGCTTTTTTTATCTGATTTAAGCAATTCTACTCAAACCAAAGTGGTTTTATACTCAAACCGAAGTGGTTTTCCGAGATTTTAGCTTTTAAATCATTAATAATCAAGCTAATCAATCAAGAAAATCAGGCAAATCACTTCAATCTGGGTATAAAATGTCAGCAGAACTTCAAAAAAATCACAAAATTTCACTTTCACGGAATTTTTTTCCCAAAAAAAATGTCATTAATTTGCAAACTTAACACTGTTAATTATATTTGCATCATAAATTAAAATAATGGCTATAAGTGATCGAAAAGAAAGAGAAAAAGAAGAGAGACGTCGCCTGATTATAGACACGGCCACGAAACTCTTCCGAGAGCATGGTTTTGAAAAGGTAAGTCTTCGCAATATTGCCGACCAAATCGAGTACAGCCCTACGATGATTTACCTCTACTTCAAAGACAAAAACGAACTGCTCCACGCCTTGCATACTGAAGGTTTTCGGATGCTCAAGCAACGCTTTGATGCTGCCCTGGCCTCGCTCAGTGATCCTTGGGAAAGATTTAAAGTATTGGGTGAAACGTATGTACGCTTTGGACTTGAAAACCCGGAGTATTATGAGTTGATGTTTATGTCAGGAGAACCCATGCAAACAGAAATGACCGAAGATGCCTGGAATGAGGGTTTGCTCTCGCACGCCTGTCTCGAGTCGGAAGTCAAAAATTGCATTGCTTCAGGCTATTTTCCCGGTCATGAATTTCGGATCTTATCCTTTACGGTTTGGTGTTTTGTTCATGGAATGGTTTCACTTGCCATCAAGGACAGGCTTAAGATGTATGAAGAAGAAGAGCGGGAAAGCTTATTACAGCGTACTATGGAAATTATGATGTCTTTTCTCGAGAAAAAATAGTGCTCATTATTTGCTTTTTTTTGCCTTATTACTTAACACTGTTAATTTTAATATCATATAAAACAAACTTAATATTGTTAGAACCACGAAAAACCTATTAGACATGAGAAGTTTAGTATTCATTCAAATCCTGCTTTTTCTTTGGATCGGCTCGACAAAAGCCCAGGAAAGTACCGAAATTTTGGAAGCCTACATTCAGGAAGCTTTGGCAAATCACGAAGGCATTCGCCAGCAAAATTATACCCTGGAAAAGAGTCAGGCTGCTACCGAAGAAGCACGCCGATTATTTATGCCACAATCTGTATTTAAGTTTGACTATACACTGGCAGGAGGTGGGCGCACGATTGACTTCCCAGTAGGCGACTTGCTCAATCCGGCTTATCAGGCTCTCAATCAACTTACTGACAGTGACCGCTTTCCGCAACTAAGCAATCAATCCATCTTGCTCAATCCCAATAATTTCTATGATGCCAAAGTCAGAACCTCTGCCCCACTTTACAATGCCGAGATCAAGTACAATTATCGCATCAAGAAACAACAAAGCTCCGGCCAAACCATTGAATTACAGAAGATCAAAAGGGAGCTGGTCAAGCAGGTCAAAGCCGCTTATTATCAATACCAACAAGCCGAGATTGCCGTAAAAATCTATGAAAAATCTCTACTGCTTACCGCCGAAAACAAACGAATCAGCGAAAAACTCCTGGCCAACGGACGTGGAAATCGTACCGCAGTAGCCCGCGCCGAAACCGAACTCATCATCCTGAGTAGCGACCTCGAAAAAGCCCGTAACACTGCCCTCAATGCCCGATCTTATTTCAACTTCTTACTCAATAAACCCCTAGAAAGCCCTATTTTAATTCTTGAACAGCCCCAAGAAGATTTCCCGGCTCTGACCGAAAATACAACCAGTAAAAGAGAAGAACTAGCACAAATCACACTAGCCGATAGCATCAGCAGAAATGTACTGAGACTCAATCAGGTCTACAGACAACCTAAATTAAACGCTTTTGTAGATTTGGGCACTCAAGGCTTTGATGCCGAACTCAACTCAAAAACATTTTATTACCTAGCCGGTATCTCTTTGGAAGTCAACCTCTTTACCTTCGGCAGAAACCAACAGAAAATCAAACAAAACGAAGCTGATTTAAAGATTATTGCCAGCCAAAAAGCACAAATCGAGGATCAACTCAACCTGCAACTGGATTTGGCTCAAAATGATTACCGATCTGCCCTGATACAATACCAAGCCGCCAAAAGCCGCGAAGAAATCGCTCAAAAGGTCTATCAGGATACGCAAGAACTTTATAAAGAAGGCCTGGCCATTTTTATAGAACTCCTCGATGCCCAAAATCAATACCTCAATGCCCAAAACCAACGCAATATCGCTCGCACTGAGGTATGGCTCAAATGGGTGGAAATTGAAAGAGTAAATGCAAGCTATGATCTGTAATGAGGGGTCGGGTGTGAGGGGTCGGGGGTCGGAGGCGAGGGGTCAAGTGCTGGATAAAACACAATGATCTCAATCCAATATCAAATATCCAAAATAGTATGAACCATAAAATTCAAATACAATGAAATGCTTAACAAACCTAGTATTAATTTTAACTGTCTTTATTTGGTCTTGCGGAGGCTCTGAAAATAAAGCCCCTGAACTGACCGACAGCAAAACTGTGTCCGTAAAACTGGCCGAAGTACAACAACAAGAACTCACCACCGAAATCAAGGGAGCAGGTCTGCTGAGTTCAACCCGTGAAGCCCGTTTGTCTTTCAAAACCGGAGGAATTATCCAAAAAATCTTTGTGGAAGAAGGCGACCGGGTAAGCCGCGGACAATTGCTTGCCACTTTAAATCTCACAGAAATCAACCTACAAGTGGCTCAATACCAAGAAGGACTGGCAAAAGCTAAACGAGACTACCAAAGAGCGCAAAACCTCTATCAGGATAGCATCACCACGCAAGAGCAATGGCAAAATGCCGAAACCGCCCTGCGTGTTGCCCAGCAAAACCTGGAAATTGCCCAATACAATCAAAGTTATTCGGCCATCTACTCAACCGTAGATGGGGTGGTAGTGCGTAAGCTAATGAATGAAGGCGAAATCACTTCCCCAGGAAGCCCCCTGTTTTTTATCAATTCTACAGGAAACGAAGACTGGGTACTCAAAATTGGCGTAGCAGACAAGGACTGGGTGCGGGTAGAAGAAGGTAATCCGGCAAAAATTCAACTGGATGCCTACCCCGACATTACTTTTGAAGGTACAGTCAAAACACTCTCTCAGGGCGCCGACCAGTCTACAGGCTCTTATCAGATTGAGGTCAAAGTAAACCCAAAACAATACAAACTAGCCACGGGCATGTTCGGTAAGGCTGCTATCCAAACCAATAAAGTGCGCCGATACCAGCTCATCCCCGTAGAGAGCCTGGTAGAAGGCTCAGGCAAAGAAGCCTTTGTATTCATCCCCAATGGCAAAAAAACTAAAAAAATAAGTGTCACTGTGGAGCATATCCGAGGAAACAAAGCCTTGATTAGCCAGGGATTGGATAACGTAACCAAAGTAATCGCCGAAGGTGCCGGATTTTTATCCGAAAACTCAATCATCACAATTCGCTAATGGGGTGTCGGGTGAGAGGTGTCAGGAGACTGATGAAGAATTGCCAACACCCAATACCCAACACCCAAACCCCCTAAATTAAAAGACCATGAAAACATTTATAGAGTTTTTTGTCAAAAAAAGTACTTTCACTGCCATTTTGCTTTTTGCTTTGTTAGCAGTGGGGGTTAATTCGCTGATGAATATGCCTCGGGGCGAAGACCCAGAGGTGAATTTTCCCAATTATAACGTGATCGCTGTGTTACCAGGGGCAAGCCCTGCCGATATGGAAGAGCAGGTGATTGATGTGATCGAGGAAAAGCTTGCCGAATTGGATGATCTGACTGAAATTTCTTCTTTTGCCGAAGACGGATTGGCAGTGATCAGAGTCCAGGCTGAATTTTCTATCAATCGAGAGGATAAATACCAGGAGATTGTACGTGAAGTGGCCTCCCTCAGACCCGACCTTCCTGATAACCTCGTCAAATTGGACGTGAATAAATTTACTTCTTCGGATGTGAACATCTACCAAATGGCCTTGGTTTCGGAAACGGCAAGTTATTCTACCTTGAAAAAATATGCCGAAGACCTCGAGAAAGAACTGGAAAAAGTAAATAATCTTAAAAAAGTGGAAACCTGGGGGTATCCTGAAAGAGAAATTAAGGTAGAAGTCAATATCGAGAAACTTGCCCAGAATAAAATTCCGCTTAATTATGTGATCAATGCCCTGCAAAGCGAAGATTTGAACATTCCCGGAGGGAGTGTAGTGGCCGGTAAGCGTAAATTCAACGTAAAGACCAGCGGCGAATACAAATCTTTGGATGAAATCCGCAATACGATCGTGTTTGGGGCAGCCGGTAAGATCATCTATCTCAAAGACGTGGCCGAAGTGACCGACAGCTACGAGGAAGAAACCCATCGAACTCGCATCAATGAGCGCAGAGCTGTGCTTGTCACAGCCGCCCAAAAGGCTGGTGAAAATATCTTTGCCGTAGCAGATAAAGTAGCCCCAGTGATTGAGAAATACCAAAAAAGCCTGCCTCCTTCCATCGAGCTGATTCAGAACTTTGACCAATCCATCAGCGTCAAAAACCGCCTCAGCCGACTAGGCAAGGACTTTATCCTGGCGATTTTGCTGGTTTCTATCACACTGCTGCCCCTGGGCTGGCGTGCTGCCCTCGTGGTGATGATTTCTATTCCGCTATCACTTTCCATAGGTTTGTTTTTGCTAGATTCTTTGGGCTTTACCATCAATCAGCTCAGTATCGTAGGGATGATCGTGGCACTGGGTATCCTGGTCGATGATGCCATCGTGATTGTAGAAAACATTGAGCGTTTTATCCGCAACGGCTATCCGATTCGCGTGGCAGTCGTAGAATCGACCAAACAAATTGCCCTGGCTGTTATCGGCGTTACGATTACACTGATCATTGCCTTTATGCCCTTGCTCAATTTACCCGAAGGAGCTGGAGAATTTATCCGGGGTTTGCCCTTGGCCGTGGTGACTTCGGTATCGGCTTCTTTGCTGGTATCGCTGACGATCGTGCCTTTCCTGTCGAGGTACATTCTCAAGGCACACGGCAATCCGCATGGCAATATCTTCTTGCGTGCGCTCAGTCGTGGAATAGACCTGACCTACTCCAGATTAATGAAAATTTCTTTAAAATATCCTTACCGGGCATTGGGAGTAAGTTTTTTGATTGTAGTGCTGGCATTTCTCGTAGTTACTCAAATGGGTTTCAGCTTATTTCCCAAATCCGAAAAACCCCAGTTTTACATCAATATAGAATTACCTTCTTCGGCTTCTTTTGATGAAACCGACCGTGTAACGCATGAAATTGAGCGTGAATTAGCCAAAGTCAAACACATTCGATATTTTACAAGCAATATCGGCAAAGGCAATCCGCAGGTATACTACAATGTCATTCAGCGCAATGAGCAGAGTAATTATGCCAATATCTTTGTACAATGCGATGTAGAAACGGCGGAGGAAAAAGTGGAAATCATTCAATCACTCCGAAAAAAATTCAGTAAGTACACCAAAGCCCAGGTACAGGTATTGGACTATGAGCAAGGACCACCCCTAGAAGCACCCGTAGCCATTCGTATCTTTGGAGAAAACCTCGATACCCTGCGCCGCATCGCCTATCAGGTAGAAGACACCATCAAATCTGTAGAAGGAACCAACTACCTTTTTAATCCGATGGCTACCCAACAGACCGACCTTAAAGTAGAAATCCACAAGGAAAAAGCCGGATTGCTCGGCGTACAAGTAGCCTCCATTGACCAGACCGTAAGAATTGCCGTGGCGGGTTTTCAGGCGGCAAATCTGAATCCGGGAGATGGAGAAGACAAAATCGGAATCAATGTGACCCTAGCCAGAAAAGGTTTTCAAAAAGCCGATGTATTTGAGCGTATCTATGTCAATTCGGTGAATAATGCCGCTATTCCGCTCGATCAGGTGGCTGATATTCAGTTTCAGACCTCTCCCAATGCCATTCGCCACCTGGATAAGCAGCGTTATACCACTGTCAATGCATACGCCGAGAACGGCTACCTGTACAGCGACCTCAACACCGCTATCATCGCTAAACTCCAAAACCTGAAACTTCCCCCCGGCTATACTTGGGTAGCTGCCGGAGAGCTGGAAAACCAAGCAGATTCCTTCAAAGGTTTTGAGGTCATCGTGATACTCACAGTATTTGCTTTTATTGCAGCCCTGGTACTGGAATTCGGCAGTCTGAAATCTACCCTGATCGTACTTTCGGTCATCCCTTTGGGGGCGATTGGCGGTATTTGGGGTTTGTGGCTCAATGGGCTTACCTTTTCATTTACAGCCATGATCGGCTTCATAGCCTTGATAGGCATAGAAATCAAAAACTCCATTCTGTTGGTAGATTACACCAATCAATTGCGCGAGCAGGGAATGCCCCTGAAAGAAGCCATTGAGAAGGCAGGCGACACCCGTTTCTTGCCCATTTTATTGACTACCCTTACAGCAGTAGGCGGCTTGATACCGCTGGTGCTGGAGCCCGCACCTTTGTATACACCACTGGCTTGGGTATTGATTGGAGGTTTGATTAGTTCACTTTTGTTATCGAGGGTCGTGACACCGATCTTGTATTTATTGTTGCCCCCGAACTTAGAGATGCCTCAAGACCAACAAAGTAGGCAGTCATAGAGATACCTTGAGAAGCTTGGCTAGCCCTCCCCTGTGGTCATAGTTGGGAGGACTAGCCTCTGAAGTGCAAACGAGCACCTTTTTGGTGAAGCCGAGAACCTTTTTGGTTCAAGCGAGCAGCAAAAAGGTGGGCTTGAGCAGCTTGGAGGTGCAGGGGGGGAGTCTGATAGGTGGGGGGGGTATCCTCGTAGGTGGGGGGGGTATCCTCGTAGGTGGGGGGGGTATCCTCGTAGGTGGGGGGGAGTACCCTAAGAGGTGCAAGCGAGAACCTTTTTGGTGGAATGGAGCAGCAAAAAGGTGGACTTGAGCAGCTTTTGGGTGCAGGGGGGTAGTCCGATAGGTGGGGGGGAGTACCCTCGTAGGTGGGGGAGAGTAGTCAAAAGGTAGCTCACTCGAGCAAAATGCCGGGGCAATACAACTTTTCGATGTGCAAGATTGGCTGCTTCGCCAATTGTCTTAACACACCCGAATTTATTTTTGGAATATCTCCCTGAAATACTTATTTTAGGGAAATCAAGCTTTCTCAACTAGCTAGGATTAGAAAGAAATTGCAAGGGAGAAACGTTATCACCCCTTTGGACTTAATATCGTGGGGATTGAGAAGAAGGGAAGCCCGGATCATAAGTTTCAGTTTAATGGGGTTGAAAAAGAGGAAGAGTTTGGGTTGATGTGGAATGAGACTACATATAGAAGTTATGATCTTCAACTTGGAAGATGGCATCAGATTGATCCTAAAGCTAGTGAAAGAGAAAGCCCTTATACTGGTTTTGCAAATAATCCAGTTTCTTATAGCGATTTTTTGGGCGATATTGTAAAGAAAGAAAGAGGTGAAGATGTTTCAAAAGAAGATCATAGAAGGATGAAACAAGCTATAAGGTATTTAAGAAAAAATTCAGAGAGCTTCAATAAGATGTACAAAGATATGAATAATTCTGATCAGTTGTTTGTTTATAAATCTATAAATAAACCTGGTGGAGATCATTTTACTGACAAACCTTGGGAAACAGAAGATGGTAGTACTGTAATGAATATCAATGTTATTGAAGAAGGAGATTTGCTGAAGCCTACTGCACATGAATCAGGTCATGGATGGCGTATATTACAAGGACTAGATACGGAAACAAACCTCATCGAGAATCCTGAATTCCCAGGTTTGCAAGATGCTTCAAAATACGAGAACTATCTTAAGCAGATGGATAGAGTAGACGCAGAAAATCAAAAAAGAAGTGTTGATGATAGAAAGAAAGCAGAGGTTGGAGCGATGCATATTGAAAACATAGTAATTTCAGAAGTTAATAGAAAAACAGGAAGTAATATTCCTATGGATGAAAAATACCCGTTTGGGATAGAACTATTTCCATCTTTGACTCCTAGGGGAATTCCTTCATATAAGCCAATCATTGTACCATACGACAATAAATATTCATTAGATTATTATAAAAGAGTTATAGATATTCATAAAGAACACGATAGAAAACCTATTCAGAAAAAGCGATGATATTAATTTTAATACAACAAATATTTCTTTTCTATTCAACTAACCTATTTGTGAATTCTAATTATGCCGTAGAAAGTTCCTGTGTTCAAGATTGTAATCTCCATTTTATGGATATAAAAGAATTAATTGATATGAATGCTATTATGAATATTGATAGTTTATTAAACGTAGCAAGATCATCTAACTTTTATATCTTTAAATTATCCGCTAATAATTTATCAGGCATCACTACTTCAAGTTGTATTAGTCAAGACAGTTTGATCTTGAGATTTTCAACAACTGATTCTATTATTACTTTTGATTATAACTCAATTGAGATGGACAACTCTACTGACAATATAGGATTTTGGTCTGGTAAAAAACAGATGTCTTTTCACACTCAGGTAGAGTTGATTATATTTAAATTAAAAAATAAGTTAGTTGCTGGATATACACTTGACGGTTGTGATATAATTCTAGATACCAAAAATATTCTTGAGAGAATAATTAACTCTAAGGATGATCTCGAAGAATTGAATATGATTCTCCAAAAGACCTAGTTAGGTGAAGGTGTGCCCCGTCGTTGATTGAAGTGTTCAATAGGATACTAAGTCATTAAAAAACAGGAGGTTGAATTATAGTTTAGCGAAGCGTAAATAATTCTAAGCAATAAAAAGATGTTCTCCTGAACATCTAGGCTGATGCCTAAGGCCGTAGGCTGCTCAAGAAGCAAAGCATAAACCCG
>JANRIC010000153.1:0-14717 GCA_033765345.1 Microscillaceae bacterium
AAGCAATTAAGAGAATTAAAGCAATTAAGAGAATTAAAGCAATTAAGAGAATTAAAGCAATTAAGAGAATTAAAGCAATTAAGAGAATTAAAGCAATTAAGAGAATTAAAGCAATTAAGAGAATTAAAGCAATTAAAGCAATTAAAGCAATTAAGAGAATTAAAGCAATTAAGAGAATTAAAGCAATTAAGAGAATTAAAGCAATTAAAGCAATTAAAGCAATTAAAGCAATTAAGAGAATTAAAGCAATTAAGAGAATTGGTTCTTCTACCGCCTGGCTTGGTGTCTTCACTAAGCCTCCGTTGGGCGAAACTATAGTGCTAGTATTCTCTGAACTGAACAATGCGCTAAAAGCACGGAAGAACCAAATAATTAAGACAATTAAAAGAATGAAGATTTATACTCAAACCGAAGTGGTTTTCCGAGATTTTAGCTTTTAAATCATGAATAATCAAGCTAATCAATCAAGAAAATCAGGCAAATCACTTCAATCTGGGTATAATTTCCTTATCGCCTCATATAGGCTTCATCATGGCTTAATAGCGTATTGGCTACTGCGGCCAGGGCTGCCGTTTGAATTTGATCCAGGTTTTGATCTCGGGGGTATTCTCCGATACTGAGCAATTCTTGGGCTTTTTGGGGAAATTTCTCAAAATCTGCCTTTTGTTGGAGGCAGAGTTGTGTGAGAAGCGCAGTTTCCTTAGCTTTAGGTTTTCTTCCGGTCACCAGGCGGAATGCATAGTTTATTTGCTCCTGTACGGTTTTGCCTCCTTCTTTTTGCATTCTTTCGGCAAGCACACGGGCTGCTTCTACAAATTGCGGGTCATTGAGCAAGACCAGTGCCTGCAAAGGTGTGTTGGTATTTTCACGCTTTACGGTACATACATCCCGATTGGGTGCATCAAAGGCATTCATGGCTGGATGCGGAGAGGTACGTCGGATGAAGGTGTACATGCTTCGGCGATACAAACTATCGCCTTTGCTAGGGTAGTAATCAAAGAGTACCTGCGAGAAATTGGCCTTTTCTGTCCAAAGACCTTCGGGCTGGTAGGGTTTCACACTTTTGCCGCCTACTTGTCTGACGAGCAATCCACTGGCTGCCAGCGCATTATCGCGGATGGTTTCAGCAGATAATCTAAAACTTGCCCCACGAGCCAGATAGAGGTTGGTGGGGTCTTTGTCTCTTTTTTCTTTACTTACGATAGAGGATTGGCGGTAAGTAGCCGACAAGACGATCAATTTATGCAGTTTTTTTACATCCCAGCCTGATTCTCTGAACTCTACCGCCAGCCAATCCAGGAGCTTGGGGTGGGTAGGTAGATTGCCCTGCACGCCGAAATCGTGTGGAGTTTTGACCAGCCCCTGCCCAAAAAACAGTTGCCAGTATCTATTTACGGTCACTCTGGCAGTCAGTGGATTTTCTTTTGCAAAAAGCCATTGAGCAAGTCCGAGGCGATTGGGGGGGAGATTTTTGGGGAATGGAAATACTTTATTGGGGGTAGCGGCTTGTACTTTTTCCAGGGGTGCATCGTACTGCCCTCGATTCAGCACAAAAGTAGGCCGGGGTTTGGGCATATCCTGCATGACCATGATAGCATCTATGTCCTTGACAAGATTCAGTTTTTCATGACGGAGTTGGGTGAGTTCTGTAAAAACCTTTTGGTAATCAGCCGCCTGATAAATTTGAGCAAAAGCATCTTTTTGATCGGCCAACTGAGGAATCCGGCTCAATCTGGCTATTTCGGAAGCGGAAAGTTTTCTTTCAAATAGTTTGATTTCATCCAATTTACCCATAAATATGCCATATTCACCCGTAAAAGCCCGAAAGCTACGAGCGATCCTAAGTGGGCGTTTGGAGGGGTAAATGCCTTCAATAGGAGTAATACTTTTGTAAAGATTATCCATTTCTACTTGGGAGATGCAAGGTTTGCCATTGATAAAGAGTTTTAGACCCTTTGCCTTACCGGAGCCGTCATAAGAAAAGGCTACGTGTGTCCATTTTTTGAGAGGGATTTCTTCCTGACTTGTCACCTGTATCAAGTCAGTAGGTAAACAGTGAATCAATCGGGCAGAAAGCCGATTTTTACTATCCAGGAATAAATCCCAGCCGCGCCATTGTCCGTTTTTGTCGCCAGAGTTACCGATCAAGGTTTGGGTTTTTTGAGGATTTTTAGCGTAGGTATTGACCCAGAGGCTGACCGAGAAGGGCTGTGTCATTTCGTAAAGTCCTGCCTCTTTGACTTCAATCAAATCATATTCATCGTCAAACTCAAGGGCATTGCCGAATTTGCCAGTGCTGAGTGTGGGTTTGCCGTAGCTGTATTGATCGGGATGGTTATCGATAATGAGTTTATTTTTATCTTCTGCACCTTGGGTCTGAAGGCTTTCAAAAGGAAGGTAGAGGCTATGATCTTTGGGTATTTCGGAAGTAGTTTTCTCCAGATATTCTTTTAATTGACTGAGTTCTTTTTCTGTTAATTGTAGTTCTTTTTCCTGGGCTTTGATTTTTTGATCAAGAGAAGCAATTTTTTTGTCGGTTTTCTCATCACTGAGCAAAAGCAGTGGGCCATAGTCGCCGTCATCTCCGGTCATGCCCAGTTCTTTTACTTGATTAAAAAAAGCAGACATCTGGTAATATTCTTTTTGAGAGATGGGGTCGTATTTATGATCGTGGCAGCGGGCGCATTCCATGGTGAGTCCTAAGAAAGCGGTGGCAGTGGTGTTGGTTCTATCAAAAACGTACAACAAGCGAAACTCTTCGTCGATGACTCCACCTTCGGCAGTCATGGGGTGATTGCGATGAAAAGCCGTAGCGAGGATTTGCTCTTTGGAAGCCTTGGGGAGTAGGTCACCGGCGAGTTGCCAGGTAACAAACTGATCATAAGGCATGTTTTTTTTGAATGCCCGGATCACCCAATCGCGCCAGGGCCACATATTCCGCCAGCCGTCGGCGTGCATTCCGTGTGAATCGGCATATCGGGCTACATCCATCCATTCCATAGCCATACGTTCGGCGTAGGCATCCGATTGAAGGAGGCGGTCTACCACTTTTTCGTAGGCATTCGGCGATTTATCTGCTAGGAATTGATCCATTGCGCTGATGCTTGGAGGGAGTCCGGTAAGGTCAAGATAAACCCTACGCAGGAGGCGTTCTTTGTCGGCTTCTGGGTTGGGGGAGAGTTTTTCTTCTTCCAGTTTTTCATAGATAAAGTGATCAATTGGATTTTGAATCTTCCAAGATTTATCTTTGAGAGCAGGGATTTGAGGTTTTTCGGGAGCGATAAAAGCCCAGTGTTCTTTCCATTCAGCACCTTGTTCAATCCATTTGGCGATGAGTGCCAGTTCTTTGGGGCTAAGGCTGAGGTTAGATTCGGCGGGAGGCATTAGTTTTTCAGGGTCGTGACTGATCATTCTTTGGAAAGCCAAGCTCTTAGAGAGATTTCCTTTGACAAATGCTTTCCCTTCTCCACTTTCAAGAGCGGCAAAAGCCCCTTCCTCAGTATCGAGGCGAAGATTGGCTTTGCGGGCATTTTTGTCGGGTCCGTGGCAAGCCCAGCAGCGGTCAGCCAGGATAGGGCGAATGTGGAGGTTAAAATCTATTTCCTGGGGGAGAGATGCATAGACTTGAGCCACTTCCTGGGGAAGTTTGGTGCTGCACTGAGAGAAAACAACTAAAAAAAACCAGCTAAAATGATAAAACCTGAATATTTTGTGTGTCATGCTCTATGCGAATTTTTTATAAATTTCTATTAAATTTCATAGAATTCAAAATCTCAGGGCTAATATTTCAGGTTTATTTTAAGGAATTGTACAAATACAACCCAAACCAATACAATATTGATTTATATAGAAAAACCGAAAACACTTTTGCACCATGTCATCACTTGCCTTAGTGGAGGCATACAAAAATGCAAAGCATAAGAGCAAAATGCTTAGAAAAAATATGGTTCTCTTTCTGACTATGGATGTAGGAATGAACAAATACATATATTTCTTAAAAACGACCAATAAAAGATAAGTGCATTCACTTTTTGGTAAATTTTGCCACGAATGCACGAATAAGGGCGTTTATTCGTGCATTCGTGGCAACCCTTCCCTTAAGTTTTTAGCGTATATTCTAATCATTTAAAATAATCCACAAAATTTGTCAGTGAACCATAATTAATAATGACAAACCAAAAAATATATAAGTTTTAAAAATAAAATATATACATTGTTTTGTAAAAATACTTTTTCATTTTTAAAATATATACTTGCGAGTTCGCAACAGTCTATTTTATTTTTAAAATATATACTTGCGAGTTCGCAACAGTCCATTTTATTTTGAAAATATATGCTTGCGAGTTTATAATAACTTATTATATGTCAGAAGTGTATTGTATTTTTTTAAATCTTTCCCTGATTGACGCAAAGATGGCTAAATAATAAAAAAATTAACTTAGGGTAAAAGTTTTCTTGTGCCAAGCATTTAGAAAGCGTCCGTTTTCTACTGAAGTTAAAAAATCTAAGCTGCCCAAGAAGCCAAGCATAAACCCGAATTCTGCATCCAAAGCCTTTCAGGTTTTTATATAAAAATCCAGTTATTTTACAAAGAATATTTTATCTTGGGCTTTCGTAGGGAGAACGTCCCAAACCCTGGTACGAACCTTTTTAGCAAATCAACACTCTATGTTATTTATCTTCATCATCTGGTTATATATAGCTTTTGTTTCCTATATTTTAGGAAGTTTTGTACTAAAACTAAGTTTTCGTTTTTTACAAATCTCTGTCGGACAAATGGATAATTTTCCGATCATTTCTTTAATTGGTCTAGGGTATTTGTCTGTGATTTGTAACGTGCTGTCTTTATTTATGCCCATGCGCCTGATGGCTCACCTCATTGTTTTAAGCCTTCTTTTAGCCATACTTCTAGGAAATTATAAGCATTTATGGCAAAATATTCAAAGTTATTTTGGGCAGTTTCAAGGGAGGACACGAATACTACTCGCTGTTTTTTTTACGTTTTTGGCAGTACAATCCTTACCGATTAGCTATCGAACCGACGAATCCAGTTATTATATCCAGACCATCCGATGGATGGAGCAGTACCCAGTCATCATGGGCTTGGGCAATATTGCGCCTTGTTATTCTTATAATTCCAGTTGGCACCTCTTATGTGCTTTTTTTAGATGTAGCTTTTTGGGTTTTGATAACTTATTCAATGACTTAAACGGCTATTTGTATGGGATGATTTTTCTTTATGCCTTGCCTGGTATACAACTCTTGGGTAGGGGTTCTGCACGGTTTCGTGAATTGACCAAAATAGCCGTAATTGTGCTAGGGTATTTTTTGATGCGAGGGGTGGTGGCCACGATTACGGCAGATATGGCTGTGGCCTTTTTTGTATGGTTGATACTTACTTTATGGTTTGAAGAGTTGCTTTTTCAGGAAAAAAACTCATCTTGGGTATACCTCGTTTCCTTAGCTTTGTTTGTTTTTACGATCAAACTTTCGGCGATTTTATTGACTCTGGTTCCCTTTTATTTTTTTTGGAAAAGTATCTATTTACAAAAAATCAGACAGGCTTTGTATATTTCAGCCCTTTGTTTGATTTTTTGTGTGCCTTATTTTACCAAAAACGTACTTTCCTCAGGGTATTTGTTAAGTCCTATGACTATGATAGATGTATTTGAAGTAGATTGGAAAGTGCCCAAAGCATTGGATCAAGGAGGTTTAATAGGTTTTGATTATCTTTTGGAGCCTTATCTGACAGGGATCACACACCAAAGAGAATTGCTTGAGGATGAAGAAGGCAAACTTACGATTGTCGGTAAAAGGCTGACTTTCAAAGAATTGATTATAGAAAATCTAATAGGCTTAAATCTATATAGTCTACTTTTTATAGGTAGTATAGTGCTTGTGGTTATCATCCATGCCATATTATGGATTAAAAAACCTCCCTATTTCAGGCAAATCAGCCTAGAAAGCGACTTTAGGATGCTCTTTATGATGATGTACCTGGGTATATTGTTTATCCTATTTTTAATTCCAAGTTGGAAAACAGCACAATTTAGGATCGGGATGGGTTTTTTGTTGTTTTATATTAGTTCTACGCTTCCGGTTTTATTTTTTCTCATCCAAGAAAAATACCAAAAACGTGCTGCTTACGTCTTGTATGTTTTCATTATCTTGCTGGTGATCAAAAATTTATACAATGTGGAGGATAAGCCTTTTCTTTTTCAAAACTATTGGCTTTATCCACCGAAATACCCTGAAGTTCCTACCCAAAAAACGAAGGTGGGGAATATTACTTTTTATGTAGTTATTCAGAATGAGCTTCCGAAAGAAATACAATGTTGGGGCAGTGAGATTCCTTGTTATTCGGAGTATCCAACCTGGATTGAAGCCCGAGGTGATGGCATCAAAGATGGGTTCAGATGGAAAAAAAAGTAAAAAAGGATACAACAAATAAGCAGAGCCTACTGCTTCTCTGCATAAAAAGCTTGGCGTATCTCTACCAAAACCCTTTCAAGTCCTTCCACGTCAGGGTTTTCAGGGAGCTGGGATTCCGAATATGCCTTTTCCAGTTGTTCTATGCTGGTTTCGGCCATGTGCACGAGTTCTTCGTATTCGTAATGCCCTTCTCTGATTTTAAACAAAAACTCCTTGTCTGGTCGCTGTACGATGATCTGCCCACGAAGGGCGATCTCGTTAGCCATCTCAAGCAGGCGGAAGGTATGCATCATATTTTTGGCATCGTAGTTTTTGCCGTGTGTAAGCGTATTTTCATACCGCACTTCGTTTCTTTGCGCTACCCATTCCCAATATTCGCGATAGTCTTTGCAATAGGAAGCATACCCTTCTTGATTAAAATAAAGGTATGAAATAGCCGTTTCTTCCTCAGGAACAGAGCTTAAAGCGACATCCTGGGCATTTTCAGAACGCATAATACCCTGGTAGCCCCAAGTCATTTTTGCGTCATAAAATAAAGCATATAAATTTTTGATATGCGGAATATTGACCAAACCACAGCGATCTTGTGAAAAACCACGTATTTTGAGCCAGGTTTGGACAGGCAGGCTTCCCTGATTGTGCGTGACATAACAAAAGTCAAGAATGTTTTTACGGGTTTTATCTACCGGGTTGAGGATTTTTTTATTCAAACCCCGGGCTTTTTTGACCTGTGTCATGGCATAACCTGCGAAAGTATGACGGCATAGTTTGGATAAAATAGATACCTGATGAAATTTTTCGTACAAAGGATGTTTATACAAAATACATTCAGAAGGAATATTTAATAATTCAAGTACATTTGGATTATTTTTTGAGAGGAGTTCAACAAACCTTCTTAATTCATAATAAACCGTATCCTGAGTAGCATCGCTGACCTGGTCTGGGGCATGAAGCCCATACAAAGTAGATTGTGGCATCACGAAAACACCCCGAATATCTGTATCGGATTGTGGAGTAGATAGTCCGTAAGCCTTGCTACCGCTGATACACTCAAACAAAATCAGTTGTTTTTGTTTTAAATCTTCGATATTCATAAATAAATTTCATAGAAATCAAAAAGCTGTTTATTTTTGAAATATTCCGTAGAAAATATACACACGATTGGATCACTCAATTGGATCACTCAATATATGTAAAACAAATGACAACCACTATTAATTAAATGGTATGCGAAATCCGGCTTACTTATTTTTGATCTTGATTATTTTACTTTTCTCCGGAGGCCTTCTTCCGGCACAGGATGATCATGCCAAACCCGATAATATCAAAAGACTCCTTCGGGAAGGAAAAGGTTATTTTTTGGTACGCGAATACATCAATGCCATTCCCTATCTCGAGCAAGCTCTTCAAATTGAAAACGACAACCTAGAAGCTAATTTTTATATCGGACTTTGCTACCTCAAATCTTTAGAAAGAAATAAAGCCCTGGCACATTTGCTTAAAGTCCATACCCTCTCCCCCAATTATGACCCCCTGATGGATTATTACCTGGCAGAGTCTTACAAATATAATAATCAAATGGAAACTGCCATCAACGCTTACGAAACCGCAAAAAGTAAATTTGTTGGGCAGGAAGGTAAAGTCAAGGTCATGAATGACGAACTCAGCAACAAAGATTTTATCGCACTCATTGATCAAAGATTGCGGGAAGCCCGATATGGTGTCAGTTATCTGGCTGACCCTACCAATGCCCAGGTCAGAAACCTCGGAGAAGTGATCAACTCCGAATACGGAGATTATGCGCCCGTCATTACCGCCGACGAATCCATGCTGATCTTCACCTCCAGGCGCAAAGGCTCCACTGGCAAAGGGATGGACCCCGAAGACAATCTCTTTTATGAAGACATTTATTTTTCTACTCAAAAAAAAGGAGAATGGACTGAACCCAAAGATATTGGCAAAAATATCAATACCAAATTTCACGAAGCTTCTATCGGACTCTCACCCAAAGGACAAACACTTTTTATCTATAAAGATGAAAACAACGGAGATATTTATTCCTCCGAACAAACCAAAAAAGCCGACTGGTCTGCTCCAGTACGAATGGGCGGAAATATCAACAGCCGCTTTCGAGAGCCCTCCATCTCTATTACCGATGACGGAAATACCATCTATTTTTCCAGTGACCGACCCGGTGGTTTTGGAGGATTGGATATCTATGTCAGTAAAAAAGATGATAAAGGCAATTGGAGTGATCCCGTCAATCTTGGCGCAGGTATCAATACGCCCGAAGATGAAGATTCACCTTTTATTCACTTTGACGCCAAAACACTCTATTTTAGCTCCAAAGGGCATAGAAGCATGGGAGGCTACGATATTTTCTTTTCCGAACTGATCAACGAGCAATGGACCGAACCCAAAAACCTGGGTTACCCGATCAATACTCCCCAAGATGATATTCACTTTGTGCTTTCAGCCGATTACAAAACTGGTTATTATGCCTCTGCCAAAGATGATACTTATGGAGATAAAGACATTTATGAGGTCAAAATGCCGGATTATAAAGATGTGGAGGTGATTGATTTTGCTTTGTCTCTCAAAACTGTCTCGGTGGGTTTTAACCCACTCACGACCAAAGACCCCCGCCGTGCCGTAGTGATTCTTCGAGGTGTTGTCAAAGATGAACTCAGCGACGAGCTGATTAGTGCCAAAATGACCCTGATCGACGTAGAAGAAAATGAAATAGTGGATGAAATCAATTCGGTGTCTCCCAAAGGTGTGTATTATACCACCATGAATACCGGACGGAAATACCTGCTCCACGTTCAAAAGGAAGGCTACCTTTTTCACTCCGAATATTTTGAAATACCCGTAGGTGTAGTCAATCAAGAAAAAGTACTGCAAATCTACCTCAAACGTCTCAAAGTAACCCAATCCGTTGATTTTAAGGCTCTTTTTGATTATAATAGTGCCAAACTCAAAACCCAGTCTCTCCCAGCTTTGCTTAAATTACAGGAATTCCTCGAGACCAACCCCAATGTAAAAGGCATCCTCGAGGGGCATACGGATGACATCGGCACCAATGAACGCAATAAAACGCTCTCCGAAGAACGAGCCAAATCAGTGTATAATTACCTTATAGAGCAGGGAATAGACCGAAATCGCCTTTCTTTTATCGGATACGGCGAAGAACAACCCCTGGCTGACAACGAAACTGCTTACGGAAGAAGCCTCAACCGCCGTACCGTGTTCAAAATTGTAGAGATCAATTGATCAAAAAATTTGCCCCAAAACCGAACTATTTTAATCAATAAAGTTTGCTTATGTGTGATAAACATACTATTTTAGAGCAAAAAAATACAAAATATGAGCTTTCTTAAAAAATTAGGATTTTTACTCACTTACATCATCCCTGCTTTAGTGGTACTGGGGTATTACTGGGGTGGTTTATGGGTGTTTAGTGGCTTTGTATTTGCCTATCTGATGATCCCACTTTTGGATGAAATCATCGGCAAAGACCCTGAGAATATCGCCAATGATCTGGTTGCAAAAATCTCGGAAGACAAATATTTTGAAATCATTGTTTACTCTATGGTTTATGTACAATTGGGTATCGTTATTTGGGGAGCTTATGTAATTTCATTAGGAGAAATGAGCCTGATTCAAAATATAGGCTTCCTGCTTAGTGTGATGACTTTCACCAGTGGTGGCATCAATATAGCCCACGAATTGGGACACAAAAAATCAAAATTTGCCCGTTTCCACAGCAAATTGATCCTAATGACGGTTTATTATATGCATTTTTACATAGAGCATAATAAAGGCCACCACGTCCACGTAGCTACTCCCCGAGACCCAGCAACCAGCAAAAAAAATCAGACTTTTTATGCTTTTTGGTGGCAAACCGTAACAGGGAGCTTCCGAAGTGCCTGGCAGATTGAGATTGAGAGGCTCAAACGTAAAAACCTGGCCGTTTGGAATCCCATCCACAATCAGATGCTGCAATTTGTAATTTTTCCTTTCCTATTTTTTGCGGCTTTGACCTGGATTTTCAGCGATTTGCAGGGAGTTTTCATCTGGCAGGTGCCCGTTTTTCTGCTTTTACAGAGTTTTATGGCTTTTTCTTCCTTAGAATCGGTCAATTATATTGAGCATTATGGCATCCAACGCCGTGAAATTAGCCCTGGAAAATATGAAAAAGTCAATCCGCTGCATTCCTGGAACGCCGATCATTTACTCAGCAATTTGATGCTTTTTCAATTACAACGCCATTCAGACCACCACGCCTACGCCGTCCGACCCTATCAAGTACTCCGACATTTTGATGAAAGTCCACAGCTTCCATTTGGTTATCCAGTGATGATTATGATGTCGCTTTGCCCTCCGCTGTGGTTTGGTGTGATGAACAAAAGACTGGAAGACTGGAAATCACAAGCATGTGATGCCGAACATATCGCCAAAGTGTTGAAGACAACAGCTTAGACGGTCTCCGAAAAATTTGATGTTTTTATCATTTTCAGTAATACATAATTTACTCAAAAAACATATCTTTGTCCTTAAAAAAACATTCGTGAAAAGAATTATCCTTCTCTTTTTAATGCTTGTAGTGTCGCTTTCTTTTGTTTCGGCACAAAGTGAAGATGATTTTATCAAAATGGCTGATGAATTCATGGCAAATAATCAACTGGAAGAAGCGGTTAAAGTCTATGACCAAGCCATTCAAAAGTATCCCAATTTTATCAAGGCATACGGTGCCAGAGGTTTTGCAAAAGAAATGCAAGGTAATAATAGCGGTGCTTTGGCTGACTTTACCAAAACCCTGGAATTATCTCCAGACAATTTGGTTTATTTAAATGAACGTGGGCACTTGTACTTAGCCCTAAAAAATTATCCTGCTGCCTTACAGGATTTTAGCCGTTCTATTGAAATTTACAAGGATAGCCCAATGGCTTATAACAATCGGGGGATTGCAAACCGAGAAATGGGGAATTATCAGGCTGCACTCAGCGATTACAACCAGGCAATCAAACTCTCCGACAAGGATGCCCGCTGTTTTTATAATCGTGGTCTAACCAAACGTATGCTCAAGGATCTACCTGGAGCAATTGCCGATTATAATCAAGCCATTCTCCTAGATCCAGAATATGATGCCGCTTATAAAAACCGAGGACTTGCCAAATACTTGAGCGGAGATTTTAAGGGAGCAATTGCGGATTATAACAAAGCCCTGGAGTTTAAGCCCTCAGATGCCAGCACCATTTACAACCGAGGACTTGCCAAACTTGCCTCTCAGGATCGTATAGGTGCCTGCGCCGACTGGCGAATTGCTCAGGGTATGAATTACAGCACCGCAAGCGATGCTTTGAAGCAGTATTGTCAATAAACTAAAAATAAATAGCACAAAATCCCGCTATTCTTTACAAAATAGCGGGATTTTATTTTATACCCAGATTAAAGTGATTTAGGAAATGCAAGACCCCTGCGGGGCAAGTTTTCTTGATTGATTAGCTTGATTATTAATGATTTAAGAGCTAAAAGCTCCCCTGTAAGGGTCTTGTTTTTGTATTAAAACCACTTCGGTTTAAGTATAAGTAAAAACCCAAAAGCCTTTGGATACGGACTTTCGGGTTTGTTGTTGGCTTATTGGGCAGTCAAGCAAGTTCGGGTTGTAAATTCTCCCCAGTCTCAGTTTGGGAATTGGAATTCCCGAACAGCTATCTTTTTTTTATTTTTTATGACGAATATCCCGACTACCTCGGCGGATTCATCTACGAAGACGATGCCCCACAGTTCTTCTCTACCGCCGAAGGGCGCGTATTAGCCCCCGGCGCAAGCCCCGACAACCCCAGCAGCTACCTCTACGAATACCACTACAAAGACCACCTCGGCAACCTGCGCCTATCCTTCTCAAGCGGCGCACAAGTAGTGATGCAAGCCACCATGGAACCCCAATTAGCCGTAGACGAAGAACACGAATTTGCCAACATCCGCCAGACCCGCGAGCAAGGGCAAGCCCTGAGTGGCAGCTTTGTAGCCGCCCTAGAAGGCACAAACCGCCCCATCGGACCCTGGAAGAGCATCCCCCTGCGCAAAGGCGACAAAATACAAGTCAAAGCCCATGCCCGCTACGAAGACAAACACAAAAAAGACAAAGACTCTAACCTGGGGATATTCTTGCAAGTGGCCCCCGGCATCCGTACACAGACAGACGAATTCGGGCAACAAAGCCAGAGCCAGGAAGCCCCCAACCAAGTACAAGCCGGAATCAGCCTCAATCCAAACCGCTCAAAACCCAAAGAAAATATACCCAATGCCTATCTAAAGTTGCAGATTTACGATAAAGATGATAACTTTATAGGCAGTGAGATACGCTATATCAGTAGCCTGGCGGCAGAAGGTTGGGAAAAGCTCCAGCTCGAGTACGAAGCCCCCCAGGACGGACGTATAGAACTCTTCGTAGCCAATCAAAGCAAGCAAGAGGTCTATTTTGATGATGTCATCGCTACCTCTACCGAAGCCATGATCGTCCAAGAAAACCATTATTATCCCTTTGGGCTCAATATCGTCAGTTTGGAGAAGAATGGAGAGCCAAATCACAAATTCCAATACAACGGCAAGGAGAAGCAGGAGGAGTTTGGACTCAATTGGTACGACTATGAAGCAAGAGCTATGGATATTCAATTAGGAAGATTTCATCAAATTGATCCTCATGCTGTTACATATGATGTTATATCACCTTATTGTTATGTTGCCAATAACCCTATAAAATACATTGATCCAGATGGTAGAGATATTTATTTAAATGGTGATATAAAAAATGTTGTGAGGTTTTTGCTCGAGTTATCAACAGTTTCTGGACATAACTTTAGTTATGACCCTAAAGATGGTAAAGTTGGTCTATACAAGTCAGGTGATAAAAAGGATAAAAAGAAAGAATATGTTTCAACTCTTACACCTGCAGACGAATCAAGTCCCGAACTTAATAGCTTGGTATATGACTTAATAGAAGGTGACAAAAAAGATAAACAAGTCGCGTTTAACCTAATAGGTCAGGGGGAAAAATTCCAAGGATTATCAAGTGATGAAACCTTTTTTGATAGTTATGATACTGGCGTTTTTGATGTTCAAGATTTAATTGATTTAAAAGATAATGAACACAGAGCCCCAATTGTTGCAGGACTGTTCGCTCATGTATTAGTTGAGAGATCTGTTTATGATGATTATAAAGGATTAATTGGTGATGGGCATCCTGATAACGAACATAATTCATTCATCTATGGACAATTTTTGAATGGACATCTTCAGGCAAATATTTTTGAATCATCTGTTGTGGAAGATTATTATGAAACTAATGATGGTAAACCTGTTAAATTAGAAGCCGCTTTCACACCAACTACCCCAAGAAAGTCTGGTTATTTGACTACAACTATTAGTTATGGATCATCTCTCGGATATCAATTTTCTTTTGATTTATCTAAACGTACTACTAACAATTCTGAAGTTATTATGAGGGGTAACATAAGAAGAAAGAAACAAAATTAAAAAAAACAATTATTATGAATACATTAATATTGTATAGTGTTTTGAGTAGCATTTGTTTTCCACTATTTTCTCAGACTGATTCTAGATTGAATGGAGCAGTAAAAATTCAAGATACATTAATTGTCGCTAAGGTTATTGGTTTAGATAAAGTAAATCATGATATGAATCTTCAATATTATGGATTTGATTTTTATTTCGGAATCTTTCACGTAAAAGTTGTTACAGATCGAGGAGATACCTTAGTTCTTTCAAAGGTTTATAATAAACTTACTGAAGGTAAGGAGTATTCAAAGCAGTTTGGTCTCGAGATAAAAAAAAAATTCATTTTCGTAATTTATAAGTTTTATCCTTGCAGTTGTTGCTTACCAAAATTAGAAGGTAACTGTTCAGATTCACTTGATGTGTTTTATCCATTAAATAATAAGATTATAGAAAGTTATACTTCTATATATAATATAATCTTTGCCAGCCCCGTCGTTGATTGAAGTGTTCAATAGAATACTAAATCATTAAAAACCAGGTAGTTGAATTATAGAGCAAAGATATGAGCGAAGCGTAACTTAATTCTAAGCAATAAAAAGATGTTCTCCTGAACATCCAGGCCCACTGTTCGGCGTAGAGTTCAGGACTAAAAAACAAGAAGTTTTCCTTAGAATAATTCTAAGGAAGCCAATTACAGTAGATTGCATCTACTCTGCGCAAGCAGAAGGCCGTGGACTGCTGAGAAGTAAAGCATAAACCCG
>JANRIC010000160.1:0-14794 GCA_033765345.1 Microscillaceae bacterium
AAGTGCATTCAATTTCCTCTCTTGATGATCAATTTTGCCACGAATGCACGAATAAACGCACTTATTCGTGCATTCGTGGCAACCCATTCCTTCAAGTTTTTAGTGTGTTAAATATGTATTATCCACAAAATTTGCCAGACAACCTATATTTTTAAAAGAAACATCTCAAACGACAGGGTCGCTTTAAGCGACCCTGTCGTTGCCATTTTCGTGAGTAAATATATTAGTTTCAAGTAATTTCATAAAGAGCTGTTTGTGCGAAGATGATTGATATATTTTTCAAAAGAAACATTGTGCAGACTACCGAAACTATTTATTTTAGCTTTCTATACACAAAACTCCATCCAACATGAAAATACTTGGGCGTTTGTTGAAATATATCTTTCTAGGGCTTTTGGCTTTTTTATTGTTAGCAGTCTTGGGATTGCTCTTGTATTATGAATCTTTGTATGAAAAGGCTCCCGAACTATCGGAGTCACTTTCTTTAAGGATTATCCCTGCCGACCCCCTGCAAGTGAAGCCAACCTTAGTGCCTATCCCCAAAATAGTACGCTGGATAGATGAGTCCTGCACCTTGCCGAAAACCTGGGGATTAAGCATACCCGCCGAGGATAAAGAGAAAATTGAACAAATAGCCCTGAATCGCCTAAAAATCCCTGATGTAAAATCAGGACAGGCTCTTGTGAAAGTTTCCAAAGATCAAAACCTAGCCGCCCAAGAATATCACCTGAAAGTCCGTAATTCAGGCGTAGAAATTACTTACAGCCAATTGGAAGGACTTTTTTATGCTTTTAGCACGCTCAAGCAACTCATAGACCAATCCGTAGACAATACCCTCCCCGGCGTGGAAATCGTAGACAAACCCGATTTGGAAGTCCGTGGAGTCATGCTCGATATCAGCCGCAACAAAATACCCAAGCTGGAAACGCTTTACCAAATCATTGATTTTCTCGCAGATTTGAAGTACAATCACCTGCAATTGTATATTGAGGGTTTTTCTTTTGCTTATCCTTCCTTCAAATCCGTGTGGCAGTCTACCGAAACTCCACTGACTCCCGAAGAAATCCAACAACTGGATCGATACTGCAAAGACCGCTACATAGAATTAGTCCCCAACCAGAACTCTCTGGGGCACATGATGTCTTGGCTGGCAAGCAACGAATTCGATGATTTGGCCGAATGCCCCGACGGATTCAAACTCCTGGGGCTACTGGATATGAAAGGCACACTCAACCCGACCGACCCCCGAAGCCTTGAGCTGGTCAAAAAAATGACGGATGATCTCCTGCCTCATTTTAGCTCCGATAAGCTAAATGTCAATCTCGATGAACCCTTCGAACTAGGGCATTGCCGAAGCAAGGAGGCAGCCCAAAAAGCCGGCGGTAGCGAAATGCTTTATCTGGAATACACCCAAAAGCTCCTCACTTATGTAAAAAGTAAGGGCAAAAAAATGATGATGTGGGGCGATGTCATTTCCAAACACCCTGAGATCATTTCCAAAATCCCCAAAGAAATTACCCTCCTGGAATGGGGTTATGAATTTAATCATCCCTTCGAGCAAAACTGCCAACGCTACCAAAAAGCCAAACTGCCTTATATGGTTTGCCCAGGCACAAGCTCATGGTCGAGCTATACTGGGCGCACCCAGAATATGATGGGTAATATCGACAATGCCGTGCATAATGGCATCCTCTATGGCGCCAAAGGAATGCTGCTGACCGATTGGGGCGATATGGGGCATCATCAATACCTGACCGTAAGCTATGCCGGGCTTGCTTATGGAGCAGCTTTGAGCTGGAACCACGCCTCGAAGCAAGAAGTAGCACTGAGTACCTACCTGAGCCGTCAGGTCTTTGAAGATGAATCTGGTCTGATGGGTAACTTGGTATTGAATATGGGTACTTACAATCAATTTGAAGAAATACCCATGGTGGCTGGTACGACTACTGCCTTTGCCCTGCAGCTGGGTTTTATGGATAAGGTCATGATTCAGGCAATCAACCGCAAGATACAGGGCGGTATCATGGAAATGCTCCCTTTGCCTGGCGAAATCAAGGATTTTTATCAAAATAGCTTCAAAAATCCCCAACCTTATAATCATCAAGCTGTGTTTCATTGGCTGGATAGCCTCCAAAAACAACTGGACAAAGTAAAACTCAAAGTAGCAGACGCAGACCTTATCCGGGATGAATACCGCAATGCGCTTCGTATGATTCGCTTTGGCGCAAAAATCAAACAGTACAACAATTACCACAGTCAGCAAAACCGTGAAGAAAATATAAGTCTGCTTCAAGAAATGAAAACTCTTAGTGCGCAGATCATACAAGAACACGAAAGACTCTGGCTACTACGCAACAAACCCGGACGGCTGGATTTGAGTCTGGCAGCCTACAAAAAGATGCAGAACCAAATCGTGGAAAAACTTGCCTCTGAGCAAAAAAGCGGCATCGGTCGTTGGTTTGGAAGAATGCTAGAGAAACTTAGTAGCGCAGGGGCGGCCTTGTATTTGGGCTGAAGCCTCAGGATACTGATGTATCAATAAGCTCTTAACCGATTCTAAGAATAAAAGAATAAAAACAGGATGATCCCTCAAATCAGGCTATTATTCCTTTTCCTACTACTATTTCAAACGGTACTCTACGGGCAAAACAGGCTTGTTTTACAGCATCAGTCACACATCAAAAGGCAAAAAATATTGTCTTTAGACCACTCTTGGACTTTTAAAACCCCAGACAGCAGTTTTTATGCTTCCAACATCCTGGCTTATACAGACAGTAGTCTGAGTATACAAATTCACCCGTCAAAAGACACGGTAATTTTACATTTCTCAAAGATAATCACCATAGAAAAACCCTTATTTAAAAATACACGTTGGATGGAGCCATTTGCCTGGATAGCCCTTGGAACCGTGTTGGCGATCCCACTTTTGCCCGTAGCCGCCATTGACGAAGGTATTCAAGGAGTGAAAGATTGGCTCGTTTTTGAAGGCGTGCTTTTCGTGATTTCTTTTCCGATTTTATTTTTAGGAAGCAGAAAAATAAAATACAATCTGAAGGAAAAGTGGAGATTAGAAGCTCATTAAAAGCCCTGAATCACCAGCTCAAAAAATGTGATTCTAAGCCCAAAGGGATAAACTTGCACCTTGAAAGCATTTGAAAATGGTTGCGAAGTGTTCATGTGACTAGTCATTACCGTTCAGCCCATTCGTTAGCAAAGAGTTTTTCTGAAAGCACTTCATTCAAACTGAAAATTATACCCACGGAATGTAATGGACTAAGTTGACCAATCAAGGTCAATTTATCTTAGGCACAGAAAGTCTTTGATTGTCAGTAATTTATATCTGCCACCACATAATTTTTTGCCTGATTGAAAAAATATTACCCTAAATATTTTGAATTCTGATTATACCATCGTAATATTGCAATGTACAAATTAAACTATGGGAATTACCAAAACAGATTTATTTTCAGAGGCACAAAATGCCTTAGCAATAGCAGCCAAAGCATTTGCACATCCTGCGCGGGTGGCAATTATTCAGTACCTTTTAAAAATCAATGCCTGTATCAACAATGATTTGGTGCAAGAGCTTGGTTTGGCACAGGCTACTATTAGTCAGCATTTGAAGGAACTGAAAGACATTGGGATCATTCATGGAAGCATTGAAGGTACTCGCATGAATTATTGTATTGACCCAAAGCGTTGGATAGAGATTAAAACATTATTTGAAGAAATATTCAATCAATATACTCCTCCTTGTGGGGAAGACTGTTGTTAAAAATTTTTTATCTTTTATCATCGTAATATTGCAATAAAATAGTTAAATTGTTTATGAAGACAGAAACACAATTAAAACAACTGGTTCAAGAGCGATACGCTAAAATCGCAGAACAAGGCAAAGCAGAAAATGCTGCTTCCTGCTGTGGAGCTACCAGCCCGTCTAACAAAATATATAATATTATGACGGACGATTATTCGGAGTTGGAAGGTTACGCGCCTGAGGCTGACCTGGGTTTGGGCTGTGGATTGCCCACCGAATTTGCCCAAATATCTCAAGGAGATACGGTCATTGACCTAGGGTCGGGTGCTGGAAACGACTGCTTTATTGCGCGCCACGAAACTGGTGCTGGCGGAAAGGTAATCGGAATTGACTTTACCCCGGCTATGATTCAGAAAGCACGCCAAAATGCCGAAAAACTGGGTTTTAACAATGTAGAATTCAGAGAAGGTGACATCGATGCGATGCCTGTCAGTAATGAAGTAGCAGATGTCATCGTGAGTAATTGCGTGCTGAATTTAGTCCCTAACAAGTCCAAGGTATTTGCAGAAATCTTCAGAGTACTGAAGCCCGGAGGGCATTTTAGCATATCAGACATTGTATTGGTGGGCGAGCTTCCACTTGCTTTGAAAGAAGATGCAGAAATGTATGCCGGCTGTGTGGCGGGGGCTATTCAGAAGGAAACTTATCTAAAACACATCGAGGATACAGGTTTTCAAAATATCCTTATCCAAAAACAAAAGCCCATTCACATTCCCAATGATCTTCTGGCCAAATATCTTTCCGAAGAGCAAATAACTGAATTTAATCGAGGAGGAACTGGCATTTACAGTATCTCTGTGTATGCCGAAAAACCAGGAGAAAAAACGAAAAATAAAGCTCAAGCAACTGATCAAGAAAAAGTATGTTGCGAACCCGGTTCTGGATGTTGTTAAACCTTTGTAAGGCATACACCAACGGAAACAGTTTTAGGATATTTTTTTGAATCGTTGAAAATCAAGTAAATCATTTAAATCAAGGTGAAAAATGAAAAAATCTGTTATTTCTCTTTCTCTCTTCATCGTTTTGATGAGTACAAGCCCTTTGCAGGAAATTAAAGGGCAGACATCTCAGGTCAAAAATAAAAACAGTGATAATTCAAAACTCCTAGACATGTACCCTACACTTAAAGCCTACATAGCGTCCATTCAGAAAGATATGGAAGCTATCCCGGAAGAACGAAAAGAAGCATTGCAAAAAATTGCACTTTTTGTGAAAAACAAAAAACAATCGGGCGAAGCAGCCAACCTGATTTTTATCTGTACGCACAACAGCCGCAGAAGCCATTTAAGCCAGATTTGGGCTGCCACAGCGGCTCATTATTATGGTATGGAAGAAGGTATTCATACTTTTTCAGGGGGCACCGAAGCCACTGCCTTTAATCCAAGAGCCGTAGCTGCCATAGAAAGAGCAGGCTTCAAGGTAGAAAATCCCGGAGGTAAAAATCCCTTTTATCAGGTAAAATTTGATGATCAAGGGAAGACGATCAAGTGTTTTTCCAAAAAATATGATGATCCCACCAATCCAAAAGAAAGTTTTGCAGCAGTGATGACCTGTTCGGAAGCAGATAAAAACTGCCCCTACATTCCAGGTGCTTCCCTGAGAGTCTCAGTACCTTATGAAGACCCTAAAATCGCCGATGATACAGCACAGGAAACAAGCAAATACGATGAGCGTTGCAGACAAATCGCTACGGAGATGTTTTATCTGATGAAGCAGGTGAAAAATTAAACCCTACAATAAAACTTTCGCCGTGGGCTGTGGCTTCACAGCCCACTATTTTGAACGAACAGCATTACTTGTTTAACACTACCAAAGAAAAAAACACTTATAGTTTTATTATCCCTATTTTTTTTTTACTTTTCTTTGACTAAAAAAAGTATCAGGGAAATATGACTAAAAAAGCGGAAATTCTTCAGCAATTACAAAACCAAGGAGATCGTAAAGTCAAAGTCGCACTTTGTGATATAGATGGAATTCTGAGAGGGAAAATCATACATACAGATAAATTTCTGGAGGCAGCTCAAAGCAGCTTGGGTTTTTGTGATGTGGTCTTCGGTTGGGATGCACAGGATCTAAGTTACGATCGTGTAAACTATACCGGATGGCATACTGGCTACCCAGATGCTCCTCTATACTTGGATTTGGAAACCTACCGCCGCCAGCCCTGGGATGGAGATATACCGTTTTTTCTCGGAGATTTGCAAAATCCGGAGATTTGTCCACGTAGTTTGCTTCGAAAAATCTGCCAGAACTGTAAAGACATGGGTTTTGGGACGCGCTTCTCCCAGGAGTTCGAGTGGTTTAATTTCGAGAATACACCCCAGGATTTAGAAAAAAGTAATTTTCAAAGCCTAAAGCCCATTACGCCGGGTATGTTTGGGTATTCCATGTTGCGTCCGACTTTAAAACAAGATTTTTTTAATGTTTTATTTGATCAATTGGAGAATTTTGATGTACAGCTTGAAGGTTTACACACCGAAACAGGACCAGGCGTTTATGAGGCAGCCATTCGCTATGACGAGGTGCTGAATGCAGCGGATAAAGCCGTTCTTTTCAAAAACAGCGTCAAGGAAATTGCATATAGCCATGGCATCTTGGCGAGTTTTATGGCCAAATGGAATACCCGATTACCCGGATGCGGAGGGCATATTCATCAAAGTCTGTGGAATATCGGCTTCACTCAAAATTTATTTTATGATGAAAATAAGCCTTTTCAAATGAGTGATCTTTTTCAAAATTATGCAGCAGGGCTTCTGCACTGCCTCCCACACATATTGCCAATGTATGCCCCTACGGTCAATAGCTATAAAAGACTCACCGAAGGTGCTTGGGCACCCACTACCCAGACTTGGGGCATCGACAACCGCACCACGGCCATTCGGGTATTGAACAACAAAGAAAGCTCCTGCCGGACAGAAATGCGGGTAGCAGGGGCAGATACCAATCCCTATCTGGCCATGGCGGCCTGTCTGGCTTCGGGTCTATACGGTATCCGACACAAGCTTGCTCTCGATCTGCCTCCCACTCAGGGCAACGGCTACCAGGAAATCGGTTTGGGGAGACTTGCTCCAAATCTCGGAGAAGCTGCCCAATTTATGCAAAACTCTGAGATTGCCCAAGAGCTTTTTGGGGAAGCATTTGTAGATCATTTTACCCAAACAAGGTTCTGGGAATGGCGGCAATTTTTGCAGCAGGTTACTGATTGGGAGCTCAAACGATATTTGGAAATCATTTAATTATTCTAAGCCATGCGTACCATTGATTTTAGCAGAATCATCAAAAAAGCCTGGGCAAATTATAAAAATCCACGCAAAATTGTAAGTATTTATGATGTAAGCCCGCAAGTTTCTACCAATCATGTATTTGAGGTTAGCCTAGATGATGGTCAGAAAGTTTATGCCAAACTCTCTTATTATGGTAAATTTGAGCATTTTAAAGAAGACCACACCATCATCAATATCCTGGCCAAGAAGCTGCTTCCTCCTTATGAGCATTTTTTAGCCCATTCCCTGACCAAAAACGGGGAAGTTTTTACGTATCGCTTTCATGACCGAGCGGCTTCCTTATCTGCCTGGGTCGTATTTTATCAATCTGTCAAGATTGATCAGCGTCTTCCGCGTCGTTTGGAAGAAAAACATATTCAATCACTAGGGCGCGAACTGGCTCTTTTTCATCAGGCCTGTGAAGCCGTGCAGGATGAGCTTCCCCATTCATCCAAAACACTTTCAACGGATATGGAGGATTTGGCTACCCGCCTCGAGACTGAAATCGGGCAGTTTGAGTTCTGGGGGCATGCTGACCTGATCCGGCGACAATGCAGTGTTTTTCTAAATCACTTGCAAAAAATAAACTACCGTAAATTCAGGCATATTCCTGTGTTCCTGGATTGGAACATCGGTAATTTCTCCGTCACCGAAGACACCCGCTTTTTCTCTCGCTGGGATTATGACTGGTTTAGGATGGGCAGCCCGGTGCTGGATTTTTATTTTTTCAGCCGGGTAGTTTCTACAATCGGCGACCGAACCGTATTTAGCTACCTGATTGATTCTTTGATGGAAGATCGTTTTATGCTTTTTCTACAATCATATCACAGCATAAATCCCTTGAGCGAAGCCGAGGTACGATTCTTACCCGAAGCCTATCGATTCTTTATTTTAAACTATGTGATCAAAGATGGGCGTTATTTCTTTCACGAAATCTATGCAAATCGCCTCAGAAGAGAGGCTTATGAATTATATTTACCTTCTATATCATCCCGGTTTGATGCGGAAAAAGTACTCCGTGTCCTTAAAATGTAAGCCCATGTTTACGCATAATTTCAAAGAAGTAGTATCCCGTTACAAAGCCGTTTTTTTAGACTCATTTGGAGTGCTGAGAAATCACCAGGGAATCATTCCGGGCATTGACCAAACTTTAAAATTCCTCATCGATCAGAAAATAGAGTACTTCCTCCTCACCAATGATGCCTCCAGAAGCCCCGAACAATTGGCCCAACATTACAAAAATCGGGGCATTCATGATATTTCAGCAGAGCAGATTATCTCTTCAGGTATGCTTGCCCGCGAATACCTGCAATACCAGATCAAAACTGGCACCGTAGCTTATCTTGGCACCGAAGATTCGGCGCATTATATCGAGACCAACGGCTTACGCACACTTTCTATTCATGACTTACACCTGCACCAAATTGATGATGTGGTTGCTTTGGTTTTTTTGGATGATGAAGGCTTTGACTGGAATCACGACATCAACAAAGCCATTAATCTGCTCAGAATCAAAAATATGCCCGTCATCGTAGCCAATACGGATGTAGCTTATCCAGTTTCCCGACACGAAATAGCCGTAGCCACCGGTGCCATTGCTGATATGGTAGAAGCTATTGTCGGTAAACGATTTATCCGATTTGGTAAGCCGGACGCACAGATGTTTATGTTTGCCTATGAAATGCTTCAGGCAAAAGGGCATTTTAAAAAGAATGATTTGCTCATGGTAGGCGATACCCTCGATACCGACATTATAGGAGGTAATAAATTCGGTATTGATACCGTACTGGTACTCTCCGGCAATACCCTGGCGCACAAAGCAGAGCTGCATATCGAGTCCAGCGGCATTATCCCGACGTATATCTGTGAGGCAGCAGTACTCAAATAACTAGTGTGGGGGATTGGGTGCTTGTGGCAGAATCTCGACTGCTTTCAAAAACTTCCCGACGAGAGCGGCAAGGTTTCGCAAGCGGCGAAAGCTTCTCGCCGTGTTGCGGCAAGGTTTCGCAAGCGGCGAAAGCTTCTCGCCGTGTTGCGACAAGGTTTCGCAAGCGGCGAAAGCTTCCCGACGAGAGCGGCAAGGTTTCGCAAGCGGCGAAAGCTTCTCGCTGCGTTGCGACAAGGTTTCGCAAGCGGCGAAAGCTTCTCGCCGTGTTGCGACAAGGTTTCGCAAGCGGCGAAAGCTTCTGGTATGATTACAAACTTGAACAATCTCCAAGCAAAGCTTATTCACAACTCATTCACAACACTTTAACTTTTGTTAATACTTTCGTGTAGCCGATTTAGCTAACTTGCATGCACTATTTACACTTAAATCCTTTAAAAAAATGAATTCAAATTTGTTAGCTCTAATTGGTATTTTTTTATTTCCTTTTCTAGCTTTTGCACAGCCCAATCAAGGACAATAGGTTCTTGGGGGCAGTATCGGCACTTCTGGCGTCGAAGATAAGTTGAATGATGAATTGAATGATCAGGTCTCGAGTAGCTTTGGCGTATCTGTAACGCCCGAAATCAGCTATCTACTCAGCAACAAGCTTGCTTTAGGGCTTGGTATAGGGTATTCATACAGTCAAGGCAAATCTGAAAATGACCAGTTTAGTTCTGAAAATCAGAGCAATGGATATTCTTTCAGCCCATTTGTGCAGAATTACTGGATGCTGGGAGAGAAGTTTGGTATTACTTTGATTTCCAGCGCAACCATAAGTTACAGTAAAAGTACTAACAAGGTTGATCAGGAACAAAACTCTGAGTTTAACTCCTGGGGGCTTGATCTGGGTGTACGACCTGGAGTAGTATATTTCGTTAAACCGAAATTTGCACTGCAAGCTACCAGTGGTGGTGTAGGCTTAGGTGCTTCCAGGAGCAAACAGGTATCCGGTAGTAGCACAAGAACATCAAGTGGCTATAATTTGAGGCTGGATTTGGACGTAACCACATTGAGCATCGGGATCAAATGTTTTTTATAAAATGAGGTAATTCTATGGCAAGGATCAGGTCGCTTTAAGCGACCTAGTCCTTGCCATAGAATGATCATTCGGTAAAATCATCAAGAACCTATAATTTTAATTCAACTCAAAATCCATATCTGGTAAAAACAATCGCTTTGAAAATCGACCTGTTTCATGTATTTTTGATGATCATGAATTAAACCCCGAACTATGAGTACCATCATCAGCACTGAAAAAATGAGCGTTGCCGAATTCCTGGATTATGAATTTACGGAGCAGGAGCTACAGGAAGCCTGGTACGAATTAATCAATGGTCAAATGAGAAAAAGAAATTACCCTACGATTTTGCATCAGGAAACTTCCGCACACGTATTTGCGAAGTTTTATAATTATGTAACTGAAAAAAAACTAGGCAAAGTATTTCATCCACCTATGGGGGTTATTTTGGGAGAGCATCACGTGGTCTTGCCCGACTTGGTGTTTGTAAGCAATGCCCAAGCGGGTCTGATTCAGGAAACAGGCATCTACGGTGCGCCCGATTTGGTAGTGGAGATTATCTCACCCAGCACCCTCAAAGACGATCGTAATGATAAAAAAGATTTGCACGCCATGTTTCAAATAAAGGAGTATTGGATTATAGACCCACAGTATGCGTCCATTGAGTTGTTTGAATGTACCGAAAAGTCTTATGAATTGGTAGGTTTTGCCGTAGAATCGGGTAAAATTTCTTCTAAGGTTTTGGAAGGATTTGAATTGGATATACAGGCGATTTTTGCCTGATGGATTTTCGGGCAATAGATATAAATAACAAACAGCTTTTAGGGCAGCGTGTTCATCACCCTAAAAGCTGTTTTTTTTTAGCCTACAACGGCTTTTACTGCGGCAGATTATTCATAAAATACATAGAAAACAATCCACAGGCAGCTTTTTGACTGTCTTTGCTTTTGAACACCACATAAAGGTCGTGTTCGCCCTTCATCGCTTTCACAGGCATTGTCTCTTTTTTAGGACCAGTTTCTTCTGAGGTTTTAATTTCTTTACTTGCCCAAAGTGTGCCGGTAGGTTTATCCAATCTGAACTCAATCGTGCCTCCGGCCATAAACCTGGGATTGGCAGAATATGTGAGCATCAGGGCTTTGATATCTGTCAGGTCTATATTTTTATACATCACATAAGACTCGTGTACGCCGATGATCAGGTCAACTTTTTGGTCTATACCTGGAATAGTACCCGGCTCAAGGGTGTATTTAGAGGTTTTTTCGGTGGCATCAAACTGAGCAGCCATCAGCATCGGATTTCTGAGGATGTATCGCTTGGTAGAGGTCAGTGGCCCGATTTCTTGTCCGCCTTGGTCGGTGTAGGAGGCCGTAAGTACGTATTTGCCTTCAAAGCCTTTGCCCAGATGCTGATCAAATACAAAAGAGCCTCTTGATGGTAGAGATGCTTTGGCATTTTCTTGATCGGTCAGAGAGAAGATATACGCAACGATTTGTCGGGCATCATCCTGTGAGATTCCCGGATGGGCTGCCATGGCGGTTTCACCCCAAACGCCTCCTCCGCCCTGAATGATTTTATTGCTAAGGTAATTCATTGCCTTGTCATCACCCTTGTATTTTTCGGCAATTTGTATATAGCTTGGGCCGACTGAGGCCTGGTTTAATTTGTGGCAGGATTTGCAGTCGGATTCCTCCATGATTTTTTCTCCGGCCGACAAAGTAGACTGATCCTGCATTTGCTGGTGCCCCAGTGTAATTGCATTGAGATCAAAACCTTGTTCAAGATAATCAATGCTTACTAAGATGTCTTGGGGTTTTATTGGAAGACCTGATTTTTCATCTTCGGGGTCGGATACTTTTACGGCATAGTTGAGTTTTTGATTATCCCAATAAAAAGTACGGTTTCCGGCAAATGCCCAGTCGATGCTGGCAAAAGCATTCCCTACAAAAATTTCTGCTATATCTTCTGACTTTTCGCCATAGGCATCCGTCACTACCAATCGGGCGTATTTTTTACCGGGGCTGTCAAAAGTGAATTTCACCTGAGAATCCGTAGATACGATTTTTTTAGAGCCAAAGTACCAGGCATAAGTCAGATTGTCGTGGTCTGAATCACTGGAAGATTCTGCTGAAAAACTTACCGTAAAAGGAGCCGAGCCGAACTGTTGGTTATATGTGATTTTGGCCAGAGGCTTGCGATTGCCGGAGTTATAGGTGATATGCACCAGGCGTGCATCAGGATTCTGGCTAAACCAGCCCGAGCCGTATTCAAGCATATACATATCTCCTTCAGGGCTGAAAATGATGTCTACCGGATTGCTGAATTTATAGCTTGGTAAAAATCGCTCCATTTCTATCATATTCCCTTCTTCGTCCATTGTCACAGCCATCATCCAGCCCCTGATCCAGTCATAGGTAAAAAGCTTTTTGTCATAATATTGGGGGAACTTGCCAGGATTGTCTGTATAATCATCATAATAATAAACTCCTGCGGCCATAGCATTTCTCCCTCCGGTACCTGTCAAAGGAAACTCGTCGGATTTGGCATAAGGATACCAGATATAAGCAGGTTGTGCTGGAGGAAGCTCTTGCAATCCGGTATTATTGGGTGAATTATTGATAGGTTTGGCAGGATTGAAGGATTTGCCGGGTTTGCGTTTGTTGAAATCAAAATCTACGTATGCTTTATTATTGCCCACAAAATAGGGCCAACCAAAAAAGCCTGCTTTTCTTGCCTGATTGACTTCATCGTGTCCGCGATAGCCACGGTGTGTACTGTCATTATTGGCATCTGGGCCTACATCTCCCCAATACAAATAATTGGTATGCTTGTCAATGGCTATTCTAAAAGGGTTGCGGCAGCCCATCACATAAATTTCGGGGCGGCCTTCTTTTTTATTTTTAAAGAGATTTCCCTCTGGAATGCTGTACGTGCCGTTGTCATTGGGTTTGATACGTAATACTTTGCCTCGTAAATCCTGGGTATTGGCAGAAGAACGTTGGGCATCCCAGGCACTACGACCTTCGCGCTCATCAATAGGGGCAAAACCTTCGGAAGCAAAAGGATTGGTATTATCACCCACAGAAATATACAACAATCCTCCCGGACCAAACTCAAGCGAACCACCCGAATGGCAGCATTCATCTCTTTGGGTTTTGATTTCTAAAAGTACTTTCTCAGATTTGATATCAATGGATGTATAATCACGGTTCATTGTAAACCTGGACACGTGTTGTTTGGGTACATCTCCTACGGGTGAATAAAAGAAATAAATCCAGTTATTTTTTTGGAAATTAGGATCTAGTGCCATTCCCAGCAAGCCGTCTTCGTATTTGGTATGGACGGGCATTTTGTAAATAGTCTCGGTGACTTGTTTTTTAGGATCATAACGGCGGATCTCTCCACGGCGTTGGACATACAAAATGCTGCGATCGGGGAGAAGCTCAAGCTCCATGGGCTCGAAGAGATTACTTTCAAGGACAGTTTTTTGGAATCGATTTTCCAGTGGAGTTACAGTAGGTTTGGAATAATCTACTGCTTTTCCTTCTCCGGCTGCATATTGAATGCCTCCCCAGAGATGTGCGATGAACTTCTCCTCGCTGAAAGATTCCGGGGTATGACCAAGTCCGGTATACCAAGCGCGCCCACCGTCCATTTCGTGTGCCCAGGCAATCGGATGATTGTTGCCGTTGGTGCCACCTTGATAAGATTTCTCATCCAGTTTTAAAAGAACCTTGATATCAGGATTGATCTTTTTGTAATTATACCATTCATCATTGCGTTTCCAGCGTTTGGGGAGCATTTCGGTAGATATATGTTGATCATCTACCACGTCCATTTCTGCTTGGCGCACATTGGGGTCATTGGGATGGCTTTCAAAATAAGCTCCCACCAATTTGCCGTACCAAGGCCATTCATATTCGGTATCTGCGGCTGCGTGAATGCCTACAAAACCACCCCCAGCCTGGATAAAACGCCTGAATTCCTGTTCCTGCTGTCCGTTCAGTACATCACCTGTGGTACTCAAAAAAACAACCACATTGTATTTTTTTAGAGTTTTCTCATCAAACATAGTCGCATCTTCGGTAGTATCTACCTGAAAACCGTGTTTGGAACCGAGGCTTAGAATAGCCTTTTTGCCTGCGGAAATTGACTCGTGGCGATAGCCCTCTGTTTTGGAAAAAACCAGAACCCGGATAAATTTTTCTTTTTTGGAGAAAAAACTAAAAGCTGTAAAAATCAGAATTAGGAGGATGAACCCTCCAATGGCAATTTTTTTCATAATTAATTTTGGATGATTTATAAATAATTGTACGCTGGCTTGTATATCCTTAAGAATAATTCCAAATATGTATCTGTAAAGTTCTAAATTTCTTATAATAACTACAAGTTTTTAAGGAAATCAATTCCTTAATTATCTTAATTAAGGGAATTAAGGGAATTAAGGGAATTAAGGGAATTAAGGGAATTAAGGGAATTAAGGGAATTAAGGGAATTAAGGGAATTAAGGGAATTAAGGGAACTAAGGGAATTAAGGGAAATAAGGGAATTAAGGGAATAAAAATAATTAATGGAATTAAGGGAATTAAGGGAATTAAAAAAATAAAGGGACTTATGGGAATAAAGGAATCGAGATAAAAAATACAAAATCAGGAACTTATGAATTATAAAATTAGCAATCAAGCACTTGACCCGCAGGAAGTCATCCGACTGGCAGAGTCGGATAAAGCTGGGGCGGTAGCTTTATTTATCGTAACGGTACGCAATCA
>JANRIC010000161.1:0-13658 GCA_033765345.1 Microscillaceae bacterium
ACGAATAAGGGCGTTTATTCGTGCATTCGTGGCAAAATTGATCATCAAGAGAGGAAATTGAATGCACTTATTTTTTATAGAATTATTGTTTGAAAATACTTGTATGGATCATTCCCACATAAATTGTCAGAGAACCAAAAATATCTATTTATAGGACTTTCGCTTAGTCGCCTGTGAGGACACAGGCGACGGCTTACACGCCCTTGCCTGTGTCCTCACAGGCAAGCCAATCAATACAAAGCGAAAATCCTTTAAACAAAAAATAAATATTAAGAAGATTTAAATCTATTTATTTTTAACATATTTGTCAAAATAAAATATTTTATGCGTGATACAAGTCTTATTCCAACAGAAAAAATAGTAGAGCGTTTGCGTTACGAAAACCCTTGGTGGGTTAGCAAGCAAATACCCGAAATATACAGCTCTATGGGAAAGCGTTTATATTTTAGTTTATTTTACCCTTATGTAACTGAACAAAACGTGCGTAGAGCTTTGGTACTTATGGGACCAAGACGTGTAGGGAAAACTGTCATGCTCTTTCATAGCATACAAGAATTATTGACTGAAAACGTGAATCCACAAAAGATATTTTTTGTAGGCATTGACAATCCTATTTATGTACATTTAAGTTTAGAAGATATTTTAAATCTTTGCAAACAATCACTTCATCAAAAAAATCTAACCGATTGCTATGTATTTTTTGATGAAATACAATACCTCAAAGATTGGGAACGCCACCTGAAAGTACTTGTTGATTCTTATCCTAAGACCAAATTTATTGTATCAGGTTCGGCAGCAGCAGCCCTAAAATGGCATAGTACAGAAAGTGGGGCAGGTAGATTTACTGATTTTATGTTGCCACCTCTTACCTTTCAAGAGTACATTCATCTTAAAAATATGGATCAACTTATATATAATGGAGAAATAAGTTATGGCGATAAGCAAATTCCATATTGCCTTACCCACAACATAAAAGCCTTTAATAAAGAGTTTGTGCATTACCTAAACTTTGGTGGTTATCCAGAGGTTGTTATGAATGCAAAAATCCAAAGTGATATGGGCAGATATGTAAAAAACGACATCGTGGACAAAGTGCTGTTACGAGATTTACCAAGTTTGTATGGGATAAAAGACGTTCAAGAGTTAAACCGATTTTTTACGTATATAGCCTACAACTCCGGCAACGAATTTTCTTATGAATCAATGAGTAAAGAAAGTGGCATTCAAAAGGATACTTTGAAAAAATACTTGGAGTATTTGGAAGCGGCTTTTTTAATTAAAGTATTAAATAAAGTAGATATAAACGCTAAACGCCTTAAACGTGTAACAAGCTTCAAGGTATATTTGACCAATCCATCTTTACGTACCGCTTTGTTTTCACCTATCAATGAAACCGACGACGAAATGGGCAATATGGTGGAAACAGCCGTTTTATCACAATGGATGCACCGTGAAAAATTAGATTTAACATACGCACGGTGGAAAGAAGGTAGAAATGAAGGCGAAGTGGATTTAGTCTTGGTTGACGATAAAAAGTTCAAACCTGTATGGGGTGTAGAAATAAAATGGAGCAATAGATATTTTGAAAAACCAAACGAATTAAAAAGTTTAATTCATTTCTGCAAGAGTAACAATTTTCAAAATGCCTTAGTCACATCTATTGACCAATCAGGCCTAAAACAAATAGACAATTTGACGTTTTCTTTTTTGCCCGCATCGGTTTATATTTACAACGTTGGCGACATCACTTTGAAAATGAAAAACAACACGTAACGTACAGAATTAAAGTTGAAAATATACCCAGATTGAAGTGATTTGCCTGATTTTCTTGATTGATTAGCTTGATTATTCATGATTTAAAAGCTAAAATCTCGGAAAACCACTTCGGTTTGAGTATAACAAACGCACGACAGGGTGTTTATGAAAAAGAGGGTAAAAACACAAAATGAGGGCTACGGATGCTTTTAAGTGCTAAAAATTAGAAGGAATTGTTTGCCACGAATGCACGAATAAATACAATTATTCGTGTATCCCTGGCAAACTTTATCATCAAGAGAAGAAAAGACTAAGGATCATTGTCCATTGACCATCGTCCATTTTCTACATACCCATAAGGGGCTCCCCTCCTCATATACTTAGTACCGATAAGCCTTCAGCTTACCATATTCTGCCGAAGCATTGCCGTATTGCGATTGCACGGATTTTTTGATTCTTTTCAGGCGGGTGCTGAGTTCCTTAAAGAGGTCATTCCGTTTTTGGCGTGTTGTATCTAGGGTATTAAACAGGATGGTCACCTGTGCATTGGCTTGTGTAATCGCCTGGAGCTTCTCCTGGAGCTTTGCCAGGGTTATGTTTTCATTGGGTGGTGTATAAGTGGGGTTGAGTGTTTGCAGGATAACGATCAAATCCGAAAAAACCTGTGTCAAAGAAGCATAAGACTGTTGTGAGGTACTGATGCTTTTTTCATCGGGGTTTTTCTTATCCTGACCGGGCTTAAAGCCGGTGATTTGGTTCAGAACCTTGTTCAGATTGATAAATTGCTGGTCTGCTTTGCTATACATCGCCTGCAAATAGGAACGAATAGGACTCACACTTTTTTTGAGGCTTGTAGCATCTGTCAGGATCAAACTCCTGCGGGTAGCGGCATTTACGCTGAAATTCTGCAAAGCAACGGCTTCAGCCTGGTCGGCGGTTTTGAGCTCGTTGATAAGCTTGGAGACTTGGTCGGGGGCATCTTCAGGAACAAGCGGCTTAAAATCCGCCATAGAGTTAAGAATCAGTACGGTGTCTTCCGCATTCTTAATGCGTGCACCAAATGTGTTTTCGGAAATACTCGCCATGGTGATTTAGAATGTTTGTGTGTAAAAATCTTACATGCAGTTGCTTCTAAATGTACGTCTTCCGAACCACGAAGTTTAAGATTTTTTTTAAAGGAGCGGAGTTCTGGTCTGCGGGGTGCTTGTATTAGTCTTTGAAGCCTTTGTTTTAGTCTCTAAGCCTGCTGTTCTAGTGTGTGATGTCGCTGTTCTAGTGTGTGATGTCGCTGTTCTAGTGTGTGATGTCGCTGTTTTAGTGTGTGATGTCGCTGTTTTAGTGTGTGATGTCGCTGTTCTAGTGTGTGATGTTGCTGTTCTAGTGTGTGATGTCGCGTAGATTTTCCAAATCTTTGAGATTTGGAAAATATTCCGTATAAGGGCGTTGCATGGCAATGCCCCTACGAGGTGTAATAAGCCAACAAAGTATCGATATAAGCAGGATTTTTTTCGTGCAGTACCTTGAAGTAAGCCGCACTGCTGAGGTGCTTAAGCTCCTCGGGGCTGATGCCGTAGAGACGAGCCACGATACAGTCGTTTTCTATCCTGAGGAGATTAAGTTGTTTTTCTGCTGTAGGTATTTGCAGGCCGTATTGCTCCGCAAGGGTACTGAGTTCAGGGAATCCCTGGGGGTTATGTGCCAGGTTAAGCCTTAAGGCATTCTGATATAATGTCCGATAGTCGGGATTTGCCTCTAAAGCTTCATCCGAGGGCTGCGGCATGGGCAGACGCATGAGGTAGGTTTTGTTGACGTGAATATCAATGATAAACCGAAGAATATAATCTACCACAAGACTGTTAAATATGGCATTTATGAACAAAACCCTGTTCAAAGCTTGCGGCTTTGCTTTGACCGCCTTACCATCTAAAATATATTTTTTAGGCATAGAGCCATACAAAGTATTGCCGTAAGTAACCCCGGCAGGAATCAAAGCCGAAATCAGGCTGCGTTCATCTGTATTTCTGGCAACATCTCTAAAAACCAGCCTTGGAAAGCTTTTATCAAAGATGAGGTAGGGTTTTAATTCATCTTCGGAAGACATACCCAGGTAAATCAACACGCTTTTTTGTTTGCCTTTGCCGTTTTTCTTTTCTAAAGGGATTTGCTCATAAACCTGATCAATCAGGCGGTTAGTCTCTACGGATTTCAGGCGTTGCTCCAAAGCTTGTTCATTGACATAGTACTGAGGCGGCGCAAGCAAACTGTCAAACTGATGAATCATCTTGCCTTCATACAGGGGCAAATCGTCTTTTTCTTCTTTAAATAAATCTCGATCCGCAGTCAAATGCAATTCATTTCTAAAATCCATATACTCCGGGTCAATGGGCTGAAAGGCTTGATAAGCTTTGCGGAGAATCGTTAAATCTGTGGGATGCTTAAGCTCCATGAGTGCCCAGTGTTCGGGAGAGAGCATTTGTATGTCTTCCAAAGAGTAGGGCATGATTTGCTCCTGTGTCTTAAGAACACCCACATCAGTCTGCATAAATCGCGTGGGGATGTCCAAAGTAGCTTCTTCCTTTGCTTTGGCTTTTAATTGAAAAAGGGCGAATTTATAACGGCTGTCTACTTTCTTAAAAATTTTTTCCCGATTTTCAAACTGATAAAAAAAGTGCAGGTGATAGTGCTGTAGGATGTGCTTACGAAGCGTTTGAGAGCCGTCTTCATAGCTCCAGGCAGAAGGTGTAAGGTAGGTCAGGCAGCCCTGTGGGTGAAGCAGGCGCAGGTTATTTTCTATAAAAAAGCGAAATAGGTTGCCATCGCCAGCACCGGCACTAAGCTCGAATCTTTTTTTGAAGTATTCGTTGCTGTTTACGATGCGGTCTTTGAGGTCTTCGTAATACACCTTGGCTTGGGGGTAGGCGAGGATGTTGTCACGCACGTCTTTTTTCTCGGATTGTTTCATCGTGCGGTAAGAACTGCGGTATAGCGGGAAAAAGTCTTTTTCGTCAAACTTAGTCTTATCCCAGGGCGGGTTACCGATGATGCAGTGAAAGCCCCTTTCGCCATTGCTGAACACTTCGGCAAAGGCTACTTCATAATGGAAGAAATGATATTTGTCGGCCAGGCGTTGGGCTTCGGCAAAGATTTCGGAGTTTTTTTCTCTGAAGTTTTGTAGATTAAAGCTCTGAAAGACTTTGTTCAGTGATTCGGTATATTGCTGTTTATTGGTTTTTTCGGCTGTTCCTTCTTTATCCAGGGGTTTTGCTTTGATTATTTTATCTTCCTCTTCATATTCAAAATCAATAAAATAGCGATAAGTCTCCAGATTCAGTATTTGATTGAGCAGAAAGAGGTCAGGCTGTAGGGCTTCATAAATTTCTTTAGATTTTTGGATTTCCTCCCGGCTGGTATCTTTGAGTTGGCTAAGGGTGTAGAGTTTTTCGCGGAGGGCGTGTAGCTGGTCGTTGATTTGAGTTTTGAAGATACTTTCTTGGATGTTTTGGACAAATTCGCTCAGGCGGCTGTTGATAAGGGCGTTGCCTTGTTTGATATGGTGCTGAATAAAGCTGAGGGGCGTACCCAGTATGAAGGTATCAAGCCAAAGCGAGAGTTTGGTCAGCTCTACGGCAAAGGGATTGAGGTCTACGCCAAAGATGACCCTTTTGAGCAGAAGGCGTTTGAGGAGTACGAGTTCGTCGATTTCTATATCTTGGAGGTAGCCGCTCAAGGTTTGGCGGATTTGCTCTTTTTCTGTCTGCAAAGTCTGTCGAAGGTCAGCATGATGATCCAATTGAGCATAAGCCCTTTGTGTAATTTGGTTAAGTACTTCAAGCAAAAAGTGACCACTTCCGCAGGCATTGTCTAGGATGCGGAGCTTAAGAATATTGGGTTCGGCCTGTAGTGCCTGCTCGATAGCCTCATCCACCATAAAGTGCGTAAGCTCATCGGGGGTATAGTAGGAGGCCGTTACTTTACGTGAGTTAGAGGCATTGGTAAAATAGATATGCCCTTTTGGGTAAATTTTTTCACTTTCCAGGGTGATTTTGGGGTTGCTTTTGAGTTGGTGATAGTCATAAGTATCAAAAAACCCTTCATAGCTTTTGTTTTTTTCCTGATATACTACATAATAGATGTTTTCACCCAAAGCTTCCCGGAATTCAAATTCGAGCAAACCTTCATAAATATTACCGATATGGCGGATGGAGAGCGATTTGAAGTCGCGCTTGAACAAAGACTGCTCTGCGGAGCGGCTATAATCGAGCAGGAGTTCGAGGATAATTTTAAGCTCTCGATTTTTGAGAACTTTGCCTTTTGTGAGTAGTGGAGCTTCTTTTTCGGCAAAAAGCCCGCCGTCGAGCAGGGGGATTTCATCATCTTCCCTTCCTTCATTCATCATTTTGAAAATGTCTTTGAGTTTACCCCAGCCGTTGTATCTCTCTGGGGGGTACTCATCCTCATCTTGGAGGTATTGTAAGAAATAGTGCAGAGAAAACTTTTTGTAAAAAGGGTGTTTTTCAAAAAGGATTTCATAAAATTTATCTTCAAAATAAGCAATAAAAAGCAGCCGAAAAGCAAAAGTGACGGCATTTCGGTAGATATCTTGAAGGCTATACTCTGGTGCTTTATAGCGGGCAAAAAGCGGCTGACCGATCATCTCGAGGATAGATTCTTCGCCGTAGATGATTTTTTTGAGGTCTTTCTCGAGGGCGCGCTTGGCTTCGCGGTTGATCTCCAGCAGTCTTTGGATGTCTACCCTCTGCGTTATGGGTACATTGGGTGGGGCAATGAGGTAGTTTTCCTTGCGGAAGATATAATAAAAATAACAGAAGGCCCTGAGGTCATTAGCCTCGATGATTTGTTCCAGGTCTACTTCATAAAAAACCTTTTCAGCACGATTTTCTTTGGTTTCATAAAATCGCCAGAAGCGGCCATTGGTCAAGAAGCCAAAGTCTATTTTAAGGTCATTGAGGTATCGGATGAGCTGGAAGTGTGGATTTTGGGTATCGAGTTTTTTGTTGTCTAAGGCTATGGTATAGGCTTTACTTTCACAGAGGGCAAGGATTAGGGCGTTGTCAGCCTTATCGGAGGTGTAGTGTTCATCTTTATGGTTTTCATTTTCAAAAAGGGTAAAGTCTGGCTTGTGGGTTTTACCGAAGGCTTTTTTGCTGACCTGATAGGCCAAAGAGAAGCCCAAAGCCTGCAAAACAGGTTTGATAAATTCCTCCTCGAGTTGAGCTTCGCTGAGTATGGCAAATTTATCTTTTTGATAAAGCTGCTTAATTTTTTCAAATACGGGTGCGGGTTCAGCGTCCTGAAAGAGTTTGGGCAAATCGTCTTCGAGGAATTGACGATTAAAAAAATTGTTTTGAGTGAAGTCTTTGATTTGAAGGTTCATAAGATTTTAGTAGAAAATTTACTCTAAACTAGGCAAATCTACAAGAAAGTCCAATTCATCCATGGTTTAATTTTTGAGAATACAGTATGATGAGGACTAAGGCCTTAATGCCTGTGTTTGATCAGCATCCCAACCTCCCACCAATCTTCAAACTGTTAGAAAATAAATAGCAAATCTCCCAACTTATCCTACTCAAACACCTCTCTCAAATCTACAGCTATACGGCTTGTGGGATCGCTAAGAATTTCCTGGTGAAAGACGAGCACCTGGTTGTCGGGTAGGAAGATGGAAATGGAGTCGGTTAGGGTCTGCACAAACCAGCAGGATTGTACGCCGTGGGCAAAATAGGTTTCAAATTTTTTCATGATTTCTTCCTGTCCTTGTGTAGGAGAGATGATCTCAATGGCGGTGATGGGTACTTCGGTCATCCTGATTTCATCCTGGCGCCCATTGAAGGTCATTTTGGGGTAGATACAAATATCCGGTACATAGTCTTTTTCGCCTAAGTGGAGGGTTAGTTCGGTGGGGAAAGAATAGGTTTTTCTGTACGAAGCAAACAACAATCCTGTCAGATTGCTTTGAATCAATCCATGATTTTTACTGGGCATAGGTTTACCTCGTTCTTTTTCGTATTCGCTTAACTGAGCTGTTGTGATTGTTTCCATAATTCACTTTTGGGCTAATATAGTTAAATTATTCCTTTAAAAAAAGTAGAAGCATAGCTGCTTTGCAGGTATTATTTAACATCCCCTTTATCACTTCAAGTCCAAGTCTTGATTTTCTTTAAACCCACCGATCTTCAGATCAACGAGAGTGAGGGATTTTGAATCCGGCTAATAATCCTTCCACCCAAAGTCTGCCCAGGGGTGTCAGTTTTTTCCCGGCTACTGTCATTCGGGAATGAATAAAAAGTGCGCCGATTTCATCCCCTTTTTCTATCACTGAATCCAGCCCTGAGGTACTCATCCAGAAAGCTTCGTGGGTATCGAGGATGTCTTTGGGGCTGAGGGCACTGCGAACAAATACCACTTTACCATCCTCCGACAGCCTATAGATACCAGTTCGGATGGGTTGAGCCTGCTTTTCTTTTACATTTTTAAAATGCAAGAGGGAAAGTGGTGCCAGGTGTTCTTGTTTTGTCCACGTTGTGTTGAGGGCATCTAGGTCTAAGTCATAATCCATATCTAGCCATTCAGCCAGGTGTAGCAAGAGCAGGGGAATATCCTTTTCGGCAATATTGGCATTGTTGATCAAGGGGGTAAAGCCCGAAAAACGCATATTTATTTCGCCCAGATAAAGGATATCGTTATCTGGATCAATCAAATAATCGGGCTGAAAACAGCCTTTATAGCCAACCTTACGAAGTTGTTCGCCCAGCAGGATGGTGTATTGTTTTGCTTTTTCTATATGATGTTTGGGGAAGGTATAAGGTGCCAGCTCATTGCCACACCAACCACCCTTGTACACGGTCAGCTCCGGTATGCCGATAAGTTCCCAAATCAGGGGAGAAACCGCCACGCCATATTTTGTAACGCAGGCTTCCAGGCTTGCCTCCTCACAACGGATGCGTTTCATGATTTTCATTTCTTCTCCATTGCATATCTGTGCGTGGTATGGATTCCAATCGGCTTCATTGGAAATAAAAAAGGTATTATTGCCTGACATCCCGTGCGGCGACTGAATCACCAAGTCTTGACCCAGATGGGCAGCGATTTTACGCAAGTGTGTGTAGCTTTCTACTGGGGTAAGTACATAAGGTACACAAGGCACGCCAGCCATTTCAGCCAAACGGTTGGTATTGGCTTTATTGTCCCAGTGCATACGAAGTTGGTGTGGTGGCAGGCAAATCTCAAGGTCTAGGGCTTCGGCGAGCCTTTCGGTTTCCTCGTTGAGAAGCCAGACCAGCAATTTACCTGGACCTCTGCGGCGGATGTGTTCTGCCACTTCTTCATTTGAAAGTAGGGCATTGAGCGTTTGTTCGCTGGTGAGTGCATGGTTATAGGAGAAGCTTTGAGGAACAAAAATATGGGGATGTAATCCGTAAAAAGTATCCGTAGCGCAAATAAATTGGAGGTTTCCAATATATTTTTCCATTCCGATGGCTGAAAAAAGACACCAGTCTATAAAATAAATAGGTGTTTGATTTTGAAGCATTTGATTACGAAGGTTTTTTATCGGCAAATTTGTTGGCATATATCAGGGGTTAAATTTTGTTGCCAAAGATATAGGTTTTTTGGAGATTATCTGATTGTTTGTAGTATTCAGATAGGGTGCGGTATTGGAGGGTTTTGTGTGTGATCGCGCCAGAGCTAATTGAAGTGTTATTTGCCACAAACGATGCTATTTTGGCAAATAGCTTCAAACCTTTTATGATTGACAGAATGCTCCTTAATTTTAGGCTATTTAAAAGGGAATTTCAAAATAAAGAAACTGACAATTTATAAAAAAATCCTCCGCTGGGAGCGGAGGATGAAAGTTTTTTGCCAGTCATTTTATGCGTGAGGCATTACCCATGCGAATCAAAAACAATATTTCCCAGATTACGCCCTGATTCTCGCAGGTTTCTTAATCTGGCGACTTCCTGCATTTCTTCTATCAGTCTAGGAAAGCGGTAGATGATCTCACCCCGCTCGTTTTGGTCTATCTCGCCGTCGAGGTCGCGGATGAGTTGGTTCATGACCTGTTCTATATTTTCACGAGAAAGTTTTTCTTCGCCTTTATTCTGTGCGTTGACATTTTGCTCCAGATAGCTGAGTGGCACTTCGGAAGAAGCATTGTGATAGATGACCTTCATAAGTCGCTTACGGATGTTGTTTAGATGGCGCTTTCGTTGAAGCGGTTGAATCTGAAAATAACGCATCAAGGGCACGCCAAAAAATAACACAGAGAATATAAAAGGTATCCAACCTAAGAAGATAAGTATTCCTGCGCTGTCGCCAGCTAATTCAGGAGAATTAGCACCTGCCAAGAAGATCAGTGAAAAAAACAGGTTAAATAAATTCATAAAAATAACTCCGGCATTACGCCCGGCAGTATTGCCAGTGAGTTTATATTCGGGTTCGTATTCATCCCAGTACCAGACTACTTTCGCATCGGCTTCTGAGGTCTGGGTACGAGCTAATTCGTAAAAATCACCGTAAAGCACGTTATTTTCGGAGATTTTGGAGTCTCCTTTGTAGCGAACAATTACGTCCGTAAAAAAATCTTCGGCTTCATCAGCTTTCCAACCTGCCAGCCCGATGATTTCGGGGATGACGATCAGCCCTTTGTTTTTGCGCAGATAAGCTGCTACTTCCTGCTGATTGGCAAGCGCGCTTTGCTCTACTCTGGGCGGGCCGAATACAAAATCATAAACTGAAGCAACAAAGTTTTTTCCTTTTTTCTTTTTATTAAAACTTGACGGGCGGGGTTCGTATCTCTGATAGGGATAGCCGTAAGGGTCACGATCATAATAAGTGCTTCCTGTAACGGTATTCCAGAAAAAAATAGATCTGAAAATATCTCCGATAAATATAAAAACACCTGAAAAATCTGAATCTGAAGAGGAAGAATTATCATCGTTTTTGGCCATCATGGCTACAACAAAGGCGATTAGAATCACCAAAAACAGCACAAAATAGACGACCAAAGTAATGCTGATCCAGGCTTTGAATACGATCATAAAGGCTTTCCAAAGCCATTGTTTGGTGCCATACCACCATTCTGCCCAAGTACGTTCTCCTCGGGGATGAAGTATTTTTCCAAAATCATAGATCAAATCGCCGTTTTCGGTCACTTTGAGGCGGCAATCGTATTTGACCATCAGGGCATCTAGGGTCTCTTTGGCTTCGTCTAGGGCAAAACCGGTAATGGCAGCGGCATCACCTAGCGTAAAAACCCGATCCGATTTTTTGAGGCGTTGTTCTAAAGTATTGATCCCTTGAAGAATAAGCGGTTTTTCCATATTATGATGTAGGTATATAGGTTGTTGTTTTTTGATGAGTTTTAGAATAATATAAGAGACAAGGCTTATGTCAAAGCATACGTAAAAAATGCTTTTTAGGTGAACATGCTTCAAAACCCGTACTCATTGCCCGGGATTTAGCTTAGACCACTGGGTCTTGTCGGGTGTGGTACATGGTTTTGATCAACACTTGCTCTTCTTCGATGCTGTAAATAATTTTATAAAAACTCACCACCAGGAATTTATAAGGTACTTTTTCATTACGGAGCAAAGGCTCGTCGTTTCCTTGGGGATAGTTTTTTTCCAAATCAGCGGTAGTTTTTAAAACTTTATCCATCCATTCACGGGCACTTTCCGGTGATTTTCCGGCGATGCGCTGATAGATTTGGAACAAATTGTTGCGGGCGGCTTCCGTCCAGAATACGCGTTTGTAGGTTACCATGATTGCACCTCCTTCTCCATTTCGGACTGGCTGAACAAGCGTTTTTCTTTTTGTGCCAGATTGGCGGCATTGATTTTTTTATAAAAATCTGTGGCCGTCATGGGTTTAAGGTTTTGGTCGTCAATGTCTTCAACTTCTATGGAAGCAATGAGTTCGGAGTCTTTCAGCATAGCGACCACTTGATCGACGTGATCCAACTCTACGCTTAATTTTATGTGAATCATCTCTATTTTTTCTTTAATATTATGGATTTTGCCTCAAAAAACCAATGAGTTCGGGTGTTATTTTTGCCCTTAATTTATTCATTCCTTTGCTGCATTGTGTTTTATACTCAAACCGAAGTGGTTTTCCGAAGTTTTAGCTCTTAAATCATTAATAATCAAGCTAATCAATCAAGAAAACTTGCCCCGCAGGGGTCTTGTGTTTCCTAAATCACTTTAATCTGGGTATAAATTCAGATGAGCAAAAAAATTCTTCATTTTTCAGGTTTCATTCTTCTGAGTACCTCGATGCAAGCCCTGACATTGTGATAGGGAGCTTTCCAGGGACCGATCTTATCAGCATTCAGCATAGGTTTTCCTTCTGGGGAAGTCCTTGCGAACCATTCGCCGTGTTTTTGGTCAATGAGTTTGTTGGCTATAAAGCTCCAAACCTGCTCCATTTTTTTTAGGTAAATGCTATCTTGGCTGATTTGGAAGGCATTCACAAAACCAATCAAAGCTTCTGCCTGAGGCCACCAGTCCTTGTTGGGGTCAGTTACTTGACCTGCCAAACCCTGGTTAAATAATCCTCCGTTCTGGTCAAGCCCTTCTAAGATAGTACGGTCTGCGACTTTGAGGGCAATTTTTTGATTTTTCTGGTGCAGTGCCGGGTCATCCAGCACTTCGCTTGCGCGGCAGAGCAACCAGGAAGCCTCGATATCGTGCCCATAGGAATACATCTTGGTGGAGAGCTTCCAATTGCGGTCAAAAAATGCCCAGTAATGCCCGGTTTTTTTATCTAAAAATTTATGAATAAAAAGTTCGTTCAGGTGTTTGAGTTGTTTTTTGAGCCGGGGGTCTTGCCAGATTTTGTAAAGATTGGTGTAGGCTTCCAGCAGGTGAAGGTGTGTATTCATATTTTTGGTCTGTGCCGAATCCGGTTGTCCAAGACGGTGGATGGCTCTGGGTTTCCATTGTCTATTAAAGCCTTCTTGGTAACCTCCTTTTTGAGGATCAAAGCTGTATTTTTCTACCAATTCAAAAATTCGAATGGCTTCGCGTTTGGCTTCTTCCTGCTTGGTAGCTAGGTAATATTCGCTCAGGGCATACATCCCAAAAGATTGGGCATAAATCTGCTTATCGGTATCCAGGGGATTCCCTTGATAATCCACTTGCCAGTATACCCCACCGAATTCAGGATCCAGGAAGTGCTCGGTCAGATAGGCGTATGCGCGCTGTGCTGTCTGGAGGTATGTCTCTTCTCCTGAAAAATTATAAGCCGCTGCGAAAGTCCACAAAATCCGGCTATTGAGCACCAAAGATTTGGGTGCATCCTCAATTATTTGTTGATTGCCGTCAATTCGGCCATAAAACCCGCCGTTTTTTTCGTCCGGGGTATTTTCCTGCCAATAGCTGAGTAGGTTTTTATATTCCTGCTGAATGGCATTGAGTGTTGGAGAATTTGCCTCTTGTGTCTGGTTTTGTGCTTTTCCTTCAAGATCAAAGAAGACAAAAACCCATACCAAAGTGAAAGGAATGATGGAGTTTAGGATAGTTTGGGTATGCATAATTTTGACAGTTTTTATGAGAATTTTTACAAGTACGTATTAATTTTTGAAATTCCTGACGAGGCTTTCAAATTTTTGTTTATGTCAAAAAAATAAGGAGGTTTGAGAGATGGGAACTTCTCAAAACCTCCTACTTATCCTTCAACCTACTACATAACAAATGTAAATTTAAGGATTATTTTGAATTTACAAATATTTAATAAAAATAATTGAATAAATCCGACTTTTCGCACCCTAGCGAAATATTTATATGAAATATAACTATTCTTATAAAACTTACATGCTATATTTTATCAAAACCCATATTTTGCGATATTTTATAGAGTTTTAGAAGAAAACTTACAAAAAAACTCAA
>JANRIC010000162.1:0-32496 GCA_033765345.1 Microscillaceae bacterium
TTGAGTTTTTTTGTAAGTTTTCTTCTAAAACTCTATAAAATATCGCAAAATATGGGTTTTGATAAAATATAGCATGTAAGTTTTATAAGAATAGTTATATTTCATATAAATATTTCGCTAGGGTGCGAAAAGTCGGATTTAAACTTGTTTACTTCAGGAATTTCCATATCAACAGCTATTTCAACACTCGCATCAATATTTCTATCTGCAAACCCAGCAATGTTCAAAGGCTCATCACTTAAATCGTTGATATAGTTAGTCATTTCAGATTGGGTAATATATCCTGCATCTTCAAAAGCAATCATAATATGTTTGGGCATTCCATGACCATCAAATTTTGGTTTCCCAAAAATAGCCGCATCCCATACCAAAGTTCCTAAAATAATTCCGCTATGGGAGGCAGGAATTAGCTCTAAGTCATACATCCTTCTGAATTGTCTGATTTCCATGCTCATTTGTGTAAAATTTAAAAGGTAGAATAATATATTTTGATAAATAAAAACTTGGAACAAAGATATGACTCATAGATACTACTGTCAATAGTGATTTATCACTAAATCTCGCTTTTTAGGATAGTGATTTATCACTAATAAGAGTTTTGCTGTATTGCAAATGACAAAAAATTTGTATTTTTCTCTAAGAAATTACTATTTTGCAAAAAAACAATACAATTATGAACGAATTAGTCATTATCCAACGCAAAGAAGCCCTTACTACTTCATTGAAAGTAGCTGAGGCATTTGAAAAACGCCACGACCACGTGATTCGTGATATCGAGACATTGATTGTAGAACTTGGAAGTATAGAAAGCTCCTTAGGAGCACTCCCCAAATTTGGGGAGTCCTCTTACTTCAATGCTCAAAATAAAAAACAAAAAATGTACAAGCTCAATCGTCAAGCTTTTACACTCTTGGCAATGGGTTATACAGGTGCAAAAGCATTACAATTCAAATTGGCTTATATGAATGCCTTTGATGAAATGGAGCGAAAAATCAAAGAAATTTTAGAAAGTACAAGCTATCAAGACCTTTTGGAGAAAAAACGCCAAAAATATAAAAAACAAGGCTATTCTGATGCTTGGATTGAAGAAAGATTGGATACCATAGAAGTCCGTAATGAGTTAGAATCTGAATGGCGCAAGCGAGGAGTTACAGAGGCAAAAGAATTTGCGCAGTTGAGTGCGACGATTTCCAAAGAAACTTTTGGCATCACACCCAAGGAACACAAAAAAATCAAAAGTTTGAAAAACCATAATTTACGCGACCACATGACACGCACTGAGTTGGCTTTTGCCAAGTTAGGTGAGGTAGCCACCATTGATATTGCCCAAGTACAAGATGCACAAGGATTTGAAGAAAATCAAGATGCAGCCCAAAAAGGTGGAAAAATTGCAGGTGAAGCACGCAAACTTCTGGAGGCACACACGCAAAAGCCTGTTGTTACAAGTTTGAATTTCCTTCCTGAAAACAAAATAAAAAATTTGAAAAAATAGACTTGTTTTGGATTTTCCTTGCTTAGTCAGTAATATGTATGATTGTCTATTGTGATTTGTTACTATTATTTGTCAAACAAAAGTTTCAAATCCAAAGCTTCATTTCCACTCCCCATCTCTTTGCGTATTTCAAGCAATACCTCAATGGCTTGTTGCTGAACCTGTTTGTCTTCTGTCGAGTGCATTTTTAGCTGCTCTATGAGTTTCAGGTATTGGGTCAATACAGCCGGACTTGCCCATAGTAAGATTTCAGGGCTAAGTTGGGTGAGCTTAGTTTTCAGCAAAGGAATATGAATATTTACTCCTATATCTGTCAGAAAGTCTTCTACATAGTTATTCTTTTCCCCTTGAATTGCTACCTGAGCAAAGCAGACTTTCAAAAATGCTATGTAGGCTTTGACCTTTTCGGGAGGCATAGGTGTTTCCTTGTTTTGTTTGGATTGCTTGCGGATAGCCTGCGTAATCCAATAGGTACAAAGTAACATCATAAACCCGTTTATCAGCAATAGGGCATTCCAAGGATGATTCAATGATAGGTATTGCCTGAGCATATAACTCCCTGCTATATAGACTCCCCAAAAGATAGCTCCGATAATTGCCAAGCTAATGAGTAAGGCGATGAATTTTTTGAGTGTTGGCATTGTTTTTTTGTTTAAATGTTTATTCTTTGTTTTCAAGTTGTTGACTTAACTTTACTTAAACTCTAAGAACCGGGAAATATATTATAACTGCGATAAAATTGCCATATGCTCTTTTATTTTAACTATTTGGATGTTCTCAGGGTCTAAATCTCCTCCTAATGCAATTGCTGGCACAAAACCATAACATTCATCAGGAGCGGGAATAGGCAATCGCTCTCTCGCCCAAGCATAAAAATTAGAAAACATCAGTGGAGCGTAAATTTCTTCTGTTGTGAGCCACCCATTCATCACAGCGTCTAAAGTGTCCGTAAAACCCGTAATTTCCTTATTAATAGGACATAAATAATTGTAAGGCTCTCCTTTGTTGGTAATTTTAGTAGAATTATCATCTAAAAAAATTAGTCCTCCAAAAGCCGTACGTATTACCACATGAAGATTTTCGTTTTTTGGAATAAAAAAAGAAAGAATTTCAGCATATTCATCTGGATTGACTAACCAGAAAAAGCCATCTTTAAAAAAAGAAAGCCCTTTTGTTTTCCAAATCTCAAGCAAAAATTCAGGGATTGTAGTGCTATACTTTTGAATGATATCATCAGGAACATCTTTATAAAAAATACCATCACCATTAAACTCATAAAAGGCTCTTAAATTAGTCATTTATTTTATATTTAATTTTACATTCATTTTAGTTCCCTCATATACTTTGGGATTTACTTTTTCAACTGCTTTAACAATATCTTCAATCTTTGATGGCCATTGATATCCAATAGCACTGTTAATAGCGTGTACCCCCACCCCTGAAAACTCATAATGATCCCCACCTGCCACTTGGTCTAACCTATGAGTAGCAGCCATTCTAAGTTCCCACATTTTTTCTATATCTTCTTTTTTTAATTTTTTCTTGTTATCTTTTACAAAATTCTCGTATTCTTCACTATCCTTAGAAGAAGATGGTATTTGATTGATGTCATTAAGGATACGCTTCCTTAACTCTGAATCAGGTATTCGCCCTTTTTGTTCAAAAGCATATCTATTTGATAGCCATTTGGCAATTGTCATGTCCCTCAAAGCTTCTACTTGTTCATTTAATTGTAATTTCAGGTGCTTATTTAAAATCTCAGATTCTTTATATTCTTTAATAAAATCTTTACTAAAATTAAGTTTTACTTCATCCATTTTGTCTTTTTTGTCTTTCAAATCAACCTTCTTAAATTCCTTTCCTAAATTTTTAACTTCATCTTTTATTTTCCCTATTATTTCTTTATTCTTGTCTTTATTCTTCTCAGCAGAAGATTTTATTTGCTTCTTCAATTTATAGATTTTTTTAAGAATTTCATTTATCTTTTTTGCTGCTTCTTTACCTTCTTTACTTGTCTGGGTTTCAGATATATTATTTATTAAATCATGAACCAATTGCGGAGTACTTTGAATCATCAATTCAGCACTCTCATCTTTCCCTTCAAAATAAAGAGTATGCTGGTCTTCGTCTTCATCGGTGCATTTTTCCTTTATATTTAAGATTATTTGTAAAGAATCTTCTACCCCCAACTCCTCCTCAATTTGAGTAATGATTGGCATTAAGCCATCTTCTTCATTTTCAATTGTTACATCATCTTTTGTAATTTCTTCAGGCTTGGTATCAGGTTTATCTTTCTTTTTAGCAAGATTATCTGCATCTTTATCCAATGTATTTAATTTCTGTTGTGCTTGTTTAATTAGACTTAAAACCTTGGCTTGTTTTTCTTTCTCTTCTATTTTATTTGCCATATCAATATAATCTTTGAGTTTTTCAGTCAAGGGTTTTTCTTTACTCGCCATCATCACTACGGCATCTTTTCCTTTTTGAATAATCCAAATTTTATGCGATTCTTTGCCTACTTTGAAATTGATAACTTTTCCGATTTCTTCTCCATCTTTTTTCTTCCCATCCTTTCCTCCTAAGCCCAGCATTTCCAAAAAGGCGGTACCGGCAGCCAGGGCTTTATCAATCAACCAATCGATGCCTTCATTGACTTTTGCTTGGGCTTTCTCTATCAGTTCGCTAATTTTTTTGCTGAGCTTGCCCAAGCCTACTTGATTGGCAAGGAAGCCAATTGCCACAGGGATGCCATCTGCCAGGGCATTTTCTAAGAAGTTGGCGGCATTTTGGATATTGCCTTGGGCTATTTCCAATACCCCTTTCACGAAAGAATTGACGATTTCTAAGATTTCTCTGAGCTTCTCGATAAAGGATTCTACGGCACTGTAGAAGGCAATGGCACTGTTTACGACTGCCATAATTCCCGTAGGGTCAAGCATAGACAGCACTTTGGCAATGGCTTTCTCGATGAGTTTCTCCGTTAGGTAGCTTTTCACAGCATCTACCACTACATTCCACAAATCGCTGATCTTTTCCTGTACATATTCCCAGATAGCTATGGGACCTCGCTCCATCACATCTTTGACAAATTTCCAGATACCAGTGAGGGTATCCAATACTTTGCGAATTTTATCTACTTTTTCTTTGCCTATTTTGAGTTCAAGACGTTTGAGGATATTGTCCACGCTGATGCCCAAAACATCTAATGCCATACCTAAAATGGATTTGAAGGTAATATCGGTGGGTGGTTTGATACCTGCTTCTCCAACAACGCCAAAGAGCCAAGTTTGTAAGCCTTTGAGTAAATGTTTGAGAAAATTATTGAAGAAGTTTTCAAAGCCCAGTTTGACGGCTTTGAGTAAGTTTAGTAAGAACTGGACTGGGTCTTTTTTGATGATTTCAAAAGCTTGGATTACATTGGCAATGATAGACTGGATAAGGTCTATGGGGAATTTCATCAGTTCAAGAATGACCATAATGACCATTTTGACTACTTCAATTGCAAAAGTGAGTATTCTTTTAATCGGTTCAGCAAATTTATTCAATACCCTTTCAAATGCCTCTAAGGGACGAAGCAAATCATCAATGGTAAAGGAGTTCCAGATTTGTATGAAAGTATCCCGAATAAATGCCCAAGAAATACCCATATCTTCAATGACCTTATCTACTTTTCCGCCCAATTTCTCAATAGTTCCAGTTTGGTTCAATTGGTCAAATTTTTCTTTTCCTGCGATTAGTTCTATGAATCCACCTACAAAATTGACGGCTGTACGAGGCACTACGACTTGGGTTATGGGGTCTTTGCCTAAAATCACACTTAGTAACTTATACCCTCTAGTTTGTTGAGCAACTTCTTTGAGCCAATTGAGTAATGCTTTTTTGACTAACTCGAGTACTTTTTTGGCTACATCTTTGGCGAAAGCGAGGAAGTCTTTGAATAAGGCACCAAACTCATTGATAATTTCCGCGAACTTACCGAAAATATCACTTAAACTTGTTAAGCTGAAGGAGTCCCAAACTTTTTGGATGATTGCCAAAAATCTATCTATCAAGCCATTAAACCTGCCTATCTGAGTATCAATCCAATCTGCTGCTTCTTGGAGCGTACCTCTTTGTTTCATCTGTTCCACCTCGGTCTTCTTGCCTATTAAGATGAGGAAATCCTCCAGAATTTCAGCTGTAGAAGCCTCGACTCTATCTTGCAAAGGAAATTTGCGATGTAATACCTTAGTAGCTAATTTGTATGCCGGGCTATTTTTTTCCAGATAATTCACTAAAGGAATACCAAGGGTTTCGGTTACAAATTTGATGAGTTGGTCTATAGCAGATGAAGCAAAGTTATTTATATCTGTAATCAAAGAAGCAAATTCTTCTCTAAATATCGTAATGGCTTTGTTGATAAGTTCTCCTAAATTCCCTTTAACAGCATCTTTTGCTATCTCCCAAAATCCTTTATCTTTAAACTCTAGTTGGAGTTTATTCAAAGCTCCTTGAAAGACCTGTTGGATTCGGGTGAAGGTAATATTCAAACGCCCTAGTTCACCACTTACCCAATCATAAGCTTTCTGTATAATGCCATATTCATTAAGTTTTTCATACAAGATATTCCCACCAGGTACCACTCCCATCAAACCCTTGATTAAATTATGGGCATTGCGTTCAACGTCTTTATTTCTTATGATGTCATAGCTGAGGGCAAAAGTGAGTAATGAATATCCGGGAATGTTGTCTATGATTTTATTCAAATCAATCCCCAGAGCACTGGTTACATCATTAATTGAAAAACCCATTAAGGTATCTGTATGAGCTTCACTAAAATACCTCATAATCACCGCCCGCTGATGTATCGTATGCGTCAGTTCATGCACCAGCAAGCGCATACCTTCAGTAGAATCAGGATTGTACTCGCCTCGATTGAAATAGATATTCCTGCCCAGCGTGAAGGCTCTTGCTCCTAAGATTTGGCAGAATTGCACGGCATTGGCATCGGTATGGATGCGAACAGTGCTAAAATCCACCTCGCCGAATATTTGTTGGAGATAAAATAATTTATCTTCTGGAATCTTAGCACCTCTTCCCTCGGTGGCGCGGATTTCTTTTTCTATCTGAGGGTTCACTTCCCGGTCTTTGTTCATCCCCAATAGAATATCTTTATCTTCCTCCTTGCGTAATATGGGTGCATGATTGACAAAGGAAGATTTTTTGGAAATGGACGAATTATCACTCCCTGTTAAATCAGTTTGCATATGATCACTTTTTTCCTCTTGCAGGGTATTGCCTTGTTGGTCAAGAGAAGATGTATTGTTTTGTAGATGTATGCTGGGTGTTTGGGTCTGTTGAACTACGTGGGTGAGTTCGTGCGCCAGCAGTTTTTTACCATCACTATTGTCGGTTTGGAATTTGCCTTCGTTAAAATAAATGTCTTTCCCTACGGTAAATGCCTGCGCGTTGATTGCTTGTGCCATTTGGGTAGCTTGGGTATCGGTATGGATCTTTACATTCCCAAAATCTCGCCCAAATCTACTTTGCATAAAATTTAGGGTTTGTGTAGGCAAACTATTCCCAATGCCTTTGCTGGACAATATTTGCTTACTCAAATCACCCTGTGTAATATTTTCATTATTTTTCTGGTGTTGAATAAATGAAGTAGTAGCCCATGATTTGGCTTGTACTTTTTCTTCTTCCTCAGCCTTTCTTTGAATAAAAGGTTTGGTGTGTAATTTATCTTCTTCTTTTTCCTTGGATTGTATTTTTTCTTTGTCTTCTTCTTTAGCCTTTCTTTGAATAAAAGGTTTGGTGTGTAATTTATCTTCTTCTTTTTCCTTGGATTGTATTTTTTCTTTGTCTTCTTCTTTAGCTTTCCTTTGAATCAGGGGTTTGGTATTTAATTTTTCTTCTTCTTTTTCCTTGGATTGTATTTTTTCTTTGTCTTCTTCCTCAGCCTTTCTTTGAATCAAAGGTTTGGTATTTAATTTGTCCTTTTCTTCCTCTTTCTTGGCGTGTATTTTTTCCTTTTCTTCTGTTACTTTTTTATGAAGTAGTAGTTTTTTATTTAATTTTTCCTTTTCTTCCTCTTTGGATTGTACTTTTTCTTTGTCTTCTTCCATCCCTTTCCGCTGAATGAAAGGCATCGTTTGAACGTTTGGCTTTTCTTTCTCACAATCCGCACATTTTCGCTGAATGGTTGCATTAACTGGCATCCGCATCACCTTGTCTGCCATACTATCTGCTTCTTTTTCATAGACATCATCTGGCGCACCTACTTTTAATTTGGGCTGAATCACCATTTGGGGCTGTACGCTTTCCTTTTGTGCTTTTTCCTGCACTTGAGCCGCCGGACTAAAAGATGTATTTGTTTTAGATTGATTGACTTTACTATGTTCCATATCTACAATGTTTTGCCTTCTTTGAGAAATTCTTTGCGGATACCCTCTATGAGGTATTCTTTTTTAATCATTTTTTCAGGGGTACTTAAAGCCTTGAGGTATGCATACTGCACTACATTCACGATATTGCCTCCTGTCAGCTCGTATTGTCTGGCGATTTCATCCAAGTCTATTGTATCTTCTCTTTTGAGTATGAGGTCTTTACTCAAACAGTTATTCCAAATTGCCTTGCGTTCACGATATTGGGGTTTGGCAAAATGAATGATGGATTGTAAGCGGCGCGTAAAAGCCTCATCCATATTTTGTTTCATATTGGATGCCAAAATCACCAAACCCGGATAATCTTCTAACCTTTGCAGGAGGTAAGAAACCTCCTGATTGGCATATCGGTCATGTGCGTCGGTGTTGTTGGTACGTTTGCCAAAAAGCGCGTCTGCTTCATCAAAAAATAATATCCAGTTTTTATTTTCTGCTTTATGAAATATTTTTTCTAAGTTTTTTTCGGTTTCCCCTATGTATTTGGAAATGGTACGCGAAAGGTCTATTCTATACACATCCTTCTTGTGTTTTTTGCCTAAAATCGAAGCCGCCAAAGTTTTACCTGTACCAGGTGGCCCATAAAACAATGCCTTATAGCCCGGTTTGACCATTTTCTTCATTTTGCTATCCTGCATGAGTTGCAGGTGAAATTCTAACCAGATACTGATTTCTTCTAATTGCTGTTTCGTGTAATCGTCCAAAATCAAATCGTCCCAATCCATGCTGGTTTCTAATAGTTTGGCAGGAAAATCGGTGCCAAACTGGGGCTTTTGATGCGTGCCAATGGTGAAAAGATCCACAAAATCCTTGTCCATAGATAAAAGGCTGCTGTAATGAGGCTCACCTTCTTGTGGACGGCTAATCTGTAAAATATTATGAGCAATAAAAAAATGCTCAGGTTCAAAAAAAGTCTGAAATTCAATCCTTTTTTCTAAATCAGCACCGGCTAATACAAACAGTGCTGTTTCGATGGTAGGTAAGAATCCTCCGTGTCGTGTGCCTTTTAAGCCTCCAAATTCCGTGTAGCCTCTGCCCGTAGAGGGATTGAGCATAAAAAAAACATCCAACATTTCAGGGTGTAGATAGGGAATGAGCGCAAGTATCAATACCAATCGTTGCTCCTCATTCATTTTGTAATAGTTTACAAATTGGGCATACATAGAAGTGTCTTGGCTTAGGTCGGGCATGTCTAAGAACTTTTTGGGAGGATTGAGCATTTCCTCCATCTGTCTTTTAATCTGCTCTACTTTCATCTTCGCTTCTTCAGCATTCTTTTTTGTTTCCTCTACTTGTTTCTTAGCTTGTTCAGCCTCTACTTTAGCTTGTTGAGCTTCTTTTTTTGTTTCCTCTACTTGTTTCTTGGCTTGTTCAGCCTCTTTTTTTATTTTGTCTAATTCTCTTTTGGCAGAAGGAGCGAATAGCCTATTCCATATATTTTTTCTTTCAGAGCTTGTAGCCTGTGTTTCTGCAATTGTATTTGTTTCTTGATTTACTTTTGGCTCATTCGTTTTTTCTTGTTCGTCAACACTTTTTTCTTGATTATCTTGGTTTTCTACTTGATTTATTGCGTTTTCTCGGTTTTCTCTTTGATTTACTGAGTTTTCTTCTTGGTTTTCCCCTTGATTTTGGGGATTTATAGCTTGATTTTGAGCGTTTGTGTTTTGCTGAAGAGAAAACTTTGCTAAGTGTGCATTCACTACCGAAGCAAACCAATTGATTTCATTGTCCAAACTGGTGGCATTGATGCGGATGCGGTCTTCTTGCGATATTTCTTTATCTTCTACCATATTACGTGTATCAGGTTATTTGTCCAAGGTAATTTGAGCAAAGAAAAACCCCAAGGGATTTTTTCTAACAAGATGTCCCAAGTTTGTCTTTCTACTCGAATGAGCCATTCGCCCAAACCTTTTGCCTCGATAGACCCTGCTCTTTTCAGAAAAGCCTCCCGAAGCTCGCGCGGATTAGATGATTTGAGTGCCGTCCAATGCCCAATGACTTCTTCTAAAAGTAGCAAAGCTTCTTTTTGATGGGATTCCGTTATTTTTATCTCCGTAGGGATTGCTTCCTCAAAGGGCATCCCACACAGGAGTTTTTCTAAAACCAATGAAAACTCAGGGAGAGGGGCATCTCCGGTAGCCAACTCATGCAAAAGATAAACGGCATACTGCTGTGCCTCGGCACTCTTGAACTGAGATTGGCTATCCAACAAATCTGTAGCCCTGAAAAAAGCGGGCAAAAAAGGCGCAAGCAGTACCAAGCCTGCCTGTTGGATATAAAGATGCTCGGCTGCTTGGATGATTTCCAAGTCTCGTTTTTGGATAGTCGTTTCTTTTTCCGTTGTTTGAATCAGCTTTGGAGATTGCTTTAAAATCTCTTCCAAAAACAAAGGGATTTTTTCTTCTGCTGAAAGTAAATCCTGAATAGCTGTATTTCCTAAGATACTTTGCTCGAGAAGGTATGCCAATACTTGCCAAGTTTGTGCTTGATTCATATTGGAGATAAGCAACTGAAATATTTGATTTGAGCCTTTATAAATCGTGCTTTCTGAATCTATTGCATTTTTCACCTTTTGCAATAAAGGAAGTATCCACACTTGGACTTCCTGCTGGCTAAGCCCCCCATTGGACAACAAAGCCAGCAAAATAGGAATATTGATTTGATAAATCAGGCGTTTGAAAGCCTGAGGTTTTCTAAGCGTTTCTTGCAAGGCTGTTTTTAGATTTACTACTTGCTTGTCAATCAGTTCTTGTAGCAATCCATCCAAATCAAGGCTTTGGCTTTGCGCCCACCAGGGTAAGTAGCCCTTTTCTAAGAAAAAAAGTAGGGTTTCCAAATCCGAGTGTTCTTTGAGGGCTTGTCGCTCTTGCAGACTTGTCTGTGTGCGTTGTTCTTTGATTTTTTTCTCAAAGGCTACTTCAAATAAACTCACCCATTTTTGGCTGATGTCTTCAGGGGTCAATGCTCCTAGGTCAATTTCCAAACGGTCTATTTTGAGCCATTCTTCGGGCAAAAGATTTTGTGTGCAGACCCTGTCTATGATTTCACTTAGCCTTGTTTCTAATGTTTTAGCCCATTCTTTTCTGACACGCAAAGCCAAAGCCTCGCTTTCTACTTCCAAAAGTAGGCGAACTTTATTGACTAAATGATTTTGGGGCTTTGCTTGCATAAAGTTTGGTTGATCTGTTTTTTACTATTTTACTGTTTCTACTTTCTTCTGACAGCATCCACATTCTTTGATATGATTCAATTGCTCCACAAGCGTATTGACCGTATTATATGTAAGCGGTTTGCCAAATGCCGTATTGGTCAGGGCACCCAGCCATTCCCTGTAGGCTTCTTCAAAGGTTTTCATTTGGTGCATCCCTACCCAATAGATGCGAGCGTGAATATGCGCGGGTAGCTCTCTGCGGATGGTCTTTTCTACAAAATTCCTATAGGTCTTGTCTTGGAATCGCTTCACCCAACAAGGCAACAGTATGGTAACTTTATAAGAGTAAGGGTCTTCGTTGTGATTACATATATCTTTTTCGCAATCATCTTTTTTATTATAGAATTCGTGCTGGAAAGAAAAAAAGTTGGTAAATGTTTTGATTAGATCTTCTCTCCCTTTTTTTGTTGTCGGGACAGCCTTATCCATATCCAATAGGATCGTGCGGTTACTTACTTGCAGTAGGAAACCTTCCTTTTTCTTGGCTTCGGCAGATAGATAGTTATCCTCAATTCCTCCCACTTGTCGGAGTTGACTAAGGAAAAGAATCAATAAAGCGTAATTTTTGAAGGTTAGGGCTTTTTGATTGTTCTGTGGGTCAAGCTCAAAAAGTAGATTAATTTTGTTTGCCCCTTTTATTTCATATAAAGCCAATACCCAGGGTTTATCATCAAAGCATTTGTCTGCGGGGATTCGGTAGATGATGAATCTATAAGGATTAGGTGTTCCGTTAGTCCCTTCTATCGAGGTATCACAAGCATCCAAACAAATGTCTAATAATTTGACTTGGGTTTCGCTTCCTTGAGGCTCATCCAAGATAAGGGTTCCATTAGTTTCTACTGGAATCACTTCATCTATTTTGGGTCGGAGCAAGATATGCTCTACAAGGTGCATTCCTTCGTTTTCGTTGATTTGGCGGGCATAGTTGATGAGTATTTTCTTTGCCTCATCTCTTTTTTGGGCATCAGGATAATTTTCGCTAAAGGCAAGCACATCTGAGCCATTGGTATCAAGGAGGAAGAAGCTATAGTTCTTTTCGGGCATTTTTTTAGCACTGCTTTTTTTGGAAGATGAGGTTTTGGGGTCTTTGAGTACATAGCTTTTTTCATTTTCAGCCTGTAAAAGTATCTGTATGGCCAAATCTTCGGCACAGCACTTGCCCTCCACGATTTTGGGGTCTTTGAGTCCTTCTTCGGCGGTGATTAAGACGACTGCTTTTTCCTTTTCCTCAGGATTTAAAATCTTGACGATGAATTTACCTGTTTCTATTTCTTCAATTGCCAAAAATTCAGGGATGAGGCTTCTTCTATCCACATTGGAGAAGCCCAACAATCGCCCCAGGCGCCGCTCAAAGCCTGAAACATTGGAGCTATCCCAAACCAAATCCCTATCTTGGTCCTCCAAAAGGGCATCTCGCTCCTCTTTTACTTCTACTTCTCCGGCATAGTTCATCCCCTTGCCTCTTTCATTGCTGATGCCTGGATAATCAGCGAGGATATTGATTTTATCCTGTATCAGTTTTTTTTCTATAACCATCGGGTAGGATTCATCCAAATAAGCGGTATCTTTACTTTGCTCCTCTTTGCCGGGTGGAGGGCTAAGTGATTCGGCGGTGGGATAGAAAATACGGCTCATTTGTTCGTATTCACGAATATCCTCCGCATAACGTCCCAGCAAATGCGAAAGTGCTTTGTTGCGGCGGCTGAGGAAAGTGAATTCGTTTTCGGTCAGCTTTTGGAGGTATTGGGCAAATCGCTCAAAGGATGTCCTGATGATTTCTTCTTGTACGAGTATTTTATCATGGGCTTCTTTAATCGCCTTGTTTATTTCTTCTTTTTCCTTATCACTGAGATTGGTTGATATTTCTTGTTCGGCGATGGGTTTGTTTTCATCGATAATTTGAAATGCTTCAGCATTGTCCATCAGCAATTCTGCCAGATTATTGACCTGACTCAATACGGAGAAATGGTAACTGTGATTGACCTCTTCATCAAAAGAAAAAAACTCCCGAAGGTGCGCCAATTGCTGATGAAAACCGACCAATAGCTGCTCAAAAAACAATAGAAAGCCCCGCAATTGCATACGCTCTATGTCGCGTTTGTTGCCGTTTTCCCAGTATTCCAATTCGTTTACGCCATAGCATATCGGCAGTGCGTACTGCACAGGGATATAGGCTTCTACCTCCATATTTTCACCTTGGGGAATCTTAAAATCAGCAAAATAGTTTTTGAGTTTGTAGTTTTTGTCTTGGGTTTTGAGGTCGCGGAGTCGTCTTAATACTTTTTTGCGTCTTGCTTCGGTTTCCGGTTGTTGTTGGTTGTATAAAAAAGCTTCTCTTTCTTTGCAGAGCAAAGCCGCTGACCTTTCGGGACGGAGTTGGGCTGTTTTCCTGGAGGCTTTTAATTCTTCTGTCCATTCATTGAAGTAATCCGAAATCTTGTCGCCATCCTCGTTTTGTAGGTGAAAGTAAAGGATAGACTTGATACCCGGAATATCGTGTACCGAATTGAGGATATCCGAAAGGTGCATATCCCGAAAAAGGTCGGTTTTTTCTAATTCTTCGTCCAAAATAAAGCCGTGTTGCAGGGGCGGTCCTTCAAAAATCTCATCTACGGCATAGCCTCGTAGCATCAACTCCTCTATGGTATAATGCCTCACACGCGGAGAAAAGTATCGCTCAATGATGTTATAAATTTGCGCCAATATCTCATCCGGGTCGGCACTTTCTTCTATCAGTAGCGCAGTGTCTAAGGTAAATGGCTCATAATCTACCGTACTGATGCCCAGAAAGTCTTCGCCCAAATTGCGGTTTTGGTGGAGTAATTGCTGAATTTCCTCTGTTGCTTTTGCATACTTATCTTTGTCATTTCTGACATCTTCTTCTAATTCAATGATGATATTGTAGATACCTTCTAATTCGAGGATTTTGGGAGGAGGAGAAGTTGTATTACTTGTTGTTGGTTTATAATAACCTTTGGCTTCTCCCTCAGTAATTCCTTCTGATTTTATAGTTAAAACCCCTCTACAGTTATCTTTTTCATCGCAAGGATTAGGGTATGGATTATTTTCACTGCCTTTTATCCATTTATAATCCACATATATCGGCACTTCATAATCTCGGCTTTTTTCAATCCAAGCATTGCGTACGCCTTCTACATCAATGATGAGCTTGCGGTAGTCATTGAGGGTAAGGGGGCTATTGTGTAGGATTTGACGGGCGGTATAAAAGACCTTATCCCAAGTATCGGCTTCGAGTCTTTTGGGGCTGAGGAGGTCTTTCATATCAAAGCCCATGCGATAGGCAGCATCTGTGATGGCAAAACACAGTGCCTCGAGAATGGTAATCCCCGGGTCAGAACTGTTGTATTCGGTATGCTGCTGATGCCCCAGTCGCTCTATCAGGGAAATACCCTCTCGGCGAAGATTCCAGAAATCTTCTGCCGGAGTGAGTGGATTGGCTTTGTCAAGTACAAAGGTTGTTTGCATAGTATTTTTAGTATTTTATTTCATTTATGTTTGTCATACCGAAGGTATCTGTCATACGGTCTAATGTGCTTTACAATAAAACGGATTCCTACGGAATGACAAAAGCCATCAACATTTATTCGGTTTTTCTGGATAAAGCGTGATACAATGGCGAACCGCCGAGACCAAAATGGCACCAGGGTTCTCTGCTTCTATCACGGTCTGTGCTATCAAATTCTGCTCTATCTCCGCTATCAGCGTTTCTTGGTCTTGTATTTCGCTGTAGCTTTTTAATAATACATCACCCACACTACCAGTCACATCCTTCACTACTTCCCGCACGTAACCATATTTTTTGAAGGTGAGGTTGGCGTTGGTGGGGATGTTTGTGAGGGTGAATTTACTACTATCACTAGTATCAATTTGAATATTTATTGCTAATTCCCTATCCACATACACCTCAAAGTCAGTCAATGGATTGCCTTTGGTGTCTTTTACTTGACCTTTTATTTCAGTAATTATATCTTTTGAATCTGTTAAAGCTGGCTTATTATCTTCATCTTTTCCACAACAAGCCTCCTTGCAGTGGTACATTTCAAAATCGGTGATAAAATCCACGTAGGGGCGTTCCTCGATGAAGTTGATCACATCCGAGGCATAGACTTTGCCATTGAAGATGACTTCTTGGCTATCGTCATAAGCCCAAGGGGTGAGGTAGCGAATGAGTTCTTCATTGAGCTTACGAAGATGATAGCCTTTGTCCACGCCTGCATAAAATTGAACGGTGAATTGGGTCAATACCTGTTCGTATTTGGGATTGGCTACATGTACCCGCACAAAGGGTGAAGTACGCTTGCTGAGAAATGCCTGTATGCTGTTTAATAATCTTCTGCCTACTTTGGGTTCTAAAATATTGACGGCATTGCGGTTGCGCATATTCGCTACCGGTATTACCAACACGTGTCCGGGGGCGATTTGTGGGGAACAGCAGACAACACTATCAGTATTATGTCTGCAAGTACATTCGGTACTTGTATGCGGAATTGCCTTTACTTTATAAATCTCCGGGAAACGCTCCAAGACCAAATGCTCATAATCCCAAGCAGTGATGGCGCGCCCTTTGTGGCGGAGGCGTTCGGAGGCGAAGGTATAAAATTCCTTGCCGTTTTGGGCGGGCTTATCATCAAAAGAAGCAAAGGGCTGCCCTACTTTTTTGACTTGGGCTACCTTGATAGCCAATTTGCTGATGCTATCGGCCGGCAAAGGGTCTAAGTAGCGAGCGGGGTCATTGCCTTGGTCGCGGAAGCCTGCCTGTACTGCCTGGGCTATCACGTCTATCAGCATGGGGGTTGCGTTTACTTCTGCTTCGGAATCCACACTCACCGCCAACCAATGCAAACCTTCAGGCATCAGGGTATTGCGCGTGGTGGCATCTTTGGGCATATCCAAGAGTACAATGCCTGTTTGTTGAAAACCCTCGGTGGTGTCTGATAGGATATTGTTAGGTGGCATAGGTCGCCATTCATTGTGGGTGAGGTAAGACCAGTGGATCTGGGGAGAGGGTAGGTCGTTTTCCTGCGAACCTTCGGCAAACTGAAACAACAAAGATAAGTTCTGGGGCGGATGTAGGTTTTCGATACCAATATACAAGTTGCCCGTCTGGGTAATGATTTGGTTGTATTGGTTGGGTTTGTCTTTGTTGCTGACAGGTTCAATAGGTCTTATACCATTTTTATCAAGTCCAAAAAGAAACTGAGGAAATAATCTATCACTTTTGACCAAGAGGCAGTTTTTGGCTTTTTTGAGGGTTTGGAAGTCCGCTTGGCAATCGTTAGCTTCTTTTATAAGTGTTCCTAATATAGCCGAGATTCCTTGACAAATTTTTTCTTTAACATCATCAAGTTTACTCGCTGCTTGTGCCAAAGTTGTATCTTCAATTGCATTTACATAATCAATTAAAATTTTTCCAATGCATACTAATTTGTCTTTAAATGGGGACTCGATTATTTTAGTTATTTTACTTTTGATTTTATCTGAATCAATTTTAGAAGGTTGTCCATTATTTTTAACACTCTCAAAAGTAATCTCACTAAAATCAAGTTTTATTTCTTCAATCTTCTTTTTCTTCAACTCAATATGCTTACAATGATACACCTCTACCACCCCAAAAGGATAGATATGAAAGAACTGGTCTATATTCGGGTCAAGGGCAGGAAGGAAAGATTGGTAGTGGAGGGTGAGGGCTTGGATTTTGAGTGCGGCGGCTTCTTCTAATATTTTTGTTGAATCAATAGTTTTATTCAGTACAACTTTAATAAATCCCTTATCCACTTCATTTGTCCACTGAGTAAAATAATTGAGTGGGGTTCTATTTGGTGATTTGGATGCTGAGTCATTGACTTGATTTACATTAAATGCTGTTCCTCCCTCAACAAATGATTTTTTATTTAGGATTTCTACTTTATAAGAAGCGGTAAAAGTTTCATTATCATTTATTTTTATTGAATTGGGAAATTCTTTAATTAAGAACTTGCATATTTTTTTATTCGCAAATTCCTCTGCGCCAATGTAACAAGCCTGATTGATAGAAGGGATAGCTGTAAAAGGGTCAAAAGGATTATTGGGATTTTGTACTCCATATCCATTTTGTAAGATTAGCTTTCTTAGCCCGTCTTGGGGACAAGAACATTTAATTTTGTCTGTACATTCACATTTATACAAAGACCCCACCTGCACCTGAATAGAAATATTCTCTAAGGGAATATTAAAATCTACTATATCCGCCTCTGCAAAATTTGCATAATCCAATACCACCTTCATCACCGGGAAGGGGGTAGGAAATGCGCTTGTGTGTTTTTCAGTATCAATATGCTTTTTGGCATCAAAGGGAACGATAGCCTGCTCTGCGATAGGGAGGCAGATATGGAGTTGGAGGGCTGTAGGCGTAGCAGTAGAAGCACTTAAAAAAAGTTTGGTTTTAAAGTCTGTTGCAAAAACACCATTAGTTGGTGTAAATACATCATCATTAATAAACTTCACCTCTACCCAGCCTTTCTCTCCGGTGAGATAGACGGTAAGGTTTTGGGCAACGTGGTTAGCATTGTTTGCAGTAATTCCAGCCTTATTAGGCATACAAAACACAAGTTTTCTATTCCCCCCTCCACAGACCAATTCAGGCGAAGCAATGGCAAAGCCAATTTGGGCTAAGTTGTTGGGAATGTCTTCTTTGAATTGGGCTTTTTCGCATTTTTTGCTTAGGCTTCCTTGGCTACAGTCCTCGTTGAAGGGTTCCTGAGGGCAGTTTGCTTCTTCTGTATTCTCAGCGTCTTTTTTAGGTTTTTTCCCGAAGGTATGCCATTTTTTATCGGGTGTGATAAAGGCTTTGCCCAATCCATCGGCAGAATTGGCTTTGGGATTGGCATAGATTTTTTTTAGGTGAAGCGTTGAGGCTTCATCCTTTTCCTTATCAATATACACCGTCTTAAGGGCTTTGACTTTTGCTTGGTTGATGACAATGTCGCGCTGAGTTTGGTAGATTTGCTCTACTTTGGTGGCATCTTTGCCTGCGGTGAGGGCGGTATCTTTGGGGAGGAGGTGTTCTCTTACTTCCTTTGCCAATTCAAAAATCAGATAGACTTGGTCGGGGCGGGCGGATTTTTCTTGAAGCTTGAGAATATCCTTGTAGAAAAAATCGAGGTGCGCTTTGGTGAGTCCGTTCATTTGCTCACGCGCAAGGTTGGTCAGTTGTAAGAATGTAAGGTACAAGGCAAGGTGAGGCGGATGATTGGGGTAGTTGTTCAGTGCCTCTTGCAGGTAGTAGTCTGCTTTTAGAAGCAGGTCATTGATGGCTTTGTAAAAGGAATTAAAAATATCCCCGATATGGAGGGAAGCGTTTTGGATGCGGTCATAGAGACTAAAGAGGGTTTGGTCATCTTCATTGCGCTCATAGATAAAGTCCTCCATATCAATGTGTTGAATGGGGTTAGATGGGTCTTCGCCCTCCACATCATAATCCCACCAGATTGGGTTTTGCAGGACTGGCAAGTAAAGAGGATCTATCTCGTTTTTTCCGTCTTTTTCTAAGCCCAGATATAAAATACGCCTTCTTTTGACATCTACCCAGCCTTTGCTAAAGGCAATGAGTTGCTTCAATTGGGGTTTGAGTGCAGATCTTATCAAAAGAGACAAGTCCTCTTTGAGGACAAAGTCAGGGGCAGTATGGAGATACCAACGATTGACCAATACCGTCATTTCCAAAATAATATCAAATAGTGCTTTAAATTGCGGCTCTATCAGGCTTACATTTTCGCGGTATTCTTCAATTGAAGCATTTTTATTTTCTAAGACCTCTTGATTCTTTTGTAGCGTATCAAGTAATATTTGTACTACTTGTTGGTATTTTTTTTCATACTGTTTCAAGTCAATGGTAGCCATTTCAGCGACTACAAAGGCAACACTTTCTTTGAAGAATTTTGCCCAGCTTTTATGGTCATGGAGGTTATTGGATTGATAAAAGCGTATTTTTTCGGCGTATTCTCCGGCAAATACCATCAGGTCTTCTATTTCGCGCTCATCAATCAGCGGTTGTTCAGGGTCTAAAGCCTTGAGAAAGCGATTGAAGCGGCTTGAACCGTCTTTGGGGTCTATGTGGTAGCATTTATTTTTTTTATCGTTGTTCATCTTTATTCTTGCTTTATCTGACCAGGTTAGTAGCTTCTTCTATATAAAAGGGAAAGACATAATTGTAGCGGGTATTGGTGATAATCACGCGGTACTCCACCGTAAACTCCACCTTGCCCTCCAACTGAAACACCTCCGAGCTTATTTTTTCTACGATGATGCGTGGCTCGTGATTGATGAGTGCCTCCATAATGGTTCTTTCCATCAAAGCAATAGTAGGCACATTCATAGACTCAAATACAAAAGGCTGAAGATTGCAACCAAAGGTAGGCTGCATCACTCGCTCACCGGTGATGGTTTTGAGGATGATGTCTAAACTGCTCTTGACATCCTCAAGCCCTTCGAGCATATTTACGGTATTAGTTTCCCAATTGAAAGTGGGGGGGAAGCCCCAACCTTTGCCCAAAAAGGGCAGATTATCGTTTTGTTCCATATTTTTATCCTCCTATATTAACAGTTGGTGCGCCGGCAGCAATGATACCTCCGTGTGCAGTAGTATCACCCATACGGGCGGCGGCTTTGCCTCCTATAAAAACCGTACTTGAGCCTTTGGCTATAAAGTCAGGTGAACCGAAGCAAGTACACATATCTCCAACGGTAGCGGCAGGCAGCCCTCCAATATTGACCGTAGATACACCGGGCGATACAATAGGTCCACCCACGTGTGGGTTTAGTGCCTCTATCATCGGGCAATTATGAAAATCCGTAAGTCTTGCAGCAGATGGCATAGTTTTAATTAATTAATATTTACTGGTAAACCCTTGATATTCAATACGGCGGCACTTTTTATATCCATTGTACCGCTACTTTCTACATTGACCGAAGTATTGCTTTTAATGCGAATGCCTTGGGGTCCCAGGCTAATTTCATTCACGCCATCCGTGATGAGGATGGATTTTTGTGTATCATCAAAGACCATTTTCAGCCCATTCTTAGACACGAAGCCCGATTCTTTTTTACTTTGGTCGTTTGTAAGGGGCGCAACATTTTTACTGCTGTGCAAGCCTCCCAAAATGACAGCATTGCGGGGGTCATTTTGTAAAAAACCCAAAATGACCTCATCCCCTACTTCGGGTCGGAAAAAAGTACCCCTTTGATTGCCTGCATCCAAAGTAGCTACCCTTGCCCAAAGCCCCTCTTCATCTTTACTGATGAGGGGCATTTTGACACGTACCCTAAACTCCCCTTTGGAATCCACCACATCCGTTACCAAACCGATGTGTAAGCCTTGTATGCCCGGTAGCAAGCCTGAAGCGGCACTTTCCTCGATATCGGCTTGTTTGTGAAACCAATCGTCCATCCAACCAAATTGAATATCGGTAGTCCAATTATTGCTAAACTGATGCAATACCCCCGTTACACAGACTTTTGTATCGAATTTATCCCCGATGCCCTTGATTTGGAGGGTATGCCCGGGTTTGAGGAGTGCTACTCCCTTTACGCGCACCCGCCCACAGATTTCAGCCAATTGCGTGTGCAATTCGTGGGCTTTTGCCCACCTACCCAATTGTTCTTCACCCAGATATCCATTGTGTTTGACCACAAATTCTTTTTGAAAGGGTTTGTTTTTTTCATCCTCTATCGCTTTATTTTTTGATTCGGGAAATTCTTGTTCTACAGAATCAATGGCTTGTTCGGCATAATTCCAAGCCTGTGTCGTTACTTTTTTCTTGAAGCGTCTTGCATCAAGCTCACCTTCAAACTCAAAGATATTGTCGCCATAAGTAGCTACATAGTGAGGCTTTTCTTCTATCTTCGGCTTTATCAATTTGAGTTTGCCATCATCTGTAAGCACCATCCAGCCGTTGGCTTCGGCTCTCATCAACACAAAATCCCAGTTTGAGCAATAGTATTGTACCATTTGTAGGGGGTCTGCTATCCCTTTGATGGGGTCTTTGGTATCTTCTATGGTTTCCACCTCCAAGCCTACTTCTTTGGCTAAGGTTCTTATTACTTCTACTTCCTCTTCTTCTAAGAAATAAGTGCTTTTCCTTTCCAATGTCATCAACACCGCCTTTTCTTTTGCCTCAATGTAAAGGTAAGAAGCTTGGTTGGTGGTTGATTTGACGGAGTGTTTGGTGATAAGCCCTTTAAAAACAGTTTCGTTTTTTTGGTGATAACCCAATAGGATTTCTATTTCTCTACCTGTTTTGAAGTCGTCTTTGTTACTTAAGCTAAAGGTGCGTTTGGAAGGGTCTCCATCCAAGATGACCAAACGAATCATGGCGATTTTATTAAATATTTTACTCACCGAAATAGAAACTACCGGTGTGGCGTTGCTGAGTGTTTTGCCATCAATCTTGATTTCAAACGACAGCACGTCCATGGGTTCGGTAGGACTCGAGAGCGGATTAAAATTTTTATTGTCCTTATCCATCTTTTGCTATTTGATTGGTGGTAAAATAATTTGCATCCCTTGTTTTAATTTCCGAATGGTTTTTAAGCGGTTTACGCGCCCAACCTGAAGGTAATAATCCTGTGTACCATATTCCCTAAATAGCATCAAAGGTAAGAGTTCTCCCTCCTTGGCTTCTCGGATATGCGTCATATCAGGAGAAGAAGCTTTGGTTTTTTTGTCGCTTTGGGTAGGTTTGATTCTTTCCGTAAAGCTTGCACTTACCTTTGCTCGAAGGGGTACGCCAGATGAATCAAACAAGGTATAAGTAATGCTAAAGTCTTTCATCACACAATCTATGATAAAAGTGCCGTATTGCACCACCAAGTAGGGGGGGCGATGAATGTCCCCCCTGACTTCGAAAGTAGCTCGTTTAAATCTTTCTACTTGCTCATTGACTGGAATTTTAAGTCCATTTCCACCTGTACCATCCAACACAAAATCCAACGAAAAACTTTTAGGCATGATCTTTCCAAATACAGGGTCAGTTCCCTCTTTGCCTTTGGCATTTTCTTCACTATAGCTGATTTCTTGCTTGAGTGCGATAGTTTCAGGATTGATAAGGGCAATAAATGGCTCACCAGAAGGGTAAGCTATTGGTTCCGGTTCACCCTTTTCTACCATAGGGATAATTTTGAGTTTTAAACCTAATTTTTTTAAATCATTTATATCTGCCATTATCTTTCTTGTTTAGCTTTGATTAATTCCATGATTTTATCTGCCAAGGCTTGTAGCATTTGTTCATTCCAGGTTTGAGTATTCGAGGTAGGTGTAGCAACCTTGGATTTGCCATCTTGAGCATCACTGACATTTGCCTTGATGGTAATTTCATTGATTTGTACAGGCATATATTTTAAGTAATTTTAAATTTCTCAAATACAAACTCCAAAGTTTCTACTACAATGCTATTGTCCATGGATTTGAAGTCAGAAAGCTGCCACTTGACAGGCATCGCATTGCTTACCTGCCAACTCACCAAGGCTGTCCCGGATTCATTGAGCAAATGAATATCGATATCACGCTTAAGAAATGGATTTAGAGTAAAATAATTATCCATGGTATCCTTAACCCACTTGATGAGAACGGAATCTTTCAGCATCCCCCTTTTCAGCACGAGGTTATTGTATTTGATTTTATTGGGCATTTTGACAGGATAAAGATTCCCTGCTTCGGGAACCTCCTCCATTTCCACTTCCATTTGCAAGCCGCTGACTTCCTGAAAGTGGTATTCTCTGTCGGATAATCCCGAAAAAACTACCTTAAAATAAAACCCAACAGGTGGATATTTCACATCAGTTTCCATTCGGTTTAATTGTTTTCGGTCGTCATTGCTTCGCAAGCCAACTCGATGGACTCAATGGCTACTTCATTGCCATTTGCCTTGAGTCCGGGTCCTTCTACTTTGATAGGAAAAGCTCTTAATATTTTCCATACCATCAAAGGGTCGCCATTCTCATTGAGTAAGCTAACGGTAATGTCTCTTCGCTCAATGGTATTGAGTTTGACAGTGCTGAGCCACTTGAAAAACTCATTGTCACCGGCGGAGATGCCTCTTTTGAGGGTAATGTTATTGACCTTGCGGATGCCGGGCATTTTGGAAGTAGCGTGCATAGTGTCCACGCCACTTCTATATTCTATAATTTGGATTTCTTGGGTCAAGCCTGATACTTCGGAAAAACCTACATTTTTTCCTTGCCAATCGACCCGAAAGCTAAATACAGGAATGGGGTAATTCATAATATTTTTTGTTTAGATTTTTTATCAATTATTGAATACTGTAGATTTAAGAAGTTTGTAATTTGTGCATAAACTTCAAGATGATGAATTCCGCCGGACGGGCAACGGCCATCCCTATTTCCGCAATGAGTTTGCCTTCTAAGACATCCTGAGAAGTCATCGTTTGACCTAATCCTACTCTCACAAAATAAGCTTCTTCAGGTTTGGCACCTGCCAAAGCCCCATCACGCCATTTTTGAAATAAGTAATTTTCTATCATGCCTTTGACTCTTACCCAAGTGATGGAGGTGTTCGGCTCAAACACTGCCCAATTGATGGACTTTTTGATGGATTCTTCTACCATGATAAAAAAACGGCGTACATTCACATAGCGCCATTCGTTGTCGTTGCCGTCTAGGGTGCGTGCACCCCAGACAATATTACCTAATCCGGGAAACTGTCGGATGACATTGACAGAAAGCCCGTTATTGGAATCAATATTCATTTGCCCTTGTTGCAGGTTGCTGATATTGAGCGTAGGTCCTACTACATTCAGCAAGCCTATATTGGCAGGAGCTTTCCATACGCCACGGGTATTGTCCGTTTGAGCATAGATGCCTGCGATCGCAGGAGAAGGGGGGAGGATGATATGATTTTTGTCAAATTCGGCTTTGATAAGATTGTAAAGTTCTGAGCCATCAATACTTTTTAAGTCTGTTTTTGATTTTGAGGCAATTTCTTTAAAAATACTTGGTACAGTACCATCATTTTTGTCATTTACCACATATTCAGTTACTTTCAATTTATCAAATTCAAAATTCAGCTTGTAAGTAGTTTCCAAATAAGGATAATAAGCAGCAGCATATCTTCTGATAGGACGGTCTAAACTTAGGTTGATATTTACAACACCAGTTGCAGTACCATTTGCCCCTCTAAAAGTATTGATTGATTTCATTGGATTCCTCTTGACATCTTCTCTATCTCCATCAAGAATGGGGACATCAATAATCGCAAATCTATCCATCAGTTCTTGATTGGCACATTGCTTTACCATTTCTTGTACTACCTCGGCATATTCATCCTTATCAAGAAATACTGCTTCCGGGCAAACCAATAAGGTAGGCTCATCATAGTCTTTAACAGCTTCTATGGCTTCCAATAATTTTGTTGCTTTATCAGGAGGAGTGGTAGTGGGAGTGGTGCTTGGTGCAGGTGCTAGTTCTTCATATTTCCCTGCCGAAACAATATAACAAGGTCCACCCCCATTGGCAAAATAAAGCCTTAGGGAATCGTAGAGAATAAAATTATTAGTTTCGTCAGGAATTGGAGGAGTAATTAAGATGTCCAGAGATATTAATTGCCCATCTTTATTCTTTTCAGTGATTTTAATACTTAAGTTTGATGGTTTAGCTGGAGCCGCTCCCGCAGCTGCTACTGGATTAGCTTGAATCAGTGGAAATCCCTTTCCAAAATACCATTCATAATCATCTAAATTATAAATTTTAGTAGGTACTTTATCAAGGCTTTTACCTTTAGGAGTTTCTGCCTTTTCGGTAAAGCCGATAAAAGCAGGAATAGCCGATTCCACCTCCGCTACGGAGGGTGGTAAGGTGGGGATTTCCTCGATATATACCCCGGGTGTTGAAACTTTAATTGCCATTGTGTAAATGTTTAAATGGGTAAAATAATAATATTTTTATCTGAATTATTTTTTTTCTTAAATCAACCAACTTGAATATGGTATTTTAATTTTTCAGTACTGCCGTTTTTAATAAGTTTGTAATCTTTATCCACTAAGTCGTTAAAATATAGCTCGATTACACCAAAAAGAGGAGTTTGTGCCAATATGTCCGCATAATAAAACTCGACAAGCGGATTTTTTTCACCTTTCTTCCATACTTGATATTTGCCCGAATCTTGTCCTTGTAAATTGTATTTGAGATATGTATTGCTTCCAATTACTTCTGGGGTTTGCATTATTGGCACTTCTCTATCTTCTTCTGTCAATTTGAGCTTAATATCTTTAGCATCCACAATACCTTTGTATTCAAAAGTGTATGTAGAAGAACTATATGCCATTAAGTCATTGCCATTTATTTTGTTATCAGCATGTAAATAACGTTTGCTACTTGGAGCCAATGGTGTAGGTACAGCAATCAGATTAGAGAAATAATAGACCTTTTTCTCATCATTTTTAGGCAATAGTTTTGGATCTATTGCGCTTAGATTATCCAGTTTAATAAAATAAACTAATTTGGTATTTGTATCTAAAGGTTTTAGGAGTGTTTTGCCATCATTACCAACTTTACATAAGAGCGTAAGCCTGTTAATATCACTTCTTAACTCCATTTGTAATTTCTTATGTATCTGGAGGGTATTTGCGTCTGGAATAAATGTATAATCGCTCACTAATTTATAAGGAGAGGTATTGAATCGACCATTTGGATAAATGACATTCAGCATTTCTAATTCAAACAATACTTCAAATTTTAATTTGAACATAATTTATGATGGTTATTTCATTAGTTTGGTTTCTCCATTAATTTCTTTGATTGGTATTGTATCTTCCCCTTGCTGATCAAAGAAAGTCAGCATACGCATTTTGTATAAGACGCTTGGTAAATACTTCGCCCCAATGGAAGCCCATAGATTATTATGTTGCTCCATGGTCAGGTTGTAATATTCAAAGATCAATTTCTCCACAAACTGATTGGATTTCAAACTCAATTTATCATTAAAGTCCGGGTAGTTTTGAGCGTCAAATACATGATGCGTTTGAAAAAAGCCTATCACAAAACTGATAGCAGATAAAGCCGTCATGTACTCTTTATGGGTAGCACTGAATAGAAGTAATAGATTGATAGAAACAGGCGGCTTGAGTTTGCGATCATTTCCATCCGACCCTTTTAAAAAATGGGGATATTTACCGATAAGATTTTCTTCTTCAATCTTTACAAGGCTAAGACAAATTTGATCTTCTTGGACTATATTTCCATTACTCAATATTAAAGCACTTATTTTGACCAATTCATTTTCTTGTGCCTGAATCTTGATATAGTCATTCATTTGCCCCTTAATAAATTCCATTACATTTTCTATTACCCCCTTAATCATAGATTATCTTTGTTTTTTTGCTAATCTACTCCATTCCTTATCTTTGCTCAAGGTAATTTTCGTGCACAATTGACAGAAAAATGCAGGTTTTAAATGATTTAATACATTGAATTTTAGATATTTAAAACATTTAAAAACGGGCTGATTTTACAAACTCTTGTTAGCACCCCCCCAAAAAAAACGCTGTTAGTGGCTGCAAGCCCTAACAGTCGTTATAGTTCTTTCCCAAAAAAAACGCTGTTAGTGGCTGTAAGCCCTAACAGTCGTTTTTCTAACAGTCATCTTTTTTCACTTCACCCCCCACTGCAAACCCATCGAGTAGAAGAAAAAGCCCCAGATATCGGCCTGTTGCTCGATAATCTTAGAAGTAGGCGTACCTGCTCCGTGACCAGCTTTGCTCTCAATGCGGATCAGCACCGGATTTTCGCCTTGGTGTTTTTCCTGGAGTGTAGCGGCAAATTTGAAGGAGTGTCCAGGCACTACGCGGTCGTCGTGGTCGGAGGTAGTCACGAGTGTAGCGGGGTAAGCGACACCTGCTTTGATATTGTGCAAAGGGGAATATCGATGTAGATATTCAAACATTTCTTTGGAGTCGTCGGCCGTGCCATAGTCATAAGCCCAGCCTGCGCCAGCGGTAAATTTATGATAACGCAGCATATCCATTACACCTACTGCCGGCAAGGCGACCTTAGCCAGGTCAGGTCTTTGGGTCATCGTGGCACCTACCAGCAGTCCTCCATTAGAACCTCCGGCAATTCCTAAGTAATCAGATGAAGTGTATTTATTGGAAATCAGGTATTCGGCAGCTGCGATAAAATCATCAAATACGTTTTGTTTTTGCATTTTGGTGCCAGCCTTGTGCCAGGCTTCGCCATATTCGCCACCACCCCGGATATTGGGTTGGGCATAGATGCCGCCATTTTCCAGCAGAATCAGACGAGAAACAGAGAAACCGGGAGTCAGGCTTACATTAAATCCACCATAAGCATACAAATACGTAGGGTTTTTGCCGTTGAGCTGAAGCCCTTTTTTGTAGACGATAAACATAGGTACCTTAGTGCCGTCCTTGCTCGTGTAAAAAACCTGCTTGGTTTCATAGTCTTCGGGGTTAAAGTCTACCTCTGGCTTTTTGTAAAGGCTAGATTCGCCATTGGCGATATTGTATTTAAAAATCGTAGGCGGGTAGGTAAAAGAAGTAAAAGTATAAAATAATTCCTCGTCTTCTTTTTTGCCTCCAAATCCTGCTACTGAGCCTAAGCCCGGAAGCCTGATCTCGCGCTCTAGTTTTCCTTTTAAGTCATATTGTTTGACTACACTTTTGGAATCGATGAGGTATTCCGCAAAGATTTTCCCTCCGGCAATGCCGCTGCTGAGTACATTTTTAGATTCAGGAATCAGATCTTTCCAAGTTTCAGGCTTTGGATTGGCGATGGTGGTTTCAATCAGGCGATTATTGGGTGCATTCAGGCTTGTTTGAATCAGGAGTCGGTCGCCGTCATTGTCTAAGAGGTTATGCTCATTTTCAAAGTTATCCACAATTTGTATCAATGGGCTATTTGCCACGCTCAAATCTTGGATGTACAATTCATTGCCACTGGTACTTTGCGCCGCAGAAATCACCAGAAAACGCTCATCTTCGGTCAGAGAAGCTCCAATGTAGCGTCTGGGAGTCTTTTCACCACCAAAAACAAGCTGATCTTGCTCTTGAGAAGTCCCAAGTTTGTGATAAAAAAGCTTGTGGTACTGTGTTTTGGCAGTAAGTTCTTTGCCTTCTTGGGGCTTATCGTAGCTGCTGTAATAGAAGCCATCTTTTCCTTTCCAAGAGATACCCGTGAATTTAGCATCTTTGACTACATCTGGCAGGAGTTTTTTGCTTTCTACATCCATCACATAGATTTCGCGCCAGTCAGAGCCCCCTTTGGAGATGGCGTAAGCGAAGAGCTTGCCATCTTTGGTAAAGGATGTACCTCCTAGCGATACTGTACCATCCTCCGAGAATTTATTGGGGTCTAAAAACACTTCGGGTTCACTATCCAAGCTTTTTTGGCGATAGATGACACTTTGATTCTGTAAGCCATCATTTTTATAGAAATAATAATAATCACCTTCTCTGAAAGGTGCGGAAACCTTTTCATAGTTCCAAAGCTTGGTCAGTCGTTCTTTGATTTGTGTTCTGAAACCGATTTTATTCAAATATCCAAAGGTAACTTCGTTTTGCTCTTCAATCCAGGCTTTGACAGTAGCCGAGTCGCTTTGTTCCAGCCATCGATAAGGGTCAGGTACTTGGGCACCAAAGTATTCGTCTACCTGATCAGTTTTAAGCGTTTTGGGATAATTCATCGTTGTTTTGGGTTTTGTATTTTGCGCTCCGACCAGGGAAAAAAGCCCTGCAAGGATGCATACAATAAAGATTAAGGCTAATTTTTTCATAACATATCCTATTTAAATTGTTGCATTAGAAAATAATCATGTATGCAATAATAATAAATTCCTTGTACATTAGAATTTCATAAATTAATGTATTAGCAATATTGACAAACAGATGAGTGGTCATTACTGGTTTATGGACAAAACGACCTTTGTCAGAAGGCTTGAAGAAGAAAAAAAACTATGTATCCTTCCTTCACCCCCATCGAGTAGGCAAAAACCTTTTTGTGTCTATGCTGAGATCCCAATCTGGTCATCAAGGAACTTGACTGGGATTATTTTGCATGGCTCATTACTCATCCCTACATTTTTACTCTTGAATAGAAATATTTAAAGTATCTTTTGTAACAATCTTATTTTACAAACTTTAATTTTTAAAGATTTTGTTCATTTAGTGCCTAATCTTGTATTTTTACCTTTATACAAATAATAAAAACTGAAGGAATGGATTTTGAAAATATTTGCAAACAAGTTGTAGCCATCACACACGAAATCGGAAATTTTATCCGGGAAGAAGCCCAAAATTTTGATTTGTCTCGCATTGAGCACAAAGGCAAAAACGATCTGGTTTCTTATGTAGACCGTGAAGCCGAGCGAAGGCTCATCAGCCGCTTACAGGAAATTACGCCTGGATGTGCATTTTTCAGCGAAGAAGATGAGAACAACAAATCCATTACCGACAATCCTTTTCACTGGATCATTGATCCGCTTGATGGCACTACCAATTTTTTACACGGACTACCGATCTACGCCATCAGTGTAGGACTGATGTATGAAGATGAAATCGTGGTGGGGGTAGTCCACGAACTCAACCGCAATGAATGCTTTTACGGCTGGAAAGATGGCGGAGCTTATTGCAACGAGCGCAAAATACAGGTATCCCCGGTACTAGAACTATCCGACAGCCTTTTAGGGACAGGCTTTCCCTATCGAGATTTCGACAAAACTCCCAGCTATTTAGAAATCATCAAAGATTTTATGAAAAGAACCCACGGGCTCCGACGCATGGGTTCGGCTGCTGTAGACCTGGCTTATGTAGCTACGGGGCGTTTCCAGGGCTTTTTCGAGTATAATCTCAATGCCTGGGATGTAGCAGCCGGTGCCTTACTGGTCAAAGAAGCTGGTGGTCTAGTGAGTACCTTTGAGGGCAAAGATGATTTTATCTTCGGAAAGGAAATCGTAGCCGCTTGTGCCATCCATCCCCAAATGCTGGAGGTGATTAAGAAACATTGGAGCGGGAATGGACACGAGGAATAATACATTCCGTTTTAACCTCCGATAGCACCACACAGTTGTTTTATTTGAAATTTTGTGATAAAAACTAAATCTTATTAAAATCTACCGTCGTAGTTTCATCCTGACAATGAAAAAATTTGACAGGAATTTTTTTTAGCCCAAGAATAGTTTCGCATTCCAAAAGTCCTTCTTGATTTGTATCAGTAAATATTTGATAAATTTTACTGTTCTCACTTACCTCAGTCTTCAACCTTTGACGATAAAAAATTACACCTTTAAATTTAACTTCTAGGTCATCAAAACCATCATAGAAGCTATTATTATGCATAGACAGCGTATAAAATCTGCTAATGGTGTCTTGTATTTTTTCCTTGATTTGATTCAGAACACTTTTTTTAATATCGTGTTTTATACTACTTTTCATCTCAATCAGATAAATTGCAAGTATTTTTTCTTGTATATGGATAAGGGCTTTTTCCACAGTTTTACTTTTAGGAGTAAATCCGGGAATATCTTTTTCCAGGTGAATTAACCAGAAACTATCAACAGAAGATTCATAATTAATATTTTCTACAATGATTTTAGACAAGGAAGCTTTTGCATTGTCTTCGTGAATCTCGATACTAGGAGAGTCTATCTTTTCTATAAATTTATATGGTTCGGTAGATAGCACTCTGAGAATTTTCTGACGAATCGTAGAAATAGACTCCATTTCTACTCAACTATCGTTTCGTTACTAAGTGCATACAATTCATCAGTTATTTGTTCACTTAAAAATTTAATCTTTCTTTCTTCTTCTTTAAAATCTGCGAAGTGAACACCATACTCTTCAATAGCATATTCAATAACTCTTTGACCCTCGAAGAAATAAACTCCTATTTTGTCAGGAGTAAGTAAATCTTTTGAGCTAATGTCCAAATGATTCTCTTCCAAGAAACTATCTACGTCAAAACCTTTTTGCAATAATTGTCCAAGATTAATATAATTGTTTAATGCTTCCGTGATTAATACACTATGTGTTGTAATGAGTACCCTGTTTTCTTTGTCAGAAGCAAAACTCAACAATATTTTTAATAAATTAGATTGATTTTTTGGATGAAGATTTTCTTCCGGTTCGTCTATGATTAAAAAATTATCACTTTTCCCAGCCCAATATTTAAGATAAAGATATAAAGTAGTTAGTTGATTTACTGATGAGGAAGATAAATACCCTTCCAAATTTTTATTCTTATCAACCTTCAAACGAAAATCAACCGGAGCAATCCCTTCTATCTTTTTAATTTCTATATCTCCACCCATTATCTTTTTTAATCTATCAATTAATTCTACATAGGTAGATTGAGATTTGGCATTTTCGTTAAGCTTATAAAGCTTATTGACAACATCACTCATAGGTTTTGTATAGGGACTTTTAAAATATCTTATTTGCTCTTCTAAGTCCTTAAGTTTAATAGTGTCTCCACTGCTATTTTCCAGAATATCTAAAAATTTTCTTGACATTTCCTCCCTTTTTTCCTTTTCCAACCTATATATGTATTGATAAAATACAGGATAAAATAATCTGGGAGCAGGTAAGTAAAAAGGATTACTGTGATTGCTAAGGGCAAGATTGATAATAAACTCTAAAATAAAATTATGTGATTTATAATCTTCAATAATTTCATCGGGTATATGTATATTTTCATCTAGTTTATTTTCATTTATTAAAAGAGATAATGAATCTTCTGTCTTTGATATCTCGATGATTTCAAAATTTTTATTTTTAACACTTATTCCAATCTTCGTATTGAACCTTTTTTTTAGAATTTTATCCATTGAGACAGAAAAGTCTAAACTAGCATTTTTAATAAGAAAATGCCCTTTATCCAGTCCAAACAAATCTGGTAAAGCAGTGTTTTTTAGGAAACTAGCATACTCACTAAATATTTCTTTGAGGCATTCCTGAGTAATTTTCACCTGATTTCCTGTTTTCTTTAAGCTATCCAATTCTTTTTTATAGGTGAATTTTCTCAAGGTCTCTTTATCAAATAACATCCATAGAACCTGTGCAAGGTAAGTTTTCCCACTATTATTATAGCCGACAAATACATAAAACCTCTTGGTTAAATCTATCTTAGCATTTTTTATGGGTCCTAAATTTTTGATTTCTAATTCCATAAAGAAGTTTTCCTTTAAGTTTTTTTTTCTAATATAAAATATTTTTGGTTCTCTGACAAATTTTGTGGGTGACACATCTTGATTAGACTTGCTATCCACTAAACATTTGAAAGAATTGCTTGCCACGAATGCACGAATAAGGGCGTTTATTCGTGCATTCGTGGCAAAATTGATCATCAAG
>JANRIC010000168.1:0-6621 GCA_033765345.1 Microscillaceae bacterium
CGATTGCCGACAAGATTTTGGAGAAAGGAGGGGATTATTTTTTAGCCCTTAAAGGCAATCAGGGAGATTTATTTGCTCAGGTACAGGATCAGTTTGCACGTATGGAGGCAAGAGAAGTTTATCAGTTCAGTGATTGGGCAGCCAATCATAATCAGGTGGTAGATTATGAAGTGGCTGTAAGTCAGGATCTGAGCTGGATAGATAATGCGCCTCTCTGGGCTAATCTGCAAAGTTTAGTCAAAGTCACGACCCAAAGCCCGCTCAGAGAGCAAGAAAACCGTTACTATATTTCAAGCCTGGACAAGCTCTCTGCCCAAAAAGCATACGAACTCGCCCGAGGACATTGGAGCATAGAAAACCAACTTCACTGGCAACTTGATGTCACTTTTAAAGAAGACCAACAAAGACACCGAAGTGGCAATGCGCCTCAAAATCTTTCTTTAATCCGAAAAATCGTCCTCAATAGCGCCCACATGCACCAAAAAGGATTGAGCAAGAAGAAAATCCTCAAAAAAATGGCTTGGAATGAGCAGTATTGCATGGAAATGATCAAAAAAGTTCTACAATTATAGTGCGTTTAGTCTAGAAGGGCACTGCTTCGGCTTGCCTTTATCTTCACAAAAGCTTATCTTTGTCAAAAACAGAATCATCTGATGGGTTACAGCAATTACAAAAATTTCAAACAGACCTTAGAAAAGTTGGAGTTAGAAGAAACAGACGAAAATTTATTCCCAACGATCAATTTGGTACAGCCTTCTGAATGGTTGAAGCAAGCATTGGTTTTAGCAAAGCGACTACCGCTTACCAATGAAAAAAGCAAATCAGAAAGAATTATTTCACCCATTTTATTGGAAATAGCTGTTCATTTTGAGAAACACTTTACAATGTTTTCAGGGGAAGATTTAACGGTAGATAGCAGTAGAGATCTGGCAGGCGAGTGTGATTTTTTCTTTTCCAAACATCCACGCAAAAGCGTCATGCAAGCCCCTGTGGTTACATTTGTGGAAGCAAAAGATGAAGATTTTGAGTATGCTCAAGCACAGTGTACTGCCCAAATGTACGCCTCTATGCTTTATAATGAGCAAAAAGGAAAACCTGTATCGCATATTTACGGCTGCGGCGTAACGGGCGGTGAATGGAAGTTTTTAAAATTGGAAAAAGGTAAAATTATTTTGGATACTGAAAACTATTATCTGGTAGAACTCCCCAAAATCTTAGGCATTTTTCATCAGATATTGAATAGTTTTTTGGATTAGATGATTATCCGCTCTTTCTGTACTCCGAAGGCGTTTTACCAGTCATTTTTTTAAAGGCAGTATTGAAGGCAGTCTTGGAATTAAACCCCGCCTCAAAAGCAATCCCAAGCATATTGAGATGCCTGTATTGTGAGTCAAGTAAAAGTCTTTTGCTTTCTTCCACCCGATAGCGATTTACAAATTCATAAAAATTCTCATGCAAACCGTCATTCAGAATAAATGAAAGCTCGTGGTTACTTCGCTCAAAATGTTGTGCTAGTTTGGGAAGATTCAGCTCATTGTCCAGATATGGTTTTTGGGATTGCATCAATTCATTCAAGCGCACAATTTCACTTTTCAAATCAATATGTGGAAAAAGCGCATTCCTTTTTTCTTCTGTGGCTTTGATTTCTTCCATTACTTCAATGATTTCCTGGGTTTGATGGGCAGTAAAGGGAAATATCTCTTTCTGACGTAATACAAAATATGCCAAATAATATACTCCCAAAAAATAGCCTGCATACACATAGTCGGAAAGATGGGGTATGACATACTCTCCCAGCCACAATAAAACCAAGGATGCCACCCCATACAGAAAATATTGCAGCCAACTCAAATCTATCTGATCGGTAGAGGAAACAAATAAGCGGATATTTTTTTGGTGTCGGTGAATTTTTAACAATGATAAGATCGTATAAATACCTATTTGTAAAAACATAAAACTAACCAAAAACAAACCCAGCCACGCACCAAAATCCTCCAAATAATGCTCAATAGTCTTTAAATCAAACAAACTAAGCACCAAAATAGGGAACAATATATACATCAAAACCGGCAAAAAATGAAGAATTTCTATTCTTAAAAACTTCTTGGATGGGTATGTAAAACAAGAAACGCTTAGATATAAAGCCGGTGCCAATGCAAACAAAGGAATGTTTAACAAATCTAATAAAAATGACACCTGATCTTCTAATGCCAAAATCACAAAACAATCATCCAGAAATACACAAAATGTACAAAATAAAAAAACTGAAAACCAGTTATTCGCTCTTCGATTTGATTGCTGCACCCGACTAATCATCAAAAAACTAAGCAACAGCAAAGCCCCTGTGGCAAATATATAAAGTAGATTAAGCAATTTTTAACTGTTTAAATGTTGAGCTAAAATTACAAAAAATCAACATTATAGGGCAAAAATAATTCGAATCCCTTTATACATAGAAGATAAGTTTATCATAACACAAAAACAAACCTAGCCAAAGGGCTGATCGAATGCAAAAATTTTTCCAAATACTGAAGATTTGGAAAAACTAGCCATAGAAAAGCTCATCAGCAATAAAAACCTCAAAAGGCTTATTTTGCTTCATAGTAAACGAATGGCATGAAAATATGTAAGAGTTGATGCTTTCTGGAAGATCTTGGCAGGTTAGATACTCAAAGGTGATATATGCAGAAATTAAATTGGTTGCTAGTGCGCTTGGAAGAATGGAGAAAGAATTACTCGGAAACAAGAAAACTGAGGATCAAGCTTCCGGTCAATACCAGTGAGATAAAAAACAATATGCTGCTTTTAATCTTATCATTGGTTTTTTTACGGTTCATTTTTGCCCTTACCCAGAGAAGTTCTTCCTCGGTAACTCTCTTATATGAAATTCTTTCCTCAGCAGGTGGTTTGGCCGGTTGGGCATTTAAACTACCCAAACGAGATTCATTTTCATCGGATGTAAGATGTTTTAGGCTTTCTATTTTCTTATCCATATTCTGATTATAACTTTTGCTTTTATTACGGAATAAGTTATCCCAGGGTTAAGGATGTGTTTCCTAATATGCTTGTTTTTTTTACCCATTTTGAAAAGAAAAAAATACCCATTTAATTATAGGGCAAATGCCGAATTTCACTGATAATTCCTTTCCCATTCTCCCCAAATTTAAGCATCTTTGCAGTACAAGTTTCATGCGTCTCTGTACTGATCGGCTGTTTGTAAGGCCAATCCTACAAGGCGAAAAACCAATTAAACCCCATGACAATGATCAAAATCACCCTGCCTGACGGAAGCGTAAGAGAATATCCCAAAGGCACTACCGGGCTCGAAATCGCCCAAAGCATCAGCGAAGGACTGATGCGCAATGTACTGGCCGCCAAAGTAAACGGAGAAGTCTGGGATGCTACGCGCCCCATTCACCAAGATGCTAAAGTGCAACTCCTCACCTGGAAAGACGATGAAGGAAAAGCTGCCTTCTGGCACTCTTCAGCTCACCTAATGGCAGAAGCCCTGGAAGCTTTGTATCCGGGTACAAAATTCGGCTTCGGGCCTGCCACAGAGCAAGGTTTTTATTACGATGTAGAGCTTCCAGGCGCAAAAGTGCTTTCTCAGGAAGATTTTGTAGCCATTGAAAATAAAATGCTGGAGCTGGCCAAAAACAAAAGTCAATACCTCCGTAGAGATGTCAGCAAAGCCAATGCAATTCAATATTTTACAGAAAAGGGTGATCATTATAAAACCGAATGGCTTCAGACCCTCCAAGACGGAGAAATCACCTTCTATCAACAAGGAAATTTTATAGACCTTTGTAAAGGCCCTCATATTCCCAATACAAGTTTTATCAAAGCCGTCAAACTCATGAACGTAGCTGGTGCTTACTGGCGGGGTGATGCTACCCGTAACCAATTGACCCGTATCTCTGGGGTTACCTTCCCCCAACAAAAAGACCTCAAGGAATACCTAGAACTCCGTGCCGAAGCCGAAAAGCGCGATCACCGCAAAATCGGCAAGGAAATGGACTTATTCACCTTTTCTGAAAAAGTCGGTAAAGGGCTTCCGCTCTGGCTGCCCAAAGGAGCTATCCTGCGTGAAAGACTGGAAAATTTTATGCGTCGCGCACAAGTCAAAGCTGGGTATCAGCCTGTCGTATCGCCGCATATTGGCAGCAAAGAATTGTATGTCACCTCAGGGCATTATGCCAAATACGGTGCTGATTCCTTCCAACCGATCCACACACCGGATGAAGACGAAGAGTTTTTGCTCAAGCCCATGAACTGCCCGCACCACTGCGAAATGTATAAATCACGCCCCCGTTCCTACAAAGACCTACCCATTCGCTTTGCAGAATTTGGTACGGTATATCGCTATGAGCAAAGCGGCGAACTACACGGACTCACTCGCGTACGAGGTTTTACACAGGATGATGCCCATATTTTCTGCCGTGCCGATCAGGTCAAGGAAGAATTTGCCAAAGTAATCGATCTTGTAGCTTATGTCTTTAAAGCATTGGGCTTTGCAGAATATACTGCGCAGGTTTCGCTGCGTGACCCCGAAACCCCCGAAAAATACATCGGCAAAGATGAAGACTGGGAACGAGCCGAAGCCGAAATCCAGGAAGTAGCCAAAGAAAAAGGTCTTAAAACCGTAGTAGAACTCGGAGAAGCGGCTTTTTATGGTCCTAAGCTTGACTTTATGGTGCGTGATGCCCTGGGACGCAAATGGCAACTCGGCACCATCCAGGTGGATTACAACCTCCCCCAACGCTTTGAATTGGAGTACATCGGTTCGGACAATCAAAAACACCGACCCGTGATGATCCATCGTGCACCCTTTGGTTCGCTGGAGCGGTTTATCGGGATTTTGATTGAAAATACCGCCGGAAACTTCCCGCTCTGGCTCGCTCCTGAACAGATTGCCGTATTGCCGATTTCAGACAAATTCAACGACTACGCCCAAGAAGTCTACCTGATCTTGCAGGAAAAAGACATTCGTGGCTACGTAGATGACCGCTCTGAAACTACCAAACGCAAAATCCGTGATGCCGAAGTCGGCAAAGTACCCTATATGTTGATCTTGGGTGAGCGTGAAGCCGAAGAGCGTAAAGTCTCTATCCGTAAGCACGGTGAAGGTGATTTGGGAAGTTTTACGCTTGAGGATTTTCAGGAAATGTTTCGCAAGGAAATTGAAGCAGCCATTAACTGAGAAGACCCTCATCGGTTGAGGATAAGATAATTCTAAAAAAATCCCTAGGCTTTCCCAAGTCTAGGGATTGATATGTCTACGCTTTTTAATTTCACATACATAAATAAATATGGGACAAATCAACACCAACAATTTAAATGAGCTTACCCAGAAAAGAATTCTGCATTTTTTGAATCAAAGCTTTGATACAGAGCAATTTCAACAAATTAAACCTATGCTTGAATCTGATAAAGATTATTGGATAGGAGATACCGTTGCACAAAGAATCATCGAACACCGAAGTCAGTTGCCTACGTTTCGCTATGAATCTTTGGATCAATTGCAGAATATTCCAGGTTTTGGGCAGGACAAACTGGATGATCTGGTTACTTTATTGGATAAGCCTGCGGATGTTTACTTTCAAGAGCGGATGCAGCGTAATGTCTTACCCGAAAATTTTCCGCTTAGTTTTGCACAGATCACTTTTGAAAATGAAGAAGCTTTTCAGGAAGCAGCCTCAAATACATCTTTGTTTACCAATCTAGTAGCCGAACAAGTGGCGCATAACCTTCAAAATAATGACAACATCACTTTTCAAGTACCCCTCCTTGCAGCAGAGATACTAAAAAAATCATATCTTGACATCATCGATCAGGATTACCTAGCACCTTATGAAATGGCCAACTGGTTTTATGCTTTTGATGCAGATAATTGGTTTAGTTATGAACGGGTATTCAGAGAATGTACTCATTACCTAGAGGGAGCCAATCTTTACACAGATCGCAGAGAACTACGTATTTTCCGAGGATTTCCTACCAATCTTACCCTAGCAAGCCGAGGAATCTCTCCTCAACGTTTGCCAGTTGTCTTAAACTTTGAAGAAAAACTGATCACCTTATGGTGGGCATCCTTGTTTGACTGAGAGAGGTCGAGTTTGCCCAACTCGGTTTTCGCCCTTCAAGGTGTTTAGAAATGGCTTTCAAATGTTCATTTGATCAGTTATTGGGTCTTCTGGCAATGGACGTAAGCATGGACAAATACATATATTTCTTAGGTAGTGATAAACAAGTAATGCTGTTCGTTCAAAAGATTTGTTAGCCATAAAATTTGTCAGACAAGCAACTTTTTCATAACTCAACCAATTTAAAAAGTTGAAAATTAAGATAATCTTCGTTGGCCTCCTCATTTTCTATATGGTTTTGAGATATATATAAACCCTCAGTACCTACAAAAAAATCTGAATATGCATACTTTTTATCTATCTTCTCAGTCTCCCCCACTTTCTGAAATTTTTTATCTAAAATAACTGACATTACGCAGGCTCAAAATTTGGAAAAGTAATATTTTTTTCTAGTGCCCAATTTTTGAGTTCCTGCAAATATTTCCAAGCGGATTTGAGCGATTCAATCAAGATTTGTTTTTTGAGTGCATAGTGATTTTTC
>JANRIC010000191.1:0-21083 GCA_033765345.1 Microscillaceae bacterium
TAATTAAAATAATTAAAATAATTAAAATAATTAAAATAATTAAAATAATTAAAATAATTAAAATAATTAAAATAATTAAAATAATTAAAATAATTAAAATAATTAAAATAATTAAAATAATTAAAATAATTTCTTATAAAACACTGAAATTCAAATAATTATAAATTATGGTTTTTTTATAATTTCTAATTAAAAATATATTTTTGCTGATTGAAAATTGGAATAGTACAATTTATTGGTTATTTTATTTGAAAATAAATCCGCTTTCTAACAAGGTAAATTTATAATTCCCTTAATTCCTTAATTAATTTAATTTCTTTAATTAATCTAATTCCCTTAATTCCTTAATTAATTTAATTTCTTTAATTAATCTAATTCCCTTAATTCCCTTAATTTCCTTAATTCCCTTAATTTCCTTAATTTCCTTAATTTCCTTAATTTCCTTAATTTCCTTAATTTCCTTAATTTCCTTAATTCCTTAATTAATTTAATTTCTTTAATTAATCTAATTCCCTTAATTTCCTTAATTCCTTAATTAATTTAATTTCTTTAATTAATCTAATTCCCTTAATTTCCTTAATTCCCTTAATTTCCTTAATTCCCTTAATTTTTTCATTTGCCTAGTACACTTTTTGTTAAAAAAGAAAATATTGAGGTAAATCTTAATTTTATGCTTATCTTCATCAAAAAATCATAAACCGGCTACTTATACATTTTGAGCGAAGAATGCTTTATGCGTATATAAAATAATTTCCAATTAATTGAGTAATCAACTATAAACTGTTTTTTCATGAAAGCCTGGATAAATTTTCAAAGTATCAAAGCCAAATTGGTGCTAGCCTTCATCGCATCCATGCTAATTATATCAATGGTTAGCGTAGCTTTTATCTGGTTTGAGTATGAAGAATCACGCTTGGTTGAACTTCGCGACTTACTCAATCGAATTGACCTGACAATCCGAGACATGGAGATTGCCCAGCAGAATTTTATTCGTAATGAATCTATCAATCCTGAATTTTATGAAAAAGAACATAGCAATCACCTGCTTCGCTATCGCGCACTTTCTTTGGCTCTAAAAAACGATCTGATGCAAATTGAAGAGCAGCGCATCGTACAAAAATATAAGCTCAAAGAAAGCTTTGAAAGTATTTCAACTCAAACCGACTATATCAATCAAAAATTTGACTCTCTTTTTCAATTGATTCGTATCCGGGGGTTTAAAGATTATGGCGTTGAGGGAGAAATGCGCCGATTTATTCATTATATAGAAGATAGCAAACAGCCGATAAGCCTGACTTTGATCCTTACAATACGTAGGCACGAAAAAGATTTTATCATTCGCAAAGATGAATCTTATGTAAGCAAACTTAAAACGGCTGTCTCTGCCTTGCAAGCAGATATTATCGACAAAGTTCAAGATATAAATGCCCAAAGAGAACTGCTTTATTGGTCAAATGCTTACCAGGCTAAATTTTTGCAAATGGTAGAATATGACCGTAGAATTGGTATAGAGAGCAAATCTGGCCTCATTGCTGATCTTGCCCGGAGTTCTATTGCTTTACAAAATGACATACAATCCCTCAAACATACCCTCACTCAAGTGGCTGATCGCAGTAGCTATGCGATGCGAAGCACACTGACCGTTTTGGTCATCGGTTTTTTTATCCTCAATATTGCCCTATCTTTTTTGGTGTTTCAACAATTGGGCAAACCCATCAATAGCCTTTCCACGGCTATTCGAAATACCATCCAAAATGATTTCAAAATCCGAAACCGGATTGGCGAAATCAAACGAAATGATGAAATCGGAGAGCTTGCCCGGGATTTTGACTGGATGTTTAACAAAGTGCAGGAGCAGACTCAAAAACTAACCGACCAAAATATAGCCCTCAGCAAATCTTATGAAAATCTTACCATCCTCAGTGAAATCGGCCAGAAAATCATTGCCAACCTGGATATCCGAAAAATTATCGAGATTACTTATCATTACGTACATCAATTAATTAACTCTGATGTATTTGCTATTGGGGTATTTCAACCCGAAAATCACTGCCTGTATTTTTATGGTAAAAAAGGACAAGAAGAGGAAGTCATAGAAGGCTCCGAAGATATTGACGATGAAGGGCAGCTTTCCAACTGGTGTTTTAAACATCAAAAGGAAATCCTGATCAATGATTTTTATAATGAATATCATCTGTATCTAAGCCATCTGGATCCGAGTAACTCCAATTATGAGTACCAATCTTATCTGTATATTCCTTTGATGCACGAAAATGACATTTTTGGGGTGATGACTACCAAATCAATCCAAAAAAACGCCTTTGAGTCGCATCACATCAATATTCTTGAAAATATCGCCGTGTATGTTTCTATTGCCTTTTCTAATGCTCGTATTTATCGCAGGCTCTCCGAACAGACCGAAGAACTGCGAGCCTCCGAAGAAGAACTAAGCCAAAACGCTGAAGAATTAATGGCTATCAACAACAGCCTGGAAATAGCAAGGCAGGAACAACAAAAATTTGTTTCGCTCATCGAGATGAATCAAGATTATATCGCATTGGCTGATTTTGATGAAAAAATAATTTATATGAATGATTCCGCCCGAAAGGCATTGGGTTTGTATGAGGATGAAAGATTGTTTGATTATACTTTCAGAGATTTTTATTATCAGGAAGAAGGCTCTAACCAATATGACTTCGTAGTAGAAGAAATTCGTACCAAAGGATTCAAAAAACACGAAGCGCAAATTAAACACGCCCAAAGTGGCGAAAAAATAGACGTTGATGCGATTAGCTTCGTAGTCCGGGATCAGTTTTCCAATAAACCAATTTGTGTGGCTACCATTCAGCGGGATATTACCGAACTCAAGAAAAAAGAACGCATCATTCAAAAAGCCAATGAAGCCATTCGTGCACAAAACCAACAAATTGAGCTGGCCTATGAAGAAATCAGTACCCTCAATAAAATCGGACAGGAAATTACCAAACATCTCGACGTCGAGAAAATTGTAGAAACAGTGTACGAAAACCTTCGGGCGGTGATGTCTGTGCATTGCTTCGGAGTTGGCATTTATGACCCTGAGCATAATCGCCTCGAATTTCCAGGCTTGATCGAGGAAGGGCAAAAACTTCCTACGTATTACAATGATCTTGACGATACAGACCGTTTGGCCGTTTATTGCTTCAAACATGAAAGAATTTTATACCTGGCGGATTATCATACGGAATATTACAAATACATCTCCCAAATACCCAAACCCAAAGTCGGTAAAATTGCTTCATCTATCATCTACCTCCCTCTCAAAGTCAGAAATAATCTGTTTGGGGTAATTACCGTACAGAGCTTTGAAAAAAACGCCTACAGTACGTATGACTTAAATATTCTCAAAAGTTTGGTGGTTTATATTTCAATCGCACTCGAGAATGCCCATGTATATACCCAACTTGAGTCCCAGAAAAATGAACTTGAAGATACCTTGAATCAGCTCCAGGCTACTCAAAATCAATTGATAGAGTCTGAAAAAATGGCTGCACTCGGGCAAATCATCGCAGGAGTTGCTCACGAAATCAATACCCCTCTAGGAGCTATTCGCTCATCGGTGAGCAATATTTCCCGAAATTTGGATAAAACCGTAGTCAATTTACCCGAATTTTTTAGAAGCTTAAAAAACGAACTACTACCTGTTTTCTTCCAACTTTTAGACAAATCTCTTCACAAAGATATCAACATTACCGCCCGTGAAGAAAGGTCTTATCGCCGAACACTACAGCGAAATCTCAGTGAACAAGATTTTGAAAATCCTGATTTACTTGCCGAACTGTTGGTAGAAATCGGTATTTATGCCTATCACACCGATTACGATTTGGTATTGAGTGACCCGGATAGTACACAAATTCTGCAAATGATCTATCAATTGTCAGGATTAAAAAGAAGTGCTTCTACCATTGAATTGGCCATTGAACGAGCTTCCAAAATTGTATTTGCTCTTAAAAGTTTTGCCCGTACCGACTCCTCCGGTGAAATGATACCCTCAGATATCCGTGAAGGACTCGAGACCGTACTCACTTTATACCACAATCAAATCAAACAAGGCGTAGAACTTATCCGGGATTACCAACTTACCGATGCCATTTATTGCTTTCCTGATGAACTGAATCAGGTTTGGACTAACCTGATACACAATGCTTTACAGGCTATGCATAATCAAGGTACTTTGTATGTATCTCTCTTTCAAAACGAAGACGAGCTGGTAGTCAGCATTCGAGATACCGGACAAGGAATACCCCCTGAAATACGGGATAAAATCTTTAGACCCTTCTTCACCACCAAACCCGCAGGCGAAGGAAGTGGGCTTGGCCTGGACATCGTCAGAAGAATTATAGAAAAACATAAAGGCAAAATAGAACTCGACAGCGAACTAAACGTAGGAAGTACTTTTCGGGTGTATTTGCCCCGCAAAATAAATCAGGAAAAATTATTAAAAATCAATGAGCAAGTTTAGCATTGTTTGTGTGGATGATGAAAAAATTATTCTCGATAGTCTAAAGACACAATTGAGAAGTATCTTTGGAAATGCTTACTCCTATGAAATTGCCGAAGATGCCCAAGAAGCCTTTGAATTGATTGAAGAACTCGTGCAGGATAAAACCAAAGTGCTTTTGGTCATCTCAGATTATATCATGCCAGGAATGTATGGGGATGAATTTTTGATCAGACTTCATGAAAAACATCCTGAAATTAAAAAAATCCTGCTTACCGGGCAGGCGAACGAAAAGGCTATTGATCAGATGCGCGAACAAGCCGAACTTTTGTTCTGTATTCGTAAACCCTGGACAGCCCGAGAATTAGAAAGTATGATCAGAAAAGGACTAGACGCAGAATAAATACTGCCAATCTGCCGACTTTCTATCACTAGTTAAATGATTTGTAAGATTATGCAGAAGTCTGTTATCCTTTGCATTGATGATGAAAGTATTATTCTTAGAAGCTTGCGTACCGAATTAAGAGACGCTCTCGATCAAGAACATTTTATTGAGGTAGCCGAAAGTGGACAGGAAGCCCTGGATATCGCCCGAGAACTCTTTGAAGACGGTCTTCATCTCGAGGTAGTCATCTGTGATTATATCATGCCCGATATCAAAGGTGATGAGGTACTGGCACAAATCCATAAAGTTTTTCCGCAATCCCGCAAAATTATGCTTACCGGTCAAAGTAGTATCGAGGGAATCACCAACGCCATTAATCAAGCCAACCTCTATCGCTTTATTGCCAAACCCTGGGACCCCGAAGATATGCTGCTCACAGTCAAAGAAGCCGTAAAAAGCTACAGAAATGACCTGTTTATCGCTCAAAAAAATCGAGAACTGGAAGAACTCAATGCACAACTCGAGCAAAAAGTCATCGAGAGAACCCGCGAGCTTGAGCGTGCCAACCTAGAACTCAGCTCCGCCGTCAATGCCCTACACGAGCAAAAACAAATCATTGAGAAAAAAAGCTCTAATATTACTTCCAGTATCAACTATGCCCAACAAATCCAAAAAGCCATCCTCACCCCCGAAGAAATGCTCAAAGATTGCCTAGGCGATTATTTTATTATTTATAAACCACGTGATATTGTCAGCGGTGATTTTTATTGGTGTGAAAAAATAGAAGAAAGACCCGTCTTTGAAAAAGATCCAATCCGAGGAGAAAATATATTTAAAGGGATTCAAAATGAAAAAGTAATTCTGGCCGCCGTAGATTGTACCGGACACGGCGTTCCCGGAGCATTTATGTCTATGATTGCCAATGATTTACTCAATGGAATCATTATCCAGCATCACTTCGTAGAAGCCGACCAAATCCTTAACAAACTCCACAAAGGCATTCGTACCGCCCTCCGACAGCGCGAAACCCAAAACAAAGACGGGCTGGATGTCGCACTGTGTATCATCGACCGCTACGACCAAACCCTGGAATACGCCGGAGCCAAAAATCCACTTATCTATTTCCAAAATAATGAATTGCACCATATCCGCGCCGATAAATTACCTGTAGGAGGTGCTTTTTTGGGTGCCGAACGCTTTTATACCAAACATATCATAGACATCTCTCAGGAAACTACCTTGTATATTTTTTCAGATGGCTTTCAGGATCAGTTCGGCGGACCGTATAAGCGCAAATTCATGATCAAACGCCTGAAAGAGATTTTGTGGGAAATACACCAAAAACCTATGCCCGAACAACAAAAAATCTTAGAAGAACATCTACATCGCTGGATGGGTACACAGGAAGCACAAATCGATGATATTTTATTGATAGGAGTGCACCTGCCCCTTTGACGGCAATCGATCTCTTTCAACAAATATATTTTTCCTTTGTCTGATCCCTATAGTCGTCAAGCGATTGAGTTTTGGGTATTATCAATTGAGTTTTGGGTATTATCAATTGAGTTTTGGGTATTATCAATTGAGTTTTGGGTATTATCAATTGAGTTTTGGGTATTATCAATTAAGTTTTGGGTATTATCAATTGAGTTTTGGGTATTATCAATTGAGTTTTGGGTATTATCAATTGAGTTTTGGGTATTATTAATTAAGTTTTGGGTATTATTAATTAAGTTTTGGGTATTATCAATTAAGTTTTGGGTATTATCAATTAAGTTTTGGGTATTATCAATTGAGTTTTTGCTTTGATTTAAGCATTAATTTCGTGCAAAAAAACCCCCAACACCCAACCCCCAACACCCAACCCCCAACACCCAACCCCCAACACCCAACCCCCAACACCCAACCCCCAACATCCAACCCCCAACCCCCAACACCCAACCCCCAACACCTATGATTCCAAGCTCTTTTCATCATAAAAAATTGCCCAATCCAATCAAATTTTATTATATTTAGGCTCAGAAACGAATATAACCGAACGATTCTATGATACTCAATGATCGTTATGAATATAATCCCAAAGAAGACCGATTGGGAAAAGGTGGATTTGGTACGGTTTACAAAGCCTTTGATTTACAAGAGCAAAAAGTGGTCGCCCTGAAATTTGTACAAAAAAGCAAATTACCTGAGCGATACAGCCTGTACAATGAGATTCTACGCATCCGAGAGCTTGATCACCCCAATCTAGTCAAATATTATGATGCGTTTGTCAAAGAATATGAAAATGTAGCCGGCGAACACGATGAAATGCACATCGGCGTGATGGAGTATATCAATGGAGGAGATTTGGGTGCTTTTATGAAAATGCCTGGTGCAAAAAACCCTCGCCGTATTCGAATGCTCCTCAAAGGAATTCTTCAAGGAATTCAATACCTGCATCAGCACAAAATCATTCACCGCGACATCAAACCTCAGAATATTCTGCTTCAAATCGATCAAGGTAAAATTATTCCAAAAATTGCAGATTTTAGCATCAGCAAGCAGGTCAGCAGTGAACTTACCTCCATCTCTGCCACCGTAGGTACTTATGAATATATGTCGCCTGAGCAGTTGGGTAAGTCTGATGTGAAAATGGGATTAAGCACCGATATTTGGTCTTTTGGAGTACTGGCCTACCAGTTATTGATCGGTGAACTGCCTTTTGGCTCCCGTAGAAAAGGAGATACCGACGGACAAATTATTGCCAATATCCTCAACCCGGCCTGGAAGGTGGATACCAACCAACTAGAAAGCCCTTATGCCGAAATCGTACAAAAATGCTTGCAAAAAGACCCCTATGATCGCTTTCAAAGGGTCGAGGATATTTTGGCGTTTTTCCCCGAAGAACCCGAACCAGCCTCGGAAACTGCTGAAAAACTTAGCTCCGAACTGCTTCACCTAAAACCGGAAGCCAAACTGGAAAATACCATTTTTTTTGAAGAAAACGAACCCAATACCAAAACAAACTTCCCAAGTGTATTTTCTGAAGTAAAAGACGAACCCTCTGAAAACGAATTTAAATTTGCCTCGAGCCAAGAAGCACTCCCTTATCAAAATGATTTGAATTCTATCCAGCCAAAAGCATCGAATATTGCCAATCAGCTTACCCGCACCTTGCCTCCTTATACTGAAAACGGCTCAGATTCTAAAGAAAATGAACCCTTTGAAGAAGCCATTGATCACTCTTCAAATCGTTGGGCTGTATGGGCAGTTTTGGTTATTTTAGCCGTTTTTGGCATATATCTGATGTTGGATTGGGCTTCTACCAAGCACGTGATTCAGGAAAAAATAAGCGAAAATGTGCCCGAAGAAAGCTCTAAAAATGAGCAAACTCAGGAAGATACGCAGATTACACCCTCCTCAAGCACCCACGATACAAATTTGCCCTCAACCAAACCCTCTGAAAATAAAAACCGTACTACCCAACCCGAACCCAGCGAAGAAGAAACCTGGAAAGTAGAAGTGGAAGTCAAAGAAAAAAACAAACCCAAAGTATCGGCAGAAGAAAACAACACAAATCAAACTTCTTCTCCCACAAGCACCCAAGCACCCAAGGAAAAAGAAAAGAAAAATAATATCAAATATACCGCTTCCCGCAAATTTGATTACGTAGAGGAATACCCCAATGGCAGCATTGTAAGCCTGGATGGCAAATATGGATACTTGGATACCTATGGAAATACCCAAATTCCACTAAAATATGATGATTTTGTGAACTTTCAGGAAGGTCTTGCCGCAGTCAAGCTCGGAACACAATGGGGCTATATCAATACCCGCAATCAGGTAATCATTCCTTTTCGCTATGAACGCCCCGGAGTATTTAATGGAGGGATAGCTTTAGTCACACTCAACGGCAAGGATATTTATATAGATAAAAAAGGAAAGTGTGTGAGAGATTGTGAATGACTTGATTTACAGGAATTTAGTGAGAGGCTTGTTTAGATGAAAATTGTTTTAGCCTCTCCAAAGCATTCTTACGGACTTTATTTCTAAAAAAGCCTGTCCATCCGAGCATGAATCCTGTAAATCCAAAAGCCTGGCGAGACCAAGCATAAAAGCTAAAATGATCCCAATGAGTCAGAATCTTCCCGTCTAAAAAGCTAAATTCTGCCTGAATTTTATTGAGTACCTTTTTTTGTGTCCTTGAAAAAGTATAACTCGCCTGCCAGTTTGCACGCCCCTTTTGATCGTCTGCTTGAATATTTCCAAATTCAATTTTTAAATCCTTACCGCTTTTGATGAGCATTTCCCACATCATCCCTACTTCGGTAGCGTTCAGATTTTGGAAGACTTCATCACTAAAACTTGCCCGAGGATGATAGCAGTTTTTCATAGTTTGGAAGTCTTTTTTCTGAAAAGCAGCATAAAACGTATTTAAAAGGTCTTTGTGAGAGTTCATATTTTCAAGTTTTTATTCATTCCAAAAAAAACAGTTTAACTCAAAGATTGTATGGGAAGGCAAAGTACAAAAAATCATAAAAATATATCCTATTTGTGTAATAAAAATTACCTGATACTTACTTATCTTACAGCATCAAAACTTTAATAGCAAGTTGATTAAAAAATCTTTTTCCTTCAAATCTTATCTTATTATTCAATTCAATCTAAAATTAATATGAACATCTTCGTAAATCTAAAAAAACTAAGCATGTTGGTAATTTTACTTTTTTGGGTAAATTTCCTTTATGCACAAAACCTTGATCAAAATATCCCGCTTCACCCTCAGGTACGTGCTGGTAAACTTGCCAACGGACTGAGCTATTTTGTACTTAAAAATGAAAAACCCGAAAAAAGGGTAGAACTCCGCCTCGCTGTGAATGCCGGATCTATGCAAGAGGATGAAGACCAACTGGGCTTGGCGCACTTTACAGAGCACATGCTTTTTAATGGTACCAAAAATTTTAAAAAAAATGACATTGTGGATTACCTGCAATCTGTTGGGGTAAAGTTTGGAGCTGACCTCAATGCCTATACCAGCTTTGATGAAACGGTGTACATGCTTCCTATCCCCAGTGATGATGAAGTGATTCTTGAAAAGGGCTTCCAAATCCTTGAAGATTGGGCACATCAGGCTACTTTTGACCCCCAGGAAATTGACAAAGAACGCGGCGTAGTGATTGAAGAATGGAGGATCGGCCGTGGTGCTTCCCAGCGTATGCGCGATCAGTGGTTTCCGGTACTCTTCAAGGATTCACGGTATGCCAATCGCCTACCGATCGGTAAAAAAGAAATTCTCGAGAGCTTCAAATACGAAACCATCAAACGTTTTTATAAAGATTGGTATCGCCCCGATTTGATGGCTGTCATCGTAGTAGGAGATATTGACGTAGATGCTATGGTCAAAAAAATTGAAACACATTTTGGTAAAATTACCCCAGTCAGTAATCCCCGATCCAGAGAATCTTATACAGTGCCTGACCACACCGAAACTCTTGTAAAAGTCACCCAAGATAAAGAACAACCATTCACTCAAATTCTGGTCTATTACAAACAAGATAAATTACAGGTAAAAACCCTGGCAGACTGGCGTAAGCAAATTACTTTTCAATTGTATAATGGTATGCTAAACCAACGCTTGGATGAATTATCCCAAAAATCCGAACCGCCCTTTATTTTTGCTTTTAGCTCTTATGGAGGTTTTATACGAGGAAAAGACTCTTATTCCAGCCAAGCTCAAGTCAGTGACGATGGCATTATCAAAGGACTTAGAAGTGTACTCACCGAAAACAAAAGAGTACTTACTCACGGATTTAATCAATCCGAACTGGATCGCTACAAAAAAGAATTGCTCAATGGCTATGAGCAACAATACAAAGAACGTAACAAAACACAGTCTGATAGGCTTGTGGGCGAATACTTGGATTATTTCCTAGAAGGAGAAGCCGCCCCTGGTATTGAATGGGAATATGAAATGCTTCAAAAAATCCTGCCCGGAATCAAGCTGGAAGAAATCAACGAACTGCCTAAAAAATGGATCAGCCCCAAAAACAGAGTAGTCATTGTAATGGCTCCCGAAAAAGAAAACCTCAAGGTGCCGAATGAATCTGAGATTCGAGCTGTACTCGATGAAGTAGACCAAGCTTCAGTAGAACCTTATGCGGATAAAGTAGTGACTGAGCCTTTGATCAGCCAAAAACCGACTCCGGGCAAAGTTAAATTACAAAAAGAACTTCCCTCGATAAATGCTACCGAAATTACGCTCTCAAATGGCATCAAGGTCATCCTTAAACCTACCGATTATAAAGATGACGAAATCTTGATGAGTGCATACAGCTTTGGAGGTACTTCCTTGGTGGGTGATGCAGATTATTATTCGGCTACCAATGCCAGCACCATCATCAATAATAGTGGTATCAAAAATTTTTCTGCAACAGACTTACAAAAACTCCTGAGCGGACAAACTGTAAGCGTAAGCCCGTATATTAGTGAAATTACAGAAGGTTTTCGTGGAAATGCTGCTCCCAAAGATTTGGAGACACTTTTCCAACTCGTACATCTTTATTTTACAGCTCCACGCAAAGATGAAGAGGCTTTTCAATCTTATATCACCAAGCAAAAGGGTTTCCTTAAAAATATAGCTTCCTCGCCACAGTTTTATTTTATAGACCGTCAAATCAAAATTCTTACCCAAAACCATCCCCGAGGCGGTGGTATTCCCAAACCCGAAGATTTTGACAAAATCAATCTGGATAAATCACTGTCCATTTATCAAGATCGTTTTGCCGACCCCAGCGACTTTGTATTTTTCTTTGTGGGCAATTTCAAAGTAGAGCAAATCATTCCTCAACTAGAAACCTATCTGGGGAGTATCCCCGCTAAAAACCGTAAAGAAACCTTCAAAGACCTGGGTGTCCGCCCTCCCAAAGGAGTAATTCAAGAAACCCTGAATCGAGGTACTGATCCCAAGAGCCAAGTAGCCATCATTTTTACGGGAGAAGTCAAAGATGAAAAAGAAAAATACGCCATCAAAGCATTGGCAGAAGCCCTGACGATCAAGCTTATCGAAGTGCTTCGCGAAGAAAAAGGAGGCGTTTACGGAACCAGTGCCCGTGCCAATACTTCCAAATATCCTTACAATAGTTATTCTGTGTCTATCTCTTTTACCTGTGCACCTGAAAGTGCGACTGATTTGATCAATGCTGCACTAGGCGAGATTAAAAAAGTGCAGGATAGCGGACCCACCATCGAAGACCTGAATAAGGTCAAAGAAGCTCGTAAAAGAGACCTGGAAAAAAATCTCAAAGAAAATCGTTGGTGGCTCAGTGCTTTGCAAGAAGTCTATTATGAAGGGCAAAAAATGGAAGGACTAAGCGAAACAAACATCCAAGCAAAAATAGATGCTTTGACAGTCAAAGACCTGCAAAATGTCGCCAAGAAATATTGCAACTCTCAAAATATGATCTCCATCGTGATGAATCCCGAAGAAAAACCTGCCGAAGAAGTCAAACCCAATGACCAAGCATCAGGAACTAACGGAAATAATGAGGCACTCAAAAAAGTAGAGGTTGGCCAGGTGATTAATAATTATCTCAATGCGATCGGAGGAGCGGAAAAGCTAAAAGCCATCAACACCATAAAAACCCAGGCCGCCATAGAAGTAATGGGTACTAAAATTGAGATGTTGTCTTACAAAAAGCAACCCGCTAAAAGCTTTATGGTACAAAAAATGGCAGGAAATGAAATGATGAAAATAGTTTTTGACGGTGAAAAAGGCTCTATGAGTGGTATGCAAGGAAATCAGATACTTGAGGGGGAAAAAGCCCAAGGGATGAAAGACCAAGCTGCTATTTTCTACGAGCTTGATTACGCCTCAAAAGGGATAAGCGCGCAGCTGGAAGGTATCGAGAAAATTAATGGAAAAGACGCCTTTAAAGTGAAATTTACAGGCAAAAATGGAGAAACCAACGAAAAATGGTATGATACCCAGAGTGGACTGGTGGTTAAATTTAAAAGCCCCGAAGGGCAAGAGTTTCTCATAGAAGAGTATCAAGATTTCTCCGGAATCAAAGTACCTACCGTGCTGAAGTTTAGTGCTCAAGGTATGGACTTGACCATGAAAACAGAGTCTGTCGAGTTTAATGTGCCAGTTGAAGATCGTGTATTTGAAATCAAATAAATGCTCGTCTGGCAGATTGTATAAATGATTCCCCCTATCGAGTCAGGCTTGAAGTCTGACTCGATATTTTTTTTAAGCTTCCCCTAGCCAGGTATTTACATCTGATTCATTGTCAAAATATCGGGTAATGTATGCGGCTTCTTCATCATCTTTGATAGATTGCTCTAAAGCCATTTGGGTAAGAAAGTCTTTATTTGCCAAAACGGCCAGTTTTTTTAGCCCTACCTGTTTATAAATTTTTGGGAGAAATCCATTTACCCAATCCTGAATCTCTGGAACAAGTATATAGTGCGTGGCAGAAACATCTGTGTATACACACTCCGGGTTTTTTTTCTCAACCCAATCTGCAAAAATTAGCATCCTTTGCTTGAAATCCTCATCTTTTGCGCTAAAAGGAAGAAACCATTTAGACACAATCTGCTTTTTCTCTTGTTCATAGGTGATCTCAAGATAATTATCCTGATATAAATTTTCCATAAAAACGATTTGTATTAATTAAGCTAAAAATAATCAAATTTGATTTTAGTTCAAACGATTATTTTATTTTGCTTTAAAGAAAATACAATCTTTGTATGTTTCATCCATTTCAAGGGCAAAGGAAGCGATATTCTTTTTGAACCAATTTTTGATAAACTGCTCCCGTTTGGCTTGCAAGGCGATAATTTTGAGCTTATCAAAATCCTGCTCAAAAGTAGCTTGATGTAGTGGCGATTTGGATTTTAAATAAATGATCCGGCTTCCTTCTTCGCCCTGATCGCCCCGATAGGGCATAGGTTTTGAAATAGTGCCGATTTGCATCGTATCTGCCACAAAATATATGTAAGAGTCCAGTTCACTGACAAATACCTTTTGTCCCCCTCCAGAAGGGCTAAGAATATACCCGCCGTGGTCGGCCGTATACAAGTGATCAGAAAACTCACGGGCGGCTTCCTCAAAGGGGATGTTTCCGGCTTGTATTTCGTGGCGCAGGCTGTCCAGAAAATCCGCTGCCTGACTCGCAGAAGGCTCAGCCCCATAACGATACTTGAGAACGCTGCTACGGCTTGGTAGTATTACGATTTGACCTACCTCCACTTCGGCTTCTATTTCGGGCATTTCTGAGTTGGGATTATTTTTGAAATGATCCTTGACTTCTTGAGGGGTCACTTGAATAGAACCAATCAATTGGTTTTCCATTTTCTGTACCAGCAGTTGTTCTTCCATCACAGGGTACATTTCTTTTTTGAGATCATCCCTAGTCTTACCAAAAGCTCTTTTGAAATCCTGATCCGTCCAGCCTTCTGTTTGGAGGTCTATGCGCCGGTCTATTTCATATTCTACGGCTTCGGGAGCCACTTTTACGCTATCGCGGTCAGCTACGGCAAGCATCAGTGTATTGGTAACCAGAAACTCCAACAACTCGCAACGAATCTCTGGAGAATCATCTTCAGGCTGAATTCTGCCTTCTTGTACCAATCCTCGAAACAAATTTTCAAGGTCAGATTGTAAGATAATCTGTTGCTCCAGACGCACCAGGATACGGTCTACGGTCGAGTCTACCTGTGCCCGAAGTGCATTTGTCAGGAGAATAAACCCAAGAAAAAGAACTAGTTTTACCTGCATTTTTTGATGGATAATCAATGGATATTAAGTATTTCGTTTTACAAAAGAAGAGATTTAATTTGAATATCTTAGGGAGTCGGTTTTTTCTCAGAAAACCAACTTTGATACAAAAAAAATCCACAAAGTCGATAACTTTGCCACATTGTAAAAACTCTAGGGTAGATGAGCAACATTAATCCAAAAATAGATTTTATCTTTACAAAATACTTAAATAGATCGCACAAGTTATCTAAACGGTATAAAGATAGATGCTAATTTTTGAAGATAAGAGGTACTTTGCGAAAATGGAACAAGACAATTTATTTCAATTTTTTAGCAGTGAATTTCCATTTAATAAAGATGGGCTCGAACTCTTTATTCAATCGTTTGAGTGTAAAAAATTTGAAAAAAATACAGTATTGCTTAAAAGTGAAGGCTCAGAAAAAGCATTACGTTTCTTGGATGAAGGAATTATAAGGGAGTTTTATGCTCATGAGGGTAAGGAAAAAAATATTGGATTTTATTTAGAGCCCGGATTCATTACAGATTTTTATTCATTCTTGTCGAACAAACCCACTAAAAAAAATCAAGCTTGCATAACAGACGTAAAAATCAGGGTGTTATCCAAACAAAAGTTTCTTGATTTCTCGAGTGAATATCCTTGCGGAAAATTATTCATAGATGAAATTTTTCGTCGAATTATTGAGAAAAAAGAAAAAGAAGAGTTCAAACAATTTGTAAATACTGCCGAAGATGATTATTTAGAACTTCTACACGAAAAACCACTTTGGTTACAAAATATTCCTCAATATCATATCGCTTCTTATTTAGGCATAAGCCCCGAAACTTTAAGCAGAATAAGAAAACGAATACAGGACTAAATTCATTTCTTGATTCAAATCAATGACTTTCTAACAAAGGTTTCTAACCTTTACGTGATCAAGTTAAAAATTTTTGAATTATGCAAATACATCATTTAAGAAATGCAACACTAGTCATTGAAACTAGCGATAAATTTATCTTAGTGGATCCTATGCTTTGTAAAAAAAGCTCTATTTCCCCTTTTACGCTTTTCAGATTTAAGCCCAAAAAAAATCCATTGGTTGATTTACCCGCCAATAGCAATCATATTTTAGAAAAAATAACGCATTGTCTAGTAACTCATTTGCACCCTGACCACCTGGATAAAGACGCAGAGCAATTCCTGAAAGAAAAAAACATCCCTATTGTTTGTAGTATAAAAGATAAGAAAAAACTGCAAAAAAGAGGGCTTAACATATATAAATCTTTGGAATACTGGAAAGAAGAGCCGTTTTTAGGCGGTAAAATAGTTGGGATTCCTGCCATCCACGGCTACGGGTTTATTGCAAGACTTATGGGAAATGTTATGGGATTTTACCTTGATCTGCCCAACGAAAAATCTGTTTACATCAGTGCGGATACTATTTATACCCAATATGTTGATAAAGTACTAAATGAATTTAAACCTAATATCTCGGTCTTAGCCTGTGGTACGGCACAATTAGACTTTGGTCAACCTCTTTTAATGAATATGGATGATATAATCCGCTTCATAATCGCTGCACCCGCTCAAGTTTTTGCCAATCATTTAGAAGCGTTAAATCATTGCCCAACGACAAGAATGCAACTAAGAAGTGAAGTATCGAAGCACAACTTAGAAGACAAAATTTTTATTCCAAACGACGGAGAATCAATTCAATATTGAATTACTAAAAATTATGAAAAAGATAATCTGTTACTCCAGACGCATCAGGATGCGGTCTATGGTCGAGTCTACCTGTGCCCGAAGTGCATTTGTCAGGAGAATAGACCCAATTAAGATAAATGACTTGAGCTATCTCACAATAAATTTATTCTGTAAAGGAATGAAAGAATAAGGCTGCCTTATTTTGGTTCTTTATGATTTTACTTGAAGATAAATCTATTCAAACGACAAGGTCGCTTTGAGCGACCTTGTCGTTGCCCGTCTTCATGTGTAAATAAATAAGTTTCAAGTAATTTCATAAAGAACCCTTATTTTTTTATGCCTAATTCTTTCATTCTTCTTAATTTTCATCGTGGTATTCTACAATCGAGCGTACATCATAATCTTGTAGTTTGGTGCGTCCATTGAGAAAAGTAAGTTCAATCAGAAAAGATACTTGTACTACTTCTCCGCCTGCCTTTTCGATGAGTCTTGCCGTGGCTTCGGCAGTACCTCCGGTAGCAAGTAAATCATCGTGAATCAACACTTTGGCGCCAGGAAATAGTGCGTCTTGGTGGATTTCAAGGGTGTCATTCCCATATTCCAACTGATAGGAATGGCTGTAAGTAGCTGCCGGTAATTTGCCGGGCTTGCGTACAGGTACAAATCCTGCTCCTAGTTTCTCGGCCAGATACATACCAAAGATAAATCCCCTGGACTCTATTCCTGCCACAACATCTACTTTTAAATCCTTGGCAAAATCTACCAGGATTGTTCCTGCTTTTTGCAAAGCTTGTCGATCTTTGAGCAAAGTAGTGATATCACGAAACATGATTCCAGGAATGGGAAAATCTTTTACACCTCTGATCTTTTCTTTTAAATCCATAATTATAAAGCGTGAATAGTATATGAGTGAATGAATGGTCTATGCGTTTACCGATGAACCTACAACGAAAGGGCAAAACTTTTGAAAAAAAACAGCTTTGCCAAATCTAAAGTACTGATTTTTCATTGTGATGAACAGATTCCGGCTTTTTTTTATTTTTACCTTCTGAAATTTGACTGTTTTTAGGTTTTAGGATTTTATTCAGGATTTGGCGCGTGATCAGATACGTAGGTTTAATACCAATCAGCCCCAAACTTCCAGAAGCCAATGTACTGCCTGTTTCTAAAGGATTATCGGATGCGTAGTAGGCATACCTCAGTACAATATCCTGAGAGATGTTTTTGCGAATCATCGTCTCTGCTTGTATAGCTTTCTGATAATGAGCACCTTCCATCTCCAGACCAATGGCTTGCCAAGAGGAGTTCTTGAAATATGAAAGCACGTCTCGATTTTGTAAAGAAGTACCCAACACTGTGATCATCGGGCCGACACAAACACAACACTCCATTTCAGCAAAATCTTCTTTGCTAAATTCATTTTGAAAAGGGTAATTATCTGCTGTACCTTCAAATACGTGTGCTGTCGGAATCATAATATCGCCTTTGCCTCCTTCTAAAATACCTGCCTTGCCCATGATAGAGATGGATTCTATGGGCATAAGTATACTGCTGCCAGGCTCTTCATCGGTTGTGAGGGGCTTCAGGAGTTCGTCCATAGTTTCGTAAGCTTGTTCTCCAAAGGCATAATCCATCACTACGATAATCGGTCGTTTCTCTCGGATAAATTCTTTGTCGCAGTGAATCTCTGGGGGTAACTTACTGACAATGAGCTTAGAAGTGTCTATGATTTGTACCGAAAGATTGGTCCCTGAGCTATCTGGCAGGAAGATCATTCCGTGCGAACGGGCGTATTTATCTACAATATCGCGCAAGTGATCGTTTTCTTCTTTGCTGAGTTCAGTAGCCAGTTGCTCGATATTTTTAGATTCTTCAAAAGATTCTTTAAGGGCAGGATAGGCATACAGGCAATTGATGACGCTATGTAGATTGGCACTGATAATATGTATCGGGCGATCAATCAATCCGGCTTCCAACAATGTTTTTTTGATATTGGCAGCCCAACGCTCGCCGTGGATGTGTCTGCCGATTCGCTCACGAAGGGTAGGAGTGAAGCTTATTTCACGGTCGTGGATATCTCTTTCAGAATTTTCGGTGCTTGCAAGTTTACCAAGCCAGTATACAATGTTGAATAAACCGTTATTATGCCCCGGATTTTCGGCCAGGCGATGGTATGCTTGTTTGGTTTCTTCAAAAGTACGCCCCAAAATAGTGCTGAGATATGTAAAAGCTTTATCGATGGTTTGTTCGGTAGGGTGATTTCCTTCAATGACAATTTTTTCAAGCTCATTCCATTCTCGGCTGGCTTTCCCATCTTCATCGTAAGCATTTTTTCGGATTTTTTCGGCTTCGTTAAACAAAAAGGTGAGGTGTGTCAAGGCATCATAAATTTCGCTTCGTCCTCGGGTGACTTCAATATTGACCTGTTTCTTATCTATTCGGTAGCAGTTGCGGCGGCGTTTGAGGGGGATTATCGGCTCGAAGTTAGACTCCTCGAAGCCCTCTTCAGAAGTAAATTTGATAAAAGAGCATTCTTCAATGCCTTTAGGGAGGCGGTCCATAACATATACGATGCCATTTAGCTCTACTTTGCGGGGATCATTCATGGAGCCGTATATTTCCGGGCTAAGGGTACGCAGAGAGGCACGCACTTCGTTGCCTGTGATGCCGGAAGGTTTATATACACCTCGATTGAATAAATGGCGCATCTCAATATACAGGCGCTCAATAGCGTTGCGAGATTCCTGGGCTTTGGTGAGGGCAATATTCTCTGTTTTCATGAATGTCTTAGGATGATTTATACTAAGTACAAAATTAGCCAATTTCGTTTAAGTATATTTGGTAAGAATTTGATTAATTTCATAAAAATGCCCTCTTACCTTTTAAATCCCAAAATTTTTCTCGTAACTTTGACAACCAAAATGGTTTAAAAATAGCTTAATAAACTAAAATGGTTTAAAAATATCTATTCATGAAAATAATTGCCTTAATCGGAGATATTGTATCCTCCAAAGAAATACAGGATAGGGCTCTGATACAAAGAAAGTTAGAGAATGTCCTGCATCAATTAAACCTGGATAATAAAAGCCTGCTTTCACCCTATACGATTACACTGGGAGATGAATTTCAGGCTGTTTTTGGTCAATCTGGATTATTATTTTATGATATGGTGCGGATTCTTTCGGCTCTGAGCCCGGTAAAAGTTCGTTTTGCACTGGGAGTAGGCACATTGGATACCCCAATCAACCCCAAACAATCCATTGGGATGGACGGACCGGCTTTTCACGCTGCCAGAGCGGGCATCGAGGAGCTGAAATCAGGCTCTTTTTTATTCACCATCAAAGGCATAGAACAACACGCCATAGACCTGGCCAATCAAAGCCTCAAATTACTTTCCCGCCACCTGGACAAATGGAACGATACCCGGCTTCATATTTTCGAGATGTACAATCAAAACCTGCTAGTCAAAGAAATAGTTGAAAAACTCAATGCTGAAAAGCTCAAAATCAGCGAACAAGCTGTGTATAAATCCATCGCTCACGGCGATTTGGAAGTAGTGCAGGGGATATTTCGTTCGGTTGCTCAGGTGATCAATGAAAATATGGAAGAATCCTAGATAAATCTTCTTGGCAATCCCTGATTTTCTGTAAACAGAAAAAGACAGACATTTTTTTTAGACATTATGGTTATATTTGTACTGTGTAAGTATATGAAAACTAACAAAAACTACTAAAAAACATGATTCACACAGAATTTTGTTATGCTTTAAATATCGTTCTTATCTCTAGGCTAGGGTTTGTACTTCGGGATGAAGCTCTGAAAATGAGAGAGCTACCTTACCTGATTGTTTTTCAGTTTTTGGGTTTGTTGGTTTTTCAAATTACTTGGACAAGCCTCGCTTTAATGGTCTTGTTGGGCTTGATGAACGCAGCACATTTTTATACAGAAGACAGTAGAGCAAAAAACCCGCTTGATTTGGTACAGATTAGAATCAGTTTTTTAATAGTGTATCTGGTAATTTTTTCATTTTTCTTCTCTGCCGGAATGGGAATCAAATTTAGCCCTTATCTAAAACCAATAGCAAAAGCCTGGGGAGAGTATTTTATCATCTTTCGATGGCTTCAAGATTTAAATTGGACGGAACTACAAATCCGAATGATGGGTTTCTTGCTGATCATCAATGAAGTAAACCTTATCATCAGACTTTATTTCCAAACTTTTGATCTGCTTCCCCGCCAGGAAGAATCTCTTCTGCGTCTCGCCCCCGACTCAGAAGTATCTGCCGAACCCACCCGTGCACCCCTGGATGAAAAAGAATACAATGCTGGCAGAGCCATCGGAATCCTGGAACGTACATTGATTTATTTCTTCGTTTTGTACAATGACTTTGCTGCCATTGGTTTTGTGATTGCCGCCAAAAGTTTTACTCGATTCAGAGAACTAGACAAAAGACATTTTGCAGAATATGTGCTGATTGGCACATTGATGTCTTCCACCTTGGCGATTTTGGTAGCAGAACTGATCAAGTTTTTGCTGAAGAATGCATAGCATAAAACAAATATAGGTTTAGAGTGATCCTAGTAGAGTATCCTGAACAGCTTAAGATTAGTTTTTCTGGTAAAACTTAGATCAGCCCACTTTCTCCAGATAAATTTTACTTTTTACCACTACGATGGTGTAGGCGTGGACATTCGCTTGATTTTTCAACTGCTCTTTGCCTTCCATATATTTGAATAATTGGTTTTTGGCTATTTCTTGCGTGGCTTGCAACTTT
>JANRIC010000209.1:0-43946 GCA_033765345.1 Microscillaceae bacterium
GGGGTGCCACTTTTATTTTTGCCATTGAGTACAAGATTGGTACTCCCACATTTTGAACAAGTATGAATAGTTGTTATCATTTTTAGTATAGTTTTCGGAATGCAAATATAATTAAATCAGTTAATTTTTAACATTACCCATAAGGAGTAGCCTGTTTAGATTTTCCAAATCTTTGAGATTTAGAAAATCTTCCACCACAAATCAGCGAAAAATTTATAAATTTGTATAAAAACACCAATTCCCTAGTCTGTGTGCCATAAATGAGGGATAAAATATATGTTTTTTTTCCGTCTGATATGCCTCTCAACGACTCAAGGGAATCTTTCAACGACTCAAGGGATTGTCTCAATGACCAACTAAAATACACCAATCACTTGCTTATTCGCAAGTAAACCGTTTATTTTAAAGGAATTAAACCAAAAAAGCTAAACTTTCATTAGATAAGCTCAGATCAAGCAGAAATAAACGCAAGTTTTAAAGAATAATCGTGAGGGTTGTATTTATGGGGATGTTAGTGGTCAGGCTAAAAAGACGACTAAAACAAAAACATTATGTCAATAACAAGAGAATCAGAATTAATTGGAATGAAAAAGGTAAGTGACGTTGTTGCTTATACTTTAAAAGAAATGAAAAACTACGCAAGATCAGGTATTTCAACCAAACAACTTGACGACTACGGAGCAAAAATATTAAAAGATTTTGGAGCAAATTCAGCACCTTACAAAACATACAAGTTTCCCGGTTGGACTTGTATAAGTGTTGACAATGAATTTTGCCACGGAATACCTTCGACTAACAAAATATTAAAAGAAGGACAACTTATAAATATTGACGTTTCAGCAGAGCTTGACGGTTTTTGGTCGGACAATGGTTCATCATTTGTGCTTGGAGACGACATATTCGGACATCAAAAACTTGTAGACGCTTCAAAAGAAATTTTAAAAAAAGCAGTTTTAAATATAAAAGGCGGTGTGAAAGTTTCAGAAATCGGACACCTTATAGAAACGGAAGCAAAAAGACACGGTTACAAAGTAATTAAAAATCTTACAGGACACGGAATTGGCAGAAGCTTACACGAAGAGCCATCAGAAATTGCAAATTTCAAAGACAGATTTAATCTGACACGTTTTAAGAAAAATTCTGTTGTGGCAATAGAGACATTTATCTCTACACATTCAACTTATTCGGTGACATTGAATGACGGATGGACAATGGTTGGAAACAAAGGCGGTTTTATGGCTCAACACGAACATACAATTGTTGTGACAGACAATAAACCAATCATATTGACCGAGAAAAATGAAATTTGGAGTTAAGACAAAACGACAAAAAGAAGCCCGAACCGCTAACACACGTTTGGCGTCATGCGGGGTGACGTACTTACATTCAAGTTCAGTTTTCCAATTGGGCTATAGTGGTAGCTTGACAGTTTTGTGCTCCGAAATCCCGCACGAACGCCAAGCGTGGGAACGTTGGTGGCAAGGCTAAAAACAGACACTAAAATATAAACCAATTCAACAAAAAAGTAATGACTACAAACATTGACCAATATCTAATTAACGGCTGTATGCGTTGCAAATATGGTGGGACACCAGAATGCAAAGTCAATACTTGGCGTACTGAATTGGAAGTTCTTAGACAAATCGTTTTGGAAACAGGTTTGACAGAAGAAATGAAATGGGGCGTTCCAGTTTACACCCAAAATGGTAAAAATATTGTAACGGTAAACGCACTTAAAGAATCTGCGAACATTGGCTTTTATAAAGGCGTACTTTTGACAGATAAACATAAAATTCTTCAACAACAAGGTAACTTACAATCCGACAGAATTATTCGGTTTACTAACACTGATGATATTATCAAACTCAAAGACACTTTGAGAGAATATATCTTGGAAGCAATTACCATTGAAGAAAGTGGTGCAAAAGTTGAGTTTAAGAAAAACCCAGAACCCCTACCTGATGAATTGTTAAAAGCATTTGAAGAAGACCCTGCGTTTGAAAAAGCGTTTAACAGTTTAACACTCGGAAGGCAAAGGGGATATATCATTCATTTTTCGCAACCTAAACAGACACAAACAAGAGTTGGACGAATACAAAAACATAAAGAGCAGATTTTCAAAGGAATAGGGCTAAATGACAAATATAGTTGCTAAACCGAAAAACCCAGCCCCCCCCTGGTGCGACTTTCCACCTCGTACTTACTATTAAAAAGAGTTTCCTAACTCAATAAGTAAATCCCAGCCCCCCCCTCAGACCAGTCTCTCAGTTGCGATAGACACAAGTGTTACACACACCCTTAATATGAATAAAATCCCCTAGTCTTTACAGGTTTTTACTCCAGCAAACTCAATACATCCTCCTTGGTCAGGCTTTTGACAAAACTTTCTTCGGTATGGATCAGGTCTTCTGCCAGGCGACGTTTGTCTTTCTGAAGGGCGAGGATTTTTTCCTCTACCGTATTCTTGGTAATGAATTTATAGGTAAATACCGTGTTTTTTTGACCGATGCGGTGCGCCCGGTCTATGGCCTGTGCCTCGATGGCAGGATTCCACCAGGGGTCAATCAGGAATACATACTCGGCTGCGGTTAGGTTGAGCCCCACGCCACCAGCTTTGAGTGAAATCAAGAATATTTTGACGGAGTCTTCGTACTGAAAGAGGTCTACTTGGGCTTTACGGTCTTTGGTAGAGCCATCGAGGTAGGCAAAGTTCCAGCTTCGCTCTTTGACATATTTTTTGAGTATTTCCAGATGCTTCACAAATTGACTGAATATCAACACTTTATGTCCTTCACTGATGATACTTTCCAGCTTGTATTGGATGTCCTCGAGCTTGCCAGAGTCGCCTTTGTAGCTGCTGTCAATCATCTGAGGGTGATTGGCAATTTGGCGGAGCTTGGTAAGCCCTTGTAGGAGCAGAAATTGGGAACGAGCCACGCCTTCTTTGTCTATATGTTTGATGATTTCATTGCGATATTGTGATTTGACCCGCTCGTATTCTCTTTCTTGCTGCTCGGTCATGAGGCAGTACTGGATGTTCTCGATTTTATCGGGTAGGTCTACGGCTACCTGTGATTTAAGCCTACGCAAGATAAAGGGTTTGATGATTTTAGAGAGTTTTTGCAGTTTGACCAGGTCGTTTTTTTTCTCAATTGGGTTGAGGAATTCATTTTTAAAAAAATTGGAAGTACCCAGCAGCCCTGGATTGATAAAGGAAATCTGCGACCAGAGGTCGAGGGTGGTATTCTCGAGGGGTGTACCAGTGAGTATCAGGCGATTGATGCTTTTGAGCTGGTGTACGGCCTGCGAAATATTGGAATTAGGATTTTTGATTGCCTGTGATTCATCCAGAATGACATAGTTGAAATAATAACCCTTCAAAATATCAATATCAATCCGAATGATGCCATACGAAGTAATGATTAGGTCATAATCCTTGAAATAGGCAACTTCCTTATTGCGATTGGTGCCTGTATAGATAAAAACCTTGAGATCGGGTGTAAATTTTTTGGCTTCTAACTCCCAGTTGTAAATGAGTGAAGTGGGGATTACGAGCAAAGAAGGGTAAGAAACCATGCTTTCTTTTTGAGATTGCAGAAAGGCAAGGGTTTGTACCGTTTTTCCCAAGCCCATATCATCGGCCAGGCAACCTCCAAAGCGGTATTTATTGAGAAAGTGCAGCCAATTATAACCAGCTTTCTGATAGCTGCGTAATTGCCCGTTGAAGTTTTGCGCCAGAGGATAATCCTCAATTTTCTCAAAATCCTTGAATTTTTGGAGCTTTCGGCTCATCGTCACCTGGGCATAATTGCCATTTTTGAGTTCTTCTACCAAGCTGAGGTGGTGCTTGTTAAGTTTGGGCATCTCGCCGTCTTTGTTTTCTGAAAAGGCAAAAAGCTCCGTATACTGCTCAATCCAGGTATCCGGTATGACGGCAATCTCACCGTTGGGAAGTTTGAATTCGGTTTTTTTCTGTAAGATCAGCTTACGAAGCTGGAAGAAGGAAATCTCGTATTCCCCGAAGTGAATTTTGGCATAGATATCAAACCAATCCTTGTTCTCCTGGATTTGCAGGTTGATTTCGGCTTTACCGAGGAAGTATTTTTTATTGCTTTTGGTTTTTTGCTCAATCAGGAAGTTTTTCTCTTTCAGCAGTTTGGCGTGGGTGTTGATCCACTCAAAAGCCTGCCCTTTGGAAAGTAAAGCCACTCCTTTTTGAATATCCAGCCCTATTTCTTTGAGTAGGGCAAGGGTTTCATGCTCAAAAACCATATTTTTCTGGATGCGGTGGAAGGTGTATTCTTCCTGTTTTTCCTCCACTTCCACTTGAATTTGTTTCTTATCATTATAATTATCCCCCAGATCGTGGCTGCGTAGTTTGAAAGGTCCATAACTAAAATATAACTCAAATTTAATTTTAGAATCTCCTTGCTCTTCGTGTTGATCTGGAAAAAGGCTTAGATTATCCATACAATATTCGGCAAAGTGCAATACCGGACGGGGTTCGTGGTGGTGAGTTTGGATCTCGAGACCCACTGCATACACATCATACGAAGCAATCAGTGGTGCCACAAACTTCTGATAATAGGTGGCTTCCAGCTTTCGGGGGATGGCAATAAACTTTTTATTCAGAAAAGGTTTGATTTTATTGCCGTCTACGTCTCCTCCAAAAAAGTGGATTGTATTGTGCAGCACCATCCAGGCTGGTTGATTACAAAGCACAAAAGCATCCTTGTATTGAAATTCCAATTTATTGCCTTTGTATTTGATGGTAGGGAAATAATGTGTGTTATCCTGATTGCGCCTGAAATGAAAAAGTACCGTAGCTGGGTCTTCGGCAAAGTAGATGCGTTTCCAGGCGGGGTTACCGTCGCGCCCCATCACAAAAACCATCTTATCATTTTTAAGTAATTGGATAATTTTTTTTCTTTTTTCTTCCAGGTGTTTGTCAATGGCTTCTTGAATGGCTTTATTCCCTTTCTTTTTATCATAAATTTTAAGAAAGAAGTCGGTAGTTTTGATTTTCTTGGAATAAAAATGCTTGACGATATACTCCTGCTGAATGGTCTCGATGATTTTAATAAGCTGAAAATCAATATCATCTAAGCCGCTTTTAAATTCACCGGCATTTTGAGAAGAGATATTTTGATGTTGGAAGGTAAGTTCACCTTTGGAGTTGAGTTGTACCACATAGGATTCCAACAAGTACCCGAGGTACTCATGTTGGAATACAGAGTAAACGATTTGAAATGGTTGCGTGGTAGAAACTTTCATTTTTTTGCAAACAGATTGCAAAATAATCATTTTTTGGTGAATTTGCTAATGCCTCACTGTTAAGCTTTTATGAAATTATGCCAGAGCTTTTTCTATGAAAATATAATCTTGGAATAGTTCAAGAATTTGATTGGTAAATCATGTCGTTTTTTAGTGGTGTTTGGTATCTTCCCTATATGCTTTAGGCATTGGATTTTGGGGATTGGGAGCATTTTCTAAGTTGGTGAACAGCCCCAAATCCGCCTGAAAACCTCGTGTAGATACCCAAAACCGAATAGATTTAGGCATTTGACTTCGGGTTTCAAGGTACTTCAGTGATATTTGATCCAATTGATGCAAATAACTCAGGAGTTTGGATTCGCTGATTTTGAAAGTATGGAGAGATTGGCAGCTATCTACTTTTTGCATACAAATCTCATCTTTAAACTCTCCACAGCGGCTAAAAACAATTCCCCGAAAAATTACTCGGTCGTGATAATTCAGATGTATCAACACTTCTCTGAGCAGGCTTCTGTCTTCGTGAGAAAAGGGAAGTGTAAAAACACAAGCCTGGGGTTTGATTTGTGCAAAACCTTGCTGGAAAAAAGTGATACAGACAAAAAACCGGATTAAAACCCATTGCTTGCTCATAAAATAAATATTGTTAATTTTGATAAAACAAATTTCTTATTTTTTGAGCAGAAAAACAAATTTGACAAGTATTTTTAGCAACAAATTTTAGGCTTCCCCAATTCTTTGTCGGAGGGCTTCATACATCACTACGCCAGCAGCTACGGATACATTCAAGGAAGCAATTTTACCCAGAAGAGGGATTTTAGCCCGAAAATCAGCCTTCTCGAGCAGGTTAGGGCTGATGCCGTCTTCTTCCGAACCCATCAAGATGGCCGTAGGACCGGTCATGTCTATTTCATAGAGAGATTGGGCTGCTTTTTCGGTACATGCTACGATTTGCAGGCCGCTTTGTCTGAGGTAATCGAGGGTTTGTCTGAGGTCTTCTTCTTTACAAACCGGGATATGATTCAATGCACCTGAAGAAGTTTTTAGGGCATCGCTGTTGATTTGAGCTGCGCCCCTTTGTGGCAGGATTACCGCTTGTACGCCTGCGCATTCTGCTGTACGGCAGATCGCCCCAAAGTTCCGCACATCTGTAATCCTATCCAGAATCACAAAAAGCGGGTTCAGTCCCTGCTCAAAAATGCCCGGTACTACATGGCTCAAAGGAATAAAAGGCACAGCCGAAATAAAAGCGATCACGCCTTGGTGGTTTTTCATGGTCACCCGATTGAGCTTGGCCAAAGGAACTTTACTGATAAATATTCGCTTGTCTTTGGCCAAGCGATTGACTTCCTGCATTTTGGTCGAGGTGCTTAACTCTTGCTGTACCAAAATCCGATCTATTGTCTGATCGGATTTGAGTGTTTCTACGACCGATTGCAGTCCAAAAACAAAATCTTTTTGCGTCATGAATTCATTGTGATTTAAAATAAATAAAAACCTTTTTTCTGCTTAGGATAAAAGTCCTAACCCAGGAATGTGGTCTTTTTCTTCTAGGACGAGCTCCTGAAAGAACTTAGGAACAGCCCCAATCCCCCCACCATCAACACCAAAATGACAATCAAGGAAAAGGCATCCATTCTTTGTAAAACCAATTCTGTATTGGAAATGACGCCAAAAATAAGAATTACCAGCGAGCCCACGGACAAAACCCATCCGAATACATTCTTGGCATTAAAAAAAAGCATGCCCACACCCAACATAAAGGGAATCAGAATCATGCCACTGGTCACATTAAAACTGCCATAAGCGTAAATCCGCGAGCCCAGATTAAAATTGACGTGTACTGAGCTTAAAAACATATACAAGCCTGCTACCAGCATAATCAGTCCTGTAAAAAAACGGGATGTGCCCCCGTCTGTACCTCCTGCTCCACTCATAGATTTTTAGATTAAATTGATTGGGTTAAATATAAAACAAACATTCGACAACTCTCGATGTATGGCTAAAAACGTGAACCTAGCGGCGAAAGATTCAGGCGGGTTCTACACTTTCAGTAGGCGTTTCGCCCTCATTGACCGCAAAATCACGTGGTTGGGGTAGCTCATCCAGGCTATTTAGCCCGAAATACTCCATAAACTTATCCCCAGTGCCATAAAGCAAAGGTCTCCCTGGGCCTTCGGATTTGCCCTGGATTGCTACGAGTCCCTTATCTAGTAATTTTTGTAAGGCATAATCCGAACCTACCCCCCTGATTTTCTCAATTTCCGCTTTGGCAATGGGTTGTCGATAAGCAATAATGGCCATTGTTTCAAGTGCAGATTTGGAAAGCGACTTTTTGGAGATGTGCTTTAGGAGCACCGCAATACTCGTATGATAATCAGATTTGGTCAAAAACTGATATCCTTGTGCAACTTGATAGATTTTGAAGGCAAAGTTTTCGTTTTCGTACTTTTGCAGAAGCTTTTCAAGAGCTTGCTCAATGTCTTCATCTGGGATATAGGCATCGAGCATTTCAATCAGGCATTCCCGGATGGTATTCAGGGTGATGGGTTCGGAGGCGCAGAAAATCAAAGCCTCAATATGGTTCTCAAGAAAATTCAAAATATAAGACGATTTATATGATTGAGATATTTTGGGATTTTTTGTGTTGCACACGCAGTTTGGGCAAGGCATAAAAAAGGAGAAATGAATAAATTTAATTTATCGACTTCTCCTGATTAAGCAATTATTCGCGGGCAAGTTTGGCCTCAATAGAATGACGGGTGTGTGGTACGGCTCTCAGGCGATCCTTAGAAATGAGCTTGCCAGTATCTACACAGATTCCATAGGTTCCGTTTTTGATGCGCACCATAGCGTACTCCAGTTGTTGGATAAACTTTTGCAAACGGGCAGCCAACTGATTCAAATTTTCTTTTTCCGCAGTATCGGCACCATCTTCAAGCAATTTAGAGTTCCCTACGGTATCCATGACTCCTTCATCGTTGCTTTTAGTGAGGCTTTCTTTGATGTAAGCCAACTCCTCTTTTGAGTCTTTGAGTTTTTTATTGATGATTTCTTCAAATTCTTTTAATTCACTAGGAGAGTAGCGTGTTTTTTCCATACAGTTCTTACATTATTGATAAATTCAGTTTATAGTTTATATATAATTGAAACTTATAAAGATATTTTTTAATTAAAGCCGGATTTATAGGTTAATTTTTCGCAAAAGTATACATAAAGCACCTAAATTAAAATTTAAAGTATTTTTATTTCCAGGCATTATGACAATCCTATAACGTATAGAAAAGACTTTAGATTTTATACTAAGATTTATATGATTTAAGAGATTTATATGATTGATTTACCTGATTTTTAAGGATTTATAAAATCTTTTTTTGCAAACCATTTTATTTTGAGTATAAATGAAAAATTTTGTTATACTCAAACCGAAGTGGTTTTAATACAAAAACAAGATCTTTACAGGGGAGCTTTTAGCACTTAAATCATGAATAATCAAGCTAATCAATCAAGAAAACTTGCCCCGCAGGGGTCTTGTGTTTCCTAAATCACTTTAATCTGGGTATAAATAATAAAAGTATTGCTGAAAATAGGGCTTAAGGTATCTTTACAAAGTCTGCTTCTTATTATAAAAAATAAATAAAATAGCAATCATAAAAAAAACTTCCAGTTTTATCAATGGAAGTTTGGAGTAGCCCGTAGGGGAATCGAACCCCTGTTTCAAGGATGAAAACCTTGCGTCCTAACCCCTAGACGAACGGGCCTAGTAATAATTTAGGTATATCTTTGTAATCTTAGTAGCTCGTAGGGGAATCGAACCCCTGTTTCAAGGATGAAAACCTTGCGTCCTAACCCCTAGACGAACGAGCCTGAATTTCTACCTATCAAAATGGAATGCAAAATTAAAATCTTTTTAATTTAAAACAAATTTTTTTACAAAAAATATCTGCATAGCTCTTTTTTGATTGCGTGTATTTATACGTCTAAGGAATCCATCAATCATGAAATAAATTCAGTAAATTGCAGTCTGTTTTAGGTTTTAAAGGGTCATCATTATGAATCTCACACAAAAAATAAAAGCCGCCTCCGAGCTTCATCAGGTGCTGTCGGATATGCATCAGCCGGAGTGGCAAGCGACTTTAAGAACTGCGGAGCTGGAAAATAAATGGTTTAGCCAAGAATACATTCGGGCTGCTTTGGAAGGTATCCGCCTTTTTTTGGAAGAGGAGCAAATTCGGCAATGGCTGTCACAGTATACAAATTACTCGATACCCGTCAAAAATCCACAAAAAGTAGGGGTGATTATGGCTGGGAATATTCCTTTGGTTGGATTTCAGGATTTCTGGCACGTATTGATGAGTGGACATATCCTACTGGCTAAAATGAGCTCGCAGGATACCGTCTTGCTCAAAAAAATTGCCCAGATATTGTGCGACATCGAGCCGGAATTCCAGAAACAAATTCATTTTGTAGATTTACTCAAAGAGGCGGATGCCTACATCGCTACTGGAAGCAACAATTCGGCGCGTTATTTTGAGTATTATTTTGCCAAAAAACCACACATCATTCGAAAAAACCGGGCTTCATTAGGAATCCTGAAAGGCGATGAGTCAGAATCCGAACTAAAAACCCTTTCACGAGACGTTTTTATGTATTTTGGCATGGGTTGTCGGAATATTTCCAAACTGTACCTTCCCGAAGGCTACAATTTGGAAATTCTCCAGCGAGCTTTCCAGCAATGGGATTGCCTCGTTAATCATAATAAATACGGGAATAATTATGATTATAATAAGTCAATCCTGCTTATGAACCAGGAACCCTTTTTTGATACCGGGTTTTTAATTTTACAGGAAAATGCGCGATTGGTTTCGCCTGTAGCGATGATGTATTATGAATTTTACAAAAACCAAGAAGATCTGTACAATAAAATTCAGCTTCATCAGGATCAAACCCAGTTATTGACCTCAGCACAGGGCTGGTTTCCGGGAAGTATTCCTTTTGGGCAATCTCAAAAACCAAAACTTTGGGATTATGCGGATGGAATAGATACTTTTAAATTTTTATTGGAATTGTGATTTTTAAGACCTAAATTTCGATTAGTCAATTAAAAAAAATATGAACTTAGATCTTATTGGTAAAAAAGCCTTTGTGTGTGGAAGCTCGCAGGGCATCGGAAGGGCAGCAGCTATTGAGTTGGCACTTCTGGGGGCAAATGTCACGCTGATTGCCCGCAATGAACCCCGCCTCAAAACCGTACAGGAAGTGTTGGATACTTCAAGAGGGCAGGAGCACGATTTTATCCTGGCAGATTTTAATGATCCTCAAAACCTTCAGGATCAAATCATACAGTATGGGCAAAACCATAACCTCCACGAAGCCCATATTTTAATCAATAATACTGGAGGACCTCCGGGCGGAAATATCCTCCATGCTGATGAAGAAGAATTCAAACAGGCTTTCTCCAATCACTTGATTTGCAATCATTTACTGGTTCAAACACTGGTACCTTTGATGAAGCAGGCACAATACGGAAGAATTATCAATATTATCTCTACTTCCGTAAAAGAACCTCTGGCAGGACTGGGAGTCTCCAATACTACACGTTGGGCTGTAGCCGCCTGGGCCAAAACCCTGGCCACGGAGCTGGGTTCTTTTGGAATTACAGTTAATAATGTACTGCCTGGGTATACCCGTACCGTTCGCCTTGAATCAATTGTAGATGATCGTGCCCGCAAAAGCGGTAAAACCATAGAAGAAATTGAGCAAGAGTTTATACAAACTATTCCTGCTGGGCGTTTTGGAGATGCAAAAGAAGTAGGAGCAGCGATTGCCTTTTTGGCCAGCCCTGCGGCAGCTTATATCAATGGCATCAACCTGCCCGTAGACGGCGGGCGTACCAAAAGCCTTTAAACAGGAAAACATTTCTAAAAAAAGCTGCGATTCTGAAAAAATTTCAGAATCGCAGCTTTTTTTAGCCCTACCCTTATTTTGGTCGTGTTCAAAGTCTTTTTTGATCATTCAGGTTAATATTTTCTGCTGATTATGTGTATTATTTAACTTATTTTTTAATAAGAGGGGTAACATTTATCATTTTTTATTCACACTGATATAAAGGTGACATATAAAAAATGATAAAACAATGTGTTTCTTAAAAATTCAATTAAAAATCAGAAGAAGCTATATTCAGGTATTTAGCTTATCTATCTTGTTCACGCTATTCTTGCTGAGTATCATTCATCCCAAACTTAAAGCTCAGGATAATGAAAGCTATGCCAAGATTTTCATCTACTTTCCGGATGCAGGTAAAAAGGCAGTTTTACAGACTATTTATTTCAATGAAAAAAAGATTGAAACACTAGGAAGTAAAGAAAAACTGGTTTTTAACATGTATTCTGAAGGTTCATTGACAATCACTTCAATTATTGGAAGTGCTTATGTAAAACCAAGCCCAACAGCCGCTAATACGCGCACAGTTACCGTGGCAAAGGGTAAGTCTTATTATTTCGAGTTGGATTATAAAGGAGCAATTGAGTACCTCATTAGTCCTAAAACCGGAGAAGAAAATTTCGCAGATCCCAAAAAACTTTTGAGCGAAGTGAAGTCTCTCTTTGAAGACCCGAATAATCCGATTCCTAGCTTAAGTATTGAAAAAGAAATAGTTCGTCAAAGAAAAGTTTTTGAAAAAACAAAAGAAGAAATTATTGCCAAGGAGAAAGAAATTCAAAAACAGATTGATGATTATTTTGCAGATCTCAAAAAAGACGCACAACTCGCCGAAGGTGTACATCCAAGCGTGAGCGTCCGAATTGAAGAAGACACTCCCATTCGGGGAAGAATGCGCTACAATCTAAGAGCCGTATATAGCTATGAAGTAGCAGAACAAGGCGTAAAAGCCGAGCTGGCACACTATCCTTCAGGCAAATACCAACTTCCTACTTCTGCGGCTGCCAAAGCAACCACACAGGCTATGAAGACAACTATTGAAAAATACCTGACCGATTATTTTGAACCTGGGAGTACAGTGCATATTTGGATTACAGGCTCTGCGGATGCCATGCCTATTGTGAGTAAACTCTATTATGAGGGTGAATATGGGGCATTAGAAGCAGAAGAAGTGTATTTATCCAATAATTATCAAAGTACTCAAGTAGGGGTAGTGATTGACAGTACCTTAGAAGCTCAGGCAGAAAACCAAGAATCTCAAAGTACTGAAAAATCTCAGAATCTGGTGAATAAGCTACCGAAAATCTTAGTATCCCTCCAAAAAGGAAACTTGATCAAGACAAATGAGCAACTCGCTTTTTTAAGAACCTTTGGCATTCGGGATTTTGTAGGAGGACAAATCAAGCCCTTTGCACACACACGCAATCTGTTTGAACATCGAGCCAAAGTAGAAGGCTTAGGAAGCCACTTCCGAAAGGTGATCATTGAACTTCAGGTAAAAGATGTTCTAAGAAATCGCTAAAAAATTCTCTCCAATTTAAATTAAATAACTCAAAAATTATGAATATGAAATCTAAATTCTTTTGGCTTTTAATCACGTTTATATTGAGTAATCTGACAATGATACAAGCGCAAAAATTCAAACGAGATCGGGTGGATATTCGTCATGTGCTTCTACCACTTAAAAAATTGCCGGATAATATCGAGACTTATTCCGCCCACATCAATACATTGAATACATCCTACGGGAATGTCCTGGGTACACAAAATGACCTTTTGAAGTTTACGCTCAATGGTTATCATAAATTGCAGGCAAATGCAGACTTGACTATTGAAGCTCACATTCGAGAAGGCTTGATACTTAATGGGATAGATGCCTACTATACCAAAGAAAGCTATAAGAAGGATAAAGATGCTCCTGAAATACCTTATTATGCTTACCATTATACAGTATCTTATTATACACCAGGCATTGATCTGAAAGTCACGGGAAAAAGTGGAGAAAATATTTATACAGGTACCTTTGGTGCTCAAAAGCTGACCAATAAGTTTAGTAACGGCACAAGCTATTCTACGGCCTACAAAAGTGAGTCTGCTCTAGTAAGTGCTTGGGCTAATCAAAAAAACAGCTTTTTAAGAGACATAGAAATAAATGCCCATCAGTCCACAATCAATACTATTTCTGCTTTATTGAGTAGTTATTGTTTACAGGTTGGTCTGGAAGAAGCCGCGATGCGATATGTAGCCAGTAGTAAAAACGAAAACTTTGATGATGTCAATGAGCCGCTAACCTACTTCAAACAGTCCGTTTCTTTTATTCAAACCGACAGAATAGAAAAAATAAACAAGCTTGTTCAGCCTGATTATGAAAAAAGGGTAGAAACCATGAAAAAAGCCATTGCGCTTTGGGAGGCGATTATGGAAAAAATTGACTATGAAGACAAAAAAGCGCGACTCGATGCAGAAGTTGCCCGACACATAAGTTTTAACCTAGCAAATGCTTATCTATGGATCAATGACTTTGAAAAAGCCAAACAATACCTCCAGGTGCGTAATGATGACACCGACCGAACGGATGTCAAAATTGCGACTGGTATTAAAAAATTGGCAGAGCTGATCGCTGACCTAGAGACCCGGTATCGCTTTAATAGTTGGCGTCCGATTCTTTTAGTCAATGACGCACCCTTTCAAGAACCCATTGAGAAACCTCTAAATAATGGCGCCGGTTCTTCAGGCAATATTCCCAATAGAACGAACAATGGACTTCCAACTAATAATGCCCCAAACTTTACAAATACGAATATCTCCACTTCAGACAATACGGTGGCTAGGGAAAGTAACCTTGCAGAAGATAATTCAACGGATAAGTTTCCTGAAAAACAAGGAAATGAACCTAATGAAGAGCAACTTCTGGCAGATTTTCAGCCTAAGATTGAAAAAGGAAAACCTTCCTTTGTACATATCTACAGACCCAAGTTTATAATCAATAAAGGAGTAGATTATATCATTTATTTCAACGGTATGCCCATCCATTATATTGGAGATGGTGAAAGGTTAAGTTTTCAATTATACTCAGAGGGAGTACTTCAGGTAGAGATTGCCAAAGGTTATGGTGCTAGAATCAATCACGACAAGTCCAAGTTGGATTATGAAAGCTTTTCCAAGAATCGGGTGAGTAAAAAAGAGGGAGGACTTATCTCTGTCAATCAATCTGGTACCATCAATCTGAAGGCTGAAAATCATTACTATTTCAAGGTGGATTCCAAACTAGGCAAACTAAAATTTGATGAGGAGGCAGAAGGCAAAGCAGCCCTCGATGATGATGATAAATACAGTGGACACCTTATTCTGGTGGAGGAAATTGTTGAAAAGCCCATTCCAGGACTGAGCATTTCTGAAGAAATTGGCAGGCAAAAAGAAGCACACCTCAAAGCAAAGAGTGAGAAGAAATAAACTCCTTTGTTTTATGTGTCCCTTGGTAAAATTCCGGAGTCAATTGACCCGGAATTTCTTTTATAAAAAATATTACAAATGTTTTGTACTCTCTCAAAATATCCAAAAAATTCCAAGAAAAAATTCCCTCTTACCAGTAACATTGACCCATTTTCTACACTGACAATTAGAAACCAATTAAAAAGCGGATGCCGAAAAGCTTTAAACAGAGTAGGTGTTTTTATCAAACAATAGAATTATGCTAAGGCCAATTTCAATGATTTTTCTAATTGTATGTGTATCATCTGTATGGAATCTTAATGCACAAAATCTGGTAGCCATTTCACAGTTGAATGCCCCGCAAAGGTTGATCCAATCCAACCCATTCCAGTTTCAGGATGCAGGCGGCTTTTCACAAAACATAGGCAAAACCTCTGGAAGTGATTTAAAAACCCTTCAAGTGAAAGAATTGTCCGATTCCTATATCAGCATTTATCTCCTGGGAGGTGTTCAGCCGATCAGCACGGATGGTTCTAACATGTCGCTGAGTTATATAGATGAATCACCCAGCCAGGATAATCTATCGGTCACCAAAATAATTGAAGAAGGTAACAGTGGATTGGGGGCTAATCTGGGTGTGGAATTTGGGAATTACAAAGGTTGGCACGGAGAACTAAGCTTAAGTGCTGCTTTTGGGAAAGCTGATCGCTTGGGAATAGACGTTGGAGGCGGGTATAATTTTTCTATAGGTAAGCGTTTTGTACTACGCCCTGTGCTAGGGTTTTCGTTCGGCTCTGCCATGTTTAATATGGGGGATCTGAACAACAACGATCTTTTTATCCAAATTAACGACACTCAATTCTACGACGAAAACGTAAGCGTACAGCTAAGAGCCAGAGAGTATGGATTAAGACCAAGAGCAGATATGCTTTTTAGAATCAGTAATAAAATAAATATCCGTGCCTACGCGGCTTATTTCCTTGGCTTGGGGCAAGGCACTCCTTTCTTACGATTCTCAGGCTCTAACGACGGAAGTGGAGAGTCTACCACGCTTGTTGAAAAAGAGAATATTACAGAAAGCAATGTTACATTTAGCATCGGCGATCAACAGACAACCAAGCTGCCAATTGATTTTGATGGTTTTCAGTTTGGATTGGGCTTGAGCTTCAATTTAGGCAAATAAGTTCTTTTTAGATGCTCAATTATCGTGATAAACTCCCCCGTTTTTCGGGTGGGGTTTTCTGAATTTTTAAAGATATAGTTCAATATGTTTCTTTTAAATACAAAGTGTTATGTTGAAATTAACCTTTTTAATAATATGTTTTGTACTCCTAATTTACGACTCCCAGGCACAGCCTCGATACCTTGTGTTTGATGATCAGTTTGTAGATAACCGACACGACTGGTATCCTTTGGGAGACCGTGCCAGAACAAATGCTGCCATTCAAAATGGCACCTTTTACCTTGAAAGCAAAAGGGCTAATTATAACTATTCTAGGAGGATTGAAGCAGGCTATCTTCGTAAGGAGCAGGACTTTGAAATAGAAATCAGACTTCGGCAGCTATTCGGTACCGACCTACGAGGCTTCGGACTAGAATGGGGAGGGAATAGCCTAGATAATATATTCTATGAATTTTGGCTAAGAAATGACGCTTATTTTTCTATCGATCAGTTTAATGGTACGACTGGGGTCTTCAAAGACTATGTATCCTGGAAACAAACTCCACTCATTCGCATCTCCGAATACAATACGCTCCGGGTCTTGAAAATCAAGCAAAAACTTAGTTTTTTCATCAATGATCAGGAAGTATTTCAGATGCCCGCAGTGGAATTAAACGGTTACGAAATCGGTTTTATCGCCCCCCCCTTGTCTGCCATTGAGGTAGATTATCTCCGTGTATATCTGATTAATCAGGCACCTCAACCCGTTTTCTCATCCGAAAATATTCCCAACATCTGGGTCATAATTACAGGCATAGCCGATTATAAAAATAATAATTTACTATCGGATTTGATCTTTACCGTGAAAGATGCCCGGTCTATGGCTGAATTTTATCAGCATCCCAATGGTGGTGGTGTACCCAAGGAACATATGCAAATACTCATCAATGAACAGGCAGGTAGGGAAAACATCTTGCTGACCTTATCCAATACCTTTGCAAAAGCTCAGGAAAACGATTTGGTCGTATTTTATTTCTCCGGTCACGGTATCGCTCCCGAAGAAGCAGGCGAACAGGTACATTTGATTCCTTATGATTTTGATGAGGTTAATCTTAGTACGGCTATTCATTACAAAGAAATTGAAAATATATTTGATCGTTGTAGAGCCAATAAAAAACTCTGGATTATGGATGCCTGCCACTCAGGGAGTGTGGGAGAGCAACTCTCCAAGAAAAAACGCGAGCTCAGAACTTATCTCAATGAAATTATGAACGTAGCTTTCCTTACCTCTGCCAATGCTGGAGAAGAGTCTCTTGAAGTAGAAAAACTCGGGCGCGGATTGTTTAGCTATTATCTTACCAAAGGCTTGATTGAAGATGCTCTTGAGGTAGATACAGACGGAGATAGATTTGTCAGTATTATGGAGCTGTATCAGTATGTCAAAACCCAGACCAGCAAAGAGGCTCCCAATCACCGCTCGGGGCATCGGCAAACTCCCCAGATTCTGGGAACAGTGCCGCTCAAATTGCCCCTGAGTGAAGTAAAATCTGTCAAAAAAAATGATGAGTAAATATTTATATCGTACGCTTTTTAGCATTTTGCACGGCTTAATCTTATCATATTTTACCTGGTTTTGGCTTAACCAGCCTTTTACCTTTGGGCAAGAAAATATACTGATCCAAACCTCCGCCATTTTCTCAAAACTAATTCTGGGGCAAGATACCCATAAGCCTCCTTCGGATAGCCTGGTTTTTATTCATGTAGGAGATGATAAAATGCTCATGGAAGTAGAAGACGGCAAAAAAACTATCTTTACAGATCGGACACAACTTGCTAAATTCTTTGAAATACTCAATCGCCATCCTCAGGATTACCGCTATGTAATTTGTGATATCTTATTTGAAGACCCTACCCCCGATGACCACAGACTCAAAAAAGCCATCGAGCAAACAGATCGGATGATAGCCGCTGGACTATCTGCTTATTGTATGCCTCGACCTCAAAAAGCACCTTTGTTTGATATTTCTTATGGATTGGTAGAATATGTAGCATCTTCAGAAGGAAACGTTTTTAAGTTTAAACTCTCTGATTCTAACCACTGTAAAAGTCTTCCATTAAAGATGTACGAAGATATTTACCAGACTCAATTTTATGAGAACACCTATGGCTACCATTTTATAGAAGATCAGCTTAGCCTCAATGCACTAGTGATAGATTATAAAATTCGCAACCATGATATTTATCAAAAAAGGATGTATAAATATATCAGTCTATATCGATTATTGAATTTATTAGAAGCCCATGAACACTTCTTTTGGGAGGAATTTCTTAAAGATCGGATTATTGTCCTGGGAGATTTTGAAAAAGATTATATTCAAAGTTCTTTTGGAGAACTGTCAGGCAGTCTTATGTTACTCAATGTCTATCTGGCACTAGTAAATCAGGAAAATATCATTCCTCTTTCTTTGATTATCTTTCTGATTCTTTGTTACAGTCTTATTTCTTATTTTTTATTTTATAAACCTGTATTTCGCTCAAGGCTGTTGCTGGAAAGATTTCGGAAATCCTCCTTTGTCAAGAATTTTGCCTATTTGTGCATTTTGATTGGAGTAAGTCTTTGTACTTATTTAATATATAAAGTCCCTGTTAATATCCTTATTATTGTTATTTATCTTGAAATTATGGCTTGCTTGATCAAGATTCGCAGACAGCGAAAGACCTTTAGGGATATTGCACAGAGCTTTAAGAGATATTTTCTGATAGAAAAAGCTAACCTAGAAAATTATAACAAACATACTAAATCTTAAATCAATGCTACATAAAATAATTGGATTATTGGTATGGGGATGTGTATATGTGAATCCCCAGATTTATTTTGTAACCAAGGTGCAGGGACTTATCATACAGGCTGATACTCAAAAAACACTCAAAACAGGCTCACAGATTTCAGATACAGACAGACTTATCTTCAAATCAGAAGATGCTCGGGTTTATGCCGTAAATGCTTATGGAGAGTTGTACAAAAGTAAAACCATTAAAACCAATGAGATTCAACAAGTAATCAAAGTTATGCTTCCAAGTAAGGGTCAGGCAGCTACCAAAAATTTCTCTCTATCCGGCAAAAAACAGCTGCAACAGTTTTGGGCAGCCAATGATACGCTAAACCTAGATCAGGAAGGTTTTATTGCTAAACCCTTTGCCGTTTTTTTACCCCTGCATTATAAGGTGATAGCCAAAGATTATAAACCTACCTCAAATAAGTATTTTTTTCTGAAATATACCCTCAAAGGACAAGTACATACGCAAGTGATTGATTATAAAGGCGATACCCTTGTACTTAACAAGCTTTTGTTCCAGGAGAATGGACTTTTTGCGAAAGAAAATGCTTCTGGCGAAGTACAAATATTTTTTGGGAATATAGATGGAGAGGCTGTTTTTTTGAGTAATTTCAAGCCAGTTTTTGTGGATGATGCACAGATTCAGAAAGAAATCTCTCTACTCTTGAAATACCGTAATACCTCGAAATCTGCCCAGGAGTGGGTAAACTATGATCTGATTCCTTATTTACAAGAGGTATACGGGCATATCTATGAGCCTAACCTCAAGCAATGGCTACGGGAAAAACTTAATTTTGTATATTGAGTTTTAACCAGTAGCTTTCCCAACGACTAAGCCGAATCGTATCTCTATCGCTCTTGAGATCATAAGCAGCCTGACTTTCTACATAAAGCAGACAAATTTTCTCTGCCCAAATTGCCGTAAAGAAGAAGCGTATCATCAAATAAATAGCCTGGTTGCTTGGGATGGACAAAACCTTTTGGTGTATCTAAATATACCCAGATTAAAGTGATTTAGGAAATACAAGACCCCTGCGGGGCAAGTTTTCTTGATTGATTAGCTTGATTATTCATGATTTAAGCGCTAAAAGCTCCCATGTAAGGGTCTTGTTTTTATACCCAGATTGAAGTGATTTGCCTGATTTTCTTGATTGATTAGCTTGATTATTAATGATTTAAAAGCTAAAATCTCGGAAAACCACTTCGGTTTGAGTATACAAAAGTAATGCACCGTAAGTAGCTGCGGATGAATTACACAAAGCCAAATCGGCATCTCACATAGAAAAAAACAATATTGGCAAAAGCCATTTTTATGTCTGGAATCTTTGTCTTTTCTTTATACTATCAAAATATATTTGACCCGACTAACAAACATCTCTATGAAAGTAATGACGCTTTTCCTTGAAATTTCTAAACAAATCTTATACCCTCAAAGCCCTAAACCTAGGCAAGAAAAACTGATGTTTCGCCTTTTTTTAGGTGGGCTGACCTGGATTCTTTTCCTAATCTTATACCAGATTTGGGCTCTAGGTACTATCTGATAAACAAACCTTTATAAAGATTTTTAGGATAAGTGAGTACAAAAAAAGAGGTCAAAGTATAGGTTTTAAAAAAAAACTTGTCTACTTTAACTAAATTGTACAACACGATTTCCAATAATTCATGAAAAGTGGGCAAACAACGATCAAGGATATTGCCAAAGCATTAAATATTTCTCCTTCAACTGTATCAAGAGCTTTGAAGGATCACCCGGACATCAGTGCGGAAACAAAAAAAAGTGTTCTTGAACTTGCTCATAAATTGGACTATCAACCCAACTCCATAGCCCTGAGTCTCCGACAAAGCAAAACCCACACTGTAGGGCTAATCATTCCCAAAATCGTCAATCATTTTTTTTCCACAGTAATCAGTGGCATTGAACAAGTTGTTCACGACGAAGGGTATAATATCATCATGGCGCAGTCTCAGGAGTCATATCAAAGAGAAGTAGAAAGTGTACAAACGATGATTTTGAGTCGGGTTGATGGATTGTTTGTTTCTATATCCAGAGAAACTTATGATTATGAGCACTTTAGGGAAATAGAAAAAAGAGGTATTCCGCTTATTTTTTTTGATCGGATTTGCCCTGATATTGATACCGATCAGGTAGTGATTGAAGACTTTGAAGGAAGTCTGCAGGCCGTAGAGCATTTGATCCAAATTGGGTGCAGGAATATTGTGCATTTGGCTGGGCCGCAATCTCTCCTCATCAGCCAAGAGAGAAGGCGCGGATACATAGAAGCCCACCGACAATATGGATTGGCTATCCAACCAGAATTGATCATTTTGAGTGACAGTCATCAGTTGGGTTTTGAGACCGTGACTCGATTGATCAGCCAGGGAAAAAAAATAGACGGTATTTTTGCCGTGAATGACGATACAGCCATCGGAGCAATGATGGCTATTAAACAAACAGGATTGCGTATTCCGTTGGATATTGCGGTGATTGGTTTTGAAAACGCCCCTGTTGCAGAGGTAGTTGAGCCTAGTCTGAGTACGATTGAACAGCCGGGTTTTGAGATGGGGCAAATTGCTGCACAGCTTTTTTTGAAGCAAATGGACGAAGATATTTTACATCAACCTGTACAATCCAAGCTCAAAACACGGTTGATTATTCGTGAATCAAGCTGCCGTGAGGCGGAGAAATTTATTGGGGATTAGCAGCTTTTTGTTGTTGTTTGTACCATTCTTCCAGTTCTTTTTTGCGTTGGGCTTCCTGTTCGGCAAGTTTTTGATAATAAGCTCTTCGGATAGAATCTTCGCGGGCAAGTAATCGGGCTTGTAAAATTTCGTTTTTGATTTGCCAGTAGAGTTCCTTAGCTTGAAAATTGGCAGGGTCTTGTTCTATAGCAACTTCCAGTTCAGCCACGGATTGGGTTTTTTTGCCCAACCTTCGATAACAAACCCCTAGATAATAATGCGCCTGCGCTAAATCTGGTCGTAATTTAAGGATATGCTCAAAATATTCTTCTGCTTTTTCGTATTGATACTTTTCAAGGGCGTATTTACCCAGATAATAGCCGGCCATGTAAATTGAGTCATTGATTTGAAAAGATTTTTGATAATAAAACCGGGCACTGTCTTCAAAGTACAAACGTCTGCGAAAAGATTCTGCCTTGTGGAAATTTAACAAGGCGTGTTGAGGTCGTATGGCCAAGCCACTATCTGCATATCGAGCCGCCCTTTGATTGAGGTCATAACTCAAATAAAGCTCTGCCAAGCTATTATAAGCTTCCACACGGTCGGTTTTGAGGTGTATTACTTCTCGAAGATTGGCAATAGCCTGGCTGCTATCTCCCCGAGCTATTTCTATTTGTGCTTTCCAATAATAAGCGCGTGATAAAGGTTTTACTTTCAGGGCTTTATTGAGTAGCTTGAGGGCTTCGTCATAATTTTTCTCCCGATAACTCAGCTCTCCGGCAAAAATCCAGCTTTCCAGATCATTTCCCTGATTAAAATTGGTTTTTTGCAAGGCTTTTAAAGCCAGTTTGGTTTGCCCTAAATGATGGTATATCCGAGCAAGTAATCCAAAATAGTTCAATTGGGTACTATCTAGCTCAAGTGCTTCCTGAATGCTGGAAAGAGCCAGGCTATCTTTGCCCAATTGATGAAAATAAAGTGATTTTTTGTAATAATTTCCTGCATTTTTAGGGTTGCTGCGAATGGCATCCTCAAGTGCCTTCAATGCTACTTCGGAATGCAAATTATCAGGAGAGGGAATGGCATAAATTTTATCATTGATCGGATCGTATCTTTTACAGGCGATCAAAAATATCAACAGTCCTAAAACATACAATCCCTGATTTTTCATTTTTTTATAGCAGTATTTAAGCGTTTGTTGTTACGTATCTTGATTGATGCACAGGAGTATCTGAATTGAGCTTAGGTACTTAGCCGTACAGTTTGATTATATTTGACAAATTTACACTTTTAGTAAGAAAGTGTAAACCCTCCGATATTTGATTCGGAATATTTATTTTGTCAGTATGCCCATTTTCCCAAAGCTCAAGCGGCTATTCCCACTCAATGGTAGCTGGAGGTTTGGAGCTAATATCATAGACCACCCGATTTACCCCTTTGACCTTATTGATGATTTCATTAGACATTTTGGCCAGAAATTCATAAGGCAAATGCACCCAATCGGCGGTCATCCCGTCTAAACTGGCCACTGCCCTCAGGGCTACTACCTGCTCGTAGGTGCGTTCATCACCCATCACCCCTACCGACTGAATGGGGAGCAGCACAGCCAGAGCCTGCCAAACCGAATCGTAAAGCCCGTGTGTTTTAAGCCCCTCGATATAAATATGATCTACTTCTTGAAGAATGCGAATGCGTTCGGGGCTGATCTCACCCAAAATTCGAATGCCTAATCCGGGACCTGGAAAAGGGTGACGATGTAAGATATGATGGGGTAAACCCAAAGCATCCCCTACCCGCCTTACTTCGTCTTTAAAAATCATCCGAAGGGGTTCTACCACTTTTAGGGTCATTTTCTCTGGAAGCCCACCTACATTGTGGTGAGATTTGATAGTAACCGAAGGCCCTTTGACCGAAACAGACTCGATTATATCTGGATAGATCGTACCCTGCCCCAGCCAACTTACCTCTTGAATCTTGTGAGCCTCGTGCTGAAAGACATCAATAAAGGTTTTGCCAATGGCTTTGCGCTTGTCTTCTGGGTCAGTAAGTCCACGGAGAGATTCATAAAATCGGGCTTTGGCATCCACCCCAATTACCTGGAGACCTAAATCCTGGTAAGAATGCATTACGTGCTCAAATTCATTTTTGCGCAACAGCCCATTGTCTACAAAAATACAATACAGATTTTGACCAATAGCTTTGTGCAAAAGCAAAGCGGCTACCGAAGAATCTACCCCACCAGATAAACCCAACACGACTTTATCTTTGCCCAACTGTTGCTGGAGATTGCCAACGGTTTCTTCTATAAAAGAATCAGGATTCCAGCCAGCTTCACAACCACAAATATCAAAAAGGAAATTTTTCAGGATTTCTTTGCCTTCCGAAGTATGGGTCACTTCGGGATGAAATTGGATGCCGTAAACCGGCTGATTATTTAACTGATAAGCTCCTACACGGATAGAATCTGTGCCGCCAATCAAGGTAGCGTTCTCCGGAATATCGGTGATGGTATCGGCGTGCGACATCCAAACCTGAGTACCATTGCTTATATTTTTGAAAAGGGCGGATTGACGGTCTATCTGGCTGAGGTGTGCCCTGCCGTATTCGCGATTGGCAGAAGCTTCTACTTTGCCGCCCATCTTTCGGGCGATCAATTGTGCCCCATAGCATATTCCCAGAACAGGAAATTTTTGTATTAAATGAGTCAACTCTATATCTGGGGCGCCCTGGTCATTGACAGAACAAGGGCTTCCTGAAAGAATCACACCTCTGATTCCTTCAGGGATTTCGTCGGATTTATGAAAAGGATAAATCTCACAATAGACCTGAAGCTCTCTTACCCGGCGGGCAATCAACTGGGTATATTGTGAGCCGAAATCCAGAATAATGATTTGTGTTGTTTTCATGGTGCAAAAGTATACAATTTGGATGGGAACTTAAGAATCACACTTAGGAATAATCAAGTAGGTATTTCAGCTTAAAATCACGGAATTTGCCCCTAGGATAGGCATCTTAGGCATTGAATTTGTACCTGACTTGGCAAAAAAACCTCCCATGAAGTTCAATTTTTGCCTGTTTGCTGTATCTATTATCACTTTTTTGGCTTTCCCCTCCGTTGTTTTTGCACAAAAAGGAGATTTGTTTTTGTACAACTATCAAATTCCCATCAAAAATATAGATTATCAAAATTTGGCAGCTATTCAGGGCAATAACGGACTGATGTACTTTGCCAATAAAAAAGGAATTTTAGCCTATGATGGTGTAAGTTGGGAGATTATCAAAACCTATAATACCCCGCATTCTCTGGCAGTCCATAACTCATCCAATGGGAAAGTATATGTAGGATGCCGTGATAATTTTGGCTATTTGGTCACCAATCATAGTGGGCAGGAAGAGTACAAGTCTATGTCAGGTAGCTACAAAGATTTTGGTGAGATTATCAAAATCCATATTGAGGGCAATCTGGGTTATTTTTATAGTGATAAAGCCTTATTTGAAGTACACCTTACCTTAAAGAAAGTCCAAAATGTCTGGAAAGCCGATAAAGAAAATATTTTTATGGGTTTTGCCTTCTTAAAAGGGAAACCTTACCTCAATATCAAAAATAAAGGAATGCATCAGGTTAGCTCAAAAGGGCTTCGTAAGGTTCCTAAAACAGAGCTATACGCACAACTGTATATTCATGCCTTTGTAGATTTTGGCAATCAAGTATTGCTTTGTACTTCCAACAATTGGGGGTATTTGTTTGATGGGCTCAAACTGCAAATTTATTTGCCCGTAGCCAAAAACTACATCGAGGGTAATATCATCAAAACAGCCATCCCCCTCAAAAATAATCTATTTGCCATCGCTACGCTTTCAGGTGGGGTAGTTCTGATTAATAAACAAAATTATGCCACAGAAGCCATTATGAATTATCAAACCGGACTACCGGATGATGAAGTATTTGCGATGTGTTCCGATCGGCAAGGCGGTTTGTGGATTTGTCACGCCAAAGGTATCAGCAGAGCCGATTTGGATTTACCCATCAGGCTTTTTTCAGGATATGCAGGGCTAGAAGGAAATATTGAAACGATGCTCAGTCTGAATGATTCTCTTTATGTAGCTACCAGTGACGGATTGTATTATTTGTCCAAAGTAAATGCTTATGAGGAAATTGAAAGCCTCATTCGCAAAGAGCAAAGATATTGGAAAACCGTAGAAACCATCAACAAAACCGTCAAAATTCAGGAGCCCAGGCGCAATACCCGCCTTCGCCAGTATATACATTCAAGCGGTGGAAGAAAACTGGAAAAAAGGAAAATCCTGATAGAAGAAGAAACGGAGCAAAAAAGAGTACCCATCAATTCATCCTCCACCGAGGTATCCACCTTATTTTTCAAAAACCGAGAGGCAAGGAAAGCTTATGCCTTACAATCTATTCCCTTTGTATTCAGGGGTGTAAATGGGCTTCAGTCCAAATGCCGTCAGCTTTTGGAGTTTAGAGGCAAAATCATCGCTTCTACCAATGAGGGCTTGTTTGAAGTGATTCGTACTGCTAAGGAAATCTCCGCCCAACCTATATTAAAAGACAAATACATCAATTTTATTTATAATTCGCCTACCCGCAAAGATATTCTTTATGTGTGTACGAATAGAGGACTTATCATACTTTCCAATCAGGGAAACACTTGGGTAGTTTTAGATGACCGGGAAGATGAAATTAATGCTGCTCTTTACTCGATCATCGAGCACGAGCAAACCCTGTGGCTGGGCTCAGAAAGCCGGGTATTTAAAGTAAAAATAGACGCAAGTGGCAAGGTTGGAGAAGCCAAAAAATACGAATTTAAAGACAGTTACTCCGAAGATATTTTGGTTCGGATTCTCAAAGGGCAGCCTGCTTTTATGCTTTCGGCAGGGATTTATAGCTACAGCCCCGAAAAAGATATTATGTATAAAAACCCCAGGCTACAAAAATATTTTAATGCCCGTTCTCCTGTTTTTTATGCACAACCAGATTATACCTGGATCAAAAACACCTCCTGGCAAAATATCAGCCAACCAGGGAGTACTGATTTTCTGAAAACAACTTATTTTGAGTTTTTCCCCAATATTGAAGACGTGTATGTAGACGCCCAAGGAAATATCTGGCTATTAGATAATAATGCAATCTACCAAATCGGCTCAAAAGCCCAGAAAGAACAACAAAAAGACTTTTTTGTTTTTATTCGAAATATCCTGATCGAGCCTGACGGAATGGTTCCTCTGAGCAAAGCTGTGTATAGCTATGAAAAACAAGGCGTTGGGCTTACTTTTAAATTATCTGCTCCTTTTTATCGCAACGAATCTTCTATAGAGTACCAATACTGGCTAGAAGGCTTGAGCAAGGAATGGTCTGATTGGGATACCAAAGCCCTTATCTCATTCCCGTATATTCCGAGCGGAAAATATAAATTGCATATCCGCGCCCGTAATATTTTTGAACAGACCAGCGAAGAACAAATCTATTCGTTTAGAGTAGAGCCTCCTTTCTGGGAAACTTACTGGTTTTATGGTTTACAAATTTCAATTTTGGTTGGGCTGCTTCTGTTATCTTTTATCTTTAGCCGAAGAGGAACAAATCATACACTTTCCTACATCCTGACCTTTGTGTCGATGATTACTGTGTTTGAATTCTTCATCTTGCTCTTGGAACCTTATGTGGAAAACTTCACCAATGGTATTCCGATTTTCAAATTAGGGATGAATATCCTGCTAGCGATTTCACTTAATCCCATTGAGCGTTTGCTGAATAAATGGGTACACAAGCCTGTCAAACGGGAAACAGGCGAAAAAACCGACATCTCCCACGAGGCAGAGGCCGGCGAAAAACCCATCACAACTTCACAAATATCAGATAACTAGGGCTGATTTATTAAATCGCCACTAAAACCTAACCTCCGTATTGGGGAAATTATCCTTAATCCTTTTTTGCTCATCCTCCGAAATTGGGTTATCCTTGATGCGTAATTCCCGGAGTTGAGGCAATTGTTGCAAAACCCCATAAATATTTCTCAACCTGTTTTCGCGCAAATTTAGGAGCTCGAGGCTACTCAATCCGCGTATTTCACCAGGCAATTCACCCAGTTTGTTATTCTGTAAATTGAGTGTTTTTAAATTTTTGAGCTGACCGATCTTGTTGGATAAAGTTTTTAGTTGGTTGTTTTGCACATTCAGTTCAACAAGACCCTCTAAGAGACAAACTTCTTCGGGCAAATCTTGAAGACTGTTATCTGAAAGCTGAAGCAGTTTTAGGTTGCGGAGTTTGGACAGATTCGGGTGTAATTTAATCAATTGATTCTCCTGAAGATATAAAAACTCCAGACTTTCCAGCGAACCAATGACACTTGGAAGCTCTCTAAAATTATTTTTTTGTAGATAAAGGTACTGGAGAGATTTCAGATTTTCCATCTGACTTGGCAGGGTACTGAGCTGATTTTCTTCTAAATCCAGAATATTGAGATTGACAAGATTGCTGATCTTATCAGGAAGCCTGTTAAGTTTGTTTTTTTCCAAATCCAGCGTTTTTAAATTTTTAAGCTGGCTGATCTCCGAAGGGAGTTGTGTGAGCTGATTGCCTTCCAAATCCAATACCTCCAGATTCTCTAGATTACCAATAACTGCTGGCAGAGAGCTGATCTGGTTGTAATCCAGATATAAAAATTTAAGGCTTTTTAGCTTTTCAATTCCTGGCGGAATTTGCTCGAATTGATTGCCCCAAAGATCTAGTACCTGAAGCTTCTCAAGCGCAAATACCTCCTTGGGCAAAGTATTGAGTTTATTCAGGGTCAGATTGAGTACCTGAAGATTCTTAAATAATCTGATCTCCGCAGGCAGCGTTTCCATGTCCTGCTCTCGAAGATTAAGCACCAGCACTTGTTCCGGCTCCTCCAGAGCTTCTTCCCAGGTATTGTGAAATTTGACCGTCTCAAGCTCTTCTATGGTCAAAAGCTTATCCTGAGCATGGGCAGCATAATAAGTATTAAAACTTAGCAATAAAATAATAATGATGGCAAACGGGTTAGTATTCATGATAAGAAAATATACTGTGTGTAGCTTCTGAAATTTAGACGATTTGTATGGAATAAAAAAAATGTTTTTCAAATAATATACAAATAATTTGTAATACATCGGATGTTTATGTATCTTTGAATTATGTATTCAAAAGAACTGCTCAAAGGAACCCTTCAGACCATTATCCTGAAGCTCCTCTCCGAAAACAACAAAATGTACGGTTATGAAATTACGCAGAAAGTCAAAGAACTTTCAGAAGGCAAAATCGCCATTACAGAAGGCGCCCTGTACCCCATGCTCCATAAACTCGAGCAAGAAGGCTTGCTTCTTACTGAAACGGTGAATATCGGCAAACGTATACGAAAATATTATTCCCTAACTGCCCAGGGTAATGCCATGGCAGATAGCAAAGTAATAGAATTTGCCGATTTTTTAAATACCATGAAAATTTTGCTCTCACTCAATTTAAAGGTATCATGAGTTTTTTAAAGGAAACCGAAATAAATTTTATCTACACCGAAATTCACCGGAAAGGCCTAACAAACAGCAAGTTGCATCCAGAAGTGCTAGATCATATCTGTTGTATGGTGGAAGAAAAAATGCACGAAGGGCTTTCTTTTGAATCGGCTTATCGGCAAGCGATGGATACATTTGGCGAAGAGGAAATAAAACGCCTGCAAAAAGAAGGCAGAAAACCTCATACGGCCACTCGCCGACTCAATCAATGGCTAAGGATTGAATACGGTACTGTCATGGGGCTGCTTTTGATATTGGTGATCTTATCTCGCAACTCGAGTGCACAGGCGCACCCTGATATTGCTCCTTTCCAAAACCCTGGAATCGTTTATACACAAATTATTCAAGATATTGAACCTGGGATAAAATTTGAAGTGCAAGAAGGCACTCCTGTGATTGCCACAGCCAGTGGTAGGGTGGAGCAAATAGATGAACAGGGACTTACCCTAAGACATCAGCACGATTTGACCACCTCGTACGGGCATTTGACCAATTTATCGCTCAAACTGGGCGATTGGGTAAAAAAAGGGGATATCATCGCTTATGTAGCTCCCCGTCAAGGCGCAAAAACACAGTCTTATTTATATTATGAAATTAGTTTTCAGGGAAAAAAGATGAATCCTTTGGATTTTTTTGTAGAATAATCCCTTAATTTTACACCTCAAAAAATAAATCGTATGGCGTTCAAATTATTTGGAAAAAAGAAACCTAAAGAAGAAAAAGAAAAAAAGAAAAAAAGTGTGTTCCGCGAGTGGTTCGATGCCATCCTGTTTGCAGTAATTGCCGCAACCATTATTCGTTGGGGTTTGGTATCTGCGTATACCATTCCGACTTCCTCTATGGAAGGTACACAGTTGGTGGGCGATTTTCTTTTTGTGGGCAAAATCACCTACGGACCTCGTACGCCTCGTACCTTACTTCGATTACCACTCACCGATAATAAAATCTGGGGAACCAATATTCCTTCCTACACCGATTGGATTCAGCTTCCAATCGGAAGATTGCCGGGCTACACATCTGTCAAAAACGGACACGTGGTTGTATTCAACTATCCAGTAGAAAATGCCCCAATAGATATGAAAACTCATTATATCAAACGATGTATCGGTATCGCTGGTGATCAACTTGAAATCAAAGACTCTCAGGTTTATATCAATGGGAAAGCCTTTTCTAACCCCCCCAATATGCAGTTTAAATACGAAGTAAGATCACAACTTTCTTTTACTGATCGAGTCATTGAGCGAAATAATTTAGAAGACCATTTTTCACTCGTAGACCTGAATTCTACTTCTCAGGATAAAACCTATGAAATACTCACCTCCCCTGAAAAAGCAAAAGCACTTGACAAACTTGATTTTATTGAAAAAGTAAACAAAGTCATCACGTTTGCAAATGGAATCAGAAACGAAAGGGTATTTCCTCATCATCCAGACTACAATTGGAATGAAGACTTTTTCGGGCCGATCACAATTCCTAAAAAAGGAATGACCATTGAAATCAACAAAGAAAACCTGATCTTCTATCGCACGGTCATCGAAAAATATGAATGGAACGAAAAAGTAGAAATAGATGACGAAAAATATAAACTGACCATTGACGGCAAGGAAATAAAACAATATACTTTTAAGCAGGATTATTATTTTATGATGGGAGACAATCGCCACAACTCCGAAGATTCAAGATTTTGGGGCTTTGTACCCAAAGATCATATCGTTGGTCAAGCCTGGCTGACCTGGCTCTCCCTGGATTATAACAAAAAATGGTTTAATAAAGTACGATGGGGGCGTTTGTTCTCATTTATCTATTAGCATAAACTTTTTTTCAAAAGAAACATCCGATAACTTTATCGGATGTTTTTTTTTGAAAAATTTTTAGAAACCCTGTGCGTTATATTTTCGTGCATACAAAAATAAACCCTAGAAGAAAAATAATTTAATAAACACCAGATCAATTGAGTAACCATGAACAAAAAACTATTGCTTTTGATTAGTCTGTTTTTAGGACTCTGTAGCACCCATCGCCTTCAGGCACAATGTGATTCCAGTTATGTGTCCGAATTACTGAAAACAGGCCAGTGGCTGGGTTCTCTGATTTTCGGTGGCGTAGAAGTGACCGAAGAAAAAGAAGAAGAAATTGGCGACCAGATGTTTGCTTATGTGCAAAGCAACTTTACACTCTTGGAAAGTGACTCCCGCCTGACTAAACTCCAAAAAATATTAAATACAATGACTCCTCACGTCAGCCGCAAGGGTATTCAATACGACATTCATTTGATTCAGAACAGCGATCTGATCAATGCCTTTTCTATCGCAGGAGGGCATATTTTTATCACCACAGGCATTATGAATTGGGTAGAAAGCGATGATGAACTTGCTTTTATCATTGGTCATGAGATCGGTCACGTAGATTTAGGGCATACTATTCAGCACATCAAAAAAAGCATGACTATCCAAAGTTGGGCTGATTACCTGCAATTGAACGAATACGCTGGCGTGATTGAGCAAGCTCAGACCATCCTAGGCACTCCCTTTGGGCAGCCGGATGAGTATTCCTCAGATCAGTACGGGGCTACGATTGCACTCAAAGCCGGGTACAACCCCCACAAAGGCAAGGACTTTTTTAAAAAACTTAGTGAAAACGAGAAAAAAGAAGACATTCCATACGACCTGGATGTGTGGATGCGTACACACCCCTATTCGGATCAGCGAATCATCTGCCTAGATTATTTTATCCGAAATGAACTCAAAAAATAGTTGGGTTTGGTGCTGATGAGTGTATCATAACCCATACAGGAACCATCCCCAACAATAAAAGTATAGGCAAAAAGGATAACCTAAAGCAGTGTAATGAATGAATAGCAAAACCGAAGTCCTCGCTGGATTATTTCAATTCTGCTATACCAATGCCGTATTCACCTCCTACGGAGTACAATAAATACCATTTTTCATTTTCTTCATAAAAAGCAGGGTCACGCAATTCACGGATAAGCCCGTGATAAGAACCTGCCCTTGAGACGGTCAATGGCAGGTTTGCCCCTTCGTATTCGGTCGTAGGTTCGGCAATAAGCGCTGGTTCGGTAGGAGTCCATTCATTCCAGTTGGGTGTCCATTTAATTTTAGAGAGCAGAATACTTTCAGGTTTATCTCCGATTTTGGAGTAGAATATCCATAAATCATCTCCTTGTATGTGTATGGCTGCGTGTCTGAGGTAGTTTTTCTCTGTTTGTAATTTATCAAAAGGATTCGGGCCTTCTTCAAAGGACAAACCTCTGTCCGTTGATTTATAGAATTGTCCTGCTCTTGCGATGGCGTAGTGTGTGCCTTTCCACTCAAAAACTTTGAAGTAAGATTCTCCAAGTATGGTGGTATCGGCGGTAAAATGAATTCCGTCGTTAGAAATAGCTCTCAGGGTATATTGCCCTTTTTTTCCTTGGTTGTTTAATGGGCAATGAAAATACATAACCAATTGTTTATTGGTATGGTCTATATGAACATCAGGTGAAGCAATATGAGGTTTAGAAAGATATACCTCTCCTTTATTGTTGGGATCGGAGGGTATACCTGCGGCGTTTTTGCAACGGCAGTCCGTTGTTTTCAAGCTTCCAGGTTGGTAAATTTTCCAAGGTCCTTTTAAATCATTGCTATAAGCCAGCCTGATGTACTGCCCTTGATGATGGGCAAAATACAAATAATATTTGCCCAATTTGTGGGTTAGCCAATCCGGGGCTTTGATGAGGGAAGGTCCGTTTATATTTCCGCCATCTTCACCCAGCATCTCGGGAGTAATGATGGGGTTGGTCTCAAATCTTTTAAAACTGATTTCCTGTGCGTGGACAGAGAGTCCAAGCGATAGACTTAGCAAAATTATACAAGTTTTCATGTTGTTTTGTATTTTGGGGTTTATCAAATAGTTATTTTGCGATTTCAAGGATTAAATTTTTAAATGCCAGTGCGATTTCTTCAAGGATTTCAGGGGATGTTTTTGATGCGTCATCGTTTTTTGTATGGAAAAAAGGGTGTGCATACGATACGCCTATGGCGTTTGGATATCCTTTATTTACTACGTGTATTAATTCGCCGCCATTTTTTTGTTGGGTATCCCATTTGTTTCCTAAAATATTTTTAAAGACCCGCTCAAAGGCGGTTTTGGTAGACGTAGTATAGAAAAAATTGCGTTGAGGGTCTACCTTATTTTCTTTGATTAATCCTGAAGGGGTTGATTTCCAGGAAAGTGTGGCTAAACCTGCGCCTAAGTGTATCCATAGTTTTGTTTTATCTGTGGGGGGAGCGTGATGTTCTAAAAACTCATCTGCTCCCCAGAAGCCGAGTTCGTGTCCAGAGTTTGCTGTAAAGATGAAAGTATAAGGCAGTTTTTGGGTTGAGGCCCATTGAGCCAGTGCAAGCCACACGGCTACACCGGGTCCCCTTTCCCCCCCACAAGTAAACCAACCGCTAATGGGGGTTGAGACAACAATAAAGGATTCATTGTTTCCTATTTTGCCATATACATTTCTTGCATTTACTTGGGCAAATTCTCCGTGTATGGCGACTTTGATTATTTTACCTTCTTTTTTCAATAATTGCTTGGCGTGTTTTGGCGACACAAGAAGTATGGGTATTTTCCAAGGCGAGCCTGCTTTGGAGGCATTTAGGGCTATAATTTCATTGGCTTCATTTTCGGTAAATCCAATAATGGCACGAGCCCCCTTGCTTATTAAATCTTGTAATTGTTGATAAACTTGTGTGGCACCACGCCCATTCAAGCCGAGCGTGAAATTCACGAGTACTATTTTATCCAGAATAGTATCAGGATTTGAGACATTACTTGTAAGGATGCCTTCTGCCTGAAGACGGATGCTATCCTGAACATACCACAAAGGAAAAGCCTCATAAACGGTGCTGTCTGTTGGGTCAGTCACAAAAGCTTTATCCAGGAAAAACTGCTTTAATCCGAATGTGTGGTATTTCACCTCATATCCCTGGGTAGAGAGTTCTTTTCCCAGCCATTCTGAGGTAGCAAAATCCGTATCTGTACCCGTGCGATGCTCTCCCAAAGAGACATACCTTTCTACGGTTGAAAAAAGCTTAGAGCCTTCAAAAAAAGCAGTTTCTTTACTGTTTTGTGCAAAAGTTGTTAGACTCCACAAGCACAAAAGACTTATAAATTTTATCCTATGTTTCATATCTTGAAAGAATTATTTTTTATTTTATTCCAGGTTTAGTGATGCTGTGTTGTTTTTTTTTCAGATTGATCCATGTAGTAATTACTGTTAGGCTTGCCAAAGAAGATAACAAGGTAATAGGAGGTAAGCCACCAGGCCAGGTATGAGGTAGAAACCAAGACAGAAAACCTTGTAAGCCTGCGTGCAAACCAACCAATAAGGCAAGTATTATTAAGTTTTGCAGTTTGTTATTTGTATGATTGTTTTTACCACTTACAAACATGCCAAAAGCGATTGCCCCCAGCAACATAGAAAAACCCGCACTGATAGTAAGCTTTCCTTGGTAGAAAAACTTTTCGTAATACGTGGGATTTAATATAAGTAGAGAGAGCAACACGTGTATAGTTCCTGTGATTCCTGCCATATACATCAGTTTAGCATTTGAATAAGTGGGAAAAAACCGATACCGAAAGAGGCTGATCCCCAAAAGTAATAAGGATGAAAAAGCAAAAGCTTTGTTCAGAACATAGACTGGCCAATCGAACCAAGGAACGCCTTTTAATACGTTGTAACGTAAAGTAGCATAAGCGATGCTTCCCAAAAGTGTCAAGACAATGATAGTTTCTCCTGACCTTTTTGGGTTGAATACCTCATCTGTATTTTTCTTCGGACTTGCGCCGTCTAGGAGTGCGTGTCCATTTTTATTATTCTGAGCGTGTTGCGTGTACAAATAAAGCATCTTATTTAAGGTCTGATATGCCTCCAAATACCTTTACTTTTTCTAAGGGTACAGCAACGGGTACCGGCTTTGCTTCTGAGGTAGATACGGCATAGGCAAATGACAATTGCCCAGTATGCCCATCTCTGAATTCAATAATCACTTGTGGTTCAGGATAGGCGATAGGAAGGTCTTTTCCATCTTTATCAGGAACTGTATATATATTATTAACCCGGATTACGGTGTAAATCGGCCATGACACGCCTTCTCTTTTGCTGTCATTTCGGTATTGATTGCTGCTCCAGATCACATTTACCAGCCTATCTCCTGAGTTATACCATCCGCTCGGAGGCGAGCCTCCGGAGTCACCCAGTCTATGGTTTCCGCTGGTATGGGGTCCGCTGGCAATATCATATATGCCAGGGGCAACTCTTGCCACAAAAGATTTGTGAAGGTCGCCGGTCAATACGAATACCGTTTTGTTCAATGAATCCAACAATGAGAGAAGCTGAGCTCTTTCGTGTAGGTGAGCCGTCCAGCCGTCGTCTTTGCGTGGAGAGCCGGTACCCTTCCCATACCAGGCACCATTGTCGTGGGGTACGGCTAGGTTTACTGTGGATACAAGGAAGATAATGTCAGCTTTGCTATTTTTTAAATTTTCAAAAAGCCATTTTTTCTGAGTTTGCCCCAGCATACTTGTGTTAGGGTCATTGGGATTACTTTTATCGTGTAGGGTACGGTTAGACCTGGTATCCAGGATATAAAATTCTGTATTGGCGACTTGTAACTTGCTGTAATGCTTGGTACCGATGCTGTATGTGGCTTTCTCGGAGACTCTAAATGCAGGGCTTACTTCTATCTGATGTGGTCCTAATACTTTGGTAATCTGATAAACCCCTGTATTACCAAAGCCCCACAATACGTGTAAATTGGTCACTTTATCCAAATCCAGCTTAGTAAAGTCAGCCTTGTCATCCGTTAGGATATTTTGAGATGATTTTAATTGGGTAGTACCAAAATGGATGGCTTGTTTGATTCCAATGTCAGGATTTGACCAGCCGATGTAATCTTCCCAAGCCTGGATAGCAGGATCACGAAAAACCGCTCTTTCTACGTCTTTTTCGTGATTCCAGTCGTTTAATTTTTCTTGCCATGGTTTGTTGCGTGCGTCAAGGTGTAGTCCTACTTCACCACTTCCGATCACGTCATTTAAGATTTCGTGGTCATCAAAGGTTACAAACTGTGGAACTTCTTTGTAAAAATCGGCAAGATGTTTTGAGTTATCCAGGTAGATTTTGTAATTCTCCCATACACCTGTGATGCCTTTGGCTTGGGAGATAAGTTCAGGAATATCTTTTACCTGATTTTCTTTGGCCCATGCTTCGGTGGTTTTTTCTCTGCCTATTTCATAAATCCAATCCCCATTTTGAATTTGGAAATAGATATCATCTTTCAGCTTATTGAGCATAGTAGCATAAGTAGGGGGGAGATTTTGCTTGTAGCCCTGGCTGTTCCCTGTACCGATCTCGAAGCTAAAATTAAATAATCCGTTTGGATTAAGCTCCTGGTGAGCAAAGTCAGACTTATCGGGCAGCGTTTTGAAACTGTTAAAGTTATTGTTGACCCTTGTATCTGCTATATTTCCATTGATTTCAAGGGCATAATAGTATTTTGTGTTAGACTCAAGTCCTGTGAGTTCAATCCAGCCAGTGGCATCATTTTCCCAAGTAGTTTTTACTTCACGGGAGCTTTTGGCGCTTGTAAGGTCTGGTGAAGTAGAATAAATGACCCTAAACGTATTTGGCTGCTTGGTTCTTGCCCAAATCCTCACGGAACCGTTGGTAATATTTCCCAACATAGGTCCGTGTGTAATCTCATCAGTTTTTTTTGTTGAGGGGGTATTTTGCCCTAGGAGTAAATTGGGCGTCAACATGAGCATTAAAAAAGCATTTTTGACAAAATTTTGAAATATTTTGAGATAAATCGTTGTATCTTTCATCGTATTTAATTTAAGTTATTTGGTATTCTAAAATCAGGTAAGATATATATCTGTTATTCCCAGCCAGGATTTTGAGTAAGTTTAAGGTTTCGGGTGATTTCTGTAAAAGGAATGGGGTATAAATAGTGTTTTTCTTGAACGTTTGTTTTTCCAACTTTTTGCAAGGCTTTCAGCAATATTCCCTTTCCTTCGGGGCCTACTCCTGTAAATTCGCTCCCTGTTTGTCTGATTAGGTCGAACCACCGCTGATACTCATAGACCAGCTCAAGTCTTCGATCCAAGTATACCGAATCTCGGAATTGATCTTGGGATAGTCCTTCTGTCAGATTTGCTAAGCCCGCCCGATTTCTAACACGATTGAGCGATGCATACGCTTTGGCAGTAGGTCCGTTCAGTTCATTTTCAGCTTCAGCGTGTATAAGTAGTATTTCTGCAAAACGGATGACGTTTGAATTGGCACTTGACTGGTCTGTCTGGCTGAGAGCAGCAGGATCCCAATATTTGTTAAAAAAGGGCACAAAATCATTGGGGACACCAGGGTTATTGAGAGCTGTTCGGTAAGTATTTCCATTGCTGGGACTCACATAACTTGTCACAAAGCTCACATCCCTTCTTTTGTCAGATGGAGAATAAAGCTTATAGATGCTAAAGAAGTTATCATTTCCTTGTTTGTAAAATACTACTTGCTCGCCATAACCGCCTACTAACCCAGGTACACCTGTACGTATTGCCCTGCGCATGTTGGTATGTGCCTGACCTCCTAGATTTCCTGCAAATTGAACAGAAAATATATGCTCTTTTCCATTTTTATAGGCAGGTAAAAAAACGTGTGCATAATTTTCAAACAGGTCATAATTGTAATCCCCGTTGATCACTTCTTCGGCTGTATTTACAGATTTTTGCCAATCCCTAAGGGTCAGATAGACCTTTGATAATAAGGATACCGCAGCGCCTTGGGTAGCCCTGCCTAGTTCGCCAGAGGATCCTTGACTAAAATAATCGGATGAAGCCTCCAGGTCTGAAATAATTTGTGTATATACCTCATTTTTGGGCGTTCTGGGTACTTGCAATTCTTCCAGGGGTACCAAAGTTTGGTCACTCAATAGCAAGGGTACATCGCCATAGAGCCTCACCAAATTGAAATAAAGAAGTGCCCTCAAGAAATAAGCCTCCCCCAATAACCTGTTTTTTAGGTCTACATTCATGTCTATGGGCGGGATTTTCTCAATAGCTACATTTGCTCGATTAACGGAGGCATAGTGAGCCTGCCATATTTGCAATACCCTTACATTCAAGGATGAGTGGCTTAAAATAGCCAAGGAACGCACGTCTGGATTGGGTGAGCCAGGTCCAGCGTCTACCTCATCAGTCATCATATCCATACCAGTATTAAATAATGTACTATAGATGGCAAACGGAATATTGTCTGTTGAATGATTTAGGTTGTAATAAATGGCATTTACTGCTGCGATGGCATTATCCTCAGTTTTATAAAATTGATTGCTTGTTAGAATGGATCTTGGGTCTTCTTCTAGGGATACACAAGCTTGTAAAAGTCCAGTAATAATAATTAATGTGTATACTAATTTTTTCATAAATATGGTAGTTTAGAAGGTGAGTGATATTCCTGTTTGAATGGATTTGGTACCGGGATAGCTTCCATAGTCAAAGCCTGAGTACAAATTATCTTGTCCGTTGCGGCTAACCTCAGGGTCAAATCCGGTATAATTTGTCCAGGTTATATAGTTTTGTAATGAGACATATATCCTGGCGTTTTGCAGTTTTACTTTTGAAGCTAATTCTTTGGGCAAGGTATAACCCAAGCTTAGGTTTTTCAACCTTAAATAAGACCCATTCTCCACAAAACGGTCGGATAAAGTCGGAGAGGGGTCTTCAATAGCTCTGTGTACGTCGGTATCGGTATTGGTGGGAGTCCATCTATCCAATAAGGTAGCCGAAGCCCCTGTAAAACCTGAGCCAATTTCAAGCAAAGCCTTAGTATTGCTAAAGATTTTATTTCCAAAAGAACCCTGCAAGAAGATGGTCAGGTCAAAATTTTTGTATCGGAATGTATTGGTAATTCCTCCAATAAACAAAGGCTGTGCATTGCCTACAATACTTATATCTGCCTGTGTTACTTTGTCATCTCCATTCAGGTCTTTGTATTTCTGGCTTCCGGGTCTCACATTTTGAGAGGGTGATAGGGCAAAATTATCTCCTTCTTGGAAAACTCCATCTGCCTGATACATATAAAAATTGCCCAGGGGCTCTCCGACTCTCACAATTTCGGAAGGTCTATTGGAATTTGCAGGATTTATGGGGATAAATTCAGTGATTCCTGGACCAAGGCTAAGTACCTTATTTCTATTGGCTGAGATCACGATGCTGGTATTCCACTCCAATTCGCCTTGAATATTGTTGGTTTGGAGTGCCAGTTCTATGCCTTTGTTCTCCATACTTCCATAATTTTGGAAGGCACTCTCGAGACCTGATGTATAAGGCAAGGGAATATTCAATAATAAATCATTCGTCTTTTTATAATATACATCCAGGGTGAGGTTAATTCTATTTTTGAATAGCCCCAGATCAACCCCTAAATTGTGTTGAATGGTTTTCTCCCAACCAAGATTCGCATTGGCATAGCTACTGGGAGCAAAACCAGCGAAGAGGACATTATTAAAATTACTTGAATAGTAAGATAGGATACTCAAAGATCTGTAGGGAGGGATTTCCTGGTTTCCTGTCAGCCCAGAGCTCAATCGAAGCTTTAAATTACTGATCCGAGTACTATTTTTTAAAAACGATTCATTGTGAACATTCCAAGCTATTGCTACAGAAGGGAAAGTTCCCCATCGATTATTACTACCGAATCGTGAGGAACCGTCTGCACGAAGTGTCAAAGTCAGAAAATATTTATCATCCAAGTTATAGTTTATTCTTCCCAGGAAAGAGCGCAATGCCCAAGCGGAGTAGGAAGATGCAGGTGCTTGAAGAATGGTGCCTGCTCCCAGGTTATTATAGGTAGAATTATCATTCACAAAATTGGAGGCATTGGAGATATGCCCCTCAGTAGAAGATTTTTGCTGTGTAAAACCAACCAATATATCGAGCGTGTGGCGTGAGGCAATTTTTTTGAAATAATTTAAGGTGTTTTCGTTGAGCCAGCCAAAAGTAGCAAGTGTACCTACAGAGGCCGAACCACCTGGGATGCCTTCAAATACTGTGGAGGCAACGTATCTGTTTTGTTTATTATTAATGATGTCTGTTCCAAATTGTACTTTGGCTTTTAGCCCTTCAATAATTTCATACTCTATAAAACCATTTAATAAAAACCGGGTCGTTTTGGTCTCATTGGTGTTGTTTACCAATGAATTGATAGGATTTCCTATAGCAGTTTCAAATGGACTAACAATGGTATAGCTTCCGTCTGCATCTTTGACAGGGACTGTGGGCACCATTTCCAACAGGCCTTGCACTACGCCATTGGGTGCAACATCAGCGTTGGTGATGCTCCCGGTCAAAAATACGCCTACTTTAAGTTTTTCGGATATATCATGGTCAATGTTTAATCTTCCCGAATATCGCTCGAAGCCTGTGCGAATAATTACCCCCTCCTGCTTGTAATAGTTTCCTGACAAAATTAAATTAGAACGATCAGATCCTGCCGAAAGTGATAGATTATGGCTTTGTATCAGGGCGGAGGTAAAAGCTTCTTCCTGCCAATCTGTACCTTCTCCCAATTGATCAAGCTCCTCTTGGGTATAAGTTGGAGGCTTGCCTGCATCAATTCTTGCGTCATTTTTAAGATAGCCCCATTGTTCTGCATTGAGAAGCGGTAATTTTCTGATCACATCTTGTACCCCATAAAATGCGTCATAGGATATATTTGACTCATTTCGCCTGCCCTTTTTTGTGGTGATGATGATTACGCCATTAGCACCGCGCGATCCATAAATAGCTGTGGCGGAGGCATCTTTTAATACCTGAATAGATTCAATATCGACTGAACTAAAGGAAGATAAAGGATTAATTTTTGCTCCACTAATCACTCCTGCATCCGTAGATAGGTCACTGTTATAAATCGGAAAGCCATCTATGACATATAAAGGCTCACTGCCGGCATTGATCGAGGTACCTCCTCTAACTCTAATGGTGTTTCCGCTTCCTGGTTGCCCACTTGATTGTGTAACCTGGACCCCAGCTACAGAGCCTTGCAAAAGCTTATCAGGCGAACTTACGGGTTGTTGTCGCAGCTCGGTAGGTATTGTGGCTATTGAACCCGTAAAATTACTTCGTTTTTGCTCTCCATAGCCTATTACCACGATTTCATCCAGTACATTATCTAGCTTGAGGCTTATGTCAAGCGGTTCTTCACTTATTTCATAAATATCTATCTCCTGAGCTTGATAACCCACATAACTCACAATGATCGTAAAAGGAAGTTTTTGACGGGTGCTAAGTGTAAAAACACCGCTTACATTTGTTAAGGTGACTTCATCGGTACCTTTGATGTTGATAGTGGCGCCTGCCAGCAATTCGTTGTTATTGTCTTTAATTATGCCTTTTAAAGAGTTCTGCGCTATCCCCCAGGAGCTGCCCAAAAACCAAATAAATCCTAAAATAAGCCATTGTTTTTTTATATATTTTTGTATCATAATTTATAAATTAATTTTGAGTATATGATCATTTTGCACAAGCATCTCATCAAGGTTTATTCAATTCCTTGAGTAAATTGTCTAGTTTTTTTTGTTCTTTTGTCACGACTACTTCTTCCAATTTCAAAAAACCCGCATTGTGATTGTACTGTTGCCCTTCATTTAATATCCAAATTAGAAAAGAGACCAGATTGGGGTTTTTTACTTTTTCAGGGAAGCCAACGTGTAAATAAGCACCTGGCAGATTTTCTGTCTTTTCTGCTTCTAAAAAATCTAAAGCAGTATCCAAATTTTCAAAGATTTTTTCATCACTTTCCAAACGTCTATTATTATTCAAATCCAAAGGCAAAATGCTTATTTTTTCTACTGGGCTGCGTTTATTTAAGTCAAATGCGTAATTCAAGGGTGCATAACTTACAGCCGTTTGATCATTTTGCACAGCTACGACCAGGTGTTGGTCAGCCCCACTAATGCCCTTACCTTTGAAATCACTGGGTACATACCCATAATAACCCGCAAAAGTGGAGGGGATACAGCTCTTTTGCTGACGTGCATAAAAGGTATAATTAATTTTTTCACTTTTCTCATTATCCTTAGTCTTAAACTCATCCTCGAAAAACAATTTTTGTACCTCCTGCTTATCCAAACCCTTCTCCCCATAATGAAGGGCAAAATCACTTTTTACGTGTGCTATCGGCACAATTACATATCTAGCCAAATTCACATATATCCACTCAGGAGTTAGCTCCTCTTTAGGAATTTCATGCCCTTTAAAGATTAGGTCTGCTGTATCACTTTTGGATACTATCCTGATATTTAATGCAGGATTAATACTCTTATAGGCTTCAATCCATTTTTCTATCAAGGGATAGGCAAAACGAGAACCTGTTATGAGTAGCTCAGAGGAGTCATTTTTCTGAGCCAAAGTGTTTTGTGCTACACACCAGTATACCACAAAAAGTAAACTTCGTACATTTTTCATATTAATATATACAGTCTATCGATTAAGTAGATTATTTAAAAAAATTTATTTTTTTAATATCAGTATAATATATTCCTGATAGCGACTACGGGCGGACTCGAACCGCCATAAAAAGTTTTGCAGACTTCTGCCTAATCCCTTCGGCCACGTAGTCTACTAGCATACCGATCTGTTTTTTCTATAAGTTATCTTAGTATTGAGGAAAATCAACGTGCAGAATTATATCCAAATTACAGTAAATACCCTGATTTTCAACAACTTAACAACAATATATTGTAAGATCAATAGCTTTAAGTATAATCTTTTGACTGATTAAATTTGCTAGAGTGACCAACCAAAAACTGCCCCAATATACTTATACCATTAACTTCTCTATGATGTTGACATCGGTTTTCATCAAAATTATGGGCTGTGCGTTTGCGCTCAACAGATTCAAGTGCCTGACCCGAAGATGGGTCTTAAAGTCATAACAACAATTAAAGTACTGTTTAGGCGAAATAAAAATTCTAATGAAGTTTTGATTTAATATACTTATTCTATAGCTTTAATAGATTTCTTGACAAACATAAATTAATAACATATTAAATCCATAGACTATATATATTAAAAAATATCCGTCGCGGAATATTTCTAGAAAAATATAATTAATTTAATTTTTTATTTGATAAAATGGATAAGTTACAAAATAATCTTGCTTCCCACTTGATCTTTCTCGCAAGGGTAGCATCTTTGAGTAGGGCGACGGTGTGGTGTCTTCCTTTAAGCAAAAAAGAAATGGTATCAGGCAATATTAGCTTGGCAAAAGAGGGGCTGAGGTGCTATTTTGTAATGAAGTACTTTTTATTAAATAGTGTACCCAGGCAAGTGGAGGTACAGAAAACTCCCACCTTTGCCCTTAATCAAATTACAAAATGAAAAAAAAGAGTTGGTCAAAACTTGTAATTATCCTTGTTTCATTATTATTCTATCTTTTCAGCTTTAATACTTTTGCTCAACAAAGTGATTCTTTGAGCAATCAATTTTTAGTGAATTTAGAATTTAGACCAAGAATTGAATATAGATATAATCATATTCAACCCCCTATCGACACTATTTCACCTTACTTATTTGCTACGCAAAGAAACAGGGTTTCTCTTCAATATTCAAACAAAGACACCTGGTTGATCAAAGCAGAACTACAAGAGATACACGAATGGAATAAGGATAATTTGGCATCTAAGGTATCAAGTATTAACTTTTATCAATTATATTTTGAGTATGTAACCAAAAGACTGAAATTCAGAATTGGCAGACAAGGCGTGTTGTTAGATAATGGACGTGTATTTTCTGATGCCCCCTGGGCACAACAAAGCCGTTCACACGAAGGGATACGAATAACAGCGTATTCATCAAATTATTCCCAAGATTTATTCTTTTTATTTACTGACATTACGCAGGCTCAAAATTTGGAAAAGTAATATTTTTTTCTAGTGCCCAATTTTTGAGTTCCTGCAAATATTTCCAAGCGGATTTGAGCGATTCAATCAAGATTTGTTTTTTAAGGGCATAGTGATTTTTCTTGG
>JANRIC010000216.1:0-4576 GCA_033765345.1 Microscillaceae bacterium
TACTGTTGGAACCTATTATACTCAAACCGAAGTGGTTTTCCGAAGTTTTAGCTCTTAAATCATGAATAATCAAGTTAATCAATCAAGAAAACTTGCCCCGCAGGGGTCTTGTGTTTCCTAAATCACTTTAATCTGGGTATATAAGAAGATAAGCATAATCAAACAACAGGGTTGCTTAAGGCGACCCCGTTGTTGCCATGTTTTTGAGTAAACCCATGAATTTCAAGCAATTTCATAAAGAACCTTAACTTTTCCCTTCGGCATCTTGTGTGTTTTGAGAAAATTTATCCTGAATAATTTGGAGCGTATTATCGAGCCATTCTTTTTCTACCACAGCCAAACCTCTATCCATAGTTTTGGATAATTCTTTCAAAGATTTTTCAATCCACGAACGTGCTTCGCTCAGGTTATTTTTTGTAAAAGCAATGGCTGCCTGGGTTTTATAAATGTGGTGTTTGGGTATCACAGCACCAATTTGGGCCGACTTGAATAGTTCTTCGGCTTCTTCGGGATTATTTTTGTAAGCAGCTTCAAAAAAAGCTTTGTCCAAAATCACCGAAGCTTGATAGCCGCCAGGTATTTTATGCAATTCTTCAAAATAGGCATTGAGGTATTTTTCAGCCTGTTCTACATTGCCCAAATCCAGATAAATTTGATACAAATAGCCCTTGACATAAATTTTAAAAGGTGAATTCGTTTCTAGTTTTAGGGCATCCTCCAGCTTGTGCACTCCGATCTCTCTGGGGCGAACTCCAGCAGACGCCTGGGCGATAGTTTGTAAGAGAATGACTTCTAACTTGGCTTTGTTACCCCCTCCAAGTAGATTCAGGATGCGGGCACCATCCGTAAAAAATCCCCCTGAATGCATTGGGATGATGGTTGCCAAAAAAATTATGGATGAAAACAAACCCAGAAAAATCATAAAACTGCTTCCGCTAAATCCCCAGAAATTTACTTGTGCTTGATGCATATTCAGCAATCCATAAGGGAGCAGTGTCGCCAAAGCTAAAAGTAAACTTGCTGCGGGTCCGCCCGCAATAAAGGTAATAAAACGCTTTACCAAATTATGATCATCTGTGGGTAAACAAAGTGCCAGTCCGCCGCCTATATTCAAATTTTTATTCCAAAGAAATACCAGTTTATTATCCTCTTTTTTCCACATAAAGGGTCCGACTACATACATTTTAAATTTGAAGCGTACCCACAGACCGCCTAATACATGCCCCAGTTCGTGGATGCCAATAGTTATAAAATATACCAGGATAAAAATGGGAATCCATACCCAATAATACATTTTAGGTGAATCAGGAATGCTGATAAAGGCCATTTTCCCACCAAAATATCCTACAATTCCTCCTCCAACAGCAAAAACCAGCATCATCAGAAAGGCTTTCAGGTTATTCTTTTTTGATTTATTCTTGTCTTTTATTTTGCTCATAAGATTGATTATTTGATGGATTGGTCGGAAATAGTGGCTATTCATTACAACATAGCTTGTATGATAAGGTTTGCTTATTTTTTAAAAAATACACCGGATTTTGCATCTTGCGCTAAAAAAGTCGGAAAACTTAAAAATTTAAAAAAGAAAGCGTTTTTTACAAATTGTTGAATTTTGAGCAAGATATTGATTATTTGATTAAATTCTTTAAATTGGAACTTAGAATTTCTTCTGTTTCATAAAGATTAAAAATATATAACCGTGAGTTTATTGAAAGACATATTCGGCAAAAAAGATGAGCCTATTCAAAGTTATCAGGACTTCTGGAGTTGGTTTCAAAAACATGAAAAAGCTTTTTTTAATAGTGTCAAAAAACAAACCAACATCGAGAAGGATTTTTTTGACAAAATAGACCCTAAACTCCAAGAAATCAAAGACGGGTTTTTTTATCTGACCGGTATGTACGACAACGATACGGTGGAACTCGTCTTAACGGCAGACGGAAATGTAAAAAATATCGCTTTTGTAGAAGAACTCGTGGCTGCTGCCCCTCAAATCAAGGGATGGAAGTTCACGGCACTCAAGCCGCCTTTGGAGATTGATCACGTCAATATTGCGATGGAAGGGTATGAATTTAATGCTAAAAACCTGTTTTTTTATTCTGAGGAACACACCGATTTTCCAGATGAAATTGATATTCGGGTGGTTCATACCGACTACCGGAAGGATAATAAAAAAACGATTACAAATGGCTCATTTATCTTTCTGGAAAACTATCTGGGCGAATTAAACTTTGTCACGAGTATTGATCATATTGCAATTATGGGTAAACCTGATCCAAAACAGGAACTCATACCTATTTCTAAACTTCAGGATTTTTTAATCTGGCGACAAAAAGAATTTATTGAGAAATATGAGGGAACTCTCCAGAATACCGAAAATGATAACTATTCAGGGCTTGAGGCAGAGCTGGAAAACGGCAATCCCCTGATCGCAATTATTAATACGGATATTTTGAATTGGGAAAATAAAGCCTCTCACCCCTGGGTACTTATCGTTGAAATCGAATACGATGGTGAAAATCATTTTGGAATGCCTGACCAGGAAACTTATCAGTTGTTAGAGGAAATCGAGAACGAAATCCTGGAAGAACTCAAAGACGAAGAAGGATATCTGAAAATCGGCAGACAAACAGCCGATAATGTTCGGGAGATTTATTTTGCCTGCAAAGATTTCCGCAAACCCTCCAAAGTTTTGCATCAAATCATGCTCAGTTTCGCACCTCGGCTTGAAATAGATTATGATATTTATAAAGATAAATACTGGCAGTCTTTTGATAGATTTAAACCTGACTCTGATTATTTATAAGAAATGCAGGCTACAATAGGTATCAGGGTTGCGTTTCGGGCATTTTATTCGGATCATATAGTAAATTATTAAAACAATAAAAGCTATTTTTGTATATTGATAAATTTTAATGTATTGATATGATAGAGTTTTTTAAACAACCCTGGCATTGGTCTATTGCTGGGGTATTGATTGGTTTGATTGTGCCTACACTCCTAATTTTAGGCAATAAAAAATTCGGTATTTCTTCTTCGCTTCGCCATGTATGTGCGATCTGTCTCCCTGCCGATATTCCTTATTTTAAGTATGATTGGCGCAAAGAAATATGGAATTTATTCTTTGTTGGGGGCGTAGTAATGGGTAGTTTTTTAGCCGTTTATTTTCTGGGGAATACCCAAGAAGTACAAGTTGCGGAAGCCACCAAAAGTATTTTGAGGGAGCAATATGGCATTACGGATTATTCCGGTCTTATGCCTACGCAGATTTTCAATTGGGAGAATTTATTTACCCTCAAGGGCTTAGTTTTCTTTGTTTTGGGCGGATTTTTTATTGGTTTTGGTACAAGATACGCCGGAGGCTGTACTTCAGGGCACTCGATTATGGGTTTATCCAATCTGCAAGTCCCTTCACTCGTAGCTACTATTTGCTTTATGCTGGGGGGTTTTATTTCTACGAATTTACTTTTACCCCTGATTTTCAAACTATTCTAAATACACACGATGAATACCCACACTGAAAAAAATAAGACTTCAGATGAATTTGAAATCCGACATACAGATACGGTTTGTACGAATGAATCCAAATTAGTGCATCCTTGGTGGTATAATTTCAAATATATGCTCGTAGGGATTGTTTTTGGGATTGTTTTTGTAAAGGCGGAGATCGTGAGTTGGTTTAGGATTCAGGAAATGTTTCACATGACATCTTTTCACATGTATGGTGTGATTGGTACTGCGGTGCTGGTAGGGGCTATTTCAGTAGCTTTGATCAAAAGATTCAAACTTAGAACAGTGTATGGTGAAAAAATAGTGCTGGAGAATAAAAAATTTGACCGAGGACAAATTATCGGCGGTCTAATTTTTGGGCTGGGCTGGGCGGTTACCGGGGCCTGCCCGGGACCTTTGTACGCACAAGTGGGGGCAGGATTTGGGGTAATCCTGATTACAGTTTTGAGTGCTTTAGCTGGAACCTGGGTCTATGGCTATCTGAGAGAAAAACTACCTCATTAAATGAGAAAGCCTCTCAGGGATTCAGCTTTAAGTTGTTTGGGAATATGATGGAGATGCACAAAAATGTCCTTCTAAAACTTCTTTTGCGGAAATTTTTCCCTAATTGCAATAAACGGTTTTCGGTTGAGTGCGAAATGCTGAGTCTAAGACCTTCCTTGGGCTATTTTTTAAGACCGACCAAGACCTAGTAGCTTTGCATTATGCCATTTTATGCTTAATTTCACTAACGTTTATATACTTAGGATAAGGAAATAAATGCAAGTTTGTAATTAATACATAAAAGGGCTTGCGTTTATACGGATATTATCTGCCAATTCAAACAAAAAACTGCTACAAATGTACCGAGGGATTTGATGGAAGAAGCACTAAAAAATATCCTTGACAAGCATTTTTTTAGTAAATTGCAAAGCATTAAAACTTAAAGCGAAATGATTATTGCCAATCCAATTTATGATGTAGTTTTCAAACGACTCATGGAAAATGATAAAGTTGCCAAGTTTTTCATCGGGACACTTTTGGAACAAACAATCGAGGCAGTAGAAGTAAAACCGCAAGAATATAC
>JANRIC010000218.1:0-36220 GCA_033765345.1 Microscillaceae bacterium
TTATATGAAATATAACTATTCTTATAAAACTTACATGCTATATTTTATCAAAACCCATATTTTGCGATATTTTATAGAGTTTTAGAAGAAAACTTACAAAAAAACTTACAAAAAACAGGGGGGTGCGAAAAGTCGGATTTAGGGTGGGTACATGGACAAAAGAGGTAGGGGGGGAGAGTCAAAGGGGTACCCCGATGAAGCTTTCCGGTAGAAATTCGGACAAAAGAGGTGGGGGGAACTACCCCTTGAGGTCAAAAGCCGAAGCTTTTTGGTCAAAGCTTGCACCTTAGCGGTGGGCGGATTGACCCTAAGGGTACAAGTATGGAGCTTTGGGATGGTATGGAGCATAAAAAAGGAGGGCTGCCCCTCCTACCGCCCGGCTTGGTATCTTCACCAAGCCTCTATTGAGCGAAAATATAGTGCTAGAATTCTCTGAATACTTAACGATGCGCTAAAAGCACAGAAGAACCTCCATTTTCAAGTCTTTCAGCCATGGCAGGAAACACATCAAGGGCAGCACCAGGAGGAACACCTTCTGACCCCTTATCTTTTTTACTTCACTACCTCAACCCAGCCCCTACACTTCACTCCGGAGGGAGAGGTCAATAAATAGAAATACACGCCTGGTTCTATGCCTACACCCCATTCATTTTCATAGTTTTCGCTTTTGTAGATGGTATTGCCCCATCGGTTGTAGATCTCGAGTTGGTAGTTTTTGCGATCTACTGGGGGGGTGAGCGGGTCTATGTTAAAGGTGTTATTTATATTGTTATCTTCTGGGGTGATGATATTGGGAAGAGGGCTTTGATTGTCTTCTATTTCCAAGGTAACCGTTTTGTAATCCTCGCATTTGCCATTGTTGACTTTGAGGGTAATATCTACGGTTCCTCCCTTTTTAAAGCTGTAAGGAGCGGGGTTTGGTTCGTCCAGTACCGTTTCTTCTCCGATAAACCAAGTGTATTCAACAGCTCCGACAGAGCCATCTTTGAGGCTAATCACTGTGGGTTGATTACAGCCTGAGCGTAGTTCAAAATCAAAATCAGCTTCTACCTTCGGGATGACCTCTACATGAACCTGAGCTTCTTCCACGCAACCCACGGCATTGGTGACTTTAACCTTGTAGGTTATATCCTCGCTGGGGTTTACCGTGGGGTTGGCTACATTGGTTTGGCTAATGTTTTGATTGGGAGTCCATTCGTAGATGACATCATCGGTAGCGTGGGCAAAAAGCTGAAGGCTTTCACCTTTACAAATCACAGTATCGGGACTTAATTCCAACGCTACGTCTACAACGGTGAGGGTTTTACTGATGCTTACTTGTTGCGGGCATTCGTCGCCACGTATGGCTGACAAATTGATTTGATAGGTACCTACTTCTGCAAAAACCAAACTTACGGAATCTTGGTCTACAAATGTACCGAAGCCGGGTACATCCCAGGTCCAGGTGGGTGTACCTGCACCTGCTACATCATATACCAAAGTCACCGAAGCAGGCGCACAATCACGGTCGATGGCCACCTGGGTAAAATTCAAAATGTCAAAATCATCGTCTAGGGGCTGGATCACTTCTACCTTTACGGTGTCTTGATCCATACAACCGTTGTCATCCATGACGGTCAGTACGTATGACGTAGTGAAGTCGGGGTCGGCAATTGGGTTAGGGATGGTAGGGTCGCTTAGCCCAGCGGTAGGGCTCCATTGAAAGCTAAAGGCATTGGTGGCGTTGACAGAAGCGTTCAATTGGATGCTCTGATCAAAACAAATGGTGGTATCTCTGGAAATATCACCTACCTCAATCATCGAGATAGGGAATATTTTTCTGATGGTATCCGAGACCAGACAACTGATCGGGTTACGGGCAATCAATTCAATGGTATAGTTACCTTCTTGGGTAAAATCCCAGGTGATATCTTGGGTATTTCCGGCAGGAACTCCATCAATGAACCATTCCCAGTCGGTGACTCCAAGCCCTTTATATTCAAAATTGACCTGAATAGGAAATTCGCAGGCCTGGGTGATTGGAGTTGAAATCGCTGCATCCAGAATGTCAAAATCGGCGATGAGATTACCCAGGTCTATTTTAAACACGGCATTGTTACAGTTAGTGCTGTTGTCTCTGCTCGAGTGGGCATTTGTAGTAGTTGGGAAGTCAGCGTTGTTGCCTCCGCAAGAAGCACAGACTGACTGATAAATGACTCCCTCTTTGCTAAATCGAGAAGTGCCGCCGTCTACGTGATCGGCAGAGCCAAAAGCACCCAAAAACGTACCGTAAAGTAGGGATTTCATGTCTTTCTCAAGGATGATGATAAAAAAATCGCTTCCATCCGTATTGCGGCTAAAAGCATCGGTGGTGGTCAGACTCGTAAGCGGGCTTGTACTCAGGGAGTTGGCTGTTGAGGCAATGGTGGCGAAGCCGTTAAATCCGATACCAGAGCTTCCTCCCCAACCTGCCAGATAAATGTTGCCGCAATCGCTTACCAAAAAGGCTGTTGGAGAAATGTTGGGGGCTCTGGAGCCCGATCCGATGGTCGTGGAGAGCAAACTTTGGGATAAATCCGAGGTGATTTTGTGGATGAATTGCCCACTATTATTGACATGAAATACACCTGGGCTGATGGGATAAGTTCCGTAAGTTTGCCCCAAGGCATACAGATTACCTTCTTCGTCAAAATCCACAAAAAAAGTCTGATCTGCGGCCGTAGTGCCCAGATAAGTGATTTGAATCAGATTGCCCATACTGTCTACGGCTGCTATAAAACCGTCGTCATTGCCCAATGCAGTAGGATGAAGTGCCCCAGCGGGAAGCCCTGCACGTAAATTGCTGCTTCGGGTTCCGCCGCTGATGTAGATATTGCCGTCAACGTTGATCTTGACCGAATAGGCGGCATCAAAGCCAGTACCCCCTAAAAAAGAAGACCATAATAAATTCGTAAGACTGGCATTAAACTTAAAGATGACCCCGTCTTGAGCACCACTATAAGCCCCTCTGAAGGCATTTTTTACTGGAAAATCTGTAGACAAGGTATTGGTAGTTACATAAATATTATTCTGATCATCTGTAATGACCTCTCCCCGAAACTGATCTCCATAATTGATGATTGCTTGGGTGCGTGAAAGGTTGAGTCCGTCATTGTTGGTGCCTCCAAAATAAGTAGAGCCCAACAAAGTACTTCCCGTTGAATTTAATTTAGTCAAGAAAATATCACTTCCGTTGTTGTAGGTGATTCCTGGAATGACCAGATTTACATTAGAGCCTCCTGCCTGAATCAAAGAAGAGACATTACCACCATTGAAGCTATCGTCAAAGGTCTGAGGAGTCACAGGAAAGTTGATTGAGCTGGTGGTACCGAAGATTACTAACTCATCCTGATTATTGACCACCAAACTGTGTGGAAATTCACTTTGAGAGCCACCTAAGTACGTAGCATATAGCAGCGAAGCATCTCCAGAGGTGCTTGCAGGGTCATATTTTAAAATACCTATGTCGATGGAGCCCGCAAGACTTACCTGAAAAACTCCTGTGGTAGTTGGGAAACCGGAACCAAAAACGATTCCACCTGAATAGACATGCCCTGTGGCATCAAAAGTGGCTGTACTTCCCCAGTTATCAGCAAATGAACCCGAATAGGTCGAGAAAACGAGTTCGGGGTCTATGATTAGTTCGTGATTTTCTGAATATCCTTCTGGAAACTCAAAATGCAATACATTTTCTTTTAATACAAATCTGGCGGGTACTTCTACCGTTCTAGAGTCTATCATCTGATAGCAGTAGGGTTTTTTCTCAATCACTTCATTGAGAGAGGTTTTGATATGCAGGTCGCCGTTAAGAAGGTAAAGCGAATCGGCGTGTTCATAAGAAAGGGCTATTTTGGAGGGGTTTACAAAGGGTGCTACCACAAATTCATATTTGAGTGTATTGTTTTTTTGATACATCCGCATATCGATACCCTCGTACAATTGCTCATAAAATACTTCGGCAAAACTTGGTACTTCGCCAGCCCAGCTACTAGGGTTGGCAGAAAGGAAATAATTTTTTTTATGAGAAAAAGGCTGTTTTCCTTCCAATTTTCGGGCATTCGGATTTTGGGCATGCAAGAATTTGACTTCAAAGCTATGGGCAGGAATTAAATCGGAGTTTTCAGCAAGGCTTTTGGCGTGGCCGTGTGAAGCAGCGTGATTGGCCTCGATCAGGTCATAATCATAAAAAGAATACTGGAGAGCGTTCGATTTCAGAAAAAGAAAACCATTGGGTATTTCTGCCCTGAATTTTATCGAAGACTCCCATTGATTTTTGTTTTGGGTAAACTGGATGCCAGACGGTGCTGGGGACTTCGGCTGAACTTTGGCAGGATTCTGAGTGTATTGGGCATATACTGAGAGAAACAAACCGCAAACTCCATAAATCAAACAGAAAAAAGTAAAATTTTTTTTCATCGTAAAAACATTCAGTAGTTCTACTATAATTTGGAACAGCTTACTAAGCAACAAAGCTTATATGGAATAAAATTCCGATTTTTTTGAAGAAAACGCAGAAACTATAGTTTTGGATGGTTGAAGTACAAAAAAAGAAGGTCATCATAAATCATTGACCTTCTTTCTCTGTGGCAAATATAAAAAAAAATTATTTATTTCCTGAGTTATTTCCAGTTTGATTGGGAGCGGAGATTACTTCTGCTTCTACGGTCAGTCGGCTTGTAGAAGTGGCAGGGTCATTACAAATCACGGTAACGGTTTGTCTTTGTTGTCCTTCTTTGTTTCCGGGTGAATAGGTCACTTCGATGGTAGTAGATTCACCGGGAGCCAAATGGGTCTTTTTGGGTTGGCTAGCCGTACAACCGCAGGAAGCTTTGGTTTTATGAATGATCAAAGGGGCGTTTCCGGCGTTTTTGAGCGTAAAAGAGACCGTATTGCGGGTATTTTGATTGATTTGTCCGAAATTATGCTTGGTTTTATCAAATTGAATGATAGGAAGTGGTGTGGTAGAAGTGATGTTGCCAAAGTTTTCTACAATGGTGGCACTTACGTATAAAGATTTTTCGGGTTGTTGCGTATCATCTGTATAAAGCGTGAACATATCCGATACATAATCCCAATCATTGCGTTTGGCGGCATCATAAGTAAAATGTAAGATAGCCGAATCTTTGGGGGCGATGTTGGTTTTGTTGGAAGTAACTTGCAGGAAGTAGCCCAAATCCTTAAAACTTTTGTCTAGGTTTAGGTTGATGGCTTTTTCACCTTGGTTGTAAAGTACAAAATCCTGCTCGGCTTTAGCATCATTAAATACCTTCTGGAAGTAGATATTACGGCTTTTGAAGCGAAGGTTACCCATTTCGGCGGGGTAAAAATCTGCAATTCCTTTGGTACGCGGGATGACATCACCCTTGATGGTCAGGTAGCTTACTTCAGGTTGCCCGTCGGTAGTCACGGTGATGGTTTTAGTGAATACCCCTGGGCGATTGCTTGGGTCATAAGACGCAGTGATTATTCCGGTTTTTCCGGGGGCGATTTCTTCCTGAGTCCATTTAGGCGTAGTACAGCCGCAGGAAGCCTTTACATCCGTTAGTTTGATAGGGGCGGTGCCGGTATTGGTAAATTCAAAAGTTACCTCGGCGGGTCCGTTCTCTTCTTTGATTTTTCCGAAATCGTGTTCTATTTTTTCAAATACAATTTTGCCGATCGTTTGGGAATAGACCGGTGTGACGGCTACACAAAGCAGCAAAAGCAAGTAATTTTTGAATAATTTGTTCATAAGAAAAAATTTTAGTTTGGACGTTTTTCAGTTAAAACAACGATGAAAGCCTGTAAAGGTTTATTTGAAAGTTGAAGTTGAATTATTTGAAACGTAATTTAGTGTTTATTGAGGAAAAAAAAGCGATTTATTTTGGATTAACATTAGTTTAACAGCAGTTGAGTTTTTTGATTTGAAGGTGTTCTAGGAATGACAAAGCATAAATCATTTTTTCCAACAGAATTTGGTCAGCATTGCGATGTTGTGAGGATTTTTCTTCGATCCATGTTTTGCCAAAACTATTTTCTGTGATCATATTGGGTCTGAAGTATATTTTTTATACTCAAACCGAAGTGGTTTTAATACAAAAACAAGACCCTTATAGGGGAGCTTTTAGCTCTTAAATCATTAATAATCAAGTTAATCAATCAAGAAAATCAGGCAAATCACTTTAATTTGGGTATAATTTGCATAAGACCTTGGGTTTAGATGACAGTATGCAAATTTTCGGCAAAATATCAAGGTGTTGATTATCAGTATTTTGTAATGATATGTTATTCAGGAAGGGGTCATTTTTTTTATAGAGGAGTCAGAATATAACCCCCTAAAAAAAATACCCGAGGGGAAACCTGATCATAGCGATGCCGATAGGAGGGAGGGAGTAATAAATTAACCCTTTTTGAAAGAAATTAACCCCCAGAGCCAGATTTTTAAAGTGTCGCTAAGGCAGCGCATAATTAAAAAATGATGTGTTAAGTTTCTGATAGTCAGTATTTTATTTATCAGTAATCATCTAAAATAAAAAAAAAGCTGCAACATGGTATCATCCTCGCATAGGATAGCTCAAGTTGGGAGTTGATATAAAAAAAACAATTTTCACAAGGTAAAAAATAAAAAAAAACTGGACTTGTATACATTTTTATTTTATGTTAGGGTAAAATTAACGCATACACCATTGAAAGAGATCAAGTGTTTAAAAATAGAATTCGACATTCGGCTTGATAGGGAAGATTTAAGAGCTTTCAGGGCGGCATTGGCACATTTGGTGGGTTTTGAGCACAGGCTATTTCACTACCATATCAGCGAAGATGCCTACGTGCATCGCTACCCACTGATACAATATAAAAAGCACGGAAGTCGGCCACTGATCTTATGCCTTGAGGAAGGTGTCAAGGGCCATTCAGCACCTCTTTGATGTACCCCATTGGAGCATTGACCTCAAAGGAAAGCAGCGAGAACTACGCATCCAGCGTGTAGATATGTCAGCGTTCCATCTCAGACTTGACCCTGAGCCTTGTACCTATCAAATCCGGGACTGGATAGCCCTGAGTCAGAAGAACTTCGGCGATTATCTGCAAAAAAAGGGAATCACAGCCAAAGTGCAGTTCTTAGAGAATATCCTGAAAGGTAATATTTTATCCTTTGCCAAAGACCTAGGCTGGTGGATCGAGCAGCCTGTAGAAGTATGCCTCTTGGATTGGAACGAACCCCGAGTCATCAGCTACAAAGGCAACAAACTGCTCTCTTTTGACTTCCGGTTTGAAAGCAATGTAGCCCTTCCCAATCACATAGTCCTTGGCAAGAAGGTGAGTTTGGGCTATGGGGTAGTGAGAGGGGAGTAATCTAAAACAACTATAAGCCCTCAACCTTTAAAAAAATAAAGAATTAATTCCTGATTATCAGTATATTATAAAACTATTTACAGGCATGAAAACAATCACTTTTACGTGTGAAACAATTACGCCTATGTTCCTATCTGGGGCAGACGGACAAACGCCGGAACTTCGCCCGCCTAGCATCAAAGGTGCGCTGAGGTTTTGGTGGCGGGCGATGAATGGGGAATTAGCCCCTGATAATAATTATCTGAATCTAAAAAATACTGAGCAAAATATCTTTGGAGGCACGGGTGGTTTTAAATGGAACAATAAAAAAATAGAAGCCGAACGTAGTCATTTTAACATTAGAATTTCTAATGTCTCCGAAAGTATATATCATGCTAAGAATGATTTTGATGGAGACGGTTTAAAGTATTTTTTTTATTTAATAGTTCCAGATAATAAAGGTACAAGTATGAAAGAAAATGATGAAGCCTTAAAAAATACTAGCTTTGATATAATTATCAGTGCAGATGAAGAAGATGCTTTATTAGATGCCTGTGCAAGTTTTTGGTTGCTTACTTATTTTGGGGGATTGGGTTCAAGGGCAAGGCGAGGCGGCGGTAGCTTCTATATTAAAAATGTTTTTGATGAGGAAAATATTTTGCAAGATAAGTTACAAATGATGCCAACTGATAACATAAAAGATTTTTTGACAAAGAGCTTGAAAGATGCTGCTAAGATTATTCAAAAAGGCACAAAAACAACAATTTCTAATAAATACAGCACACTACAAAGTAAGCATATTTATATAAGTACACAGGGAAAACCCAATTGGAAAGGTGCTTTGAATGAAATTGGTGCTTTGATGAAAAATTTTCGGACTGATACACAAAAAGACCCTGAACAAAGAAAGTATACTCAAACAACATTAAATAAAAAAGCTGCGTTTGGTTTGCCTATTTCTGTCAGAAATGAACAGCCCCAAGTTGTAGAGTTTGATAAAAAAGACGACTTCAATCATCGCTCTTCACCACTTTATATTTCTGTAGTCAAGTTAAGAGATAGGTATTATTGGACATTGGTATATTTACAAGGGGAGTTTATGCCACCAAATACCAAAATCATTTTTAAGCCAAAAACTAAAGGTTTACCACCTCAGGATTGGTTAAAAGAGAATGACAGCCTTCTTAAAGAATTTATCAAGGAGAAAATTAGTCCTAATTCTATTCAAATAACATTTTAAACCATGAAATACCTATTCCTCCTCTCCCCTGTACAATCCTTCATTGAGCAGGCACGGGAAACACAAGGTCTGTTTGCGAGGAGTAGGATTTTTATCTAAATTTATGAGTATAGAAGCCAAAAAATATAGTAATGAAAAAATCATTTGAAAATTGTACTTGGTCAGAACTAAATAAGTTATTCGGTTTGCAAAAACTAAAAACGCTATCATCACTTGATAGCTGGGTGGACGAAAATACCGAAATAGTGCCTGAAATGCAAAAAGCATTGAACAAACTACAAATGAACTTGGCAGATAATTTTATGGATTGGAACGAAGATGAGCTAAAAATGCAGTTCATTGCTCCTTTGCTTTATTTGGTAGATTATACAGACAACGAAAAATATCATCCCTTTTCACAACGCCCTTTACAGATGCAAAAAGATGATATAGAGCTTTTGGGCATAGTGGATTGGCTGTTAGCCTCTGGGCAACAGTTCCCGGAAACGCCTTATTTTTTTCTACACGAATACAAAAAGGAAAAAGGTGCACAAGCCGACCCCCTCGGGCAACTGCTTGCCGCTATGCTTACTGCTCAATATACAAACCAAAACACACAAACGCTTTATGGAGCGTATGTGGTGGGCAAGGACTGGTACTTTATGATATTGGAAAACACAAACTATGCTGTCAGCCGTCCTTATCAGGCGAATGAAAGCCAAGATATCAAAACCATATTTAATACACTCCAAAAAATCAAAGACTTCTTACCCTAATGACACAAAAGTACCTATTCCTCCTCTCCATATCCCCTGTACAATCCTTCATTGAGCAGGCACGCAAGACCCAAGACCTCAGGGCAGGTAGTCAAATACTTTCGGATTTGATTGACTTTGCTATCCAAGAAGTGAAATCAGGTGCTAAATCTTATGAGCTAATCTTTCCTGAAGAAAGTATAGTTTCCAAACCCAATCGCTTTATCACGATTTTGGAAACGAATGAAAATATGCAAGACTTTGGAGATACGTTGAAAGCTAAAATTCAAACTCACTTCTTGGAGGAGGCAAAAAAATATTTGGCTAAAACAGGCTTTTATCAAAGCTGCAAAGAACAATTAGAAGATTTCTTCAAAATCTTTTGGGTAGCCAAAGAATACAAGGAAAATGAAGCCTATGAGCCTCAGCACAAACGCCTTGAAGAACTTTTAGGTGCGGTCAAAGCCAACCGACCTTTCAAGCAATTAGCAGAAAAAGGCAGAAAATGCAGCATCAATGGGGAATTGAATGTGAAGTTTTATCGCAAAACTGAAGATGAAACAAAAAAAGGTAAAGATGTAAAGGGAGATAATGAAAAACTTTTTCATTCAGATGCGTTGGTAGTTGGCAATAAAGATTTTTCAAAAATAGAACAAGACGAACTACAAGCAGGTGAAGGACTTTGTGCAGTTTCTTTTCTGAAAAGAAAGTGGAATATTAGAGAAAGCTCTTTCCCTTCGGTTGCTCACATTACCTTACTAAATGAAATAAGTCAATTTGAATCAGCTGAAAAGAAAAAGCAATGTTTTGAAGATTATCAAAATATTTTCGATGAACAAAAATTTATATCAGCTTGTATCAAAGAATTTGGAAGTGAAGGTTTTGAAAAAGTAAAATTTGATAATAAATCAGACCTCAACACACACTTTGATTATCAATTATTGTACACTGAAAATGTAACTGAAAAGACTTTCCCTTACCTGCAACAAAGAATTTTTGCTGATAGATTTACCCACATACTCAATGTGAAAAGTAAATACTACGCTATCCTTGTTTTTGATGCGGACAATATGGGTAGTAAACTCAAAGAAAAATCTAAAGAATATCAAGAAGCCCTTTCCAAGTGCTTAGGAGATTTTGCCTCAAAAGCTACTGCCTACATTGACGGCAAGGCGGATGATAAAACCCAAAAAGGCAAAACCGTTTATGCCGGGGGCGATGATTTCTTAGGCTTTATCAATTTGGATTATCTCTTTGAGGCAATGCGATGGCTGAGGGAAAACTTTGATGCAACCATCAATAAAGGAATGACAGAAATGAGACATACAAGCCCAGAACTCACTTTCTCAGCAGGTACTGCCATTGCTCATTACAAAACACCTTTGAGCGAAGTACTCACTTGGGCAAGAGCATCTGAGAAGAAAGCCAAAGAAAAGTATAAAAATGTAGAACCTGCTAAAAACGCCTTTTGCTTATCCGTTTTGAAACACTCCGGCGAAATCCGACAATCCATCTGGAAGTGGTCTTATGATGAAGATAGCCTGACCACTACTCTTGATATTATTGCCGAATTAGTACAAAAACTGGTCAATGAAGAACTTTCAAGCACTTTTATTAAAAGCCTGAATATTGAGTTTAGGAAGTTGATTGATGAGAAAAATAATATCCATGATGACAACGAAGAAGTGCTAAACTATGAAATAAGCAGACTTTTATTGCGAGCTAAAAGTCAGGGAGCAAACAAGGCGGATATACAGATATTAGCTAATAAAATTGTGAGTTTGCGGGAGGATGATAATAACGTTCTTGGTGGTATCCACAATGTATCTGATTTTATGCAAATGCTGGATATTGCGGATTTCCTACATCGCAAGGCACATATCAAACCCAAATCAAAACTTCAAACACAAGACTTATGATGCTACAAATAGAAGCCATAGATACCTTATTTTTCCGAGATGGAAAACCCTTTGAGATGGGTGATGAAGTGTGGGCGAATGGCATATTTCCACCTTTACCTTCTGTTTTTTACGGAGCTATTCGTACCGCTTATTTTTCGCAATATCCCGAAAAATTGGCTTTGGCTAATACTGATGACGACCCTACTAAAGGCTTGAAAATTAAAGGGATTTATCTTTCTAAAGGAGGTACGGTTTATATTCCTATTCCTGCGGATTTTGCAAGCCCTAAAAAAAGCGGTGGCAAGGAAATACTATTTCAAAGAAATAACTTAGACGAAAAAGTTTTTAGTAGCTCAAAAACTGTTTTAAATCCTTACAAAGAAGAGGTAGAAAAGGCAGATGGCTTTATAGACATTTATTCAAATAATGCTTTTGATGATTTTTTTGAAGACACCCAAAATCAAGCATCGGGATTTGTAAAATCTGAAAAGCTATTTTCTAAAGAACTCAAAATAGGTATTGGCAGACAGAATGCTACCCGAACTACCGAAGAAGGCAAACTTTATCGAGTGGCAATGAACCGAATGGAGGTAGCTGGAAACCCTAATGAGAAATTAAGTTTTTTGGTAGATACCAATATTGAGGAAGTATGGAGAGAGGATTTTAAACCTAACTTTCTAAAGTTGGGGGGAGAAAATAAAATAGCTCAATGCAAGATATACGATATTGAAATAGAGTTCCCTAAGCCTGAAATCCAAAAGTTCTTCAAACTCTACTTCCTTACACCTACTATTTTCAAAAATGGTTGGCTTCCTAATGAATTTGAATATGACCAAAGTCAAAATGCCTATATAGGTACTTGGAAGGGGGTAAAACTCAAACTCATTCGCAGTTTTGTGAATGGCTCAGTGGCGGTTGGCGGTTTTGATGTAAAAGAAAAACAGCCTAAAACCATGTATAAAGCCGTTCCCGCAGGTACAGTCTATCATTTTGAAATTTCAGGCAATTCCCAAAATCTGGATATACATCAAACCTTTGGCAATCCTAACGAGCCTCTTTCTGATATTTATCCAGAACAAGGCTTTGGCTTATCTATGGTCGGACTTTTAAATGAAACACCCTCATGACACATATCACCATGATCACTACGGTTGGAACATCGATGTTTACCAACTATTTTGATAAAAATGAAACTTCGCCATTGAAAAGTGGTATTTGGAAGACTATTAGAGATAAAACTTTCACACAGGAAGAATATGATAAGCAATCTAAAAAACCACCTTTTCAACAGTTAGAACAAGTCGTTGAGCAAGGATTGAATGATAAGGTGTTTTCTTGTGCCGAATTAGACACAATAGATGCCATTAAAAAAAATTATGCAACTGAAAACGTAGAGTATCATTTGCTTTGTTCCGAAACCATTGCAGGCGTATTGGCAGGTAAGATTTTGGAGAAAAAGTTAGCGCAGGCAAAAAGCAATCAAATTATTGAGAAATTACAAACCAAAATTCCTAAAGAATTTAAAGAAAAGGTTTTTCTTGACCTCGTGGAAAAAGTGCAAAGAATAGCTGAAAAAATAAACAAAGAGCGAAAAGCAATTGATACTCTGCTTACCAAAGACAAGAAGAAAATTAAAGATTACATCAAAAATATTAGTGAAGAAGATAAAGCTATTGAGCCTTTCAAAATATTTCTTGATAAACCCAATGATGGAGAGTCTTGGAAGGATTTTATTGAAACTTCAGAAATACAAGAAAGAATACAAGTGATTACAAATAAAGCCATAGTCATCAACTACTCAGGAGGTTACAAAGCGATCATTCCTTACCTTACTATCTTAGGACAGTTATATGACTATGATTTAGCCTACATGCATGAGGACGGTGGGGAACTGATAGATACCAAACGCTTACCTTTCAATTTTGATGTTTCGTTGGCAGAGCAGTATTATCCTTATTTGACAGTTCTTTCTTCTGGTGAAAGAGAAGATAGAAATGAGTTGAGTAATACCTCGATGCAACTTACCAAAGAGAATGTATTGCAAAAAGCTCAAAATCAAATACAAGAAATGAAAGACTATCAGCTTTTAGATAGTGAAAACAAAATAACAGCCTTTGGCTCTCTTATTTTAGAATATATCAGAAGCACGAATGCCATTGAGAAAACAACTTTGGGACATTTCGCTGAGTACAAAATGTTTGAGTATTTCTATGACCACCACAGAAGCGATTATGAATACTTAGAACGAGCTTTTAAACCTGTAGAGGATAAGGAAAACAACCCAAATATAAATTACATAGGTGATGCGGATCTAAGATTAAATGTTTCAGGCAATATCTTTGATTGGGTGGAGATAAAAGGATTTGGGAGTGTTTTTGAGTTGGGGAAAGATGAGAAATGGCGTGTAGTAGAGCGAATTAGAGATAGGCACGCCTATCAAACTTCAAACTTTGAGGGTAGCCATATTCGTAATTACAAATTTATCATGTACAAATATGAAGCTGATAAAATCAGTTTGCTTGATGAGGTCGTCAATAAGATGAAAACCGAATTTCAGAATGTTCAGGTTTATTATTTCAATATACCATTGAATCAAAATAAAAACCCCTATTTCAGCTTTATGCAGGATAAGATGAAGAAGGAAGATTTAATTTCACTCTAAAACCCACAAAAAAATGGAAGCAATCAACATACAAAGCACCGATAAAGAAGTGCTTATCAGGTTAGACAAATCGGATATGAGTACCGAAGCCCTTGTAAGAATTATCAAACGCTTACAAGTGGAGTTTTTAGCCCAGAAAGCAGGCTTTACTGGCAGTTTGCTAGATGTGGCAGAAGAGATAGACGAAAATTGGTGGAAAGCTAATGGCGAAGATTTTCTCAACAACATCAAGAAATGAGAGTAGTGATTGACACCAATATTCTATTTTCATCTTTACTCGCTGGGCATTCTCGCCTACGTGATATTTTATTGGAGAGCGAACACGAGTTCTATGCCCCCAATTATCTATTCGTAGAGCTTTTTCGCTATAAAGATAAAATCAAAAAAGTAGGCAAACTTAAAGAAGATGATTTACTTGCCTATCTACAAATGGTTTTGGAAAAGATTCATTTTGTCCAAATCAATTTGATAAGCGATGAAAACAGGCAGATAGCCTATGATTTATGCAAAGAGGTTGATGTAAAGGACACCGTCTTTGTGGCTTTGTGCCTTGAATTAGATGCTCAACTTTGGACTAAAGATAAAAAACTCAAAAACCATCTTTTACAAAAGGGTTTTAACCAAATTTTTGAATACTAAAACTTAACATCTATGTATAAATTCGCAAAACCACTATTTATTCACTGCCAAAGCCCCATGCACGTAGGCTCCGGCTCAGACTTAGGCTTGGTAGATTTGCCTATCCAACGGGAAAGCCATACCGGTTTTCCTAAAATTGAAGCTTCTTCACTCAAAGGTGCTATTCGCGAAAACTTTGAAGGGAAAGCCACCAAAAAAGAAGATTGGATTGATATTCAGCTACTCTTTGGATTTGATGATGATGATGATTCTCTCGCCGAAGATGTGAAAAAAGAATTTTCTACCCAAAAAGATCGGGATTTCTCAGGGGCTTTAGCTTTTTCGGATGCTCGGTTATTACTTTTTCCTGTCAAATCTTTCAAAGGCATTTTTGCTTATGTTACTTGCCCTCAAGTTTTGACAAGGTTTAAGAATGATTTAAAAATCTGCGGAGAGCAAGATACAAAGCTCAAAGCCTTAAATGATGCCATCAAGTTGGCAGAAATTGAAAGTACAGTAGCCGACGAGGATTATCTATGCACCAAAAAAGGCGACAATAAGCTACAAGTGATTCTGGAAGAATATGCTTTTGAAACCACAAAACACGAAAATACTTTGGCTTTAGCAGAAGCTATAGCAGAATACTTAGAGGTTGATTTAAAAGAAAGAGTAGTCATCCTACCCGACAACGTCTTTTCCGACTTTGTTAAACTCTTTACCGAAGTCATCACTCGTAATAAGATTGATAACAGTAAAGGGACAGTGGCAAAAGGTGCTTTATTCACAGAAGAATATCTTCCTGCTGAAAGTGTATTGTATTCGCTTGTTTTTGCTAACAATATTTTTACAGCCGATGACAAACGCAAGGGTTCTTTTGTAAAAGATGACAAAGAAGGCGAAGCAAAAAAAGTGCAAAGTTATTTTGCTGCCAAAACCAATAATACTTTTATGCAAATCGGAGGTAACTCAACGCTGGGAAAAGGAATTGTAAAAACTAAATTTTAAAACTATGCCAAACGAAAATGATAGACTAAATATAGAGCAACAACGCTCAAAATTTGCTTTTAACCACAAAACGAGTTCTGAAAGCTCCAACTACGATGCCATGGCCAAAAAACTACCTGCTTACATTCAAACCAATGGTTTTGTTTATACAATGGCTTTTTTGGCAGAAAAAGATAAAGGTGTTTTACAAACCATTTATGAATGGCACTGTACTGCACCTGAAAATAAGACGAGACTTGATAAATTAACATCGCTTACAAGTCGAGAAGCTTTTTTAGAAAAACTCATCAAAGACTTGTCAGATGAAGAAATACGAATATTAACAATAGAAACCCTTGCTCTATTTACGTGGCTTCGGCGCTTTGTAAAGGATGATGAATAACCCAAAAAACTACCAAAATGGAAGAAATTAATTTTGCTTTGGCGTTGAATAAGCCGCATAAATCTCTGCCTAACTATAAGATTAGCAATGGAAAAGAACTGAAAAAACTCAATGAAAGGTTTTTTACAAAAGATAACAAAGGCAAGATTACCAAACAAGAATTAGATAATTTTGAGTTCAAAGGCATAAATCTAAATGCCATTGAAGCCAATCAAAAAAAAGCCATTCAATCCCTTTGTGGTGAAAACTATGACTACATAGATTTCGAGCCCGACTGGCGATTTATCATAGGTTTGGGCGGGGCATCTATCTATGAAACAGGGATTACTTTGCATCATATTTACGGCATTCCTTATATTCCGGCTACTTCTATCAAAGGTGTGGTAAGAAGTTGGTATCTCTTAGATAAATACCACGATAAGAAAGCAGAGATGGAAGGATATGCAATACAAGATGAAGAATTCTGTAAAGTTTTTGGCTGTGCTAAAGATCTAAAAATTAACGGAAAACCTTTTGAATCAATTCTTAAAGGAAAAGATGGTAGAAGTGCCGAATTTGAGGGAAATATCATCTTTTTTGATGCTTTTCCACTTACTGCTCCCAAACTCAAACTAGACATTATGACCCCACACTATCAACCTTACTATGATGATAAGAAAGGAGAAAAGCCGCCTGCCGACTATTACAGCCCCAATCCCATTCCATTTTTAACTATAGAAAACACTAAATTCAGAATGTATTTCGGGGTGAAAAAAGAAAAGGACAAAGCACTTGTAGAAACTACTCACACTTGGCTTAAAAAAGCACTCCTTCAAAGAGGTATTGGAGCAAAAACAGCTGTTGGTTATGGGTATCAAAAAAATAATATCCCTAGTCCTAAATTACCCACAAATCCAGCCCCAAGTACAAATTCAAATCCAGCCCCCGAAAAAAATATTGAACCCAGAGAAGGCTTAGAAATGACTATAGAGGTGACAGAAGTAAAACAGGGTGGGCAACTGATTGAAACAACACTGCCCTCAAATAAATATATGAGCTATCCAATCAAGAATGCACCCAAAGACTTAAAAGTAGGGGATAAAGTAATAGCAAAATGCAAGATGAATAAAAAAGGTAAACCGGATTATTTTATTTTTATATCCAAGCTTTCTTGAAAAATCACAGATTAACCCATGGCAAAAATCCTCCTCTCCTGGCTGGCTTATGACAATGACTTCCTCCCTAAAGAACGCGGATTGAAGCTCTATACCGTCAACGAAGAGGAAAGCCCGAATTACAACCTGCATCTTTTCCACTGGAAGTTTGACCGGCATATCATCTTACTGGCCGAAGATACCGACGAAACCAAACTCAAAGGTGAAATTCTGGAATTAAAACTCCTCCATATCAAGCCGCAGCGATCCATTGAAATGCTTCCGATGCATATCCGCGACATCATCGATATGGAAGAAATCTATGCCAAAGTAAGGTCATTACTTTCCGGTCTCCTCAGAGAAGGGCACGAAATATCTTTATTTATCACCCCTGGAACCATGGCCATGCAAATCTCCTGGTTCCTGTGTCATTGGGGAAGCCTCTCACACCAAATGTGGCAGCTTCGCCCCCGAAGGTATTCTGAGGGAGGTAAACCAGAATTTATCAAAGTAGAAATCCTCCAGTCGCAGGTACCCATTGCCATCTGGCTCAGTGAAATCAAAAAAAACAGCAGCAATTTCTTATTTACCCCAACTCTTAAAAAAGTGTTTGACCTAGCCAAAAAGGTAGCCAAAACCGAAGTTTCGGTACTGATACAAGGTGAAAGCGGCACGGGTAAGGAACACCTGGCCGCCACCATCCACAACAACTCCAGCCGCAAATACAAAAAAATGATCACCGTCAATTGCTCCGCACTCTCCGACCAATTGCTCGAATCTCGACTCTTTGGCTATAAAAAAGGAGCTTTTACCGGAGCCGATACCGACCGCGACGGATTCTTTAAAGAAGCTGACCAAAGTACCCTTTTTCTGGACGAAATCGGCGACATCAGCCCAGCTTTGCAGCAAAGCCTGCTCAGAGTCTTGCAAAATGGTGAAATTATACCCATTGGTGCTACTGAACCCATCAAAGTAGATGTACGCATCATCGCAGCTACCCACCGCAATCTCTTACAGATGTGCAGTGAGGATAAATTTCGCTGGGATTTGTATTATCGACTCTCTGTGGTTGAGCTTGAAATTCCGCCCTTGCGCGAAAGGGGAGAAGAAGAAATAGAAACATTGATGGATCATTTCATAGAGGAATTTAAAATCACCGAAGCCCTCAATCTTTCCCCCGAAACCCGTAAATACCTCAAGACTTACCGCTATCGGGGCAATGTCCGCGAACTGGAAAACCTCATATCAGGACTATACGCCCGCTTCGCAGATGAAAACAAACTCATCACTTTGGAGGACCTACCCAAGCGCATGAGTATCCTCAAAGACGATCTCTCGGACTCCCTGGCCAATGCCACCAAAAAACACATCATTCAGGTATTTGAAAAAAACGACCGTAAAATCAAACCCACAGCCCGTGCCCTTGATATTACGCCGATTACACTCAAAAAACACCTGGATAAATACGGACTCCGGAATGATCCGAACGAGGAGGAAGACTAAAGTAATGAATATCCAATTTTTCCAAACACCTGACAAATAAAACCTTAAAATGCTTACACTTCACCTCCTTTTTTCTCACAGCCTGATACCAGATCAGATTGAAGACGCAAAAAGTAAATTACAAATAACTGGTTTTCAGGCTTTGCCAATTGATCTACAAAAGCATTTCAGCCACGTACCCCCCGACCTAGAAGACCTAACAGAATATGTACAACCCCTGAAAGACTGGCTTTTGCAACATACAAAATCAGGTGATTTTGTGCTGATTCACGGGGATTTTGGTTTGGTCTGCCACCTTGCAAATTTTTGTAAACAAAATGCTTTGATACCGATTTATGCCACCACCGAAAGAAAATCCATAGAAATCCCCCAGGAAGACGGCTCTATCGTCACCCAGCGCATTTTTAAGCATACGTTATTTAGGAAATATTAGGTCGTCTGACAAATTTTGTGGATAATACCGATTTAACACACTAAAAACTTGAAGGAATTGCTTGCCACGAATGCACGAATAAACGCCCTCATTCGTGCATTCGTGGCAAACTTGATCATACAAGCAAGAAAAAATAAATGCACTTATTTTTTATAAAATCATTGTTTGAAAATACGTATATGAAGCATTCCCACGTAAATTGTCATAGTACCAAAAAAACTTTAAAAAGCGTATGTTTTTTTCTGAAAAATATAATCTATTCAAGGGAAGATGGTACTTTTGAATGAGATTTACCCGAGAAAAACTTGACAGCATTATTTTTAAATCTTCAAAAACCTTGTAAGTCGTCCGCCAGGACGCTAACCATGGTTCGCAGTTCAAAAACCTTATAAGTCGCCCGCCAGGACGCTAACCCTGGTTCTCCTTACGAGTCTCACAAGCGAACCCCAATAAAAATCACAAAATCATTCTCTGAAAATATTTGATTTTAAAAGACAATCCCGTAGCTTTGCATTCCAATTTTTGAGAGAATATTAAGAATAAGAAAAATGTACGCAATTGTTGAGATCGCCGGACAGCAGTTTAAAGTAGAAAAAGACCGATACATCTATACCCACCGCCTCAAAGAAGAAGAAGGTGCGGAGGTTACTTTTGATAAAGTGCTGTTGCTTGATGAAGAAGGTGTCGTAGAAGTAGGTACTCCTCTGGTGTCAGGTGCTAAGGTTTCGGGTAAAATCCTAAGCCACCTAAAAGGAGATAAAGTCTTGGTTTTTAAGAAAAAAAGACGCAAAGGCTACAAGAAAAAAAATGGACATAGACAATACCTAACCAAGGTGTTTATCGAGAATATCTCTAAGTAAATTTAGTTTAAAAATCATTAAATTGTTCGAATACCATGGCACATAAGAAAGGGGTCGGTAGCTCACGCAACGGTAGAGAATCGGCCAGTCAACGTCTGGGAATTAAAGTATTTGGAGGGCAGTTTGCCAAAGCTGGTAATATCATCGTGCGCCAACGCGGTACACAACATAACCCCGGCAAAAACGTGGGCATCGGCAAAGATCACACTTTGTTTGCACTAAGCGACGGTATTGTAAGGTTCAAAAAAGGCAAACAAAATCGATCTTTTGTATACATCGAGTCTATCAGTACTGGTGTAGAAGTACAAGAACCCTTAGTAAGTCCTCAAGAAGTAGAAGCTTAATTTGGAATAATTAAGTCGTAAATTCACATAAAAAAAACCGAAAAGTATAGGAATATACTTTTCGGTTTTTCTATTGTGTCAAGGGCAGAGCCAATATTTATTCGCTGGCTGCCGATTCGGCTTTCCAGGCATTGTTTTGGGTATCTACATCAAAAATCATCCCATCGGGGTCTAGTTTTACGGATTGAATCTTTGTCGTAGAGTTGTATGCAAAGCTCCAGATATTGCCTCTTTGCCAGACTTCTACGGGGAGTTTCACCCGGTTGATGCCACCACCTTCTTCGGTGATTTCGGCGATAACGGGCATCAGCATTTTTCCTTTATTCTCGATAGTAATGATGGATCCTTTTTTAGGGTCATTTTCTACATAACTTACTTCTTTGACGGCTTGGTCTACCGTAGCATTGGAGTAAAACCAACCTCTCCAGAACCAATCCAATTCCTCTCCAGCAGCATTCTCCATACAATTAAAAAAGTCTGCAGGCGTAGGGTGTTTATAAGCCCAGCTTTTGATATAATGGCGAAAGGCATAGTCGAAACGATCCTGACCCAAGATCAACTCTCTGAGGAGATAAAGACCGAGTGCGGGTTTGAAATAGGCGGTCATGCCGAGATTGGGGGTCTGTACTACATCTGGGTAAGTGCTGATGGCTTCGCGGTTACCGTTTTTTAGGGCAGGGGTGATATAACCGAGCATCATCAATTTATTATCAAAATTGGCGGGATATTCCCCATTATTGAAGGCTTTGGTACTCAATTCATTGATAAAGGTATTAAAACCTTCATCCATCCAGGGGTAAAGTCTTTCATTGCTCCCGACAATCATCGGAAACCAGTTGTGACCGAATTCGTGGTCGGTTACTCCCCATAAATCTCCTTCCTGAGAGCGCCAACTACAGAATGATACACCCGGATATTCCATTCCGCCTACATTACCTGCTACATTGACGGCGTTGGGATAGGGAAACTCGAACCACATTTTAGAATAATGCTCAATAGAGTTTTTGGTGTATTCCGTGGAGCGACCCCAGGCATTTTTACTGCTTACTTCTTTGGGATATACAGATTGTGCCAGGCAGTTTTTGCCGCTAGGCAGATTGATACGGGCAGCATCCCAAACAAAAGCCTCTGAAGAAGCCCAGGCTACATCGCGGGTATTTTGCATTTTGAAGTGCCAAGTGACCGTTCCGCTGGTTTTGGGGCGGGTTTTGGCAATATTTCCTACTTCATCGGCTGAGACGATGTCCACAGTTTTATCACTTTTGCGGGCTTGATCGAAGCGTTTGATTTGTTCGGCGGTAAGTACTTCTTGTGGGTTTTGTAGCTCTCCGGAGCCTACCACGATATGGTCATAAGGTACGGTAACCTTATAATCAAAATCGCCATATTCACAATAAAACTCACCAGCACCCAGATAAGGCTCATTGTTCCAGCCCTTGATATCGTCAAACACGGCCACTCTGGGGTACCATTGTGCCATTTCATAAATCCAGCCTTTTTCGGTTTTGAGGCGACCCATACGATCGGAGCCAAATTCGGGAATGACAAAATTAAAATCCAGTTCTATGTCAATTTTCCCACCTTTGGCAGCCAAAGGTTCTTTAAATCGAACCTGCATTCGGGTATCACTGATGACGTATTCGGCCGAATAAGCTCTGATTTTATCGTTTTTGACCTGAACATTACTGATCTGGTAGCCACCATTGGTCGCCCCGCGATAACGGTTGTTACCTCCACTAAGTTGTTGGGTAAGCTCTCCTCGTGCATCCGGTTTGTAACGGTTTTGGTCTAATTGCAGCCAGATGAAATCCAGAGTTTGGGGACTGTTATTGGTGTAGGTGATTTTTACTTTTCCGTTGGCGGAGTGTTTTTCATCATCCAAAGAGACCTGAATGACATAATCAGCGCGGTTTTGCCAGTACTGTTCGCCAGGAACGCCTGAAGCCGAACGGTAAGGGTTGCCTTGAAATTCAAAAAGAGGATCGAGTAAATGTTGATTGTTTTCTCTTTGGGTGAATCCATTTTGATAAAAGAAGATGAGAAAGCCAATCAAAAGCAAGCAAGTTTTTTTCATACGTGGATTGATTATTATCAAAACTATTGTGATTTCAAATCTAACAAATAATCCGCTATTTTTTGAAAATCAAATAGTTTTATCTTTTTAAATATTTGGGGTAAGCACAGCAAATTCTATGCAGGTGGCGTTATTTTTTGGGGTGAAATCAGAAAAATAGTGTATCTGCTTAATTACTCATAAAATTCGGATAAATTCACGGAAAAAATCAACTTTTATGAAAATAGTATTAATTCTAAATGCACTGATTGAAGGTTTGGTAGGGCTTCTTTTTATCTTTAGCCCTCAATCAGCCCCTCATTTGGTAAATGCTGATGTCATTTCATTGTATTTGGCTGGTATGTATGGTTTTGCGGCTTTGACCATAAGTTTTTTCAGCGTATTGCTGCTCTTAGGGATACATCATCATGAATTGTTGGTGAATGGTTTACTTACGCTGACTGTATTTCACGTGGGGATATTAGCCTCACAATTGATCAGTTCTGTAGACTCAGGGATGAGTACTCCTCCGGCGATTCTTCATGGGGTATTTTTTATATTGTTTCTGATATTTTATCTGCGGGAGCGATAAACAAAAGCCGTGGATAATGTTATCGACGGCTTTTGAAACTAAAAAACTGACTTAAATAAATTTGCTAAAAGTATCAATGGTTTTTTTCTTCTTATCTGTATAAGGAGGATAAAGCATTTTGAGGGTAGTCCAGCCTATTCTTTGGCGAAGTACGGCTCGTTCATTGCTAAAAGCCACGAAACCGTAATACCCGTGTGTTTTGCCGATTCCGCTATGATTGACACCTCCGAAGGGAAGATCAGGATTAGAGATGTGTGCCAGGGTTTCGTTGATGGCTGTACCACCTGCCGAAGTATTTCGGATGATATATTCCTGGTTATTTTTTTTGCGGCTAAAGGTATAAAGAGCCAGGGGTTTGGGTTTGGTATTGATATAAGTAGTGGCTTCTTGTAGAGATTTAAAAGGAATAATGGGAAGGAGAGGCCCGAAGATTTCTTCCTCTGTGATAGCCATATCATGGTTTACCCCAGTAAGGAGCGTAGGGGCGATGTAGCGGTCTTCTTCGTCTGATTGACCGCCTTCCAGGATTTCCGCACCTTTGGCGAGGGCATCATCCAGGAGATTTTTTATCCGTTTAAAATGTCTTTGGTTGACTATTCGGGTATAATCTGGGGAGTTTTGGGGGTTATTTTCTCCATATAGTTGGCGGAGGGCGGTTTTCATCTCCATAACCAGATCATCTTTGACACTTTCTTGCACCATGACATAATCAGGGGCAATACAGGTTTGTCCGCAATTCATGTATTTACCCCAAATAATTTTTTGGGCGGCATCTTTGAGGTTGGCACTTTCATCGACGATGGCTGGAGATTTGCCACCCAGCTCAAGGGTGACGGAAGTCAGGTGTTTTGAGGCGGCTTCCATGATGATTTTACCCAGTTGGGGGCTTCCTGTAAAGAAGATATGGTCAAAAGGTCGTTTTAGAAGTGCCTGAGCTACTTGTGCATCTCCTTCAAAAACAGCTACTTCATTTTCGGGGAATATTTCCAGGAGCATTTTTTTCATAAGAGCAGAGGTATTCGGGGTCAATTCCGAAGGTTTGAGGATGGTCGTACAACCTGCTGCAATGGCATACACCAGTGGATCAATGGCTAGCTGAAAGGGGTAGTTCCAGGGAGAGATGATCAGGCTGAGGCCTTTGGGCTCAAAATACACTTGAGAAGAAGTACCCAGCATATTCAGAGGAGTAGGGATTCTTTTGGGGCGCATCCATCTACGTAGGTGTTTGATTGTGTGGCTGATGGAGGTCAAAACTCCAAAAATCTCCCCTAAATCAGCTTCGGCAGAGGATTTTTTGAAATCAGCATACACTGCTTGATGGATGTCCTCCCGATAGCTCAAAATAGTTTTTTTTAAAATTCTGAGTTTGGTAATACGTTCTTGGGCACTAGTATTTTTCAGGTCTTGGCTGTATTTTTTCTGTGCTTCAAAGATTTGATCGACTTCTTTTTCCAGAGAGCTAATATCGGGAGAAGCTATGATGGTTTGTGTCATACATCCGTAAATTTATTTTTCTTAAATTTAATAAAGATTTATGAATATTCCTATAGGTTTTTATATATTTATCACAGAAATTGTGCGTTTAGTAGTTACATATAAAATTAATATTAAGTTAATGTTAATTTATTATTAAATTTTATGTAGCTTTGTTCCCGTTTTTTCACAATTTAAAATAAAAACTAGCAATGAGAGAAATCTTTACAATTATTTTCGTGATTTTGTCTTTGGGCCTATGCGGACAAATTCAGGAGCAACATCTCTCCGATGACCTCCATTATTTAAAAAATATCCGGTTTTTTGTACAGAAGCAATCGGATTCTACCCATAAGTTACCACTGACCTTGGTCAATCTTTGTAGTCAGTTGATGAATCAAAAGAAAAAATCTTCTAATGAACTTGTTTTTTTGAAGAAAGTTTTCTTGAAAGTACAACAGACCTATTTTAAGACTTATGACCAATTCAGCACCCTTGAGATTCTTTTGAATGAAGGGCGTTATGATTGTGTGAGTGGTACATCCTTATATGCTTTGATCTTAAATACATTAGGTTTTAAGGTAGAAATACATGAAACTCCATTCCACACCTTTTTGCTGGTATTTCTTTCCAACAATCAGAGGGTGTTGGTTGAGTCTACTTCGCCAGGATATGGAGTGATTACAGGGGATGCAAAAATCACAGAGATGATCCATCAATTCACCTATCTTAATAGGCAGAAACTTCTGGAAGATGTGATTGTTTTGGATCGTCATATATCTATCCAAGAATTAGCCGGTCTTGAGAATTACAATCAGGCAGTATATCATTTTAATAAACAAGAGTATCAAAAAGCGAATGAATATTTGGATCAAGCTTTGAGATTATATCCTTGCGATAGGGTAAACGCTTTGAAAGATTTGAATCAGGAGGTGTATGCCGGACAATAAAGCGTAGATAGGGCATCAAAAAAAGGACTTACTTTTATTTTGTAAGTCCTTTGTGGTCGTGAGAGTGTAATTTTTTATTGGATATATTCTTTTCCAGTTTTGTCAATGTATACAGATTGTTCTCCTTTTTTGACCAGTGCAATTCCTCTTGCAAAACCTTTATCTACAGAGGTATATTTGGCTGGGATGACAATTTTGCCGCTCGTATCAATAAAACCCCACATGCCGGCTTCTTTATAAGGAGCCATTCCATCCTGAAAGTCTTCTACCTCACCAAATCTAGGAGGGATCACCACAGAACCTGAGTAATCTATAAAACCCCATTTGCCTGTCACTTGAATTGCGGCCATTTTCTCGCTAAAATCGCGTGCTTCGGTATATCGGAAGGGGATTCGGATGACCCCTTTTTGATCAATCCAGCCCTCGAGGTTATTCAAGCGTACTTTGGCCAATCCATTTTGAAAAACTCCGTAAGTAATACCAGGGTCTTGATATTGATAATTGATGATTAGGCTTCCTCGTTTGTCGATAAAACCCCATTTTTGGTTATTTTGGTTGTACACTTTGGCTACACCTTCATTAAAATCATAGACTTTATCAAACTGAAAAGGGATAAGCATTTGCCCTTTGGTGTTGATAAAACCCCATTTGCCTTGTTCATTGGAGACAGCAGCCATACCGTCGTTAAAATCGTGTGCCTGGTGAAATTTGATGGGAATGCTGAGGTTTCCGGTTTTATCTACAAACCCAAGGGTAGGAGCTTCAAAGTTGCTGGTGTCAATCAAAGCCACAGAAGCAAAACCTTCTTTGAAATCACTGACGCCATTATATTTGGGAGCAATGATTTCTTTTCCTAGATGATTGACAAATCCCCAGAGCTCGAAAGGGTCGCCGCTGATTCCAACAGAAGCGAAACCATCTTTTGTAAAATCTTCTACAAAATCGTATTTAGGGTTGACGACTACCGTTCCCTTATTGTTGATAAAGCCCCATTTTTCTCCGGAGCGTACTGCGGCAAGCGTAGCTATTTCATTGTAATAAATGCTATCCTGCATTTCAGGTTTTTTGGTTTGGGCATTGAGTACAACTTTGCCGGCCAAATCTCTTTTAGGAACTTTAACGATTACTTTTTCCAGAACGGGATGAAAGGGTTCGGCGGCATCGTAGACGCCTCCTATTTTGGTATAAGTCCATTTATCTCCCTTACGGACGGGGATGGGATCATCCTGTGCAAATGAGGCAGAAGTAGAAAGTAACCAGAGAAAGAGTGTGTAAGTGATCCAGTAGATTTTCTCAGATTTACTCATAATTTTCAGAGTTTTGATATTCGTGTTCAATATATTCTTTAGCTTTATAGTCATACAAATATAACAAAATTGTGCCAGAGTAATGATTTTCTGCTCTCAGTAACTTAACGAAATATAATGTGCAAAAGTCTGAAAATCTCTTAGTTTTTAAAAAACTCCAGACCTTGTTGATTAATATATCCATACTTTTGATTGATCGATACACGACTGATGCCTCCTTTAAAATCTTCTACAGTGTCATAAATCGGAGGGATCACAACCTGATCGTGAATATTGATAAATCCCCATTTGTCACCTATTTGGACTGCGGCCAAACCTTCTTGAAAAGAATTAATTTTAATGTATTTGATACTGATTACTTCGCGACCCAATTTATCGATATACCCCCACAAGGCACCCACCCGTACTTTGGCCAGCCCATTTTTGAAGCTACCAGCAAAAGAAAATTTGTTTTCAATAACTAGTTGAGCTTGAGCATTGATAAATCCCCAAAGTCCGTTGAGATTGACGGCGGCCAATCCCTCGCTGAAACTAATGGCAGCGTTATAGATCGGGGGTATTTGTTGCCCTTTATAATCTACAAAACCCCAACGCCCCTGATATTCTACCCTGGCATAACCTTCATAAAAACTTTCTAAGGATTCGTATTTGAACGGGATGACCAACTGCCCGTTAAGATCAATAAAACCCCAGTAGCCATTCATTTTGACGGCGGCTCTTCCTTCCCGAAAGTTGAGGGCAAAATCGTATTTAGGCAGTACAACATCCATATTTTCTTTATTGATAAAGCCCCATCGCCCATTCAGTTGTACCGGAGCAATACCTTCATAAAAGTTGCCAGCCATTTCATAGCGAGGTCTTACAATCTCTTCTCCTTTTGTATTGACAAACCCATAAAGCCCCTGGTACTTTACTCTAGCCAGCCCATCTCTAAAAAATGAAATGTCTTCATAATGAATAGGTGTAATTTCAATCCCCTGATGATTGATCAGTCCATATCGTCCGTTGATATATACTACTGAAACACCCTGCTCAAAATGGCTTGCATAATAATATTTGTAGGGGATAATTTCCTTGATCTTGGTATCTATAAAGCCGTATCGATTTCCAGACTTCACACGTGCCAGATTTTCACTAAAAGGGCTGGTTTCATCATACTCCAGAGAGATGACGATTTTACGTTCGGCGTTGGCAAAACCCCAGAGGTTGCCCTGGCGATATGGGATAAAAGACCCATTCTCTTGTGCAAATACCCGGCAAGGGCACAATGATAAAATTGAAATACTAACGATGAGTGAGATAAAAAGGTGTTTAAGTATTGTTTTCAAGGTATTTTTTTAATATTTCGGATGACCATGCAAATCAGGAGCTAAGAAAAGGCTAAAATTTAGTTTTCCCAATATTCCTGCCCTTTTTTATCAATATAAATCCAGTAGTCCTTGATTTTGACCTGCGAAAGCCCTTGGTTAAATTCCCGTGCCAAATCATATTTTGGAGGGATCACTTCTTGCCCTGACTTATTGATAAAGCCGTATTTGTCTCCTTCGCGAACCACAGCCATACCTTCTTGAAAGCTCTCTGCATAATCGTAGGTGAGTTGTAGGATTGTATTGCCTTTGGAATTGATAAAGAAGGGTTGATTATTCAATACGACCCTTGCCAGCCCTTCTTGGAAGTCATCGGCCTGTGCATATTGTGGGGGAATGAGTTCGTTTCCTTTTTTATCAATAAACCCAAATTTGCCTTGCTGTCGGACTTTTGCCAGCCCTTCTTTAAAATTGAATATAAAATCATATTTTGGAGTCAGAATTTCGTGCCCAGAAGCATCAATCAAACCCCATAGATGGCCAATCTTGATTCTGGCCAATCCTTGGTCAAAATCTTCTGCTTCATCATATTTGGCAGGAATGATGTATTTCCCCTGAGTATTGATGTATCCATATTTTTGCACATCTATATTTTTAACTTTGGAAAGGTTTTCTTTGAAATTGATATACAGATTGTGCTCAAAAGGAATGACGATTTCTCCTTTTTTATTGAGATAGCCATAGCGGTCGCCGATGCCAGCTTTTGCCATTCCGCCCTGGAAGGCATAAATGACATCATATTGAAAGGGGATCACTGTTTTTCCGGATTTGTCAATCATGCCCATGGCTTGGTTTTTATTTTTTTGTGCTACAGCCAAGCCTTCGCAGAACTTGTCAAGTTTGACATACTCCAAGGGGATAACTACTGCCCCAGAAACATCGATAAAGCCCCAAAGCTCGTTTTTTTTTACCAGTGACAGGCCTTCTTCGAAATCCCAAGCCCAGTCGTATTCGGGAGCAATGACGGTTTTGCCGGAAGCATTGATAAATCCGAATTTCCCTTGTGATTTAAACTTGGCCAGCCCTTCTTCAAAAAGGAAGACCTCCTCAAAACGGGGGCTGATGACCACTTTGGAGGCTTCGGTAGCAAAGCCCCATTGTCCATTTTTTTGAAAAGGAATCAGGGAGACTGGATTTGTAACAATGTTTTGCTCTTTCTGCGTAAAAGTACAGCCTGAAACAAACAGAAATATCCCCACGAAGACTATTTGATTCATAAATTGATCTATGAAGGTTTTTGAATTGCGCTTAATCTACCAAAAAAACGAAACATGCAGAAATGCTTGAATAAAATCAATTAATTATTTGGGAGAATGAATTTTTTTAGGGCATCTCTTCGGGTAATAGCTACTTCGGCACAAGCCTGTGCTAAGTCACTTACAATATGAGGGTCAATTTTTTTCAGAAAATCCATAGCAGTAATCTGCTGGCTGAAAAACTCTTGGGCAAAGCTCATATATTGTTGTAATTTTTCGGGACCGGCCATAGCATATACATAATAAGAAACCGGAGAATTCTGCATATCAAAATTTGACTGGCTAGCTCTTCCGTGCTGGAGTAATTTCAAGACAAATTTGTCATAATTCAGATTTGGTGTGAGGTCTACGGCTGGTAAATAATCTTCGGCTCGCTCCACTTCTATGGGGGAGTCAGGGTTACGAATATCTCCTATAAACATAGAGACGGGTACATCTCCGCCTCCGGTGCTATCAGCCAGTGCTTCAATGATAGAAATTGCCGTAATTTTGGCTATCAGATATTCACGGGCTATTTTGAGGTTACAATCCGTTCGGAGAATAATCTGACGGTAGCTATTTTCATCGGGCGTATTGCGGTATTGATGGAAGACATACTGAGGTTGTAAATGATTCAGAAATGAAGACATCTTGACCAGAGCCTTTCGGTAGGCAATCAGGGAATACATATTGGCCGTAATCAGAGTATCGTTGGTTTCGGGAAGGAGTTTCCAGGTATTGTCCAGAAATCGGGCTACATCTTCGTCCGAAAAATTTTCTACATCCTGATTTGCCAGTGTGACAGCTTGGATGATGTACATTTCTATTTCTTCTTCGCTAAGTCCTATTTGGAATTTTTGGTTGCTTTTGCGAAGCACATTTTCCAGTTTTTCGAAGCGGTTGTATTCGTCTTGGTCTTCCTTAAAAGGGATCGTGCCTTCAATACAGACTACGACTCCGGTGATTTGTTTTTGGTTTAAATATTTTTCCAATTTTTTAACGGCTACCACGGCACTCAGAAATTCATTCAGCCCACTATACAGGGGAAGCTTGACACCAGGCTGAAACTGAAAGATTTCCAGGCAAATTTGAACTGATCTATCTTCTGGGGGAATATCATTTTTGATAAAAACTTCTCCGTGATGAATTTCTACAAAACTCATCAGCAATTCGGATACTTGGGCGGGAAATCCGTCGTCGACCTGAAAATAAATAATATCGTGGAAAAGTGCAGCAAAAATCTGAGCTGGCTGAGACAGCTTTTGCGAAATAACAAGAATATGCTCCGGTGTATGAAAGACCCTTCTTCCGCCCAGCATACATTGATTGATCAGTAGGGATAATGATTCAATTTCAGCGTTGTTGACCTCCATGCCAAATTTTTGGAAAGCAGCCTGAAAGTGAGAAATTATTTGATTAATTGCAGATTTTTGCATAGAGAAAATTTTAATTGGTCAAATTAAAAAAAAAACTTGTTTTCTCAAAATGATTCTTGTTTCAATTGTTGAGAAGTGCTGCTTCTCTTTGTAAAATTTCCCATAGATTTTCTATGTGTCGTGCTTCTACGGATGTTTGCCCAATGGCTATCCGAATGGTATATGTGCCTTTTAGGCGCGTATGTGTTAGATAAGCTTTGCCTGAGCGATTAATTTTTTCAATGAGCTTTTGATTCAGGAAGTCGAGCTGTGCTTCATCTTGAATATCTTGGGGCTTGTATCTGAGGCATAGCAAATTAAATTCCAAGGGTGCTAAAATTTCAAAATCAGGATGAAACTCGATTTTATTTTTTAGCCACTGCGCCAGCTCCAGGTGTTTTCTCAATTTATTTTGGATGCCTTCCACACCAAAAGAGCGAATGACAAACCAAAGCTTCAGCGCACGGAATCTACGACCTAGTTGAATACCCCAATCTCGATAGTTATTGACCAGCGCATCACTTTGGGTTTTGAGATATTCAGGTAGAATTTCAAAAGTACGGATTAAGGCTTTTTTATCTTTTACAAAATAGGCTGTACAATCAAAATTGGTAAACATCCATTTATGAGGATTAAATAAATAGGTGTCTGCCAGCTCGATTCCGTCCAGAATCCATCGTTTTTCGGGCAGAAGGGCAGCTGTGCCTGCGTAGGCTGCGTCAATGTGATAGAAAATACCATATTTTTGACAAATTTCGCCTAGGCTTCTTACTGGATCAATGGCTGTTGAGCTGGTCGTACCCACCGTAGCAATTACACAGAGCGGTTTTTTGCCAACCGCCAGATCATCGCGAATGGCTTTATCGAGTTCTTCAGGAATCATAGCGAATTGTTTGTTTGCAGGAATTTTGCGTAGGTTATCGATTCCCAGCCCTGCAATTTTCACGGCTTTGTCAATGGATGAATGAGTTTCGGAAGAAGCATATACCATGAAATTTTCCTGCTGAAAACCCTTTTGATTGATCTGATAATTACTAAACTTTTCACGGGCAGTTAGTAAAGCGCACAAAGTAGCTGTGGAGGCGGTATCCTGAATAACTCCCTCAAAATTTGCAGGAATGCCCATCATTTCTTTGAGCCAGTTCATCACTTTTTCTTCCAGTTCGGCGGCGGCCGGAGACGTATCCCAGACCATACACTGAGCAGCCAGGGTGGCAGTGAGCATTTCGCCCAAAACTGAAGGAAAACTATTATTGCCGTTAAAATACGCAAAAAAAGAAGGATGTTGCCAGTGCGTAATACCAGGGAGAATCTTTTGCTGAAAATCCTCAAATATTTGCTCAAAAGGCTCTCCTTGCTGCGGTGGACTATCTGGGATTTGTCGGTAGATATCTTGGGGAGCAAGCTGTGATTTGACAGGGTACTGCTCTATATTTTCAAAATAATCGGCCATCCAATCGACCAATTTATGGGCTTCTTTGCGAAAATCTTGAGAGTTCATGAGCTATAATTTAGTATAAAAGCTGAATTTACCAAAATCATTTATGTTTGAAGATCAATGATTTTTCGGAGCTTTGGGCTTTGATTGAATCAGTTTCAAAAATAGAAGATTAATGTCTAACATTTTTATCAGACATGAAGTTAAAAAACTGAAAAGAATTTTATTAAATTTGAGCCGATTTAAATTTTAAAAAATTCTTATTTATAAAACTGAATTTTAATTTATAATAATAAAGCTCATGTTTTTAACTTTTACCGCCGGTATACTGGCATTTACCATAGTTATTTTATTTTTGGTTGTGTTATTGCTTTTTGCACGTTCCAAATTAGTACAAACCGGGCCTGTGAGAATCATCATCAATGGTGATGAAGCCAACGCCAAAGTCGTACCTGCGGGTTCTTCTCTGCTCAGTACCCTGGCCAATGAAAGTATGTTTCTTCCCTCTGCTTGCGGAGGAGGAGGCACTTGCGCCATGTGTAAATGTGTAATTGAAGATGGAGGAGGAGATATTCTTCCTACTGAAGTGGGTCAGCTTTCTCGTCAGGAGAAAAAAGACAAGGTTCGTTTGGCTTGTCAGGTCAAAGTAAAACAGGACATGCGTATCCGAGTACCTGAGGAGATATTCGGCATCAAAAAATGGGAGTGCGAAGTGGTATCCAATTACAACGTGGCCACATTCATCAAGGAGTTTGTTGTAAAACTTCCCGAAGGTGAAACCCTTGAATTTGAATCCGGAGGGTATATCCAAATCGATGTACCTGTTATTGAAGTGGATTTTAAAGACTTTAATATTGCTCCTCACCCCAGCGACCCAGGAGGCCCTGATAAGTTCAAAGAGGACTGGGATAGCTTCAATCTCTGGACTTTGAAAATGAAAAATGAGGAGCCTCAGTTTCGTGCCTACTCTATGGCAAATCACCCTGCCGAGGGAAATATCATCATGTTAAATATTCGCATTGCTACGCCACCCTGGGATCGTGCCAATAATAAATGGATGGATGTCAATCCGGGTGTTTGTTCCTCTTATGTATTCTCTTGCGTACCTGGCGATAAAGTGACAATTTCAGGACCTTACGGTGAATTCCATATCAATCCGACCCAAAGAGAGATGGTTTATATTGGTGGAGGAGCCGGTATGGCACCTTTGCGTTCACACATCTTCCATTTATTCCATACCGAAAAATCAGACCGTAAAGTATCTTATTGGTATGGTGGTCGTTCTCGCAGAGAGCTGTTTTACACCGAAGATTTCAGAGCTATTGAAAAAGATTTTCCTAATTTTAAATATTATATTGCTCTGTCCGATAAACGAATTGCCGAAGAGATCGATCAATGGAAATTGAAAAAAGACCTGCATGATGCCGAAGGAGAAGGTTTTATTGGATTTATACATCAGGTATTGTTTGATAACTACCTCAGCAAACACCCAGAACCTGATGATATTGAGTATTATCTTTGCGGTCCTCCTATGATGAATGCCGCCGTTTTGAAAATGCTGGATGAAATGGGTGTACCCGAAGAAAACATCCGGTTTGATGACTTTGGAGGATAAAATCACCTTTTTACAATAAAAATAAAAAAGGAAGGGTTTTTACACTCTTCCTTTTTTTAATCAATTTTTTGTAAATTAAGTATTCATTTTTAACCTCATAAACATTTTGACTGTCTATAATTAAAGCAAACCATGAACGCAGACCTGGTATTTGATCCTGTAAGCGAAGAATTACTCCCATCGGGAAGGGATGAAAACTCCTGGGCGGAGTCTATTTTGATTAATACCGGAAAATCCTTTCGATGGCAAAAAAAACACCTGGCGATTATCGGACTGACCGAAGAACGCGGAAGCCTGAGAAACCACGGCGTTGCCGCTGCCGCTGATGCCGTTCGAGAGCAACTTTACAGGCTTAAAAAGGGTTCTGGCAGTTACAACATCGTAGATATGGGCAATCTGCGTAATGGAGTCAATATACAAGATACTTATGATCGCCTACGAATGGTTTGTGAGGCTTTGATGCAAAAAAAAATCGTTCCTATTATCATTGGTGGCTCACACGACCTCGACTTGGGGCAGTATGCGGCTTATGAGAGTACAGGAAGGCTTATTTCGGTGGTTAATGTAGATGCCAAAATAGATGTAGAGGAAAAAAATAAAGAAGACTTGAGTGCTTCTCACATTCATCAATTATTGACTTATAAGCCCAATTATCTATTTAATTTTAATCATTTGGCCTATCAAAGTTATCTTAATTCTGCTATGGCTCTTGAAATTTTGGAAACTTTGTATTTTGAAGCATACAGCGTAGGGCAAATGCGTAATGATTTTAATGAAGTAGAACCCGTTGTGCGTCAGGGTGATATGCTTAGTTTTGATATTTCGTCTATTAAAATGAATGATGCCCCAGGCAATGTACACGCACCAGCTATGGGCTTGCACGCCGAAGAGGCCAGTCAGATTTGCTGGTTTGCAGGTCTAAGCAGTAAACTTAGCTCTATTGGTTTTTATGAATATAATCCAGTCTTTGATGAAAGGCGCAAAACAGCTTCTTTGATTGCCATTATGATTTGGTATTTTGTAGAAGGGTTTTATCATCGGGTTCCAGAGCACGATTTTCAGGGAAATGCCTTTATGAAGTATGTGGTTTCTGCTTTGGATAATTCAAGCAACATGGTGTTTTTTAAACATAAAGTTACCCAAAAATGGTGGATGGAAGTGCCTTATCCCAATGAAGTAGCTGGCAAACAAAAAACAATAACTATCCCGTGTAGTTATAAAGATTATATCACAGCCAATCAGGGCGAAGTGCCAGATCGTTGGATTAATACTTACGCAAAGTTAATTTAAACCATTGTTAGCATCCTAGCCATTGTTAGCATCCTAGCGGACGACTAACAAGGTTTTTAAAAGAAAATTTATAAATCTTTAATAATCAGGCAAATCAATCCTAACCATTGTTAGCATCCTAGCGGACGACTAACAAGGTTGTTTAGTTAAATTTTGTATTATAATTTTGTTCAATGAGAACTTTTCTTGTATATCTACTCACATCCTTACTGATGATTATTTTACCTTCCTGGGCAAGCCCTAAAAAAGGAAGTATACACTTGACGATTGAAGCTTTTAAATCTAACAAAGGAAAAGTATTGGTAGCCATTTATAACAGTGCCCAAGCTTATCTGGATGAGGAAAAAGCCTTATTAAAAAAAATTATCCACATTCAAAACCAAAAAGCAACTGTCAAACTGGATGAACTTCCCTTTGGCGAATATGCTTTGGTATGCTTTCACGACGAAAACTCCAATCAAAAACTGGATAAAAGTATGATGGGCATTCCTAAAGAAGGTTTTGGATTCTCGAACAATGCCAAGCCGGTTTTCGGACCGCCCAGCTTTGCCAAGTGTCGTATTCAGCTCAATCAATCTGAATATTATACAGCAATTAAACTGATGTATTTTTAAAAAATTAGCGTTTTTTGGGCTAATATTGTGTTGATTTATCCATATTTTCAGCACATTTATTATGAAATCCCCAAAAACTCTACTAATTGCTTTATTCCTTCAGACTTTGTTTATTCAGCTTTCAGCCCAGGAGATATACACCTCGGCATCGCTAAAAATAACCCAAATCGGCGAACAGGCTTTTGTGCATACTACCTATTTGAATACTACGGATTTTGGGAAAGTACCTTGTAATGGGCTGATTTTCAAAAGTGGGCAGGAAGCCATCGTTTTGGATACGCCACCTGACGATTCTACATCCCTCGAGCTCATCCAGTGGATTGAAAACAAACTAGGGGCAAAGGTGAAAACAGTAATTCCTACACACTTTCACGATGATTGCCTGGGAGGCCTAGAGGCATTTCACAAGCACCATATCTCATCCCTGGCGCATACCATGACCATAGACTTGGCTCAAAAAAATGAAAATCTACTTCCTCAAAAAGGATTTAAGAAAAAATATACGTTGAAGCTGGGAGATAAAAAGGTATTTCTGGGGTACCACGGAGAAGGGCATACCCGAGATAATATCATTGCTTATATCCCCCTGATAACTTCGGAGAAGTCATTTTTTATTAAGTTTAAGATTATCTAAAAATTCTTGTATATCTTCCATAGCAATATGTTGTTCTTTCATTTGTAAAGCTATTTCTTGAAAGGCGATGAGTTTTTCTAAACCTTCTAAGAG
>JANRIC010000043.1:0-15957 GCA_033765345.1 Microscillaceae bacterium
CAGGATTTATAAGATTTTCTTGAGGCACAGGATTTCTCTTTTAAATACTAGCTCACATATTATCGCCCGGCTTGGTATCCTCAACAAAACCTAAATACCAAAATCGAGACAGGATTTATAAGTTTTTCTTGAGGCACAGGATTTCTCTTTTAAATACTACCTTATATACACCAGTTTAAGCCTTTCCTGCATACAATCCTTGAGCATTGCTTCAAACTGAGGATGATTGGGGTGAATCCCTTCTTTCCCTAGAAGGATTAAAGCGACTTGTTTGCGTGCTTGTTCTTCGCTATAAGCCATCTCGATAAATTGTTGATATGAGTTTAGCACCCGGAGGGTATATTGAAACATTTCTTGTTTTTTTTCCATATCTTTTGTCTCTGGTTGTGATTTTTCTGATTTATTTGATTATTTTGGACGAAATTATTTGTCGATTTTTATTGAGAAAACTGACTTGCAAACCTTAATTATTACAAAAATACACTAGAAATATATCAGTTTAGTTATGCTCACAGAAGTAAATCCCAAATTGCCGATGCGTGACAAGGCAAAAACCAAAGACTTCTACATCAACCAACTAGGTTTTACGCAATCTGCCGATTATGAGGGCTACCTAATCATTCAAAAAGATAGCATAGAAATTCATTTTTTTGAATTTAAAACACTTGATCCCAAAGAAAATTACGGGCAGGTGTATATCAGAACGAATGAGATTGACCATCTTTATCAATCATTCCTCGACAAAAAAATCAGCATCCACCCAAACGCCCCCCTGGAAATAAAACCCTGGCGGCAAAAGGAATTTTCACTCCTTGACCCTGATCATAACTTACTGACTTTCGGGCAAAGTATCTAAAGACATCAAGGATACAAAGTTAAAACTCATGATCCCCTTTGAAAAAAATTCCGGGTTCGTTGTCTTTTGTTGGTCTTGCGTTGTGAGAATATCCCAAACCTTCAGCTAGAATTTGTAGACTTTCCGAATACTTTAAAATGATCCTTCAGAACAGCCCAAAGAACGAAGTTTTTGGAGAAGGATTTTAGACCCAGATTGGCTTGTCCAAATTTTTGGAGAAGGATTTTAGACCCAGATTGGCTTGTCCAAATTTTTGGAGAAGGCTTTTAGACCCAGATTGGCTTGTCCAAATTTTTGGAGAAGGATTTTAGACCCAGATTGGCTTGTCCAAATTTTTGGAGAAGGATTTTAGACCCAGATTGGCTTGTCCAAATTTTTGGAGAAGGATTTTAGACCCAGATTGGCTTGTCCAAGCCACAGGTCTCCAGCTTGTGGGCTATTTTCCACAAAATATGCCGGATAAGCAGATTTCTTTTGAAAATCGTGGTGTTGATCTACAGAGATGTGTTAAAAAGCCACGCCAAAGTTCACCCCAAATCGAGGATTAAAACCCGTAAACACATCATCATCTGTGGTATCTTGCTGATTCTTATTTTGATAAAAGGGAATATCATAGATTGAGCCGCCGTAAATCTCCAGGGTAAAAGGAATCTTGTGCCCGAATACCCATTGCCCACCCAAGCCTGCACCCAATCCATAAGTCATTAGGCGGGTTTTGTCGGAAAGTTCGGATGATGAGAGCTTGAGATTTTGGTATCTGAAAAAAGAATTGACAAAAAAGCCAGCAGGAGATTCATATTTATCCAGATAAAGACGATACTCGGGAGTAATGCCGAAACCCCGAAAGTCAGTAGATTTTGATTGATAAGCCGTGTAGAATACCCCTAATTGTAGGCTATTGGTCGGGCTGACCAAATGCTCCGCTGACATAGACACAGAGCGAACAATAGGGCTTAAAACATTCAATTTGAGGATATTACGGGGTTGGGCGATTGTCTTTGATGGAAATAAAAAGTACAAGCATCCGCTTAGAAAACAAATTTTGCTACTCAGGCTCATAAGGATTTCGTTTTTTGGAATGGAATCATACAACCTGCAATCTATACAGATGAAAGATTGCAGGCTGATTTCAACACGTGATCGGTTTTTGGGGGGTTGCCTAGTAGTCCAAAACTCTTTATTTACCCCAAAGCGTATCATTCATGCTGTTTTCCAATTCTACGGGATAACCACTACCAGCCACAAAAGCACGGATGGGTTCTTTTTCCCCCCAATGCACCAACTCAATGTAAGTACGTCCATAACCTAGTTCATTACTTTGGCGATCGAACAATTCAATCCAGCCGTCGTCGCCGTCAGTAGTCACACGCACAGCGTAGAGTCCTTTTTTAGCTTCACTTTCTCCTTCTGCGATGGTACTTTCCGGTACAAAATACAGCCTGACTACCCCCCAATCGGCTTCTTCCACACTTTGATAATAATAATCTATGGATTCACGGATAGTAGCAGGAAGTTCTTGGTCACGATCGATCAAGTATTGCTCCCAGAAGTATACTTCGCTTTCTACATTATTTTTATGGTCTTCATAACGAGCCTGCCAGAAATTTCTCAGTTCTTTCTCGTAGAACAGTCGGTAAACAGTCGTATTTCCGGTTTCAGGATCGGTTTTGAGAAAGGCTAGTTTTTCGGTGATCCATTCCCGGGCTTTTTCCGTCCAGGGCAATTCATTAAACAAATAAAGCAATGTTGCTTTTTCAATTTCGGTAATTTCTTGTCCATCCATCGCTTCTTCATAAAGCTGGATAGCGTCTTCGTAGGAGATACGACCGTCTCCTTTTCCGGCAGTCAGGGATTGCCCTTTGTTGAGTAAGGCTGCATCAAAATACTGCCCTTGGATTACTTTGTAATAAGCCATCGTTTTATTAAATTGGTTTGAGTATGCTAGGTTATGATTTTAGAACCATCTTCACTGGATCCCATTCCACGATTTTTTTCTCAAATACACTCATATTGGTAGCCAAACAAGGCGCAGCAGCCCTAAATCCAAAAGAAGCATCCTGCATCACGGTTTTGCCCTCACGAATTGCCGTAAATAAACCCTTAAAATGCTCCTCTCGATCATCGTATCCTTTGGGAGTTTTGTAAACCACATCATCCAACTTGGATGCTTTGCGATCGGCTTCGTCGTATTTTTGATTAAAATCAGCAATAAATTCTTTTTGAGTTTTTTCTGTAAATGTAAATAAAGAATCATACCCGCCGTATTCAGGAGCTTTAGGCAAAGGAGATTTTTTGACCGTAAATCCGCCCCAGCCTATCTCAATCACACCTTCAGAGCCTACAATTTGTGTACTTTCGCTTCCTCCCGAACCATCCGCAAAATTAACCTGTAGGATTGCCTGAAAAGCAGGATGTTTGTCCGTGTCGGGATATTCCAGAATGGCACTTACTACGTCCGGTACATCTCGACCATCCTTCCAATAAGTGAGCTGACCACTCGCCATCACACGGTTAGGACCCAAAGAACCTGTGACAAAATGCAGCCCTGAAAGCAAATGTACAAACAAATCACCCGGTACACCAGTACCATAATCTCTATAATTACGCCATCTAAAAAAGCGAACCGCATCAAAAGGAACTTTGGGTGCATTGCCCAGAAAACGATCAAAATCTACCGTTTCGGGAGAGGCGTCTGGGGGAATAGAATATTGCCAAGCACCCAGCGAACTATGGCGATTATAACGAGCTACCACAGAATTAATCTGCCCAATAGCACCAGATTCATACAATTTTTTAGCCTCTAGCATAGCGATGCTGCTGGTACGCTGACTGCCTACCTGAAGAACCTTACCGCTTTTTTTCTGTGCCTCGATCACATCCAGCCCTTGAGAAAATTGATGCACCATCGGTTTTTCACAGTAAATGTGTTTGCCTTTTTGGAGTGCCTCAATGGCGATTTGGCTGTGCCAGTGATCGGGTGTACTGATGATGACCGCATCAATATCCTTACGATCCAGGATTTCACGATAATCACGGGTTGTTTTGATGTCTTTTCCAAATACATATTTGGCTTGCTCCAGACGACCATCATAGAGATCGCAAACCGCCACCAACTCTGTACCTTCTACTTTGAGTGCCGTGCGTGTATCATAATGCCCGATAATGCCCATACCGATCGTGGCAAGGCGGATTTTATCATTGAGGTTGTAAATAGGAGTGGGCGTTTTTGCAGGTTGTAACTCAATCACCTGAGCCTGAGATGAAAAAGGAATGATACCAGAGGCAAGAACTGCGGATGTTCCCCCTAATTTTTTCAAAAATTTTCTTCTTGTGTTTTTAGATTTCATGCGCTCAATAAATAATTCGTGGAATTTATCTCTGTAAATTTAAGGAAATAAACCATATCCAGGATTATTTTAACAAAAAACCATATTTTTTCAGGATTATCGAAAAATTACTACAATAAAATATTGTTTAAGATATACTAAAAAATTCCAGGAAATTCATATCATTGGAGCGAATTTAGCCTCTGCCATTTAAATTATTCAAATTTTAAAACTAACACACTTAAATTATGTATTTGCTTCTATTCATTGTTTTTGTGCTGGGTTACGTAATGATTGCTTTCGAACATCCGCTTAAAATTGACAAAGCTGCCTCAGCTATTCTCACTGGTGTTATTATCTGGACGGTTCTTTTGCTTGGAAAAGATACCTTACTGGTTGGTCACGCTGGATTTACGGGTCAAGGAGAAGAATTGATTAAGCAAATAGACCTGCATCTGCTTGAGCACGTCGGAGAAATTGCCCAAATTTTATTCTTCTTAATGGCAGCTATGACCATTGTAGAGCTCATTGATGCCTATAGAGGTTTTGAAGTAGTGACCAAACGTATTACCACCACACACAAGGTGACTTTGCTTTGGTTGATTAGTTTTATCACTTTTTTCTTTTCTGCCGCATTGGATAACTTGACCACAGCCATTGTGATGAGTGCCTTGTTGAAAAAACTCATCAATAAACAGGAAGACCTCTGGTTTTTTGGGGGGATGGTCATCATTGCTGCCAATGCCGGAGGAGCCTGGTCGCCCATCGGAGACGTAACCACGATTATGCTCTGGATCGGAGGTCAAATCACAGCTTTTCACATTATTGAAGTTCTGTTTATCCCTAGTTTATTGTGTCTGGTTGTTCCTTTGATTGCTCTTACATTTATTTTAAAAGGAGGCATTGAACGCCCTGAAGTCATAGAAGAGGACAATAATCACGGAGGTTCAGTCACCAGTTTTGAACAAAAACTTATCTTTTGGTTGGGGGTGATTGGTTTGCTTTCTGTGCCTATTTTCAAAAATGTAACCCATTTGCCGCCATTTATGGGAATTTTATTTAGTTTGGGAGTGCTTTGGGTGACTACCGAAATCATCCACCGCAAAGACGAAGAACCCGTTAAAAGTCTGTCAGTAGCTGGTGTCATTCAGCGTATTGATACCCCAAGTATCCTTTTTTTCCTGGGTATTCTACTGGCGGTAGCAGGTTTACAGACATCAGGGCATTTGCGTGATGTGGCTGAGGCACTCGATAGTTCTATTGGGGATATTTATATCATCAACGTACTTATTGGAATTCTCTCAGCAGTAGTAGATAACGTACCACTAGTTGCTGGAGCGATGGGTATGTATACCCTGGAAACTTACCCTCCAGATCACATCTTCTGGGAATTACTTGCCTATTGTGCTGGTACAGGAGGTAGTATGCTCATCATAGGTTCGGCAGCAGGTGTTGCCACAATGGGAATTTTGAAAATAGAGTTTTTTTGGTACCTCAAAAAGATCGGTTGGGTAGCCGCTTTGGGCTATTTTGCAGGCTTCCTTTATTTGTATTTGCTGTATTAAAACTATTCGCTTATGAAAACTTTTTGCCTGACTTTCCTGCTCCTTTTGGGGGCAGGGTCTAAGGGCATTTGTCAGGAAGCCTGGCAAGCCCGCTGGATTAGCCATCCCGAAATCAGCCCTGAAGCTTATACCGTGCTTCACTTTCGCAATACTTTTACAATCAATACTTTGCCTACTAAACAAAGCCTCAAAATCTCTGCATTCATCCGCTACAAGCTCTATCTCAACGGACAATACCTGGGGCAAGGACCAGCCAATAATGACCCGATTCATTATTCTTTCGATGAATATGCCATCGAGACTCATCTCAAACAAGGGCAAAATCTAATCGCTGTGGAGGTATTTGATCTGAATGCCCTGAATCCGGTTCGCTATATTTCGGATGGGGTCAAATTGATTGTCGAGGCGGAGGGTGAGATGGGTAAACTCATCAACACGGGTAATCCAGGCTGGAAAGTTTTTCAAAATAAGGCTTATCTACCTACTTTGCGAGGGAAAGATTTTGAAGTTTTGGGATATTATGCTATGGGTGGTGGCGAAAAAGTAAGTGCTGACGCTTATCCCTGGGGCTGGGAGCGTGCAAATTATAATGATTCGGATTGGAAATCACCCCGCAGCTTTGAGCTAGGTTATCCATACGGCTTTAAATACGATTATGGAGCCGCTGATATAGGGCTGAGTACCCGAAGAATCCCGATGATGGATGAATCCTCAGAAGCCCGACCTAGCCTCCGAAAAGTAAGCGGATTGCTGGAAAAAACCTTCCTGGATGCTTGGAAAGCCCAAAAACCCCTTGAAATCCCTGCCAATAGTGAAGTAAGCTTTTTGTTAGATCAAACTTACCTCAGCAAAGGTTTTCCTACATTTAGCTTCTCCGAAGGTAAAGATGCCCAAATTGAAATTAGCTATGCCGAGACCCTTTTTGAAGAAGACCGAAAAGCCGGAAATAGAAATGAAATCGAAGGGAAAAAATTTATCGGTCTCAAAGACATTCTGGTTGCCGACGGCGGAAACCGTAGGGTTTTCTCACCCCTGCTCAATCGCACCTGGAGATACATAACCCTAAAAATCAAAACCTCTGCACAGTCTTTGGTTTGGGATAATTATCAAGCGAATAAGTTTATTTATCCCTTTGAAGAAAAAGCGATGTTTAGGTCTTCAAACCCACTACACCGTCAAATTTGGGAGGTTGGCTGGCGTACAGCCCGCCTTTGTGCCGATGAGACCTATATGGATTGCCCTTACTACGAACAGTTACAATACATCGGCGATACTCGTGTACAAGCTTTGATTTCTTTGTATGTATCCGGAGATGATCGCCTCATGCGCAATGCCCTCGATCAATTTGCCCACTCGATGACCGACGAAGGCATTACCCAAAGCCGCTATCCGGCGCATCTTTTACAATATATTCCCCCTTATTCGCTTTTTTGGATCAATATGCTCCAAGATTATCACATGCTTCGCCATGATGATGCTTTCGTCAAAAAATATATGGGGCAAGTCACATCTATTTTGCTTTGGTTTGAAGACAAACTGCGAGAAGACCGTCTGCTCGGGCCGATGCCCTGGTGGTCTTATGTAGACGTGACACCAGATTTTGACAAGTCCTCTCCCCCAGGCTCTTGGACGGGCGGCTCTGCGGTGCTTACCCTGCAATATCTCTATGCCTTGCAGGAGGCAATTCCTTTGTTGGAATATTTCCAAAAATCTGAATTGGTGCAGCATTTTCAGACACTAAGCGCTCAAATCAGAGAAGCCGTGCTCAAACAAACCTATGTATCCGAAAAACAGCTCTTTGCAGATACTCCTGATCGAGACCATTTCAGCCAACACGCCAATCTGCTGGCCATCCTGACCAATACCGCCGAAAAAAATCAACAATCCGACCTGTTTCAAAAAATTATCCGCGATACTACACTCTCGCCTTGCAATATTTATTTCCGTTTTTACCTGACTCGTGCCGCTCAACAAACCGGTAACGGCGATTACTTCGTGCGTAATATGCAGGTTTGGGAAGATATGCTCAAAGAAGGGCTGACTACCTTTGCCGAACACGTAGGGCGCACCCGCTCAGACTGCCACGCCTGGAGTGCTAGTCCAAATTATGAATTTTTGCATACCGTCTGTGGCATTCAGGCTTCCAAGCCCCATTTTGAAGAAGTGCTGATTGCCCCTAACTTGGGAGATTTGAAGGAAGCATCCGCCTCTATGCCCCACCCCAAAGGCAAAATCGAGGTAAACTTTAAAGTCAATCAAGGCAAAATATCCGGTGAAATCATCCTTCCCGCAGGCTTAAAAGGGCAATTTATCTGGAAAGATGCCCGAAAGGAATTGGTGGGTGGAAGGAATGTTTTGTGATGACTTTCCTTTGTGCTTCTGCATCTTAGCGTGCATATTTTATCATCACGCTAAGGCGCAGAGGCTGACCCATAAAAATGCTCTTGAAATATCTCTATCGCAACACCTTTTTAAAAAAACCTACGATCTTTTGCTCATACTCTTCAGGAAATGCGCCAGCCGTTTGTACGTGCTCGATGCCTTCTACAATCCAAAAAGTAGCATTAACTCCGGCTTTTTGGGCTTTTTCGCGCAATTGATAGCTATGATGTACGCCGATGCGGGTATCGCCTGTGCTATGAATGATAAATAATGGGCGTTTTCCGGCTTTGTCGATGGCTTCATGGGGATTGAAGGCAAGTAAATTATCTCCCTGCAATAAACCTGCAGCCCACCCGGCATAAAATAAAAATTGTGGATAACCCTCTCTCTTGAGTTCTTCACTTGTAATTTGGGTAAGATTATCAAAAGGCGCATCCACAAAAACGGCTGCCAATTTGGGCTCCTGCGAAAAAGCGATCAGGGTCGTAGCCGCTCCCATAGAATTGCCCATCATCCCGATTTTATGGGCAGGAATTTTCTTTTCCTTTTGCAGCCAGTCCCAGGCACCCAGAGCATCCAGGTATTCTTCATTGCCGATCGCCGAAAGCCCATCCTCCAGGGTGGATTCTCCGGCATCACGGACATCAATCATCAGTACATTAAACCCAGCCTTGTTCAGGATCCCAGCAGGCACCATTTCGGTAGTTTTGTGTTTGCAAGAGCCTAATCCGTGTACTACAATGACAGCAGGAGCATCTTGTTGACCGGATACAAAAAATCCGGCGATTTCTATGCCTTCCTCTCGACTAGGAAATTTGACAGATTCATATTGCTTCATGCGATACTGGGTAGGATCAAAATCTTTGTTTTTCCAAAATCCAGTCTCATCGCCGAAGTTGTCTGGTTTGATATGCAGAAAGTTATCGCATCTGCCTTGAATATGGGATAGTTTTTGGTGCATCACATAGCCTACTCCAACATAAGCCGCTAATAAGATAAGAAAAACAGAAAGGCTTCCTAAAACCCAGTATTTCTTCATGTTTTTGTCTTTTGATTTTTCAAAGTTCAAATTAAATAAAATTCAGTCTGAAAAGGTATGCATGAAGAATATTTTTTTTGCAAAATTGGCTTGTTTTGCGACCAGGAAAGTTTCGGTATATGCTTTATAAGCCAGGGATTAAATTTTATGGGATTATCGGGTGGTGTTTCATCTCGGTCCGATCACCTCACTTCTGGTTGATACGCCATTTTCATTAAAAGCCTCGATGGCAAAATAATATTTTTGGCCGAGGGTCAAGGCTCTTAGTTCCAGGGTATTAGGCTCATCACCCCAAATTTGATAACACTGGTAAAGCTTATCGGGAGCTATTCCCCAAAGAATGTTATACCCTACTGCATCAGGCACTTTCTGCCAGGAGATAAAGGCATTTCTTTCATCTTGGTCACGGCTTGCGGTAAGTTTTGCAGGAGTTTTGGGGAGTTTGCCGCTGCCCAGACCAAAAACCCGGAAATCGCTGATGGCCAGGTTGGGAGAAGCCACATAACCGTGTTCATATTTGATATAGCGCGCTTTTACAGGTTTTGCCAGCTCTATATAGGCGCAAGGGCGGTCTCTTTTGGCTTGTTGGTCAAGGTCGGCGATGAGTTCCCAGGTTTTGCCATCTAAAGAGGCGTATAATTTGAACAAAGTATATACCTTTTCAGGGTCATTGTCAAAAATATCAGACTTGTAATCAGTATAGTTGATCTGAACGGCTCTTACTTCGGAGACTTGCTGCAAATCCATCATCAGGGTTTCACCTGGGCGGTTTTGAGCAGCCACCCAAAAGCTGCGTGGGTTTTCGTCGGTGAGTTTGGCAGTATTAAAAGTATCTTTGACCGAAGAGGCAGTTACTTGTTTTTTATAGGAAAGCAGCATCCATCCGGCAAAAAGTTCGTCTTTATCCGTCCATTTTTTGGTGGGCAAATAATGCGGAAAATCGCCGAAACGTGTATTGGCAAACATTTGATTATCCTGATCAAAACCCGTAGGAAACATGGCAATTCTTCGTTCAAAATTCCAGTTGACGGCTATCCAAGGCGTACCCGTATTCCAATAGTTACCGTAGTTATCCTGAAAAGTATTGCCGTGGCCGGCACCAGTCATAAATCCGCCGGGTTTGTAGGAGATTGGGTTGTAAGGCGCGTAAGTAAAAGGGCCGAGCGGATCATCACCGATATACGTACCATTGGCATAGACGTTGTATTCTGTGCCTGGCGCACCGTATTGGAGGAAGTACTTGCCAGCGTGTTTGGTCATCCAGGCACCTTCGGTAAAGGGTTTGATGGTGTCGCAGTGGTTGCGCCCGAAGCGTTCCCAACCGTGGTTTTTGGGGTCAAGCCAAATCAAACCCTGGTATTTGGTTTTGTAAGTCAGTCGGCGGTTTTTGTCCAATTCGGCGCCATAGATCGGAAACACATTCGAGGAGCCCCAATACATATACCACTTATCCAAATCTTCATCATAAAAAAGTGCCGGATCCCAAGGACCTACCAGAGGCGGCAGGCGAGGCAACCAACGATTATAAAAAAGCAGTTTGCCCTTTTCGGGCTCGAGGCTATAGAAAATCGGGCGTTGCTCAAAGGTAGACTGAAAAAGATACAAGGTATCCCGTACCGACAAAGCCGCCGGAGCGCACATATCTTCCATCGGCCATTTATCAGGGATGATATAGTGCCAGTTGACCAGGTCACGGGAATGCCACCAACCACCCGAAATGGTCACGAATAAATAATATTCGCCTTTGTGATTGATAATGACCGGATCGGCACCAGATCGGTAGGAAATGCTGTCGTTCAACTGCTCAAAATTATATTTATAGTCAATATCCATCGGATTGCAGTAGGTCTTTTGGGTGGGATTTTGGGCAATGCCCTCGACAATCGGCAGAATACCAAATATGAAAAAGAAAATAGTTGTTTTAAGAAATTTGCGATGCAAGTGTATCATATTGATTTAATTTTAGTTCGTCCCTTGAGTTTTTAGATAGTTTGTAAAAAGTAATGCTGTTCGTTCAAAATAGTGGGCTGTGAAGACACAGCCCACGGCGACTTGTTATTTGAGTATTACATCTTTAATACTACCAATTTTTAAAAATACACAGAATCTCAAAAAATATCCCAGGAAAATCCCTTTAAAATTTAATCTAAGTCCCATTTTGCAGGAGGAATCTCCCCTTCTGTGAGTTTTTTATACCAGAAGTCGGTTTTACGCCCTGTGCGGGCAATTTCCTGCCGGAAGCCTAATTTTTCTAAAAGGGCGATACTGGCTAAGTTTTCAGGCTTGCACCCCGCCATGACCTCATAACGCTCAAAGATCAAAGGAATCTGCTCCAACAAATGCCTTGTTGCTTCTTCTGCAAAACCCTGCTTACGATGCGCCTCAGCTAGGGCATAACCCAAATAACAAGGAGGATGAAAGCCCTCAAAAATTTCTTTATTTAGGTCGTAGACATGAAGTACGCCGATATATTCATTGGTTTTAAGTAGTCGGATGAACCAGTCACAGCCGCCGCGTTTGGGGGAAAGGCGAGCATATTCCAACAAACCAACCATATATTCTTCCAATTCGGCTTGTATTTTAAAACGTTGGTCTACGAAAGGATGCGTATCTTGGGCAAATAAATCCAGATAAACCGTAAAATTATCCCAGTTGACAAGTTCGTAAGCCAGTCGGGCAGAATCGGGCAGATTTTGATACTTGAACTGCGGACGGGCGTGCGGCCCACGCACAGCTCGAAAAAATTCTATTTGTTTAAGAGTTTGGGGAAGCAGATGAAGCATAGGGTTTGGTATATGAGAATTTTCCCAGATTTATTTTTTCAGATATCGGTCTTTGTTCTCAGGCAAAAAGTTAGCGGCACTGACTACTTTTTTACCCGTTTCTTTTTCATAGAGTTTTAAGTGTGTACCTGCGAGTATGCCTCCCTTTTCTGCCGTTTGTTTGTGCGCTTCCAAATCCTGGGGTTGGTCTTGTTCCACAAACTCAATCGTAGCTTCTTCGCCTAGCATCATAAAAATCAGCTCGGTACGCGTCATGTGGTCTCTGAGATTGTGCGATTTAAGCCCTTTGAGTTTTTTATGCTCGGCAATGGAAAGTCCGAAGGTATTTTGTGCAATGATATTGGTGAGGATGGCAAAATGACGGGCTTCGGAGATACCGTGTTTTCTCCAAATGCTTTCCAGTTCGTTTCGGATCTCGATACTTTTGAGGCGTTTCTCTATCCAGGCATCCGAATAGCCCTTTTTCTGATAAAAGGCTTTTTTCTTGGCCAAAAAATCATCACTTTCCCGAATGACTTCCTCGAGGATTTTGACCTCTTTTTTGGCTTGGTCAAAAGCAATGACGAGAGACATTTTAAAATCCACGACTTCTTCCGTATTGCGACTTAGAGTGACCACAAAATGGCATTGTAATTCGTTCAAATAGCAAAATACTTGAAAGGTTCCACCCTTAGCACGTTTCTTCGTTTCCGTTTCAAACGTGAGCGAGCCTAATTTTTCCAGTTTCTCCTGATACTTTCTGATGGTCTCCAAGAGATTTTGGTGCTTGATATTCAAACCTTCGGCGACCAAACGGCTATCCACTACCTGAATACCGTCTTTGTGTTGGATTTTGATGAGATTTTCCATTTTTACGTACTTTTTTGATTAATAAAATGCTCTTTATCATAATTATACAGCAATTATAATTATTTATTTAGACATTTAAAAGAAAAATATCATTTTTTTTGGAATACGAAATCGTGTTTTTGGGGTACAAAGGGTTTCTTGAGTTGCTAAAGGAAGCCCTTGAGCCGCTAAAGGAAGCCCTTGAGCCGCTGAAGGAAGCCCGTGAGTCGCTGAAGGAAGCCCGTGAGTCGCTGAAGGAAGCCCGTGAGTCGCTGAAGGAAGCCCGTGAGTCGCTAAAGGAAGCCCGTGAGTCGCTAAAGGAAGCCCGTGAGTCGCTAAAGGAAGCCCGTGAGTCGCTGAGAGGCGTATACTTGGAAGAAAAACATCTGTTTTTATCAAAAAAATATACGTTGGGACATTTGCGAATATTCCCGGAATTGCATACTTTGCTTCAAATATTACATAACAAATATTCTTCATAGCTAAATCATCCTAATAATATGGCCAAAAAAAGTTATATCCCTAAGAGCGATAATGAAAAAAACGTGTGGTTAAGCAATTTTGCAAATAGTTTGGCTACCTATGCCTCTGTGCTCAACATCACTGAAGCAGAAGTACAAAGCGTCAAAAACGATGCTGCTATGTATAACCATGCACTCATGTGCATCGAGAGCGTCAATGCCTACAACCGCCAAATGACCGCCTTCAAAAACAGCCTCCGCGACGGCAGCGAGGCTAACCAAGAGGCTGGTTTTAGTGGACTGTGTGCCCACAGTCCAGGGTTAGGGAAGAAATAGACAATGAACTAATTTATTTAATTTTCAAGCACACTTAGAGAAGTTTGATTTGGCTCAGAATAATTTGGAAAGGCTCTTTCTGGAAAAAGAATTATTTGATTTTTACGATGCGCTCAGCAAGGAAGACCAGTCACTTTTCAAAGAACAACTCAATGCGTATATCCGTCAAAAATTCATTCAAATCAGACAAGAACTTGAATTGATTGATAAGCAAGTGTGAATTTTTAACTCACAATCCTGTGGTCTATCCCTCTGACCACGGTTAGGGGTTTGATAGTCTGGGGATAAATTTTTATTTTTGTTCAAAACGTATAACACAAATGCTTAAAAAACCATGAGTATCCGAGAGGCTGTACATATTGACCCCAAAATCCTGGGAGGCACACTGATATTTGTAGGCACCCGTGTGTCGGTCAAGACACTATTTGATTATCTGGAATCCAGTTCTTTGGAGGATTTTCTGGAAGGTTTCCCTGGTGTATGCCGTGAGCAAGCTCAGGCTGTCATTGAGTGGGCTTCGGAAATGACTTTAGATTTTTTTCAAAACTATGAAAGTGCTGCTTGATGAGAACATAGATATTCGCTTTAAGCGAGCTTTTGCGGAGAGTATACACGAAATTTATACAGTTCGCGATATGGGCTGGAATGGTATCAGCAATGGCCAATTATTACAAAAAATGAGCGAAGCAGGTTTTGAGGCACTGCTTGCAGTCGATAAAAATCTACCTTACCAACAAAACCAAGACCATTTGACAGTCAGTGTTTTTATTCTGGATGTACAGCGGAATGTATTGGCCAATTTAATACCATTTGTTTCTAAACTCCTGGATATTTGGGAGAAAGGCCCTGAAACTAGATTTTATATCGTTTCTCTGGGAGATTAGCGCAGTTTAAATCCAATCCCGTAGTCCATCCCACATACCAGCGCTAGGGGCGATTTTGTCGTTATAAAATCAAGTGATTTCTTGGATAAAAATCAAATAATATGTATATATTTGATCAAAAAGAAAATTATGCTACAAGAGATGCAAAACAAAGAACAATTGTTGGAAGATATAGAACAAATCGTACATAAAATACCTGATGTTTATTTAAACCATTTTTATCGTTTGATAGAAGCTTTTTATGAAAGCATCTTGCTACATCCATTGTATGAGCCTGCCGAAGTAAGTGTATCACAATTACAAAGTTATATCCTCCAATTTCGCAAAACATTTAGCCTATTGATGAAACAAGGCTTAGGCATCCAAGCTGCATATCATTTTACAGCCAAGAAGGAAGTTTGTATTAGGCTTACTTTTCCTGAATTGGCCAATTATCGTGAGGAAATAGAGGCGATAGACTTGGATTTGGAAGCCATTTTACAAGAAAATGACTACACTGAAGTATCTTTTCAAGAAGAACTTGGCAAGGGCAAGGTAGTTTTGTTTTGGCAAGATAGTTTTGTGATCGTAAAAGGAATACAAGCAAAATTATGGACAAGTGAACAAGCTAAAGAGGATGCAAGGGAATTATTAGGATTTTCTATTCAACAATTACCTTTAAGAGCTTAAACTATGTCAGAAATACTGAAGGCATTTATTTTAAAGTTTTTGGGATATAAATCTCAGGAAGATATCGTAGAAAATCTTTATTTAAAATCTTTTTTGGACGCTTACGATAGAATTAAAGAATTGGATTTTAAATTTTTAGAAGAAAAAATAAGAGATTTATTTATCAAAGATTTCGAGACTGAAAATGAATATACTCAAGAACTTTTGAAAGAGCGTACTATTATTCTTACTTGGGAAAGATGGTATTATCTAGAGAAAGAAGAGAAAAGTCGTGCCGATATATCTTTTTCTTTTTCAGGTTCGGATTTTGTTTTAGAATGTAAAAAACTATCTTTTGCGGATAAAAAATACTTGGAAGAAGGAATCCAACGATTTATTGAATTAAAGTATGCCGAAAAAGATAATTTTGCTGGGATGATAGGCTTTATTGTCAGTGGGAATGCTGAAAGAATAGTTCAAAATCTCAAACGCAAGGTCAAGAATTTTTATCCTGCTCCTGAAATGGAAGAAGTGATTAAACTTAAAGTATTGGAACATGCACTAAGTTTTCAATCCAAGCACCTGCGCATCAATGATCATTCCGTTCATTTGTATCATTTGTTTTTTGACTTTACACATTTGAAATCTTAAGATTATTTTTTTCATTCTCGAGTCCTTTTTCAAAATTATACTAATCCCGTGGTCTATCCGACTTTTCGCACCCCCCTGTTTTTTTTGAGTTTTTTTGTAAGTTTTCTTCTAAAACTCTATAAAATATCGCAAAATATGGGTTTTGATAAAATATAGCATGTAAGTTTTATAACCGACTTTTCGCACCCCCCTGTTTTT
>JANRIC010000183.1:0-14954 GCA_033765345.1 Microscillaceae bacterium
TTTTTGGTGTACTTTGCGCCAAAGATGCTCAAGACTTGTAAGAGAAACGCTTTCTTTCTCGAAAAAAGAAGATAGGCATACTAATCCCATACGCTACTTTGCAGCTCACTATAACTTATCATTACTTTTGTAGGACTACCCTATTTTGTACTATAAAAATTTTCCCTCCCTCTCCATAGTCTATACCACAGATTAATAAGAAACTTCAACCTTCCAGGGCTTTGCTAGTCATCTTTCTCCGTACTTAGCATTGTTATGAGAGATTTAGACATTTGTCCAGGTTTTTATTTTGAATACTGATGAATTTTGCAAAATATCTAAGTCGGGATATGAAGCATTTTTTATCATCATAGATTCAATATGGAACAACTTTTGGCAATTTTTCAGTCTTTTGGCGGGCCTTCAAAACACCAAGCCCTGAACTGCTTTCATAAAAAATATCTCCAAATCACTTAAAATATAGTAGGAAAAAGTTTAATCAAAAAAAATGGAAATAACTCATTTCAAAATCGAAAAAACAATCGGGCTTTTATTCATCATCGGAGGAATTTTACTATTTATTCCCTATACGATGCTCACGATGAGCTTTGATTATCCTGATATTCTCAGAGAGGAAACAGGTAAGGTCTTAACACAATTCAAGCAAGGAGGCAACAGCCTGTTATGGACATGGTTCGCTTTTGCTATGGTCGGATTGCCTTTACTTCCTGCTTACATATTGATAGGACAAAAACTGGAAAACAAATTTGCCTTTGTGCGCTGGGTTACGACCTTAGGAGTGCTGGGTTTGGTGGTGCAAATGATAGGTTTGCTGCGTTGGACGTTTGTGGTGCCTATTCTGGCAAATAACTATGCATCAGGCAATGAAATGATAAAAGAAGCAAGCATAGTTGCCTTTCAAGTGATTCACCAGTACGGAGGTGTCATCTTAGGCGAACATTTGGGGCAATTATTCACAATAATTTGGACGGTAATGATCGCATATACCTTGCATCAATCTGGTTTGATACCCAAATGGTTGGCTTGGCTGGGCTATATTGCTTCTTTGATTTACTTTTTGGCACAGGCCGAACTATTCGCTACTGTAATGCCTGATTTTCCTGTGTGGGATTTAGCGGGTTTTCTAGGGAGCACGCTTTGGTTACTTTGGCTGATCATGGTGGGGTTCAGGTTTTTGAAATTGTAAACTATACTGCCTAAGCCAACTCCTCAAAGGCATCAATTATCCCGATTTTTTCAAGGATGATGATGAATTTTCACACAGCGTCGCAAAAATACCCCAAAAAACTTCGTGACTTTGCGACTCTGCGTGTATCTTTTGCCTTTGCCTGTATCTGCATAGGCAAGTCTTCATGCCACCTAAATAGTTGTTTTTGCCTAAGCGTTAAAATGTCGGAAGAACCATATTTATTATTCACAAAAATTGTTAGAAAATCTTCATAAATTCAAAAAAAGAAAAATTTTGAAGTACTTGATCTATGTAATATACTGACTTATTTTCTTGATTATAAATATGTGTCTTTTCGAAATCAGCAACAAAAATTTTATTTTTTTGTAAAATCTCAAACAAAACCCCCAATAATACACAAATTTTAGAAAATTCGAATGTTTCTGGTTTTAGACTAATTCTAAACTACATAAAATATTGTAACATTTTTGGTGAATTAAGATATAAGTATTAGTTTTGTAGAGTTGTCTAACAACCAAACTAAAAAATCCAATGAAGTGCTTTAATACAAATCACATAGAACAAACCCTCAGAATTCCCTTATTAAAGGGTAGTTGGGTTGGGGATGCCCATCATCCGGGTGTGATTTTAAGGTACCTTCAAAATTCCAACAAAGAAAATTAGGTATTTTTAAGCATAAATCACCGCCCGGATTAGCTAAAGTCTGGGCTTTTGGTCTCTCTAGGTCTGAAAACAATCTCCTCTCAGGAGCCTCTGCGCTTTGCCAACACAAAGCGAAACCACGGGAAATTCAAAAAAACTGTAAACACAAACTTAATGAGTACTTTATTTAGTGCAACTAAGAACAGAAAATCCGTGATTACTAAAATTACCGCCGTCCGCATGCACGCCGATTGGTGTGAAGCCAGCCGGGCGATGTGTCGCTACTACGAGGACTTAAAAAACCGTTTCGACGGTCAGGAAGTTTTGTTTGTCACCCTGGATTATACCAACGGTACCACTCGGCATCAGTCACAGCTTCTTGCTTGTGCCCTCGGTCTGGAAGATGCCATAGAGCCGTATTACGGCACTGGTCACATAATCCTGCTTACATATAGGGGTAAGCAAGTCTTTGGTCGCCTGACTCCAAGCCTCAGCTTTGAGGAAATGGCGAAACTTATATCCAAAAAATTATAGTACAGCCGCCTTCCGCAAGGGAGATATTTCCTGAAAAGAGGGATAATTTGCTTAACTATTAACAAGGTTTAGGCATACTTTCTCCTTTCAGGTACAATACAAACGAAGTTTCTCGAGATACCTTCTGCAAAGAAGGAAGGGAATTTTATGCCCTTTAGCTACGATATCTGACAGGTTTTCAAAAAAAAACCGCCTCGGATATTGCCTGGAAATATTATGTCTCAAGGATAAAAATACAATCGGAACTCAGATCAACAGGTCATGGGAAAATTATCTAAACTTCAGCAGAAAAAGCTGGATCAACTCAGAATACAGCAAAGCTACCTGGAGAGCCTACAAAAAGGTAAAAAAATGTATAAAAACCCTGCTATGATTTTGAATGAAATCTATGAGGGTAATATCAAATACTGGCATATCCCAACCGAAAGCGGATTGAATAGAATCGGTGTGCTTTTTCAGCAAGTTTGGAATGATCAAAATAACCTGCCTCAAAAGCAGTCATTCTATGAGCTTTTGCTAAAATTGGTTCAAAATCGTTCAGAGCGACTTCTGGAAGATGCGGAGGTGGTCGGCGGGTTAAAGATTCTTTCGGAAAATCAGGATAAATCTATCAGAGAGCTGAAAACCTGGAAACCAAAAACGTATAATCGCCGAAAACAATTCGGTCAACTGCTCAGACACCTCTTTGCCAAGTACAAAGTACCTGAGTTTATGGATCAGGCATTTTATTATCCGAACGATTATGCCAATACAACGGATTGGTTTATCCATATCGGGCAGGGTGGCAACATCCGCACTGCATCTGGTTTGCCTATTCAGTTGAGCAAAAAAATGGCTCATTATTTCTTGCAGACGCCTGCACATTATAGCATTTATGAAGCTTTGCGTTATGGACAGGTGCTTGGCTTGGGGGGTACGGCCAAATTGGCAGATTATCTCATCAAAACTCGTCTCGGAAATGTATATGACTGTAATTATCGGGAAGCATTTTGGACTACGGTAGTGCAGTTCTTGATCAATCATACTCCTGATAATCTCAGTAGAATTCATGATATAGTGGAATATATCCACTATCAGAAATACGAGAATCGCAGGATATTTGTGGGTCGCGGGCAAACTGAAGAACTCGGCCCTACTCAGCCGGATTTCAGTATGAAAGGGCGAACCTTAAATTCTTTGTTAAAAGCCACTCAAGAATGGCAAAAAGAAATGAGAATATGGAGTCAAGAACTCAATCAAGAAACCTGGGAGCCCATAGAGATTCCTGACTTTGAACTGACACTAGACGAAGGTACTCTCCAACACAAGCATTACAAAATCCGTCAGTTACTGACCGGCAACGAACTCTATCACGAGGGTAAAGCCATGTCGCACTGTGTGGGAGGTTATGTAAGTAGCTGCATAAACAAGGAGTGCTCTATCTGGGCAATGACAGTGGATGATTTCCTGACAGGAAAGAAAAAACTGATAACCATCGAGTTGGATGATAAGGGCGTGATTCAGCAGGCAAAAGCCAAATTCAACGCTCAACCTTCGGAGGAAGCTTGGCAGGTGCTGGCGCTCTGGGCAGAGAGGCACAACCTAAAAATCCCGGCAAAATCTAATTACTAATGCTTTCCTGCAAAATCAAAGAATGAAGTATTAAGCGAAAATTAATTCCTTAATTTCTTCATTCTTTAATTATCTTAATTCTTCCGAATTTTTACTGCGAACCTTGGCAGATTAACAAATCAGCTCCTATACCTTTTGAGCATTTTTCTCACTCCCGTAAAAGTATAACCCACAGAAAGACCAATGTAAGTGCCTTTGCTTTTATACCGCCCGAAAGTCTCATAAGCAGTACCTGGAAAAAAATAATAGTCTGTGAATATATAATTGTTAGGTGAAATATTAGCCATCAACTGAAAATCCAGCATATCAAAATGCGGCAATACCCAGCTAATGCCTGTACCAAGATTAAAATTTGTTCGAGGAGTATTATCAAAGCTGCTGTAAGAGTCAAAGATAGGGATAAATTGTGAAGTTTGATCAATGGCAGTAACAGATACGGTTAACTCCTGAAGAAGAATATATCGTAATGAAATTCCGGAGTAGAGATTAAAATACAAGGTTTGTTTAACTGGTTTCCGAAAAACCAGTTGAAGAGGTACTTGAATATATTGAACGTATTCAGTACCATAATTTAAATCATTAAACGGAAAGTTTGCTACTCCTCCTTTTGTTATTTCATAATAATATCTCCAGGGTAATGCTCCAACTTTAATACCCCACTCAACTCCCCAAGCTTGATTGATTTGAGAGGTATGTAACCAAGTGAGGGAAAAGCCCCAGCCTAATCTGTTCTCAAGATCCGCTAAACTAAATTCTCTCTGAATATTTCCATTGTCTAAATATACATTCAAATTAAACCGATTATGCCCCTTAGCAAAAAACAAGTCTTCTGAGGATAAAGATCTTCGATTATTTTGGGCAGTTAATGCACTAGTAATTAGAAGTAAAAGTAGATAAGGGAATAAGAAGTAAAATTTAAATTTAACCATAATTTGTCATTTAAAGTATAGGCAAAAATTTAGTTTTTTGAAGATATAAAGCAGGGATAGAAAATACTTTTCCACCTAAATTTTTTATTCCTTAAATCGTGTTTTTATATGTTGCTAAGTTTATATTTCATCGCCTCGGTTTGTGTCTTTACAAACCGCACCTGTACCCTGACCAGATACACTGTGTCTGAGAACCAAAATACCGAGCCGTGCAATCCTCACTTTTACTTTTCCAGTTCGGTACGTAGTTTTTCAATTTGCTCGATGCTTAAGCCTGTAATATCCGCAATAAATTGATTATCTGCATTTTTAAGGATTGCGTTTTTAGCAATTTCCCTTTGGGTTACTTCTCTTTCCTCTTCTCGTTCCAGGCTAATCACTTTCCGTTTGGAAGCTTCAATTTTTGCCTGTTCCCATTCTTCGGGAGTGATATTTTCATAGCTCACTATTTCGGTAGCACGTTTCACACCTGCATTTTGGGTATTGATTTGTGGGTTTTCGGGATTGTGGATGCTTTCATAAATGAGGTCTAACCAATCCCGGTAATTAGGGGGCGTATCTTGTCCTTTGTAATTGGGATTCAGAAAAATCAGTTCGTGGTTAAAAATTTTGCGCTCACTACCTTTAAGATTTTTAGGATTTAGCTTTGATATCAATACTTCATCTTTATAGAGTTCTCCGGTTTTTGCATGGATTTTATAAGGGGCAGTCATCACTACGATGGTATACACCGTTTTCTCGACTGTATAATCTTCCGAACTGCGTTGCTGCTCGGTAATGGCCTGCAAATGATAGTGTAAGAATCGGTCGAAATTATGGTCGTATTCTACTTTTTGAATTTCAATCACAATTCTACGGATGATATCTTCGGCAAAAATATCGTATTTGAAAGCAATATTGCCCAACTTAGGCTGAAAAGCCTTTTCGGTTTCAATCCTGGCGGGTTCTACGTCTATGCCAATGATATCCTTTACAAAAGCCTTGAATACGATTTCGTCCGTAAAGGCTTTTTTAAAGAAAACTTCATTATCCAAACGGGCAAGTGTCATATAATTAAAGGTCTTTTGTAACAAATTTACAAAAAATTATAAGCAAGTGCGTGAAAGCTAAAAAATAAAACCGACTGAGGCGAGCCTTGTTATACTTGTTGCTATCCTCAAGCCAAAAAAAAGCTTCCCTGGGCGCATTAACCTCTAGCCCTCTTAAGCATCTTTCTCACTCCCGTAAAAGTATAACCCACCGAGAGACCGATGTAAGTACCCCGGCTTCTATACCGCCCGAAGGTCTCTTGTGCAGTACCCGGAAAAAAATAATACTCATTGAAAATATACTGATAAGGAGAAATATTAGCCATCAACTGGAAATCCAGCATATCAAAATGCGGCAATACCCAGCTAATGCCTGTACCAAGATTAAAATTTGTTCGAGGAGTATTATCAAAGCTGCTGTAGGAGTCAAAGATGGGGATAAATTGTGAAGTTTGATCAATGGCAGTAACAGATACGGTTAACTCCTGAAGTAGAATGTATCGTAATGAAATTCCGGAATAGAGATTAAAATACAAGGTTTGTTTAACTGGTTTCCGAAAAACCAGTTGAAGAGGCACTTGAATATATTGAACTTATTCAGTACCATAATTTAAATCATTAAACGGAAAGTTTGCTACTCCTCCTTTTGTTATTTCATAATAATATTTCCAGGGTAATGCTCCAACTTTAATACCCCACTCAACTCCCCAAGTTTGATTGATTTGAGAGGTATGTAACCAAGTGAGGGAAAAGCCCCAGCCTAATCTGTTCTCAAGATCCGCTAAACCAAATTCTCTCTGAATATTTCCATTGTCTAAATATACATTCAAATCAAAACGATTATGCCCCTTAGCAAAAAACAAGTCTTCTGAGGATAAAGGTCTCCGATTATTCTGGGCAGTTAGTGGACTAGCAATTAGGTCTAAAAGTAGATAAGGAAATAAAAAGTAAAATTTAAATTTAACCATAATTTGTTATTAAAAGTATAGGCAAGTATTTAGTTTTTTGAAAAAATAAAGCAGGGATAGAAAATACTACCCTACTTTATTTTTAGATTGATATTTACAAAAGGCGGCTATCTACTTATTAATGTACTCCCCAGACTTGTTGCTGACCATTGCAATAGTGGTAACTGTCTATATCATAGGCAGTTTTTGATCTGACTAAAATCTAATCATTAATGGAATCTCTGCAAAATCAAAGAATGAAGTATTAAGCGAAAATTAATTCCTTAATTTCTTCATTCTTTAATTCTCTTAATTCCTTCATTCCCAAAAACTACTCATCCTCATCAGCTTCTTGCGGCACGTTCTTTTTCTCAATCGGATTGCCTTCCAGGTCACAGAAAAATACACCTTTTTGTGCACCTTTGTTGAGGCGAACTTTATAGTATTCTTTGTTATTCTTAAACACTTTTACTTTCTGCCCACCTTGTGCTGTAAAGCCTACAAATGATTTTTCAGCAGCAGCTTTGATATTGGCAGGCAGATTTTCTTTTTTGAAGTAGGTAGAATAAGAAATGCTTGTACCGTCTTTTTTGAAGCGGGCGCGGCAATCCAGGTTGTTTTCCTTAAAAATAGCTACATATTTTTCGCCGCTTTTGTCTGCTTTTTTGGCTTGGTGTAGCTCCCAGCGAATGATCTCCGCCGTAAAATTGGCTGCATAAGCGTCTTTGACAGCTTGCGGTACTGCTGAGGCTTCTATCTTTTGGGCTTGCAGACCGGCTTGTGCATAAACCAACAAATGAGGAATAAATACGATGCTTAGGGTTAGAATCAGGTATTTTTTCATTGTAAAAATTAATTTTAGTTTTATAAAAAACGGATACATTCAGGAAATTAATCTAACAACTTAAATAAGTTTATGTTAAGTTTTACTCAAGAAGTTATATTTTTTTGCATAATTTACCAAAAAAATACTAGTATACAAAGTCTATGTCTAAAAAGAAGTTCCTTTATTCAAATTCTCCGTGTACCTTCCCAATTTTTTTTTAGCTTTATGCCAATTTATTCAAGGCATCATTTACACTTAAATTATACGCACCCTAAGATGACGCAAAAACCCAAAGTACTCAGAAAAATTGATAAATTACTTGTAGCCAATCGTGGGGAGATCGCCATTCGCGTTCTCAGGGCTGCTTCCGAACTCAGGATTCGAACCATTGCCATTTTTACCTATGAAGATCGCTACTCTTTGCATCGTTACAAAGCCGATGAAGCTTATAAAATCGGACGAAACGATGAGCCGCTCAGACCTTACCTGGATATCGAAGAAATTATTGCCCTTGCCAAATCACACCAGATAGATGCTATTCATCCGGGTTATGGTTTTCTCTCAGAAAATGTGCATTTTGCCCGCAGATGCCAGGAAGAGGGGATCATTTTTGTAGGCCCAGACCCTGAAGTAATGGAAAAACTAGGCGATAAAGTCTCTGCCAAACAAGTTGCTCGTGAAGCCCGCATTCCTATCATTGAAGACAGCCAGGAAAAACTCACTGATCTCAAAATTGCCAAAAAAGAAGCCCATCGAATTGGTTACCCTTTGATCATCAAAGCCTCTGCTGGTGGAGGAGGGCGCGGAATGCGTGTAGTTAGAAATGATGAAGAATTAAAAAAATCTTTTCTGGAAGCCAAAAATGAAGCTGGTAAAGCATTTGGAGATGATACCATCTTTCTGGAAAAGTTCATTGAAAATCCCAAACACATCGAGGTACAAATCATGGCGGATGACTACGGCAACATGGTTCACCTTTTTGAGCGAGATTGTTCGGTACAACGTCGCTTTCAAAAAGTTGTAGAGATTGCTCCCAGTCCGATACTACCCAAAGAAACCAAACAAAAAGTCTATGATTATGCCCTGGCAATTTGTAAACACGTGAATTTTAATAAAGTAGGTACCGTAGAATTTCTGGTAGATAAAGACTTTGAAGCTTATTTCATTGAAGTAAACCCGCGCATTCAGGTCGAGCATACCATTACCGAAGAAATCACCGGAATTGACATTGTACGCTCTCAGATTCTGATTGCCAAAGGGCACAAGCTCTCCGATCCAGAGATTTTTATTCGTTGGCAAGGGGATGTCACCTGCGACGGTTTTGCGATCCAGTGCCGAATCACAACCGAAGACCCCGAAAATAATTTTAAACCTGATTACGGAACCATCACTGCTTATCGGAATGCGGCGGGTTTCGGCATTCGCCTAGATGCCGGGAGTGCCTATCCGGGGATGAAGATATCTCCTTTTTTTGATTCTTTGCTCGTCAAAGTTTCGGCCTGGGGGCGTACACTCTGGGGTGCCAGCGAACGCCTTCATAGAGCTTTGGACGAATATCGAATCCGAGGCGTAAAAACCAATATCGGCTTCCTGCAAAATGTAATTTCACACCCTGAGTTTATTTCTGGGCGTGCTACGGTAAGCTTTATTGAAAAATATCCAGAGCTTTTACGTATGCCCAAAAGGCTTAACCGTGCCACCCGAACGCTCAACTACCTCGCCAACGTGATCATCAATGGCAATCCAGATGTAAAATTCATAGATACCAATAAGGTCTTTAGGCACGCCGAGGTACCCGAGTTTGACCGAACAGCAGCATACCCGGAAGGTACCAAAGACAAACTCACAACACTAGGAAGGGATAAATTCTTGGAATGGCTCAAAAATGAAAAAATTATTCAATATACCGATACTACTTTCAGGGATGCCCACCAGTCATTGCTTGCCACCCGTGTCAGAAGTATTGACCTGCTCAGAGGTGCTCGCAGTTATGCCATGAACCATCCCCAGGTGTTTTCTATGGAGGTCTGGGGTGGTGCTACTTTTGACGTATGTATGCGATTTCTGCGCGAAAATCCCTGGGGCAGGCTCAGAGCAATTCGGCAAAGAGTCCCCAATATTTTGCTGCAAATGCTCCTGAGAGGCTCTAATGCCGTGGGTTACAAAGCCTATCCTGATAATCTGATTGAAAAATTTATCGAGAAATCCTGGGAAAACGGGATTGATATTTTCAGAATTTTTGATTCGCTTAATTGGGTGGAGAACATGAAAGTCAGCATCCGAACTGTCCGCGAACGCACCGAAGCCCTAGCTGAAGCTGCCATCAGCTACACAGGCGATATTCTCAACCCCGACAATAAAAAGTACACCTTGCAATATTACCTCGATTTGGCCAAACAGTTGGAAGACGAAGGAGCACATATCCTTGCTATCAAAGATATGGCCGGTTTGCTTAAGCCTTATTCTGCTGAGGTACTGATTCGTGAATTGAAAAAAAGCATCCAGATTCCCATACATCTGCATACCCACGATACTTCTTCCATTCAGTCGGCCACCTACCTCAAAGCCATTGAAGCAGGGGTAGATATTATTGATGTAGCCATCAGCTCTATGTCAGGGCTAACCTCCCAGCCTAGCTTCAACGCTATAGCCGCTATGCTACAGGGGCACGAAAGAGAAAATAAAATTAATTTGCAGGCACTCAATGAATATTCCAACTTCTGGGAGACCGTACGCGAATATTATTATCCCTTCGAGTCTGGGCTCAAAGCGGGTACGGCTGAGGTCTATGACCACGAAATCCCTGGTGGGCAATATTCCAACCTTCGCCCCCAGGCCGAAGCATTGGGCTTGGGAGATAAATTTGAGATCATCAAGAAAAATTACAGAATCGCCAACAAAATGTTTGGAGACATTGTAAAGGTAACGCCCAGCTCCAAAGTGGTAGGCGATTTCGCTTTATTTATGACTTCTAATGAACTGACCGAAGAAGATATTATGCAGCGTGGCCATACCATTTCCTTCCCCGAATCGGTGATCAATCTGTTTAAAGGAAATCTGGGGCAGCCTTATGGTGGTTTCCCAGAAGAACTTCAGAAAATAATTCTCAAAGATGAACAGCCCATCACCGAAAGAGCCAACAAATACCTGGAACCCATTGACTTTGATCGAGAATTTCAGGCATTTAAAGAAAAATTCAAAAATGATTATGACTTTGAAGATTTTCTGTCTTATCAGCTTTATCCCGAAGTTTTTGAGGGATTCCATCAAAATCAGATAGAATTTGGAGATGTATCCTATATTCCTACTACGGCTTATTATTACGGCTTGAAGATAAGAGAAGAAATTTTTATTAGACTGGATGAAGGCAAAACTTTAATTATCAGGCTTTTATTTATCCAACCTGCTGATGAAAACGGTAGAAGAATCGTGACTTTTGAGCTAAACGGGCAGGTGCGTCAAATTTCTGTAAAAGACAATCATATTCAGGTGAGCAAGGTATCCAATCAAAAGGTAAATCCGAAAAATGAGCTTGAAATAGGCTCACCTCTACAAGGCAAATTGGCTCAGATTATGGTCAAAGCCGGAGATACAGTCAAGGAAAATACGCCGCTTTTTGTCATAGAAGCCATGAAAATGGAGACCACTATCACAGCGCTTCAAACAGCAAAAATCGAGAAAATCGTATTAAATGCTGGTGCTATGGTTCAACAGGATGATTTAGTCCTAATTTTAAGCTAGAAATCTAAAATTTTATCAAAATGAAGAAAAAAACCTACTTTCAAAAACTTACCCTGTTTATTTCCTTTCTAATAGTTTCCTGCTACTCATCGGCGCAGGAAATCAAACTCAATCAGGTGGGTTTTTATCCCTCGGCAACCAAAATCGCTGTTGTTCCTCTGGGAAATACGGATGATTTTGAAGTCATCGATGCCAAAACACAAAAGTCTCTGTATCAGGCAAAACTCAAACCTGCCCAGCACTGGGAATATTCGGATGAAAATGTGCGTATAGCCAATTTTAGCGAATTTAAAAAACAGGGTACTTTTCAAGTCAAATCTGGGGATCAAATTTCTCATCCCTTCGAGATTCGTGCACAAATACACCAGACTGTTGCCAAAGCCGCTCTCAAAGCCTTTTATTATAACCGGGCTTCCATCGATCTCGAGGCACAATACGCTGGAACTTGGGCGCGCAAAGCTGGGCATCCTGACGATGAAATACTGGTTCATGCGTCGGCTGCCTCGGCATCAAGGCCAGAAGGTTTCAAATTTTCTGCACCCAAAGGCTGGTATGATGCCGGAGATTACAACAAATACATCGTCAATTCCGGGATTTCTACCTATACTTTGCTGCTTTTATATGAGCAATTCCCGGAATACTGCCAAAAATTATCCATAGATATTCCGGAGAGCAATAATCAAACCCCGGATATTTTGGATGAAGCCCGTTGGAATCTGGACTGGATGTTTGCCATGCAAGACCCCACAGATGGCGGCGTATACCATAAGCTCACCGAATTGTCCTTTTCAGGCATGGTGATGCCCGACCAGGTGAAAGCTGCCCGTTTTGCGGTGATGAAAACCACAGCCGCCGCACTGGATTTTGCCGCAGTGATGGCGGTGGCTCATCGTACCTATAAAAAGTTTGACCTTCCTTTTGCTACAAAATGCCTTGAAGCTGCCCGCAAAGCTTGGGACTGGGCTGAAAAAAACCCGGAAATTTACTACAAACAGCCCAAAGACGTCAATACTGGAGCTTATGGAGATAACTCCGTGAAAGATGAGTTTGTATGGGCGGCCAGTGAATTGTGTATATCCAGCGGTGAAACGAAATACCTCGATCGAGTGGATCTTCTGGAATCCGAAATAAACATCCCAAGCTGGAATCAGGTAAGTACACTGGGCGTCATTTCTTTATTACATCATAACGCACTCTCAAAGTTTTCTCCAACCTACAAGGATTCTATTGCCAAAAAATTTATTCAATTCACCGAAGAATTACTCCAAAAAACGCAATCTTCAGCCTATCAGGTAGGCATCACTGAGTTTGTGTGGGGAAGTAACAGCACCGTAGCCAATATCGGCTTATTGGCAATACAAGCGTATCAGCTCACCAAAAACCAGGCATATTTGACCCTGGCACTGCATCATCTGGATTATATACTGGGGCGCAATGCCACCAGATACAGCTTTGTGACTGGGCATGGCGATAAAACGCCAATGCATATTCATCACCGACCTTCGGAAGCAGACGGGATTGCCGAGCCTATCCCAGGCTTTTTGGCCGGAGGTCCACAGCCTGGTCAGCAGGATGGGTGTGCCTACCCTACCAAGCTACCGGCCAAGTGCTACGTAGATGATGTATGCAGCTATTCCACCAATGAAATCGCCATCAACTGGAATGCACCTTTAGTATATTTGGTTTGGGCTTTGGAGGCTTTGATGCGTTGAGTTTGATATTTGTGAAGAGGTGTTTGGTAAACCTATCAAATACAACAAGGAGAATACATACCCGATAGGTGCTGTATTTTCTTTTAATAAATTTTCAGATAATACTGCGAAAGTTGTTTATCTAAACCACGAGCATCACCGGTGACTTGATCGAGGAGTGCCCAGAAGTTTTTCCCGTGGTTTTTCTCTACGGTATGGCAAAGCTCGTGCAGGAGTACATAATCAATGAGTGGGTCAGGCAGGCGCATCAGATGCAGGCTGAGGTTGATATTATTTTGGGAAGAGCAACTTCCCCATCGGGTTTTTGTATTTTTAATAAAGACATTTTGATAGCGAAAGTTGTGTTTCTGAGCAAAATAAGCCAATCTGAGGGGGAGATATTTTTTCGCTTCTCTCCGCCAGGCTTCTTCTATGGCCTCTCGGATAAATTCCTGTAATGCTTCCTCGTGTATGTCTCGATGTCGGGGGTAGTATACCTGAATCTTTTGCCGCCCTACTCGATACCGTGCTGTAAGCTCGGAATGGGGAATGATCTCTAATTGATGTTCGCGGGTTCGAAAGGTGGTATTTTCGTCAAAGATTGTCCATTGATTCTCGATATGCTGAATGCGGGGTAGGTGTTTTTGAATCCATGAACTTTTTTCTTCCACAAAATGCTGTGCTTCCTTGAAACTAACCGATTCAGGGAAAGTCACTTTTACGCCCTCGAGGGGGCGAATCCGAATGCTCAATCTTCTGGTTTTAGTGCTTTTGACAAAAGTAATTTCCCCAATTTTCGGAATAGAAATGCGCTTTGTTTTCAATTGTAAAAATATTTAAATAAACTTGGCATTAATTTAAGGATAATCTGCTTTTTCAACAATATAATTTATCCTAAGGTTAGATCAATAGGAATTTTTCAGAAAATTATTTACCGAAAACAACACAAATATGTACTTTACTACCTTATTTATTCACTCTTGGCTGCGTTGGGTGGTACTCATTCTGGCAATTTGGGTGATTATTCGCTCGCTGAGTGCCTGGTTAGGCAAAAAAGACTATCTCGCCAGTGATAATCGTCTGGCAATATTTTTTATTGCTTTTATGCATTTGCAACTGGTGATTGGGCTGATTTTGTATTTTGTATATAGCCCTATGGGTTTAGCGGCTTTTCAACAGGGTATGGGCAGCGTGATGAAAAATGGAGCTGTACGTTATTGGGCCGTAGAACACATCTTTACGATGGTTGTGGCTGTGGTTTTGGCGCAAATCGGGCGCACTCGTTCCAAAAGAGCCGTAAACCCGATCGCCAAACACAAGAACCTCGCTATCTTTACCATCCTTGCTTTGTTATTAATTCTCAGCAGGATTCCCTGGGAAACTGCTCGTTTATTCAGACTGTCTTAGCCCTAAAAGAAAGCTTGGGTTTTGGATCAACTCACCAAAACCCAGGCCTATTGATTATTCATTTTGAAACATTTTAATCGTATAATCCAATAGCTCCTTACCTCCCCATTCGCCGTGTCCGGGTACTACAATCTTTGTATCTGGGTATTTATTTTTGATTTGGGTCACGGTTTCAGACCAAGCTGCAACATTGGCGTCAGCAAGGTTTCCTTTGCTGGCGTTCATTGCTTTGATCAGGCATCCTCCAAAAATGATCCTTTCACTGGGGATACTGATAACTTCGGAAAACTATTAAGAATAAAGATAAGAGGCAAAAATATTGAAAAACTGAGATAAATTTTGTTATTTAAGGTCAAAAATAAGCTAATATGACACTTTTAAACTACCTTGAAAGTTTACTATCCCATTA
>JANRIC010000083.1:0-19321 GCA_033765345.1 Microscillaceae bacterium
CGATGGCAGGGTCTACCGTGTAGTGACCATCGGCACGCAGACCTGGCTCGGCGAAAATCTCAAATACGAGACCCCCAGTGCAGGCAGCAGTATCTGCTACGACAACAATGACAACAACTGCGAAACCTACGGCCGACTGTACAACTTTGAAGCGGCGGAGGTAGCCTGCCCCAGCGGCTGGCACTTGGCCTCTGATGAAGAATGGAAAACCTTAGAGCGTTTTTTGGGAATCCCCGAAAGTGAATTGGATGATCTAGGCGGAAGAGGAACCGATGAAGGCGCAGAACTGGTGAATGGCATATTCAAAGCTGAAAAAGGGGGAGCACAAAGTACTGGTGGAAATTTTACAGCACTCAATGTTAGAGCTAATTTCTGGACATCTACCTCTGACCCCGAAAACAATACAGAAGTTTTTTATCGTAGAGTAGATGATGTGGGAGATATATTCCGAACCACAGCACCAAAAACCCTTAAAATATGTGTACGCTGTTTAAAAAATTAAAATTTAATTTATTATAAAAAATACTTTTCACTGATTAAATCCCAAAATCCTATGTCAGCAACTTTTAGAATCTTGTTTTTTGCTAGTTTTATGTTATTTTTTGGCTATGTGCAAGCACAAACCCTTCCTGCCCCTATTTTGAGTGATACGATGTATAGCACTTGCCAGGGGATTGCTTTTACAGAAGCAGAAGAACCCCAAATCACCACGCGTGATTTTGGTGCAGATACTACCTACGTCTGGTATGCAGGGGCAGGAGATACTCCCATCAGAATGACAGAGCAACCCAATGATGGGAAAAATCCAGATATTAGAGAACTCAACCGCCTGGATAGCCTCTTCAATTACCCCAACACCTATACCTTCCAGGTGCGGATAGAAAAAAACGGTACAGCCCTGAGTAGTTTTGCGGTGATTCGGTACCGGGTCACTGCACGCCTCCAGGTGGCTGTCAGTGGGATTCAAGAGGAAGCGGTGGTGTGTATCTTTTCGCAGAGTGAGCTGAGTGCTTCGGCTACAAATTATACGGGGACTTTTACGTTTAGCATTGAGCGCTTTCGCAATGGCAGTAAGGATACGGGTTTTGGTACACGTAGCTTTGCGAACCGCACTACGCTGGTGCTAGATGCCCAAAATGCTGAACTCGGACTCGATACCCTGCCCCGTAACGCCAATAATTCGTATTACCTGCTTAAAGTCAGTACCCAGGGCACAAGCTGCGGCGATACGGAAGAAATCCGGTTTTTTGTAGAAGAAGGTCCTCTGGCCTTCTTCTCTTTTAATCGTGCACAGGTCTATTGCCCTGGAAACCAGGTGGATTTTGTGATTGATCAAAGTACTTTTGATGCCTTCGCCCCGGATTTGTACCGCTATGTTTTTGATTTTGGGGATGGTTCTGCGCCTGTGGAGCTGAATGCAAGCATAGACCCTACCACAGATTTTCACTATCTACGCAGTTTTTTTAGTACAGGTAGCTATCAGGTGCGCCTGCGTATAGAGCAGGCTGGAGTGCAGACCTGCAACGGTATCTGGCGGGAGGAGCTGATTATCGGCAATACCGACCGCTTTAGGCCCCAATTTAGTGTCAATGGACTTCGGGCGGGCAAAGCTACCCGTTTGGTGATACGCAATGATGAAGACCTCAAACCCCTTCGCAAAACCTGGTATTTTGATGCCTTTTATGCGGCTTTTGAGCAGGATTTTTTGGCGTTTCGCTTCCCCTATCAGACTCAAACCATTCAGCCGCCCTTATCGAGCAATGCCGAGTTTAGCTTTAGCAAGCCGGGGGTGTATCTGCCGCTTTATTATAATGGCGGTGGAAACTTCCTGGGGCTTGAGTTTTGTCCTCAGTTTTATGGTTTTCCCCTGGTTATTTTTAATGAGGCTGACCCGGCTGCTTTGGATGGCTGGATATCAAGCCGCTACCAGGAGGCTGTCCTGGCTTCGGCGGGTGCTGTGCTGGGCAATCTGAATGCCCAGAATAGCAACCTGAGCCTGAGCGATACTCGCCGGAGTAGCTGGTTATTAAGGCAAGTAACTCAACTCGATAGTACGATGCAAGAGGGTATCAGCGGGCAGGTATGGATCACCAACGGGCTGGATAATCGCTACAACAATGGTGAGGTATCTTGGGTACAAAGTCAGTTTTTTAGCATTGATAGCCTTGAAAATCCTTTTTTATCCCTAATGGTATGGTTTGATACGCCTGCCTTGCTGGACGGTGCTGTGCTGGAATATACCCTGGGCGAGGAGGAAGTCTGGCGCAGGCTTGGAGAAATCGGCGATGTAGGCACGGATACGGAGTGGTACAATGAACGCGGGATTGCCGCAGCTCCTGGCGACCAAAGTGGTGAAAACTTGGGCTGGTCTGGCAAGTCTCAGGGTTGGCAAAGGATGCGGTATTCTCTCAAAAGCATTCAGGATAGCCTAAAAGTACGGTTTCCAGAAGCGGAGGATCGGGTATTTCGCATCCGGCTTGCTTTTGCTTCGCTGGAAAACGATATAGCCAAGGGTATTTTTGCTTTTGGTGCATTAAGCATTCAGGATGCCGACCGTATTGTGTTGTGGGAGCAATTTCAAGACTCCCAAGCAGCATCACAAGAGCAAGCTGATAGTTTACAGGCAATCCTGGCGCAGGATGCACAAGCCTTGCAACTCAATTATTTTATTGATCCTGCTCAGACGCTTCTGTATCGCAATTCGCCTTTTGAGAGTGCTATTGGCGCACTTCGGGAGTTGTATTATGGTGTCGGACATCCGCAGTATACAGTGATGGACGGTCGCCGGGGTACTTTAGAAGAACAGCTTGCAGGATTTAGTCGTCGTAAGTTGGATTTTTCGCCCTATTTGATTGATCTACGTATCGATCTAAACCCGCTGCGTATCAACTTTGCGATTGATAAAAAGGATACTACTTTATTTGTTAACCAACACAGAGTACGCATGGCGCTGGTGGAGCGTGGCGTAGCTTATGAGGGAAAGACCTATCATCATGTAGTACGGCGTTTTTTGCCTTTTCCGCAAGGGCTACCACTGCCTGCTGCTGGGTCTTTGAGCCTGGACGAGGCACTGCCTTGGCCGGCAGACCTGCGTCATCAGGATGTCGCTGGCGCAGAAGCCGATACTTTGAATGAATACCCGTATCTGTTGGTAGTTTTTGTACAGGATATAGAGACCCAGGAAGTTTTGCAGAGTGCTTATCGGGTGATTTCAAAGGCAGACATAGAGGGCAGGACGATGGGCGAATCCGGGAATAATCCCTTGCAAGAGTCCGTGTGGGTATATCCCAATCCCGCTGATGAGTACTTGGAAATCAAGCTAGGCGAAGGTGCGGAAGCAGATATAGAACTTTGTAATCTCAGAGGGCAGGCAGTTTTTTTGTATTCTGGGCTTATTGATACTTTCCGGCTGGACTGTAAAAGCTTGGCTGAGGGCATTTATTTCTTAAAAATCTATCAAAAAAATCAGGTTTTATCTTTGGCCAAAGTGTTGGTGATGCATTAGGCCTTGGGTTGTTTTTGGAATCTTTGATTGTAAAATGAGGGGCTGGAGGAGTATGAAGCATTCCTAGTTCATTCTTTTTTTATGGTCTTAAAATTTTTTCCATTTTTTTTCCTTTTGCCAATTCGTCAATGAGCTTATCGAGGTATCTAACCTTTTTGGTAAGTGGATTTTCGATTTCTTCAATTTTATAACCACAAATAGTTCCTTTGATTTGTTCGGCATTTGGATGTAGTGTTGCCTTTTCAAAAAAAGTCTCGAAGGTTACTTTCTCATCCATGAGTTCTTGAAGTTTGATTGGATTAAAACCTGTCAACCATTCGATTACTTGTAGTAGTTCATCCAATGTCCTTCCTTTACTTAGAATTTTTGTAACATAATGTGGATAAACAGAGGCAAAGGTCATCTTTGCAATTCGTTCGTTATGTTTTTCAGTTTCTTTCATGGTTGTAATTATTGCCGTTTTGTTGTGTTTATAATTTATGTCAATGTGTTCGGACTTTGCGCTCGAGCGGATTTCGGAGAGCAAAGCTGCCTATTAGCACCAGTTTTATTTCTGCTTTTTAAAAACATAACCTGCAATTTCTATAAACTCCTCACTGTTTTTGTCAAACCTTTTAATAGTTTCTCCAAGAAGACCCTGCCCTCCAATGCCCTGCACAATAGCCAAGTTATCATTAACAGGACGGATGCAAAACTGAAACTTTTCAACGTCTGGGATTAATGTTTTTTCTCCTGATATAACTTTAAGTCCTTTATACTCTGAAACAAGAATTTCGTTCAAAAGAGAATATTCTTTTCCATCTAAGTTGTAAATTATGTACTTACCTGAAATATCATCCCATTTTGTATTTGGTTTTTCAAATTCTATTTTTTCTCCACCAAATATTTTCCTTCCTGATTTTGCAGACTTTGTTCCAATAATTTTTCTACTATCAACTTGATTCACAAATAGTCGCATTACTTTAACAGGATACACACCTAACACCATATACTCTAATTGCAAAGTGCTGTCAGACATCAGAGTTCCTCGTAATTTTTTATTGGCTGAAATCAAATTTACTTCATAATGTTTTTTCAAGGGGGTTACATTGATAATTCCATAACTGCTAGCATAATCACCTTTGAATAAATTTTTAAAGTAGTCAGAGTTCTCTGCCTTAGTTACTTCGTTTTTTTCATAGTAATTTTTTTGATATTTTATACTCTTTGCATCCATCAAGGCTAATAATACTTTTTCTGTAACTTCTGTTATAAACTCTCTGTTCATATCTGAATTAATTACGAGAACTAAGCCAATCTTAAGTTCTGGTAAAAATTTTATAATTGAGGCACAAGGCTTATTTAAGCCGCCATGATAAACACTTTTATATCCATAGAAATCATCTATCCACCATGCCAAACCCAAGTGATTAGAAAAAGCAATCTTGGTTTCTTGATTTTGTCTTTGAATAGATTTTTCAACAATTTCCGATGGCAAGAATTGCTTTCCTGAAATTGATTTGCCACTATTTAAGAATATAGCAGTGAATTTTGCGATGTCCATAACATTGGCTTGTAAACCTCCCGTCGGGAGATTTCGCATAGCATAGACTTTTACTTCACGACCATTTTCATACCCTTTAGTATAATTTTCTCCTGCTAAATTTATATTGAATGAGGCTGAATTCATGTCAAGGGGTTTAAAAATTTCATCCATTACAAAATCGTGATAATCCCTTTGAATGGTATACTTAGGCAATAAGCCCAACATTGAAAATCCAATATCAGAATATTGGTAAACTTTTTTGGGTGGTGCAATCAAGTAGTTCTCTTTTTCTTCATGAATAAGTTGATAGAAATCTGTTGGTTTAGCAAAATCTGTATATAGGTTTTTCAATCTGGTTCTTGGGATACCTGCCTGTTGCGTTAGTAAATCAAATACTGTAAAAGATTTGACTTCTTTAAAATGTTGCTTTATTTGAAAATCAGGAACGTATTTAGTAAAAGCACTGTCAATATTAAGTTTTCCTAATTCCTGCAATTTCAGCACGCTTGCCATTGTGATGGCCTTTGAAACAGAGCCAAAGGGAAAAACAGTTTCGGAAGTAACCAATTTAGTGTTTGCTTTATCGGCATAGCCATAACCCTTACTATATATAATGCCTGTACTATCAACTATTGCGATACTTGCGCCTACAATTTTATGTTTTTTTAGAGCAAATTTAACAATTTTATCAATTGAATTTACTGGTTGTTCCTTACAACTTGCAAGTGTAATCACCCAAAACAACGTGCTAATTAAATACTTCATAGAAAAGTAAGTTTAAATTTTTTGCAAATTTCCGTAACCATTTTTTGTTTTCCATTTACATATGTAAAGAAATTATTTTTTCAATTTTGATAATCCATTTCTAATGCGGCTGAGTTGAGTAGGGCTAATTCCTAGATAGGAAGCAATATGATATTGAGGAATCATCTGCTCTAATTGTGGGAATTGTTTTTTAAAATACTCATAACGGATATCAGCATTTAATAATGCCATTTCAAGTTCTCTATTTTCTTTTTCCACAAAAGATAGTTCTGCTGCTATTCTTGCAAATCTTTCTAAATCTGGGTGATTACGGTATAACTCTTTAATGGTATGATAGTTGGCTACCCACAAAATACATTTTGTAAGTGATTGAAGATTTACTTTACTTGGTTTACCTGTAATTAGCGACGCATAGCCACAAGTTATTGCTGGTGGTATATCAAAGGCCTTGTTGTACTCGATGCCTGTATCATTTGTAATATAAGTCCGTATAACCCCTTCTTCTAAAAAAAATAACTCTTTTGAGATTTCTTCACTCTTAACTATGATATAATCTTTATCTATCACTTTTTTTTCAAAAAGTCTCGATAAGGCAATCTCTGTATCTTTACTTATTGGTGAGATAGAGTTAATGTAGGTCAATAAATTATTCACAATGCAATTCGTCTTAAATGTCTTATCATACAATGATATCTGATTTATCCATTTTCAAAAAATTATTGCTAACGTTTTCAAGCTTTACGTTCAGACGGGTTTCGGAGCACAAGACTGTCTATTAGCCTGATGCAAAGCCTGTGTAAATGACCGTTTTTTCTATTGATATATAATTTCACTGTCTTTAAAAATTTTTAACCATTTGTCCACGAAGTCTTGGGGCAATTTCTTTTCCTTAATTGCAATGAAGCTCACATAAAGAGTTGCATCGCCTTGAATTGCATAATACAACTGTGATTCAGGTTTTGGGTCGTTCGGGAAACTTGATGTTTCAACTTTAAAAAGTACCCAAATATTTTTTACTTTGTCATTACTTTCTAAAACTGTCAATGTTGCATTGGGTGATTCTTTCGCCGATGCTTGTCTGTAAATTTCTACTACTTGGTCTGTCTTAGTAATTCTTACGTTCTTATATGAAAACATTGTTCCAAGCATTGTCCATTTGTCAAGAGTTTCGTTTCCCGGAACTATTTCAATCATGTGTATTTGAGCGTTCTCTTGGTTTGAAGCAAGTTTCCATTTATATTCTTCTGCCCAAACAATTTTTAAATTTTCTTGCTTCTGTCCGAAAGCAGAAGCTGTTGTTGTCGCGTCAAAATCAAGTCAATAATTTTTAAGGCTTTGTCAAACGTTATTCCTTTTTCTTGGTCAATAGTCAAAGGGTGTCCTTCCTCGATCATTCTGATTGTTGGAATGAGTCCTACTTCATTTTCAATCGCAATTGTCTTCAGGTTTAGAGTGTTCCCATAAGTTGGAATAGTCGTTTGTAACCAACCGAAATATGGTTCTTCGTTAACTCGTCCCGGATTATTCCATAGATCATTTCTTTTTCTAAAGTTGTTTTCATTTATTGAAGTCCACACATTAAATATAAGATATTGGTCGTAGTCGTTCATGGGTATTGTCAGTCGTCCTCTATGGAAAAAGTGCTTATCGTCAACCACACATAAACTTTCTTGTATTTCGATTCTTTTTTCTCTTTCGTCAGGTGGCACTGAGAAGTAGTAGTCGGGAAAGAAGTTCCCAAAAGTCAGCGGTAATTCGTCATATACTTGTTCGCAGCAAGAATATTTATATACCCAGATTAAAGTGATTTGCCTGATTTTCTTGATTGATTAGCTTGATTATTAATGATTTAAGAGCTAAAAGCTCCCCTGTAAGGGTCTTGTTTTTGTATTAAAACCACTTCGGTTTGAGTATAAGTTGTCCCTTTGTCCATCTTTATCTCAATTAATTTCAAGGTTGTGTTTTTGTTTACACAACGCCCATTGGTGTATATGCTTTTTCAAGTTCAGTCGTTCCAATAATTTTATTGTCAAGAAAAATGTCGTACCGTTTTGTTGTCATTGGTTGAGTGTTTTATTAAAGTGTTGCCAACATCTCTTATAAACGCTAGTAAAATTAAACATAAAATGGCATAGCGCAAAATCCTTGACTATTTGAGCTTTGAGAGTAATGATATCTTCCTGATGCTCAATTACCTCCATGAGATTTCAAATAATCAGAGCGAATAATTTTTGCTGTTTTATGATCTCCGGTATGGCACCATCCTGGAGGCATGATGAGGTAGAGAAGCTTATTTTTAAGTCCGGGAGCTTTATAAACATCTTTAAGCAAAGCACCGATTTCTCCAAAATACACATCCAAGAAATTTCCTGAATTCATTTTTCGTGTAATACCATATTCAATTCTTATGTTTTTATCTTCATCCTGAAAAGTCCCAAAAATTTTATCCCAAATATTAAGGAGATTGCAGAAATTAGTATCCATATAAAGTGGATTCTTGGCGTGGTGTACTCTATGGTGAGAAGGCGTAAGCATAATTTTGTTTAAAAAACCAAGCCTCCCATCTTTGATAAGATTCTCCCCCACATGAATAAAAGCCCCATAAGTACCATCAATAAACATAATAAAAAACAGGAGTTCGGGGTGTACACCTAGCAAAATACAGACAATAGTACGAATCGTATCAGCATAAGGGGCTTCCAAGAAAAAATGGGCATGCGAAACGGAAAGATTCATATCGGTTGGTGCATGATGAGTCGAGTGCAGACACCAAAACAGCCGTACTTTGTGCGCCCAGTAATGGTAAAGAAAATGACCAAACTCCCAAACAATATATCCATAAATAATCCAATACCAAGTAAAACTCGTTTGAAAAGGAGCAAAAGGCTGAAAAACACCAATAAAATAGGCAACTAAATAAATGGCAATAAACCTTCCGAGAATCCGATTAAAGAGATAAATTAAAAAATTGACTTTATACACCTTTGCCTGTGGATTTTTGTAAATAAACCCAAGTATCAATTCAAGTATCAGCAGTAAAGGAATGATTGGATAGATCAAAGAAACTATACCTTCATACGTTTTGAAGGCATCATAATTACCGTCCTTTAAGATTTCCAAAACCTGCGAAATACCCAGAAAACCGATTATTTCATGATAAATGACCTCAATAATTTGCATAAAAAATATCTTTTAATGGTGTAATCTGTAAAAACTATATAAGGGACTTAGGCTCTATCCAATGAATTCTAAAAGGTGAAATCAAATTTTGTATAAATAAAACACAAAATATTGCAAAAATCAATAAAATAAAGCCCAGCGTAAAGAAAAATACTTCATTTTTTGCCGACTTAGGTATCCCCCACACCCCACCCCCGACACCCGACCCCTCACTTAGCATCTATCTCAAAATCTCATCCCTGTAAGATTTCCGTTTATCTCGCTTACTCCAGAGCAAGACCAAGCCCTGAGCATTCCGTATGTGCTGAAAAAGCATTCATCAAAAAAACTTGGTTATGTTAATATTTGCCCTGATCTTAAGCCTTTACCTAGGGATTAATGTGTCCTATTATGCCTTATTCAGTCTGGCAGGGTTATTTTATCGTAGAAACAAATCCCAAATCCCTGACAAAATCCACAAAATTGCTATACTGATCCCCGCTTATAAAGAAGATCAAGTGATATGCGATACCGTAGCAAACGTGCTTCAGCAGAACTACCCTCGGGAAATGTTTGAGGTAGTGGTCATTGCCGACTCTCTGCAAGCCAAAACCCTGGAAGCACTCAAATCTTATCCCGCTCGCATTTTGGAGGTGTTTTTTGAGAAAAGTACCAAAGCCAAAGCCCTGAATAAAGCCATGGAATTACTTCCTGCGGGTTTTGACCTGGTATTGATTCTGGATGCCGACAATCATCTGGAAGCAGATTTCCTTCAAAAAATAAACATAGCTTATTCTGAAGGGTATTTGGTCATTCAGGCGCATCGTACCGCCAAAAATCTCAACACCCGTTTTGCGCGCCTGGATGCCGTCAGCGAAGAAATCAACAACCATATTTTCCGCAAAGGGCATCAGGTTTTGGGCTTGTCTTCGGCATTGATCGGCTCTGGAATGGCTCTGGAATATCAATTGCATAAAAACTATCTGGCTCAGATTCAGGCTTTGGGAGGTTTTGACAAGGAACTCGAGCTTCGTTTACTTAAAGATGGTGTGTTTATCAAATACCTTCAAGAAGCCTGGGTATACGACGAAAAAGTGCAAAACCCCGAAGTATTTGAGCGGCAAAGAACCCGATGGATTGCCGCACAGATTCGATACGGGATGAAGTACTTCCTGCCTGCATTCAAAGAGCTTATTTTTAAGGGAAATATAGATTATTTCAACAAAGCACTTCAGTTTGTATTATTGCCTAGGTTGATCTTATTGGGGCTTTTGGGAGTATTGGCAGTGCTTTCGCCCTGGTTGGGGTATTATTGGATGGGTATCTGGTTTACTTTGTTTTTGGTCAATATACTCACATTATTCATTGGCATCCCCTTAAGACTTTTGAACAAGGATATTTTTATTTCCCTATTAAGCTTACCCCTGGCTTTTTACAAAATGGTTTTATCTACTTTGAAATTTAGCAAAGCCAATAAAAGCTTTTTACATACACCACATTCATCATTGAATACTCATAAATAAAACGTTATGCGAATAGGAATTGAAGCCCAAAGAATATTTCGACCCAAAAAACACGGCATGGACATCGTCGCCCTGGAAACGATCAAAGCCCTGCAACGAATCGATACCCAAAATGAATATTTTATCTTTGTAAAGCCTGACAGCGACCGTCAGTGCCTTAGACAAAGCAATAATTTTAAAATCATTGAAATACCTGCCTACAGCTACGTAGATTGGGAGCAATGGCAATTGCCCAAATACGTCCAAAAATATCAATTGGATGTACTGCACTGTACCAGCAACACAGCTCCTTTAAAGCTTAATATTCCTCTGGTAATTACCTTACACGACATCATTTATCTGGAGCAAGTTTCTTTTAAAGGAACCTGGTATCAAAATCTGGGCAATCTCTATCGCCGTTGGATAGTACCTAAAATCGCTAAAAAATGTGAGAAAATCATCACCGTCTCAGAATTCGAGCAAAAACGCATGCTGGAATTGATGGGTTTACCAGCCGAAAAAGTCAAAGTAATTTACAATGCGGTGAGTGCGAGGTTCAGAGTCTCTCGAAATGAACAATTGATCGAGGACATTCGCATTCGGTATCGTCTACCTGAAAATTACATCTTCTTTTTGGGCAATCAGGCTCCCAAAAAAAATATGACCCATGTATTAAAGGCTTATGGTTATTATTTCCAATCTCAGAAAAAACCAATGCCTTTGGTAATTGCCGAAACAAGCCCCGAACAGTTAGAAAGCCATCTAAAAGCTCTCCACCTGGAGCATCTCCAGGCAAGCATCTCGCTGACGGGTTATGTCAATCACAAAGACCTGCCCTTGATTTATCAGTTAAGCTCGCTTTTTCTCTACCCTTCTTTGAGAGAGAGTTTTGGAATACCAATTATTGAGGCAATGGCCTGTGGTACGCCTGTGATTACTTCCAATACTTCTTCTATGCCCGAAGTAGCCGGAGGGGCAGCCATCTTGGTAGACCCGAACAAACCCGAAGAAATTGCCCTCAAAATAAGCGACATACTCTCTGATCCTTCTAAACAAGCACAACTAAGTGCTTTGGGGCTGAAAAGAGCGCAGGTATTTACTTGGGAGAATACCGCTCAGGAAGTTTATAACATTTATGAAAATATCGCCTGGGTAAATACCCCTTCTGAAACTGCTTTGGATTTGAAATAAAAATTATTCATTCTTGAATTTTAACTTGTTATGCAAATACTTGAAATTTTATTCTGGCTTGCCCTGGCCTTGATCGGGTATACCTATATAGGTTATGCGTTGCTCATCTATCTGATTATCAAAATCAAGCGTTTTTTTAAGAAAAGCAAATCGATTTCTGTTCGGGAAAATGAACTCCCCGAAGTAAGTTTTGTCGTGGCTGCTTATAATGAAGTTGATTTTATCCAGCAAAAAGTGCAAAATAGCCTGGCATTGAATTATCCAAAAGATAAAATAAAATTTATCTTCGTCACAGATGGCTCAAATGATGGTACGCCTGAGCAGCTTTTAAAATATCCTGACATTGAAGTCTATCACCATGCCGAACGCAAAGGCAAAATCGCCGCCATCAACCGGATTATGCAACTGGTCAAAACGCCGATTGTGATTTTCTCGGATGCCAATACACAGCTTAACCCCGAAGCAGTGCGTGAAATTGTAAAACACTACCAAGACCCCCAAGTAGGTGGCGTAGCCGGAGAAAAAAGGGTCTTACAAGCCGAACACGCCCAGGCCAGTGAAGCCGGTGAAGGACTTTACTGGAAATATGAATCTTTTCTCAAACGGATGGATTCTGAACTTACTTCTGTGATGGGAGCAGCAGGCGAACTTTTTTCACTCCGAACCGAACTCTATCAACCCGTAGAGAAAGAGGCCATTTTGGATGATTTTATGATTTCTTTCAGAATAATCCAGCAGGGCTACAAAGTGGTGTACGAACCCCATGCCTACGCACAGGAATCTTCTTCGGCTTCTACCCAAGAAGAACTCAAGCGCAAAATTAGAATCAGTGCCGGAGGCATTCAATCTATCATCTGGCTCCGTGATCTGCTGAATCCCTTTAAATACGGCTGGATTTCATTCCAATACATCTCGCACCGGGTATTGCGCTGGACATTAGCCCCGCTTTCTCTGGCTTTGGTATTCTTATTCAATATCATTTTAGCCTTTCAACCTGGAGGTATCTATTTACTCTTGTTCGGATTACAACTTTCTTTTTATGTGGCCGCAGGCATTGGTTGGCGATTAGAAGATAAAAAGATTAAAATAAAAGTCTTTTTCATTCCTTTTTATTTCCTAATGATGAATTATTCCGTTTATCGGGGTTTTATCCGATTTATGGCTGGTAATCAGAGCGTGCTTTGGGAAAAAGTAAAAAGAGCCGAAGCAGTTTCTATTTAAAATTTAGACCCTGTCGCCGTGGGCTGTGTCATCACAGCCCACTGTTTTGAACGAACAACAATACTTGTTAAACACTACCATATTTAGATTCAAGTTATATTCAAATTTCATAACACCCAATTAAAAACAAATGCAAACACCCGAAACACCCAAAATACCCCTGGTATCTATCGTTTCCGTCAATTGGAACAAACCCGAAATCACCCTGGATATGGTCAAGTCTTTCAAACACGTCACCTATCCCAACTATGAACTGATTATCGTCGACAACGGCTCTACAATGGGTGATATTGACCCCGTAAAAAACTACCCCCACGTCAAACTCATCAAAACGGGCAAAAATCTGGGTTTTGCCGGAGGAACCAATGCAGGAATCCGCCGGGCAAAAGGACAATACATTCTTTTGCTGAATAACGATACCATTGTGCCACCTCACTTTCTAGAGCCTATGGTTGAATTAATGGAGCAAGATATTCACATCGGCATCGTAAGCCCCAAGATTTATTATTTTGATTCCCCACAGGTAATTCAATTTGCAGGCACTACCGAGATCAATAAAATCACAGGCAGGGGGCATAAAATCGGTTATTTGCAGGAAGATGACGGAAGTTATGACCAAACTGTGCCTACCGCCCTGACGCACGGTGCCTGTATGATGGTACGCAAACAGGTATTTCAAGAAATCGGTTTGCTTTCAGAATTGTATTTTATGTATTATGAAGAATATGATTTTTGCGAAAGAGCTAAAAAAGCAGGCTGGACTTGCTACTACACCGGAAAATCCTACATCCACCACCGCGAATCTATGTCGATGGGCAAACATAATCCGATGAAAACCTATTATATGTTCAGAAATCGCTGGTTGTATATGCGCCGGATTGAGAAAGGCTGGAATTACTATTTGTTCCTGCTGTACTTCCTGACGGTCAGCATCCCCAAGAATATGTTCGCACATTTGTTTAAAAGGGAAATAACACACGTACAAAGCATCTTTAAAGGTTTAATCTGGAATATGGGTCACCTTCAAATCCAACAAAATGAAACACTTGATTCTTAAAGAACTTTACAAAATCAGCAAGGAGAGAAACCTCCGTACAGACAATATTTGGGTGTATCTGATTTTATTTTTCAGGCTCATGTACCTGGGGATCAATTTTGTACAAAGTCGTTTTTACCTCCGTAAAGTAAGCAAACTCGGCAGTTTTGTATTCACCCGCCGAAGACCTACCGTGATAAACAAAGGCTATCTGGAGCTGGGAAATATGGTCAGAATCTGGTCTAACATCAACCATACCCGGCTTTCGGTACATCGGGGCGGCAAGCTCATCATCGGGGAGCATACCTTTGTAAACGGACCGATGATCAGTGCCTCTTCCGAAGTTCGAATCGGCAAAAACTGCCTCATCGGGCCTCAGACAATCATCATGGACAGCGATTTCCACGGCATAGGCGATACCGAAAGCCAGGAAGGCGAAAGTGCGCCGATTATCATCGAGGATCGCGTTTGGTTAGGCACCCGAACCATGGTGCTCAAAGGCGTTCATATCGGAGAAGGTGCTATTGTAGCTGCTGGTGCTGTCGTGACCAAAGACGTACCTGCCTACTGTGTCGTAGCTGGTGTACCCGCCAAGGTAGTCAAACACCTAGAACCCAAAGATCAAAAAAAAGAACAGGAATTGATAGATGTTGTGCATTAATGCTTTTTATCTTTCCTGAAGGTACAAACTACCTTTTTCAAGTTTTACTTGAACCCGGAATGGGCGTTTAGACTCCGCCAATCGTTTTTGATCGGCTGCACTTACTTCTTGAATAACCCCCGAATAATGCAATTGAAAATCTTTGCCTTTTAAAGTCACATCCCCTTTTTTCACCAGGATATTGACCTGAGTTGCTGGCGCATTTTGGGGGATTTCCAGAAAAACCTTGCCTTCCTCCACGCTGATGTAATAATTCAAACCCTGATCAAAAGGATACGTGATTTCAAAATTATTGCGTACTTCGGTAAACCAACCCAGCTTCTCGATCGAGTACGTAGCGGTATCTCCTTCCTCCCAACGAGACCGCAGTTTGCTGTTGGGAAATCCAAACGCATTGACCTGATAATTGATTTGTAATTTTTCACCTGTCCGAATGCGAAGATTTCCTTCTTCTATCCGGGTGTGTATTACTTGGCTGCCGATACCTTGGATTTCCTCAGTAGTTTTATAAAATTCTTTTTTGGAAATGTAAGGCGTAGCCAAAAGCAGTGAGATCGTCAGCACAGGAAGTAAAATGCCCATCACCAAAGTAGCCCGGCGGGCTTTACGCTTTTGCACACCCTGATCGAGTACCTTGGTTTCTACTTCACGGTCTACCCGCAAGAGATGAAAACAAGCCACCGCCACTATCCATACAATCCCCGCCGACCAGATCACATCACTCAAGAAGTGCCCCCCTGCCATCATACGGGCTAGTCCGACCAAACTGCCATAGATAATTCCAAAAATCAAAAAAGTATATGCCCAAAACCGGTATTTTTTTCTCAAAAAAAGAAAGGGAACTGCCAAAAAAAATCCCATCGAGCAATGCCCACAAGGAAAAGATTTGCCATTACTTGCACCCAATTGTCCGGGAGGAATATATGCCTCCGTACCGCCAAAAGCCACAATATCGCGGGGGCGTGGTCTGCCCCATTGATCTTTGAAGGTGAGATTGATCAAAATACCCGGCCCGATAGCCAGTACAAACAACAAAAAAACGGCAGGTTTACGCCAAACGATCAGTCCAGCGCGCCAGTAACTCATCGAGATCACGATCAAAGCCCCTAAAGCCAGCAAATACCCCAAAAAAATACCGTATTTATAGATAAATTCCCAAAAGGGCTGTTCTGCCATCAGCCAGCCTTTTTGTGCATCAAAAAATAACTGCTGCGCCCAGATATCCAAATCCGTAAACCAAAAAGGCAGAGAAAGCCCCGCTAGCACAAGTACTGGAATCCACAGCGATTGGAATAATGTATGCTTCATCGTTTAGTTTTCTAATCCGTGCAAAGTTAGAAAAGATCATTACTATATCTGGAGATTTTAAACAAGATTTTTAGATTTAATGGACGATGGTCAATGGACGATAGACGATGGTCAATGGACGATAGAAATATTCTGGGGGCTTCGGAGATTTATAATGACTTAAAACAATTTTTTAGTAAGACTCGCACAGATACAAATACAACAGATGAAACTACACCTAATCCATAACAAACAAATAATATTTGGCTAAATAGTATCAAAAAACGTGTCACGATACGTCTTATAAGGTATAGCGACACGTCTGAGACGTATAATTATACCTCTTAAGATGTATCGAGACACGTCTTAAGAGGTATAATTATACGTCTAATAAGGTATCCCGACACGTCGACTAAGGTATAATTACACGTCGGGAACGTGTCAGGATACGTTTTTTGATGAAAAATACCCGAATATTATTTGGTAGGATAGGTTTTGGAATAAAATAGTGAGTAAATGAAAGTATAGCTATCCTATATCAACTTACTCAGAATCCTAAAAACTTGCGTTTATCACTCGCTATATTGAAATAAACGCAAGTTTAAGGTCATTAAAATTGAGTAATGGTTTTTGGCCAAATAAAAAGTCTTTTGGATCATTTGGATATTTGAAATGAAATGATTTACTTGACAAAAAATACATCGTAGATAAAAGGCTTAGCATTTATTTGGAAGGCGAAATCAAAACCCGGAATTATGAAGATAAAACCGGAGTGAAAAAATAGGTAACCAAAATCATTGCGGATAGTCTGATTATGCTCGATAAACCCAATGGCGGAGGTGCAGACAAAGCGGAAATAAACGCAAGTTTTAATAAATAAACGCAAGGGTTGCGTTTATAGGGATGTTGTGCACCAATAGTAATGACGACAAGATTTGAAGATATAGACTTGAAAATTGAGAAACTGGTATTTCTTCTGAATGCTGAAGAAGGTAATCCAGGCATTTACGAGTTGACTTGGGAGCTGGGACGTTTCGACCTGACTATTGAAGACAAGTATAAAATTGCAAGACTTGTTTTGACAGAAATTCTACAAGAGGACTTGGTAGTACTCGAAAAATATAAGGACTTTAAATTGGAAGAGAAAATCGCGACAATTGACAAAGGAGAAATTGACGAATTGCTCAACAACCCATTCTACTGGTATCCATGTAATGAAATACTATCAATAAGCTTGACACATAAAGGAAATGAATACTTAGATAAAGAAATGCCAAAGTATGCGGACAGGATTAATGCACGACTTAGTGGAAAGTAAAACTACTGGTGCTAACAGGCGTTTGGCAAAAAAGCGGGTTCAGTGCTTAAATGAAGCTTTGTGCTTCGTATCAAGTTCAGTGCCGGCAGACAGTTTAGTGCCTCGAAATCCGCTTCTTCGCCAAGCCCCAGACCGTTGGCGGTTATTGGGCTGGCTCCGTGGACAGAGACTTATAAACCGACAAACTCGGTCGACAAAAACAAATGAGAGGAAATTCAATTCAGCTCGTGGACTAATCTCAACTCGGTTGCTAAATGAGAACAGCACAGGACATTATAGCGGACATTAATCAATTTGAGCCACAAGATGGAAATTGGTTAAGACTTGACGCCCTACTAAATGAACTTTGGGAAACGGGGGACGAAGAGAATTATACAGATGACTTGTTAAAAGTCTTTGAAAGGTTTCCAGATGAAGCTGGCATACTCTGGAGCATCGTTCACGGAGTAGAGAGTTTCAGTGTTTACGAAACTGAACTTATCGACTCATTAAATCGACAGCCCTCAGAAATGGGACTACTAATGTTAAGAAGAATAAAGAACACAGGGACAAATACTGTTGGAGGAATTGAAATAAGGAAAATTGCTGACGATTTACTTTCCAAGGGACAGATAACTCCGACCCTGAGACAGAACCTTATAAAAATTCGTGAATAGCACTCTGGCTACAACAGTGTGCATCGCGACAGTAACGGTAGACTCGAAAACAAAAAGAAAACGACTCAAAAAAAATGGAGTTGGGCTTCGTTGACAGTTGACAACCGGCCGACTTCAAAACAATCGACAGAAAATAATTTAGAATCGTGTGACAATAACGGACGAAGCCCAACAACCGCTAACAATATGCTTGTGGCAATGGCCGGGGATTGTGCGGCTATGAAGTCCGCATTTCTTTGGTTAGCTTCGTCTCGTGGGATAGGCCGCAGGTTTTAAGTCCTGCCACTGCACAAGCACCAACGTACCAAACTACCTACGACACAGACAATTAGACTAACAACATGTATTTTGAAGAACACATAGAAAGACTAAAAAGAGAATTTCCAAGCTCAGATTTTCGAGTTCCTTTTACAGAAGCCACAGAAGTATTGAAGAAAATTGAAAAAATATTTATTAAAGTAAAAGACATTCATACCGACTTAAACAATACTGCACAGTATTGCAGTAACTGGACAGAAAATTTAAAAAACAAAACTGAATTAAAGAGCATAAACATTTTTCAAATCAAAGAATATTTAGAAGGATTAGACCCAAATAAAAAATATTGGACAATTTTAGCCAGTAAAAGTAATCCCTCTACCAAGCATTATCTTTATGACACTAAAGTAAACTCGATGATTGCTCTGTTAAACCTGAAGCTTGATGACTTTTTTATAGCTGATAAAAAGTATGAATGGCTAATTTATTTTCATATTGATAGAGAACAACAAAATACAACAATCTATAAAAGTGGAAACAACAAAACACCATTTGAGTAACTATCAGAAAAAACTCACACCCACATCATATCGGCAATTGAGGGCTGGGAGGTACGTATTCAACATTTGTAATTTGTATTACCCCTCACTTAATTCCCTATATAAAGCTTTAACACTTGTTGGTCTTGTTCAAGAGATAGAAAATAGATGCCTGGTTTCAGGCTAGAAACATCAATCCTACTTCTAACGGAACCTTCCTGCACTTTTACACCTGATAGGTTGTAAATGCTATACGATCTGTTGCTTGTAAGCCCTTCTACGATCAGACTGCCAGATGTTGGAATCGAGTAGATGGATACCAACTCATTTTTTATATTGGTGGAAAGCACAAAATCTGTTACCAATACATTGAACTCGGTGAAAGTCGCACCTCTATTTGCATCTATCGCAGTGATAGCAATTGTGGAGCTACCCATTCCGGTTGGGTTGATCGTCAATCGTTCTTTTTCCAATTTAGTAGTAATGACACTATCACTCTCAGAAATGACGACATAAGTAAGGTCATCCCCTTCAGGGTCTAAGAAATATTCATTTAGCGTATGCCTCTAAGCAAGGCCATCCCTTAACTCCCTAAAACTGGTTTCATTATTGCTTATGTTTGAAGTTTTTTGGCAAGAGTAGGTGCAGCTCTTGTATAGAAGTGTCCATGATATTGTCAAGTGTATGGATGAGCCATT
>JANRIC010000094.1:0-6313 GCA_033765345.1 Microscillaceae bacterium
TCCTTAATTTCCTTAATTTCCTTAATTTCCTTAATTTCCTTAATTTCCTTAATTTCCTTAATTTCCTTAATTTCCTTAATTTCCTTAATTTCCTTAATTTCCTTAATTTCCTTAATTTCCTTAATTTCCTTAATTTTAAAAATATGGATTTACATTTAAAAGGAAAAGTATTTATTATAAGTGGAGGCTCCAAAGGTATTGGAGAGGGCGTCACACGTGCTATTGCTGACGAAGGAGGAATCCCTGTCATTGCTACCCGAAGTGTAGAAGCTACCGAAAAATTATTCGAGGCCTTACAAGAAAAAGGGCAAGAGTCATTTTTTGTAATAGGTGATTTGCAGGATACCCATATTTGTCAGAGGGTCATCGAGAAAACCGCAGAGAAATACGGACGCATCGATGGTATTGTAAATAATGCTGGGGTGAATGACGGTGCCGGACTAGAAAGAGGACCCGAAGCTTTCCGCAATTCCTTGAATTTAAATCTATTTCATTATTATGATTTGGTGCATTTTGCCTTGCCTTATCTCAAGGAAAGTCGCGGCTCGATAGTCAATATCAGTTCCAAAGTAGCCATAACAGGCCAAGGCAAAACCTCCGGCTATGCTGCTGCCAAAGGTGCACAATTGGCACTTACCCGAGAGTGGGCTGCAGAGCTACTCCCCTATTCTATTCGGGTCAATGCCGTACTTCCTGCTGAAGTAATGACTCCACTTTACCGGAATTGGCTGGACAATAGCTTTTCCAACCCACTAGCCAAAGAAAAAGAAATCATATCCAAAATCCCATTAGAAAAACGCATGACTACTGCCGAAGAAATTGCAGCTATGACTGTTTTCCTGCTTTCCGATCAATCCTCTCACACCACAGGTCAGTGGATCATAGTGGATGGAGGTTATGTGCATTTGGATAGGTCACTTACCTAGGCGAGTCGATAGTCCATTGATTATAGTTTCAACTTATTTAAAATAATAACCCATTCAAAATATGCCTAATTATCTATGAATCAAAAAATTACGGAAAAGGTTGTAGAGCCTAAAGTACTATTCCCTTTTATCTTGGTCACGAGCTTGTTTGCCTTGTGGGGTTTTGCCAATGACATCACGAATCCATTGGTTTCGGCTTTTAAAACTGTGCTAGAAATCTCCAATACGCAGGCATCATTGGTGCAATTAGCATTTTATGGAGGCTATTTTACGATGGCGCTTCCGGCAGCTTTTTTCATCAAAAAATATTCTTATAAATCCGGCGTACTGATGGGTTTGGCTTTGTATGCCACGGGAGCTTTGTTATTTTACCCGGCGGCAGTTACGGAGCAATTTGGCTTTTTTCTGTTGGCTTTATATATCCTTACCTTTGGATTGGCCTTCTTGGAAACGACTGCCAATCCATTTATTTTATCTCTGGGAAGCGAAGCGACTGCTACCCGAAGATTAAATCTGGCGCAATCTTTTAATCCAATGGGTTCATTGCTGGGTATGCTGACTGCCTCCAACTTCATCTTGGCCTCCCTGCAATCTGATGATAAAAATGAAGCCGGAGCGTTGATCTATCCTACCCTAGATGCAAGCACCAAAGCTACGATTCGAGCAGCAGATTTGATAGCTATTCGTGATCCTTATGTGATTCTTGGGCTTTTTGTGATGGGGATGTTTGTATTATTTTTGGTTTCCAAAATGCCCGCTCGGGGGGATGATGACCGGAATCTCAAATTTGGTGAAACCTTCCGAAGACTCATGAAAAACAATCACTACAAAGAAGGGGTACTAGCACAGGCATTTTATGTGGGGGCACAGATTATGTGCTGGACATTTATCATCCAATATGCTGAAAACCTGGGATTTACAAAAGAAGCGGCCCAAAATTACAATATCCTGGCAATGATTATTTTCCTCAGCAGTCGTTTTGTGAGTACGTGGATGTTAAAATACATCAAGGGTTCTCAATTATTGATGTATTTTGGAATGGGAGGCATATTCACACTTCTGGGTACAATTTTCCTGGGTGGTATGCCTGGGCTTTATTGTTTGATAGCCACCTCGGCGTTTATGTCCTTGATGTTTCCAACGATTTATGGAATTGCGCTCAAAGGCCTGGGTGATGATGCCAAGCTTGGGTCTGCAGGCTTGATTATGGCTATTGTAGGAGGAGCTTTGATGCCTCCTTTGCAGGGAAGCATTTTGGATATTGGTGGAGCAAACTATAATGACACGCTCATTTTGGGAGTTCCCGAAGTGAATTTCTCTTTTATTTTACCTTTGATTTGTTTTGTAGTAGTAGCTATTTATGGATACCGTTCCAGACTTGACTCAATAGATTATGGAAAAACTTCGTAGATATTGCCTGGCTTTGGACTTAAAAGACGAGCCAGAACTGATTCAGGAATATAAAAATTATCACGAACCGGGCAATGTCTGGCCCGAAATCATTCAAAGCATTCGCAATTCGGGCATCGAGGTCATGGAGATTTACCTGACTGCCAATCGCTTGGTGATGGTCATAGAAACAAATGAAAGTTTCGATTTTGCCCGAAAAGCAACTATGGATGCCCAAAACCCGAAGGTACAGGAATGGGAAACCCTCATGGGCAAATTTCAACAAGTGCTTCCCTGGGCTATGGATGGGGTAAAATGGGTACTTATGGAAAGGGTATTTGTACTTAATCAAGATACTTAAAAAAAACCAAGTATAATTCTGCGAACGATGCAACTTAATCGATTTCGGTGGTGTCTATGAAGTATAAAAACCATAAAAAAAGATTGTATCTTGTAATACAATCCCTTATTAAACTACTAATACCATAGAAACCATATAACCAAATTGATTACCATGCAATCACAGAAAAAACACCACAGCTCACTATTAGGAATCGCCCTTACTATTTTTGCTGTGAATAAACAAAAAGAAAAAAAGGAAGAAATTTATTGGGTCATCGCAGAAGACGATCAGGATGATGAAATACTGACTGTTAAATATTACAGCGAAACCAACCAATTAATTCACACGCAGACCTTTCCAGGACTTAAGAAAGGAATTTTGGATGAAGATTCTATGTACCAACTCAATCAAATCAAATCTGAAATTCTTAATAAAAGAGCATAAATCTTCATTGATTTATGCTCTTTTAATTTACCTGATTTTTAGACTTCAACTTCATAGTGCTGCCTACTCACTCCGTTTTTCTCTAAGGATTTAATCATTCAAGCAAGCTAATTTTATAGTTTTTTTAGGAGTCCAAATTTTTTTTCATTAATTTTGCCAACATGTTTAAAAATTAGTGATGCCTTCACTTATGAAAAGAGAAGAAACTTTTGATTACAATATCAAAGCTACCTGGCACGCCATCGCCCGTATGTATAATGCAGAAGCTGCCCAATACAATCACACGGTCTCGGAAGGGTATATTTTATTGAATATTGATATTGACCACGGAACCCCTGCCACCAAAATTGCTCCTTTGATGGGCTTAGAAGCCAGAAGCATCACCCGGACTTTGAAAAACATGGAAAAAGAGGGATTTATATACAAGGTACAGGATGAAAAAGATCGTCGTTTTTTTCGTATATTTTTGACAGAAAAGGGCAAAGAAGCCCGTGAAGTCTCCCGACTTGCCGTACGAAGGTTTAACAATGCTGTCCGTGATATTCTAAGTGAAGAACAGATTCAGGTCTTTTTTGAAGTAATCAAAAAAATCAGCTACGCCATAGAGCATAATTTTCCGCAACTAAGCACTAATGGCGTAAACATGGAGATGGAGATGGATTAGTTTTTGTTCATTTTCGGCAATATTTTTCTAAAGTTTCTTGAACCTTTTCATAACCCAATTGCTCACACATTTGCCAGTTTTGGCAGGCTTCTGCTTTCTGCCCTACGTTGTACAATGCCCAACCACGGTTTAAAAATAAAAGAGGGTCTTGTGAGCCAAGCGTTACAGCCTTGTCAAAAGCCCGCAAAGCTTCCTCATAATTTTTCAGGTTGGCATGACAATACCCTTTGCCTTCCAAAGCAGGAGTCAAGTTGCTGTCCATTTCAATTGCTTGATTAAAATAATCAATGGCCGTTGTATATTGTCCTTTGAGTCTCTGTTCGTGGCCTAATTGATAATATGCCATTGCTGATTGACAAAAGGCAGGTCTGTTAGAAATAATCAAACAGGTGAGCGTCAAAAAGAGGTTGTATTTCATAATAATTTTATTCTTTACAAAATTTTTCTCTGAAAGAGGTGGCTTCGGAATGTCCTAATTGTTGCGCCTTTTGCCAATCTTTGCAAGCATCCGAAAGTTTGTTTAGCGATTGAAAAATCCTACCCCGAAAAAAATAGGCTTCCGGGTTTTCAGGTTGTTTGGCGATCAGTCGCTCAAAATCCGGCAAAGATTCCTGATAATTTCCAAGATAGAAATTAATCTTTCCTCGATTCAAATAAGCATTCCAATTATACGGATTTAATTGTATTAAATGCCCATAATCTTCAAGAGCGTGTAGAGAATCCTGAATCTGCAAATAGATTTGTACCCTCAAAGAATATGCATCTTCATAATCTGCTTTGAGGGTAATCGCCTTACCTAAAAGATTCAAGGCCTGCTCATACTCCGCACGATTAAAATCGATGAGTCCTAAAAAATAAAATGATTTGTTCAGTTTGGGGTCTAACTTTAAGGCATTTTGAAAGTCTTGTTCTGCGAGATCAGACTTTTGCAGTTGAAAATGTGCCAATCCTCTTTGCTCAAATACTACAGGAATGGCTTTTTTGGCAAGCACCTTGTCGAAATCCGGGATAGCCTCCTCATATTTTTGTAAACCTGCTTTTAATAAGCCGCGATTAAAATAGGCTTCAAGATATTCGGGATTTAAACGGATGGCGGAGTTAAAATTTTCAATCGCTCCAACGGTATTTTGAAGATTAAATTCGGCAAGCCCTTTCAGAAAATATGCCTCGGCGTATTTGGGATTTAGCTTTAAGCTTTCATCCAGGTAATCCAAAGCCCTAAAAAACTCTTTGGTCTCAAACCTTTCTCGGGCTAATTTTAGAAACTCTTCTGCTGTTTGGGCTGATACATATTGAGAAGCATCGAAAATCAGAGAAAAGATAAATAGACATTGACTAATTCTTAATTTCATAAACACCATATTTTATTACTCAAAACCAGGCCGGTAAATTTACTTTCACCGATTAAACAGCAAAAATCGTGGTTTAGTTGCGATAAATCTGCTACTTATTCTTAAAACCTAAGAGATACATATTGTTTGTTTTCTTAGATTAAAGGCCAAATTATGATCTGTGGGATTGTAGTATCCCAATAAGGTTTTGAATTTTAATCGATTTGTCTTGCAGGGAACAAGAAGAATTCACTATAGGGCTTAAAAATATAATAGCCTCAATTTGCATGAGGCTATCAGAGGGGTATTAGTTATTCAAATAAAAGTCTCCCTGCATCAGTCTTTGCAGAGAACGCGAGCATTCGTCTCTTTTACCCAGGGTTTCAATCAATATATGATAGCCGTCACGAACCGGTCGGGCTGCAATAAATTGCCCGGAGTGACCATATAAACGATTTTTTTCCTTTGGGCTGATATTAATCGCATTTTGGATTAAATCATAATTAATTTGTTCAATTTGATAGTCTCTGGTCATGTTTGCATTTACTATATGTTCCTTAACACAAATTTAATACGTTTATTTTGGAATTGAGGTTGCATTATCAGCCTAATTATTACCTAGTTAGGATTATTCTTTGGTTTAAGACAATAAAAACCAAAGCTTGAAAAAAACCCTATCTAGTGTGAGGGTTTATGAAAAGTTTTCGAATTAATTTCATATTTTCGTCTGACGTTTTGTAGATTTATACCTTGTATTTTAAGAAAAGCGAAATATCAGCCTGCAATATGTTAAGTTATTGAAAAAATCATTACGTACATACAATAATTTTTGACCTATATTTAACAATGATGATTTGACGATTATGCGATATGATGATTTGGAAGAAAATTATAAGTATACCTCTTGGGTTGGGTGTGGAGGGTGTTTTATTTATCTAGTATTGTTTTTCTCGACGGGCGCGGTCATTTTAGCACTCGATTTGCCTTCGATGCTCTCGATACCGATCTTAGCTTTGTTTGTAATGATATGGTTTATTAGCTTCTTGTACGCCCGAAAACTGGATAAAAAAAAACGTGGGTAATGTTAAAAATTAACTGATTTAATTATATTTGCATTCCGAAAACTATACTAAAAATGATAACAACTATTCATACTTGTTCAAAATGTGGGAGTACCAATCTTGTACTCAATGGCAAAAATAAAAGTGGCACCCCT
>JANRIC010000095.1:0-49429 GCA_033765345.1 Microscillaceae bacterium
TCTCTTGATGATCAATTTTGCCACGAATGCACGAATAAACGCCCTTATTCGTGCATTCGTGGCAAGCAATTCTTTCAAATGTTTAGTGGATAGCAAGTCTAATCAAGATGTGTCACACACAAAATTTGTCAGAGAACCAAAAATTTTTATGGTTTGTCAGAAGGCTCTTCTGTAGCTAGGTAAAGCCCAAACTCTGATAAAACGGGCGGTTTTTCTAGGCTTTCTATTTCAATTTTGAGTTTGGAGGCTTTTGTGGGGCTTATTCTGAGCAGGCGTTTGTAGCCGATGGTAGTTCCCTGGGCGATTTCTTGCCAGTGTCGGTCGTAAGCTTGTACGAAAATTTTAAAGCGATGAATGCGCTGTCCGAAAGTGATGCCTTCCTGTAAAAGTATGCGGTCAAAGTTTTGCTCTTTGGGAAGATGGACGAATAGTTCAGCCTTCACAATCTGGTCGTCTGTGGTCCAGTAGGTATCCGATTTTTTATCTAAAAGTTTTTTGGGGGCATATTGAGGGAGATTCTGGACTTGGTTGGAAGCTGTGATTTTAGCTTTGGAAGCCAGATTTTTGGCATAAGTTTTATCTAGGATACTTTTGAATTTTTTCAAACTTGCTACATCCTGTTTGGAGATCAGCCCTTGTCGGTTGGGTGGCAGATTGAGTAACAATACGCCGTTTCTCCCCACGGATTTGTAATAAATATCCAGCAACTGAGCAGGTGATTTGACCAGACTGTCTTCTTTGGGGTGATAAAACCAACCTGGGCGGATAGATACGTCGCACTGACCGATCAACCAGCCGTTTCCTTGCGCTTCACCGACATTGAGGTATTGGGAATCACTGTCGCCAATTACCAGATTTTGGGTATTGATCGGCGACCAGAAAGTTTCTCCGGCAAAACCTTTTTCATTGCCTACCCAGCGAATGTCAGGACCTGCATCCGAAAAGATCAATATATCGGGCTGTAGCTCATAAACAAGTGCCATGGTATTTTTCCAGTCATAATAATTCAGCTTGTCTACTTTGCGTTCTTCGCGGGCGCCGCCGTAGTAGCCGTCGCCACCGTTGGCCCCGTCGAACCACATCTCCTGAATAGGTCCGTAGTTGGTGAGCAGTTCCCGCAATTGATTTCTGTAATACGTGATGTATTCGGGCTTGCCATAGTCGGGGTGGTTGCGGTCCCAGGGTGAGAGATAAAGTCCGGCTTTGAGTCCGTGCTTGCGACAAGCATCCACAAATTCGCGCACGATGTCTCCTTGTCCGTTTTTGTAGGGGCTGTTTTTGACGCTGTGTTCGGTGTATTTGCTAGGCCAGAGGCAGAAGCCATCGTGGTGTTTGGCAGTAAGGATGAGCTCTTTGAGTCCGCCAGCTTTGGCAGCCAGCACCCATTGTTCGGTATCAAGGGCGGTGGGGTTAAAGATGGCTGGGTCTTCATCACCAAAGCCCCATTCCTTATCGGTAAAAGTATTGACTGTAAAATGAATAAAACCGACCATTTCCATAGATTGGTAGCGCAATTGCTTGGCGGATGGCAGGACGGCACTTTTGGGGATTTCGGGGGTTTGGGCGGATAGTAGCGAGTAGACGGTCAGTACATTTGCCCATAAAAACATTTGAAAGGTTTTTTGTATGTATAAATTCATGATCTTAGTATAAAGAAAATAAGCTTCTTGTTTCAAATGTAAGGGAAAATTGTGTTTTTATACAAATGAATGTGGTTTTTCTGAAATAGGTGTATTCATTTTAAACGCTGGACGCTTCTGTAAAGCAGGCTGTGTTTTTGTAGGGGTGTAAAAAGATAAAAGACGCCTAATTCCTCATTTCCAACGCAACACATCAAACCCGAACTAGTCCTTCTCTACATTGACAGTAAGTAGGAAAAAAGCATGGTCGTTGCCGAATTCTTTGATTTCGTATTCTAGGGGATTGGCAGAGGTGAGGGCAGCGTGAATGATTCCAATGCCTGCACCGCGGCTTTCTTCGCTTTTGGTGGCATTACGGAGGTTTCTTTTGTATTCTCTGAGCGAATCACGATCCAGCGAATTTACTTTTTCACATTTTTCCTGAAGGAATTCAATGGCAGATTTATAGATCAGGTTTCCGGTCATAATGAGGTAGCTATCGCCTGAATCCAGAATTACCAGTGTACCTACACGGTCATTGTTGCCAAAGTGGTTCATTTCTTTGGAGTAGAACAGTACGTTCTGGGCGAGCTCCATAAAGATAGAGAATATTTTTTTACCCACTTTGGGGTTATCCTGGATTTTCTTGCGGATATCTCGGCTTACTTCCGCCAGTAGAATATCGGTAAAAGGCCCTTTGTAAGATAAAATCACGCGGGCATTGTTGATCATAGTATAATACTCAAAGAAATTAAAGTATTTCCCGCTAGAATGTTTGGGGGCTTTGACCACCACACCGCCTTGTGAAATCCGGGGTAAAAGATTCGCTTTCAAGCAAATACCCACCAGGGTCAGATCGTCACGTACCAGGGCTTCTCCTCTGAAATTGCGGATTTCGCTTTCAAGTTTTTGTTTTTGTTCCTGAAAAGGAAGCTCGTGATATTTGACCAAGCAGTTCTGAAGTCTTTGGTGTCCGAATTTTTCGCCTTGTTCATTGTGGGTATGGGTGAGCCCGTCGGTGAAGAAATAAAGTGTATCTCCGGGGTTCAGGTCTAGCATGTGCTTGGTGAAAACTCTCTTTTTAGAAGAAGAATCGCTGCCAATGCGTTGAGGATCACCTTTGAGTTCGTGAAAAGAGCCATTGTGGAAATAATACATTTTGGCTCTTGCACCGCTAAATTGTACACTGACCTGATCTGCTTTGAGGCATTCCAGGCGGCAAAGGCTTAGGTTCATCCCTTCCATTTGGTTTTCGGAAAGGTTCAGAGCTTCCTGAATGCCGGCGTGTAGTGCAGCTAAGACTTGATCTGTATCCAGAATGTGTTGTTGTAAAATAATTTCATTGAGCAAGGTATGCCCCAGCATCGCCATAAAACCGCCAGGAATGCCATGACCCGTACAATCTACTACTGCCACAAACACCTTATTATCTGCTTCATTGATCCAGTAGAAATCCCCGCTGACGATGTCTTTGGATTCGGAGATGGCAAAAAAATCCTGAAAAAAAGAATGAATACGTTTGGTATTGGGCAGGATGGCTTTCTGCATGCGTTGTGCATAAGAAATGCTTTCGGCGAGGGAGTTATTTTTTTGTTTGAGGAGCGATTGAGCCTTGTAGAGTGTTTGCTTTTGTTGGTCAAGCATCACACTTTTTTGATTTAAATCTTTTTCTTTTTCAGAAAGTTCTTCCTTAATTTTTTTAAGTAATTTTTCTTGATCTTCTAGTTTACGATTTTTCTCATCCATTTCTTTTTGCTGAGTCCTTAGGTTTTTTTGTACATCCTGGTAGATGCTCAGACTTACTTCCATCTTTTGGCTGGATCGCAGGATTTCATTCAAGGAAGATTTTATATCCTGATTACGGCGCTGGTTTAAGAAGCAAAAAATTCCTACGAGCATAGCCAGTACCAAGCTTAAACCGGCGAAAATCATCCCATAATCAAGACCATTAACAGCCAGAATCACGTTTGTAATTGAGTTTTGGCAAAAAACATTTTGCCCAGAGAGCAAAAAAAAGGAGAGAAACAAACCTGTTTTTTGTATACTATTCATATCAGTATTTGGTACCGGTGTTTAAAAAGAGAATCGCCTGAAAATCATCCTAAATCCTATGCAGCGATTTTATCCCAAGATCAACATGTGTTGCTTTCAGTTAACTAGCAAAAAAGATACAAAATTCAACTGAATTAGTCTATTGGAGAAATAAAAGTTGATCTTTTTTGGTGTGATAATTTCAGTAAAAAATGATAAAGTGTGCATAAATTGCCTTTCTTGATACAAAAATTACAGGATAAATGGCAAAATTCACCTATTTGGGTAAAGCTTAAAGTTTTTTTTGAAGCCAATTTATTTTTTCGAGAAGCTCTAATTTTTTTGCTTCTACCAGTTCGTGTACAAAAAGCTGGATATGCTGTCGAAGGCCTGATATTTCTTCAGGATGAGGGGATAAGTTTTGCTGATGGCATATATTTAAAAGCAGGTTCTCCAGGGTGTTGCAAGTGTTTATGTAAATTTGATGAAAGATCAAGTCTGTCTGTGCTTCCCATGCTGGGCTTTCAAGCATTTGTTGAGCCAGGACCCAAAGGCTGATGTCCTGGCTGATGAGATCAGCAATGTTTTTTTCATTGCTTTCAAGGAGTGTACGTAGGGTTTGAGAGTGATTCATATTAATACTCAATACTTACTTTTGGCAGTACTTCTTTAAAAAACTGCTCAATCTGCGGATTCAAAGGGTTTTGGAATAAGTGCATTTCTTGCAATTTTTTGAGTTGACCGATTTCATCGGGTAAAGCCTGTAGTTGGTTATTATTCAGCCAAAGCACCTCCAATTTGCCAAGTTGGCCGATTTCTTTGGGTAAATCTTTTATTTCATTATAACTCAGCAGCAGTACTTCCAGGTTTTCCACTTCGCTTAATAAACTGATTGCTTGCTTCATATCCATTTGAGGATTGCCTGTAAGACTGATCGTATGCAGTTTTTTGAGTTTTTTCAGGCTTTCAGGAAGTTTGCTGAAGGCATTTCGGTCTAAGTAGAGAATTTCAAGATTTTCAAGTTGGCTGATAGACTCTGGAATTTCGCTGATATTATTGTCGTTGAGGCTCAATTCTTTGAGTTTGGGTAATTTGCTCAGTTGAGAGAACACTTGGTCAAACTTCAATTCTGGGTTGGTATCCAGCCAAAGTGTTTTGAGTTTGGATAATTTTGTAATATCACCCGATAATTGGCTGAGTTGGTTATTTGTCAGAGAGAGTTCTTCCAAATTCTTAACCTGCGTGATACTTTTTAAGGCCTTTTGATAATCAATATCAGGATTATTGCCTAGATAAATGGCTTTGAGATTGGTAAATGCCCGCATATCTTCAGGGAATTTGTTCAAACGTTGGTCAAGCAATCGGAGTTGGTCTACTTTTTCAGGGACTTTTAGGGCGGCTTCCACGGAATACTGGTATTGATCGGGACCGATTTCTGTATTTTCGGTCTTTGTCTGATCCTCGTTTTCTGAGTTTTTACTGGTTTTTTCGGTGGTACAAGCTGCTAAAACTATGATAAACAGGCTGATTAGATTTAAATGAATAGACTTTATCATTTTATCGTGTGATTTATTGGGTTTTTATGATGGTTTACTTTGATATTTCAGCATAAATATACCAAAAAATACGGGAGTGATAGAGCAAAATAATAGATTTAAAAATCAAATTAAAGTATAATTAACTGATAACCAATTAAATATAAAATTTTTTAAAGCTTTTGAAAGTCAATCATTCAGGTAAGTCAGGCTTGTCACTTCGCCAGTACAAAATATTTTTGGGCTTCTCTTGAATCAGACGCTTTAAAATGGTCTTCATTTTTTCTTTTTATCCAGCCTGCACGAAATCCCTGCGCTGACAAAATACAGATTTTTATCCTGAACACGACTGATTCCGGCAGACAAATCAACCTGACTTTTGGGTGAAAGCAGGCAAGTAATTCCTGCATCTCCGCCCCATTCAGCCGACTCCTCCTCTGGGATAAAAGCATAATGCTCGATAAAAAATCCAACTGAAGGTGTGGGCTGAAAGCTAAGGCAACAGGAATAAGTCCAGATAGCACTTGCCTGTATACCTTCCCAAATGGCACCAAGATTATAATTAAGAGACCATTGTTGACTCAGATTATTATTAAAGAGCAGGTAGATATCGTGTCCCGCAGATTTTGGACGATATTCCTTCTCCCCAATAAAGGGTATTGTAAGATTGCTCATTAAAGCGATTTCGGGAATAATACCTTTTTCTTTGACAAATGGTACTTTGATACCGATTACGGGTGAAGTAATACCACTGCTCCACCGATAAGGGCTTATTTCGTCTTGCAGAGAGTCTTGGGCAATGTGTCGGAGGCTTACCCTCAGTTCTGCTTTTGCACCCAGTCCTGTACGAAATTGAAAGACCGGAATTTGTAAGCGTCTAAGGTTTTCTCTTTGAACGTAATCCAGTCCGGCTTCAAACTGAAATTGCCCAGGCTTGACCAGATAGGGCAGGTCGGCAACACCTGGGCGATCCACAGTAAAAAAGTTGTCGTTTTCCTGAGCAAGGGCAAGTGATAGTGAAATCACCTGCCCTACCAAGACCCAAATTGTCTTTTGAATAATTTTCAAGATATTATAATACTTACAGTTTAAAGCGTGAGTATAAAAAACTAAGCCTAATTCCAACCATCAGGTCTTTACTTTTTTCATTTCCGAAAAGGGCATCATTATTCAAGATGTTGGTCAGTCCGTAGCTCACCAGTAGGTCTGTTTGAAAAACGGCCGAGTTACCAGCATTGATATAAACACCAAAATTGGCATCTACACTTGCTTTGATTTGTGCATAATCTTTGGTGACGTAGTTGATGATGTGAAAACCGTCTTCTACACTAAAGAAGATGCGCGTAGTTCGGAATACCCACTGAGGCGTAATGCCTACCCCTCCTGTCCAACGCACCCCTTGTCCTTTGCCCACGGGGTTTTTGCTTCTGAAAATAAAGGCTAATGGGATTTCAAAGCTATTAAATCTAAGTCGCAGGCGGTTGGTTGAATCGGGATCACCCAGTGCTTCGGGAGCAACATCAAACGTTTTAATCCCTGCACCGCGCTGCTGATAGGTAAAACCTGCACTAAATCCGATATTTTTGGACTTAGTGAAATAATAATCTGTTTTAAAGCCACCACCTAGAGAAGGCTTCATGAAATAAGGTTCAATATCGCCCAGAACATCTGTCCAGGAATTATTGAAAGTCAATCCCCAATAAAAGTTTTGGTCATAAATACTAGAAATAGCTGTACTATCTTTGACCTGCGCCTGTGCAACCCAAGTGCATAAGCATAGAAATAGGATAATTTGTATTTTTTTCATGTTTATTCGGTAGAATTTGAAGTTTAACATCATTCAGCATCATGAGAATAATCTTCATAATCTTCAAAATCCTCTTTTTTCTTTTTGAATTTTTCTTTTCTTCTTTTTAGTTTTTCTTCATATCCGCCGTAGCCCCACTCAAAGATCAATGGGAAAATAAGCAGGGTAAGAATGGTAGCACTGATCATACCCCCTATTACGACAATAGCCAGAGGTTTTTGCGTTTCGGAGCCGATTCCTGTGGAGAGTGCTGCTGGAAGTAAACCAATGGCTGCCATCAGGGCTGTCATGACTACGGCACGGGTTCGAGCTTTTACGCCTTCTTTGAGGGCATTCTCGATAGGCATTTCATAGTGCAGATTTTTCTTAAAGACCGAAATCAGAATTACGCCATTTTGGATACACACCCCAAACAGGGCGATAAATCCAATGCCTGCCGAAATACTGAAGATTGTACCTGTGATGTGTAGTGCCAGAATACCACCCATAATGGCAAAAGGCACATTGAGTAAAACCAATGCAGCATCTTTGGCATTGCCAAAGGCTGTAAACAATAGCATAAAAATAGCAACCAGACATATAGGAACTACCTGGATAAGGCGATTAGTAGCCCGCACCTGATTTTCAAATTCTCCTGCCCATTCTACTCGATACCCTTTCTGAAGTTTTACGCTGGCATTTACCTTTTTCTGTGCTTCGGCGATGGTGCTTCCCAGGTCTCTTTCACGGATGGAAAATTTAATGGCGATGTACCTTGAGTTATAGTCCCGATAAATAAAAGCCCCTCCGGTAGTTTTTTTGATTTCAGCGATTTCTTTGAGGGGTACTAGATGGTTTTTAAGTGAAGGGACTTTGAGATTTTCTATGGCATCTTCAGTTTTTCGGAATTCTTCCTGATAGCGGAGACGAACGTCAAATTTTTTTTCCTGTTCATAGAAATAAGTGGCCGTTTTTCCACCAATAGCCATTTCAATCACGGTACTGGCATCGGCAATAGAAATACCGTAACGCGCCATTTTTTCTTGATCTAGCACAACGCTAAGTTCAGGTTGGCCAATATTTCTCAGGATGCCTAAGTCTTTTACACCCCTGACAGTTCTCAGAATTTTGGCTACTTCATCTGCTTTAGCATTGAGTTCATTCAGGTCATTTCCAAAGATTTTGACAGCTAGGGAAGCATTAATTCCAGCGACGGCTTCGGCTACATTGTCAATAATAGGTTGTGAATAGTTGTAGACAATTCCCGGATACTGACGTAGTTTTTTGTCCATTGCCTCGACTAGTTGTTCATAAGACCGACCACTTTCCCATTCTTCGCGGGGCTTAAGATTGACCTGAGCCTGTACATAAAAGAAGCCTGAGGGGTCAGTTCCGTCGTTAGAGCGTCCGGTTTGAGACAATACAGACTCTACTTCCTGAAAATCATTGAGTTCTTTGCGAAAAGTATGTACCATTTTGACGGTTTCGTTCAACGAGGTACTCATGGGCAGTTTTGCCTCTACCCACAGGGCGCCCTCATTCAAGGTGGGTAAAAACTCGGAGCCCAGCCAGATAAAAGAATAAATACTGACTGCCATGACTGCAAAAGCGATACTCAGGCTGAGTCTTTTGAAACGATACGTAAAATTAAATCCTCCTGAAACGATATAATCAAAAAAGTTTACAATGGGGTTATTGCGCTCTCGTACATTTTTATTCAGAAGAATACTTGCTAATACTGGTACAAGGGTGAGGGTATATAGCAAAGCTCCCAATAGCGCAAAGCCCAGGGTGTAAGCCAAGGGTGAAAACATTTTACCTTCTACTTTTTCAAAAGAGAAAATAGGTATCAAACTGGTAATGATGATGAGTTTGGCAAAGAATATGGCTTTTCCCATCTCGATACTGGTTCTACGAACAATTCCCAGCTTGGTCATACGGTTGAAGGGGAGCATGCCTACATCGTGTGCCTTGTGGGCAAGTACGACAAAAAGCCCTTCTACCATCACCACGGCACCATCGATGATAATTCCGAAATCTATGGCACCCATAGAAAGCAAATTGGCTGACATATTCATGAGACGGAGGCACATAAAGGCAAACAACAAGGAAAGCGGGATAATCAACCCTACGATCAAAGTAGTACGCCAGTCTGCCATAAAAAGTAGTACGATGACCGTAACGAAAATAATTCCTTCGGTGAGGTTGTGTAAGACTGTCTCCTGGCAATAATTCATCAATTTGTCACGATCATAAAAAGTGATCATTTTGACATCTGAAGGAAGGATTTTGGTATTTAGATCTTCTATTTTTGCTTTTACACGCTTCAAAACTTCGGCAGGATTTTCACCTTTACGTTGCACGATGATCCCCTCAACGATGTCGTCATTTTCATCAAGGCCTACCTGCCCTACTCTGGGTACACTTCCTTCTTTGACAAAAGCCACATTTTTGACCATAATCGGCACATCACCCATTGTTTTGATGATGGTATTCTCGATGTCGCGGATATTTTGCAAGAGGCCTATTCCACGTACTACAAAAGCCTGGCCATTGCGTTCAATGACATCTCCCCCTACATTGACATTACTTTTCTCGACGGCTTCATAGACCTCGAGCGGGGTCAGGTCATATTTTTCTAGAAGGAGGGGGTTGATATTAATTTCATACACTTTCCTGGCTCCGCCAAAAGAGACAATATCAGCTACACCGGGTACACTTTTGATGTTTCGGGCGATGGTGAAATCCTGGATAGCCAGCAGGTCGGAGGTATTTCTTCCTTTGCCGACGAGGGTATATCTGAAGATTTCACCCGTAGGTCCGTAAGGAGGCTGCACGTCCGGCTCAACGTTATTGGGTAGTGCTACGCTTCTGAGTAGGTTATTGACCTGTTGGCGGGCGAAAAAATCCTCTACACCATCGTCAAAGATGATTTTAATTACCGAAAGCCCAAACATAGAGATAGATCTTAGATTGGACTTGCGTTGCACGGAGTTCATGGCTACTTCAATTGGAATGGTGACAAATCTTTCTACTTCTTCGGCACTGCGTCCGTTCCATTGAGTTACGATGATAATCTGGGTATTGGTTACATCCGGGAAAGCCTCAAGGGGTGTGCGTAAGTAGCTATAGATTCCAGAGGCGATCAGGATAAAAGTTCCAAAAAAAACAAATAGCTTATTTTTTAAGGAAAAGGTGATTATATTACTAATTAATGCGTTCATAGTTTAATTTTTTTATTCCTTTATCTTGAGGAGGGTATTTTTCCTACGTGGCGTGGGTACTCACTCAGACTAATCGTTTAAAGCATCATAGACCAGGAGGTGATATTTAGAAATTACTTTTTCACCAGCATCCAAGCCTCCTTTGAGATAAGTGAGCGTAGTAGTTTGTTTATAAATATCGATTTCGCGGGTTTCTATGCGGCATCGATCTTTAAAAACCATTACAAAGTATTTATTTTTATCAAAAATGACCGCTTTGGTAGGAACACTAAGCTTTTCTTCTTGGTCACGGTATCGAAGACTTACATTAGCAAACATCTCAGGCTTGAGCATATAATCAGGGTTATTAAGGATGATTCTGGCTTTGAGAACCTTGCTTTCCTCATCAAGCATATTGTAGATTTTATCTACCTGACCTTTAAAAATTTTATCAGGATAAGAGATTGTGCTTATTTCTGCTTCGTAGCCTTCTTTGACTTTATCAATATCAGATTCATAAATATTGACCATTACCCACACATTATCCAAGTTTGAAATGGTAAATACAGGTTTTACGTCTTCGGTACGAAGCTCCATATTCAAAGAAATATCTTTGGATATGACATAACCCGAGGCTGGTGATAGGATATTGTAGTAAGAAGCTTTGCCTACATTGTATAATGTCAGGATTTCGCGCGATCGATTCAGTTCTGCTTGGGCAGTTTCCAGGTCTTTTTTGGCATTAATCATTTCTACCTCGGAGGTAGTCCCTGTTTTGTAGAGTTCTTGGGCTACTTGGTAGTTTTTTTCAGCGACACGCAGGTTTGACTGTGCAATAGAATTTTGGTTGGCAAAACCTGCAATCTCAGGGCTACGGATGATGGCCAGCACTTGCCCTTTTTGTACATAATCGCCTAGATTGGCGCGAAGTTCTTGTACAAATCCACCCACAAGTGGGTAAACTTTGGCTACTTTGTCTTCATCCACATTAATTTTACCTTGTAAGACCAGTTCGTTTTCTACAGTACGCACCTCAGTGGTACTAAATTCTATATTTTTATTGAGTGTATCAGTAAGGCAAAACTTTTCGTCTTTTTTGATTTCTACTTCGGCCTCCTGGCAGGATTGCATCGTCAAAGAAACCAGAGAAGTAAGGGTCAGTGATATATACAATAACTTTTTCATGACTTAGATGTTAAATTTCAGAATATTTCAATTTTTTATCTTTTTATCGGTATTTTAATCAATGACCTCTTTTCCTACTGTAAAATTGAGGAGATTGACGGCTTTTTGATATTCGTTTTTGAGGTCAATGTACTGAATGCGATTTTGGATATAAATACGCTGTAGGTCAATGTATTCCAAGAGATTGATATTTCTTTTATCGTAGTTATCTTGTGAATTTTGGTTAAGATTGTCGATGGTATTCATAAAATCATCTGAGAAGGCATCGTATCCTTCTCTGGAATTTTGCAATTGATTTAGGCTTTGAGTTACCTCATTGCGGATATTTAGCTCATTAAACTGATTCTGGCTTTTGGTCTTATCAATTTGAACCCTTGCTTTGCGGATATTTCCCTGATTTCGGTCAAAAATTGGTATGTTCATCTCAAGCACCAATCCGTGATAAGGGCGTACATAGTTACTTCCTTTATCGCTGGGTTGGTATCCGAGCATAATATCAGGCATAGCCAGGGAGCGTTGAAGCCTAAGATTTTGCTCTTCGTACTCAATTTGTTTTTTACTGATCAGATAATCAGCTCGGGCGGTCAGGGCCTCATTTTGCAGATTTTCCAGATCTAAGGATGCAAGCGGGTTGACTGCTTTTTCACTAGTCTGGAGATAGATGTTATCGGAGAGATTAAGTAATATTTTGAGTTCTTTCATCTCGGCACTGATTTCATTTCGATTGTGGATGGCTTCGCTTCGAATGGCAATCAACTCAGAGCGCAAACGGGTAACTTCATTGAGCGGCACAGCCCCAACCCCAAGTTTATTTTCGGTACTGGCGATAAGTTGTAGATATTTTTGTTGGGTTTCCTCGTAAAGCTTTTGTTTTTCCTGTAAGCCAAATAAGCTGAGGTATCTTTCCCCCAATTCGTAGACCAGGCTGCGTGTCACATCCAAGAGCATCAATTCGTTGAGTTCTTTACCTTTTTTGGCAAGTTTTACCGTATTGGTGTGTTTGCCAGCCACGGAGAAGGTCTGGTTAATTTGAATAAGGCGTTGATTGGTAAAATCAAAATATTCGTTTTTTTCATTACTGTACATATCCTGGTTCCAAACGAAGTAAGGATTCGCCCATAGTTTAGATTGGATAATATCAGCTTCAGCGATGGAGATGTCGTAATAGGCTGCGATAAGTTGAAGATTATTCTTCAACATCAGGGATTTGGCCTCCTCGAAACCAATTTCCTGAATAATTAGAGAATCTTTATTTTGTGCAAAACAATCTGCAAGTCCCCCACCTGTAAAGCATAACAAACAGGCGAGAACACTCATTTTCTTTATTGTGTCCATAATCATTAATTAGAAATATAATAAAACAGGTATATTAAGAAGCTTTATTTTAAAGCCTGTAATGAACCCAAAGCGTATTGAGTCCTTAGCAAATCAGCTTATAGGGAAACTGAGCCTTTTTCTTCTTGACAAGAAAATGGATTTAGTTTTCCGTTCGGGTTTGTATGAAAAGCTTTGGTGGAATAAGGGTTAGGAGAGCTATATCAAAAGAACACAGTAGCGTAAACAAAACTTGAGCGCATTAGAAAAGGTAAAAAAGCGGGATAAATAGTTTTTAAAGAAATGTTTTTGAAATATTTCTAAAGAGTACTCCAGGGAAGAAAAAAAATGTACAGGTATGGGTTCGTGTGTGGTAGTTTGAGGTATGTGGGAGTTGTTTCTCAAGGCAGAGTGAAAACCTATCAATTGCCCAGATGAAACATAGAAATCAGCATTGTAATTATCCAGTATGGGTTCCTCTTGATTAGAATAACTATCTTGGTGAATGGGAGACACCTGTATATTCATCTCAATATATTCAAATGAATATAACAGGCTCAACAGAAAAACAGACAGTATTTTACACGCAAACTTCATAGCGCAAATTTATTTTTCTTTTAAAATAATAATCCTGCTTTATTTTTATTTTTTTTTAGAAATACCAGAATTTGCTAAAATATTAAATTATTTCTTAAATTTATTGTTTTTTTTGAAGACTTTATCACAAAAACCTTCTGCGAAGAAACACAGAAGGTTTTTATTTTGTTTTAAAAAATTTTATTTACTCAAAACCAAATGCTTATGTTAGCTACAGCCCATTGATTGTATGCACTAGGTTCTTCTGCATCATTCAAATACACATTTTTATCTGAAAAAAATGAGCGACTCTCCAAACGAAGCAGGGCATTGGGTGCCACCTGATAATTGAGGCATAAGCTTGCGCTGTACGAACTAAATCCAGCCACATCCGTAACCGGAGTGATCTGCACGCTTTCAGGGTCATAAAAATATTCAAGCCTTCCTGAAATGCCAAATTTATCAGTAAAGTTGTACTTGCCTATCATATTGGCATTAAACCATTCAGAGCTGGAACTTTCCCCCAAATCATCTTCTCTCTGTTGAACACCATAATAGACGCAGGCTGTGGCTGAGAATCTTTCAGAAGGATTAAAAATAACATACAAATCTGTAAAATAACGGGTTCTAAAATCAGGGGCAGCGTCCGATTGTTCACTACCTATATAGGTATTCCAATTAATCAAGAGCTTGTCATTGGGGCGTATCTCTAATTGGGAACCAAATGATTTTTTGTCATTGTTGTCTTTGATCACTTGCCATCCATTCAAAAAGTACAGATAAGCAGTTACTTTATTGCCCATAGGCAAGGTGAGTTTTGCTCCTGCCAAATAATAAGGCACATACTCAGGCGCAAACGAACGGGTATACATCAAATGGTCCTTAGAAATGGCACTTTCATTGGTGTATGGTGAGCCAAAAACTCCTGCATCGAGCCAAATATCTTTATGGATTCTAAGCCCTGCACTTGCCTCAACAAGATTTTTTAATACCCCAGGTTCATTGATATAATTGGCATTGATATATGTACCAAAACCTGGTGCAAATCTTGCCCTTATCTTGTCAGAGGTATATTTAATATCAATGTAAGCCAGATTGATATTTACTTCGTGGTGGCGAGCCGATGATACAAAGTAGGCTTTGTCGTTTCCGTTGGGTCTACCGAAATCAAATCCATAGTAGGCATCTACGTAGCCCCCAATGGTTAATTTACCTGGTGTCTCCACAATGCTTGAGTCGGTTGCTGCATCGATTCCTTGTGAATATATTTTTACTATACTTAAAGAAAATATCAAATAACTTGCTATGAAATGTTTCATTATAATATAAATTTTAGGTATATTCAAGTCAAAATAAGCTATTTATTTTAGCTGATCCAGTGCCAGATTTAATTTCAGTACATTAACAATATGATCAGGTCCCAGCAATCCCAGAAAGGCACGTTGGGTATTTTGTTTAATCAATTCAATTAGTTGATTCTCAGAGATACTTCTTGCTTTTGCCACTCTTTTGACCTGCATCAGGGCGGCTCTCTGGCTGATGTGTGGGTCTAAGCCGCCTCCCGAAGCCGTGACTATTTCCACAGGAATTTCGGATTTTTCCCATTCAGGATGATACTTCAGCAAAGTATCAGCCCGACTTTGCAAAAGCTGCAGATAATCGGGATTATCATTGGCTTTGTTGGAGCCTCCGGTGGCTGCTGCATTATAATCTACGGCAGAAGGTCTTCCCCAAAAATACTTCGGGGTGCTGAAAGGCTGCCCGATATTTTCAAAACCCACCAATTTTCCATCTTTTCGAAGAGGAAAACCTTGAGCCGCCTGGGGAAATAAATTTCCGATCCCAAAAATTAATACAGGGTATAACACTCCAAAGATAATGAGGGTTATGATAGATAAAATAAGAGAAGATTTTAATGTTTTCATTTTAATTAAGAGAATAAAATTGATTTCTTTTTGTTTTAGATTGCATAAAAAATCATCACTTTGAATCGGCTCTTTACAAATAGGGGGCGCAAGTATATTCATCATTCCAATTATGAGCATCACTTGTTTGGTCTTTGGTTATAAGCCACAAAACCTCAAACCCGCCCCCTATTTATATAAATAAGCTTACCATCAAATCAATGGCCTTGATTCCGATAAAAGGTACAATCAAACCACCTAAGCCATACACGAGTAAGTTTCTGGTCAAAAGTGCCGAAGCTCCTATGGGGCGATATTTAGTGCCTCGCAAAGCCAGCGGAATCAACAAAGGGATAATGATCGCATTAAATATTACAGCTGAAAGTATCGCTGAATCAGGGCGCAATTGCATGATATTCAGAGCATTTAAGCCTGGAATAGTAATGGCAAACAAAGCCGGAACGATGGCAAAATATTTGGCTACGTCATTGGCTATCGAGAAGGTGGTCACATTCCCTCGGGTAATGAGCAGTTGTTTGCCGATTTCTACCACTTCCAGAAGCTTGGTCGGGTCGCTGTCCAGGTCTACCATATTGGCGGCTTCTTTGGCCGCCTGTGTGCCACTGTTCATGGCTACGCCTACGTCTGCCTGTGCAAGTGCTGGGGCATCATTGGTTCCATCACCCATCATTGCTACAAGTTTGCCCGAATTTTGTTCTTGTTTGATATAATTCATCTTATCTTCGGGTTTGGCTTCAGCGATAAAGTCGTCTACGCCAGCTTGTTTGGCGATAAATTCGGCCGTCAGCGGATTATCTCCGGTCACCATAACGGTTTTTACGCCCATCCTTCTGAGTCGCTCGAAGCGTTCCTGAATACCAGGTTTGATGATGTCCTCGAGTTGAATTACCCCCAAAGCTTCATGGTTTACAGCCAAAGCCAGGGGGGTGCCTCCTTTTTGGGCGATTTTATGGGTGTTTTCTTCTAAAAAAGGGAGCGATTCGTTTGAATGTTCCGACCATTTTTTGATCGCATCCCAGGCTCCTTTGCGGATTTGTCGGCCATCTGATAGATTGATACCACTCATGCGGGTTTCAGCGGTAAATTTTATAAATTCAGCGTTTTCCAGGATTTTTTTCTCATAAATGATTCCTTCTTTTTCGGCTAATTCCACAATGGATTTACCCTCAGGAGTATTGTCAGATAAGGAACTTAGGAGGCAAAATTTGACAAAATCTTCGTATTTTATGCCCTCAGCTGGGATGAATCGGGTAGCACGACGATTCCCCAAAGTGATCGTTCCGGTTTTATCTAGTAGCAAGGTATCAATGTCTCCGGCGGTTTCTACGGCTTTGCCTGATTTGGCGATGATGTTGGCACGCAAAGCTCTGTCCATACCTGCAATCCCAATGGCAGAAAGCAAACCTCCAATCGTGGTTGGAATCAAACAGACAAACAAAGAAATCAATGCCGCCAGAGAAATGGGCGTTTGGGCATAATCGGCAAAAGGTTTGAGCGTGACAATGACAATCAAAAATACCAACGTAAAACTCGAGAGCAGGATAGTCAGGGCGATCTCGTTGGGTGTTTTCTGGCGATTAGCACCTTCCACGAGTGAGATCATTTTATCCAAAAAGCTTTCTCCGGGTTCAGTGCTTACTTCTACCACAATCCGGTCGGAGAGTACCTTCGTGCCACCCACCACACTGTCATTGTCGGTACCTGCTTCCCGGATTACGGGGGCGGATTCTCCGGTGATGGCAGATTCGTCAATAGAAGCCAGACCTTCTACCACCTGTCCGTCAGTAGGGATGATATCGCCAGGTTCGGCTACGAAGCGGTCTCCTTTTTTGAGTAAAGAAGAACTGACGATGTCTATTTTTGTACTTCCGGTTAGTCGCTTGGCAGGCGTATCCTGACGGGTTTTGCGTAGGGTGTCTGCTTGGGCTTTTCCACGGGCTTCGGCAACGGCTTCGGCAAAATTACCAAATAAGACCGTGATGAATAAAATAAAGGTAATTAGCAGATTGTAGACCGGTTCACCCAAAAGTTCATCTTGATAAAAGAAAGAAATCCCGGAAACGAGCAACATCAAAACCGTACCGATCTCAACGCTAAACATCACCGGATTACGCAGCATCAGGGTAGGGTTTAGCTTTACAAAAGCATTCCGTAAAGCCGCTATCAAGATTTCAGCACTAAATAAAGTGTTATTTTCCTGTTTAGAAGTCATAATTTGTTTGTTTTTTTAAATGGAAAAGTATTCTGCCAAAGGTCCGAGTGCCAATGCCGGAAAAAAGGCCAAGGCCGCAACAATCAAAATGACGGATATAAGTACAGTAGCAAAAGCCAGGGTATCCGGTTTTAAGCTTCCCGAAGTTTCGGGTACGGGTTGTTTGGCAGCCAATGAACCTACAATGGCTAAAGGTCCGATGATCGGTATAAATCTGCCCAAAAGCATCACGATGCCGGTGGAGACATTCCAAAAGGGTGTGTTATCACCCAGACCCTCAAAGCCTGAACCGTTATTGGCGGAAGCAGAAGTAAATTCATACAGCATTTCCGAAAATCCATGAAAAGAAGGATTCGCCAGCCAGCCGTAATCCGGGTTTTGAACAATCATATAAGTCGACAAAGCTGTACCCGCCAAAATCAACAAAGGGTGTAAAATGACCACCAGAGCGGCAATTTTGATTTCTTTGGGTTCAATTTTTTTACCCAGGAATTCAGGAGTACGACCTACCATCAGCCCGGCGATAAATACGGCTATGATCACAAAAACAAAGAAATTGATAAATCCTACGCCTACACCACCATAAATGGCATTGATAAACATATCAAGCAGAAAAATCCCACCGGAAATTGCCGTGTGGCTGTCGTGCATCGAGTTGACCGAACCGTTGGAGGTCGAGGTAGTAGAAACACCCCACATGGAGGAGGCCGCGATACCGAAGCGCATTTCCTTACCTTCCATATTGTATTGGTTTTGAGCAATGCCCAGTTTATCCAAATGAGGATTCCCAACAAACTCGGAGGCTGCCGATACAGCCACAAAACTCACAAAAAGCACGGTCATTACGCCAAAAAACACCCAAGCCAGTCTTTTGCGATTGAGGTAATATCCAAAAGCAAAAACCAGTGCTATGGGGATCAATAAAATGGATATGTTTTCCAGGATATTGCTTAGGTAATTGGGATTTTCAAAAGGGTGTGTTGAGTTAGGACCGAAATAGCCTCCTCCATTAGTTCCCAATTGTTTGATGGCTACCATCGGAGCTACCGGGCCTCCGGCTACCTGAATGCTTTTACCTTCCAGGGTAGTGATTTCCTGCAAACCCTCAAAATTTGCGGGCATACCGTTAAGCAACAACGCAACCGCTATGATGATGGAAAGAGGTAACAAAATACGTGTATTACTTTTGAGAAAAAGCACATAGAAATTACCTAGTTTGGTAGCCCTCCGGTTTGTCAAACCTTCAAACAGCAACGCGCAAGCGGCAATTCCAGTAGCCGCACTGACGAATTGCAGCCAGCAAAAACACAATAATTGAGTAAAATAGGAGGCACCTGTTTCGCCGGAATAATGCTGCAAATTGGTGTTGGTCGTAAAGCTGGAAGCCGTATTAAAAGCCAGGGTAGGCTCCCAATTGCCCAGCCCGACCGGATTCCAAAAGGGCTGATAGCCCTGGAGACTCATAATCAGGTAAGCAATCACAAAGAATACTAGATTGAGCCAAAGCATTGCTTTGAGGTTTTGCTTCCAGTCCATAGATTCATTGGGATTAATGCCAGCGAGGCGCAAAATCATCTTCTCGATGGGGTTTAGAAAATCTGTAAAGATTTTTTCTCCTTTGAATACCCTACTGATGTACCTGCCCAGCCAAATAGCAGGCAGCACACTCAGCAAAAAGATGACGAGAATACCTAAAATTTCGGTTTGCATAGTCTTTAAATATTAAAATTTTTCGGGGTCGGTAATGGCATACACCAAGTATGCCGCTATTACTAAAGATAAAATAAATAGTGCAATGATCATCTTTTGTTTAATTTAATTTGTCCATAAAATCAATCGTCTTAAAAAAGACGACAAAAAGAATCGTGGCCAAAACAGCCAGGAGTAGCACGTTTATTAAAATCATCGTTTTGTAAGTTTAATGTAATTGGGGAATGCCAAAGGATATGCCTTGGTGAATGAGTCAAGGATGAAATGTTTTTAAAGATTTGACTATGAGTTGATTAACTTAGGTAAAATTATTTTGCTGACGGTTACACAGATGCTTGATCATTCAGATTCCGAAGGGTTTTGCGGGATTGGAAAGGAAATGTATCTCAAATATTTACATACTGATTCCTTATGCGTGCTCATGGAGATGGGCTTCCAAAGATTATTGGCCATTGTTTGTTTTTTGGGTATCTTTGTTTGAAATAATGTATGTGAGTATGCAAACCTTACAAAAACTTCCAATAGGGATTCAGGATTTTGCTTTTCTTCGTGAAAACAAACTGCTGTATGTCGATAAAACCAAAGCAATATTTGATTTTATCCAAGAAGGAAAATATATGTACTTTGGTCGCCCACGCAGGTTTGGCAAATCGCTGCTATGTAGCACCGTGAAGTATCTGTATGAAGGTAAAAAAGAGCTTTTTGAAGGATTGTATCTATACGATAAAATTGATTGGGATACAATTGCCCGCCCAGTGATTCATATTGATTTGAGTAAAGTTTCTTTTGTAGATATTAGTCTTGCAGAAGGTTTAAGCCTTCATATGGACGAAATAAGCCAAACGTTGAATTTTCCTTTAAAAACCCAAGATGCCCAGAGTAAATTCAACGAATTGATCGTAGGGCTTGCACGCCAGGGTAAATCTGTTGTAGTGATTGTGGATGAATACGATAAAGCATTGACGGATGTATTGGGCGATGATGAAAAGTTTGAGCAGCATCGGAATATACTCAGAGGTTTTTACGGCATTCTCAAACCCAATGACCAATATCTGCATCAGGTTATCCTGACAGGAGTGTCAAGATACGGCAAAATATCTGTTTTTTCGCAATTGAACAATATTCTGGATTATTCCCTTTTTGAGAGCTACGTGACGCTCTGTGGCTACACGCCTGATGAGCTGGCTTTTTATTTCAAAGATCATATCACGGAGACTGCCTCTAAAATGCGTTTGGATACGGATGAGCTGGTCGAGCGGCTTAAAAGCAGGTACAATGGTTATTCTTTTGACGGAGTGCATCAGGTTTATAATCCTTTTTCTATTCTAAGTTTTTTTAAGCTCCAACAATTTAAGAACTTCTGGTTTGATACAGGTACACCTTCTTTCTTGTTAAAATTACTTCGGGAACAAAAAATAAAGATCCACGAGTTGGAAAACTTTACAGGAAGCTCGCTTATCCTCGATGCCACGGATATAGAGTACCAAAGCCCGATTTCTTTACTTTTTCAAACTGGATACCTGACCATTAGTAAATTAGAGCAAGACGGCATCGATCTTTGGTATCACTTGGATTTCCCCAATACGGAGGTCAAACAAGCTTTTGCCCAATATCTGCTGGTCACTTATACCGCTAAGGGCTTAGACCGGGTAGATGCTCATATTACTGCTCCTTTGCGCCACGCTCTGAAACAAAATGATCTGAATAAATTTTGTGAGGTCTTAAAATCTGTATATGCTGATGTGCCTTATCAGATTTATCTACAAAAGGAAGCTTACTATCACACGATCTTTCACGTGCTTATGAATGCATTGGGATTCAAAACCGAATCCGAAGTGCAAACCAATCAGGGAAGAATCGACACGGTAGTGGAAACCGATCAAAACATTTTTATTTTTGAGTTCAAATTGGATGAATCTAAGAAACAAGCCCTTGCCCAAATCACACAAAACAAATACTTTCAACGCTACCAAAACCAGCCTTTGCCGATTTATGCCATTGGGCTTAACTTTTCTTCCGAATTACGAAATATTCAGGATTGGGTGGTAAAACAGGTCAAAAGTTAATTGAAATGGGGATGAGTTCTGGTCAATTTTACTGAATGCTGTATTCTTTTAGCTTTGCGTACAAAGTCGTAAGTCCGATTTCCAGCAATCTGGCAGCCTGGGTTTTGTTTCCCTGAGTATGTTTCAAAACAGCTTGAATATGGGCTTTTTCGGCTTCTGCCATACTAAAAATGCCCTTTGAAACCTGTGATTTTTCCTGAATCACAAATTCAAAAGGCAGTACATCCTCCTCGATTTGTTCGGTATCAGTCAGGATAATGGCTCTTTCCATCACATTACGCAGTTCTCGTACATTACCTTTCCAAGAGTGATTTTGAAGGCTCTCGATAAAGTTGGGCGAAAGTTTTTTGGGTTTTCGGTTCATTTTAAGGCAGATGTCGTGGGCAAAATACTCCGCCAGTAAAGGAATATCTTCTTTTCGCTCATTCAAAGAGGGTAGATGAATTTGAAAAACAGACAAGCGATAAAACAAATCAAGTCGGAAGTTGCCTTCTTCAGAAGCTTTTTGTAAATCCCGGTTGGTAGCTGCAATAAAACGTACGTCTACCTTGGTTTCCTGGGTTTCGCCTACTTTGATAAAAGTGCCGTTTTCCAGCACCCTGAGTAATTTGGCTTGCAAATCCGAGGGCATTTCTCCGATTTCATCCAAAAAAAGTGTGCCTTTGTGCGCTTCTTCCAGAAGCCCTTTTTTGTCTTTTTGTGCTCCGGTGAAAGCACCTGCTTTGTGTCCGAACATTTCGCTTTCTAACAGGTCTTTGCCGAATGCACTGCAGTTGATGGCTAAAAAAGCTTGTTGTTTACGGGGGCTTTGCGTATGGATAGAATGGGCAAACACTTCTTTTCCAGTTCCGGTTTCTCCGGTAAGTAATACGGTGGTATTGGTTTCTGCTACTTTTTGAGCTAGTTGAATGGATTTCTGCAAAATGGACGACTTCCCGATAATGCGGTCAAAGCCGTAGTTTTGATGAATTTTGGCCTCGAGGTGTTTGATTTTGAATTGTAGGCGAGCTTTATCCAAGGCTCTATTCAACAAAGGAATGATTTTTTGGTTTTCTTCGCCTTTGGTCAGGTAATCAAAAGCCCCCAATTGAATTGCTTTGACCCCATCGGGGATATTACCAAAAGCTGTGAGGCATATAACCTCGGTTTGGGGAGATATTTGTTTGATCTGCCGGATGAGTTCGATGCCGTTGAGATCAGGGAGTTTTACGTCACTAATGGCTACATGAATCTCTTCCTGAGTGATTTTTTTGAGTGCCTGCCGGGCATTTTCCGCATTGATTACCTCAAAACCCTCTAATTGCAAGGTGCGGGTCAGCAGATTACGTAGGTCTTTTTCATCATCGATGATTAAAATGGTTTCGGTCATAGTTCGGATTTTTATTCCCTTTATTAGCTAAAAACAAGGTTTTTCACAAAAGAAATCTTGCTTTTAGCTAATTTAAAGCGAATTATTTTTAAATCCTAACCCAAGACTGCATCACCCTACACTTCACTCAAAATCAAACCCAATTAATTCCCTTTTTTAACCAAGCTAAAGTTTCAGCTTCTTTGCTTCCAGCTTCGGGCTGGTGATTGTAGTACCAGTTGGCCTGTTTGGGGAGGCTCATCAGGATAGACTCGATGCGCCCGTCGGTTTCTAATCCGAATTTAGTCCCCTGATCGAGTACTAGGTTAAACTCTACATAGCGTCCCCGACGAACCAGTTGCCAGTCTTTTTCTTTTTCACCAAAGGGGAGGTCTCTGTTTTTCTGGATCAACTGGCTGTAAACGGGTACAAAGGCTAAACCGACATCTTTGACAAACTCAAAAATCTGCGCCTTGCCAAAGCTTTCTGTTTCGGTGAGGCGATCAAAGAAAATACCACCAATGCCGCGGGTTTCTTTGCGGTGTTTGATATAAAAGTAGTCATCAGCCCAGCTTTTGAATTGCGGATAAAATTCAGTATGGTGGCGATCGCACACTTTTTTAAGCTCCTGATGAAAGTACCGAGCATCTTCCTTGACGACGTAGTGGGGGGTTAGGTCGATTCCCCCACCGAACCAGTATCGGTTTTGCTCGCCACTCATTTCAAAATAGCGCACATTCATGTGAATGATGGGCGCCATAGGGCTTTTAGGATGTAAGACGATAGAGACTCCGGTAGCATAAAATGTATTTCCGACCATGCCCATTTTTTCCTGCAAAGCCTGGGGCATTTCTCCATATACGGCTGAGAAGTTGACGCCACCCTTCTCGAGTACGTTTCCATCTTGGATTACACGGGTTCTTCCTCCGCCGCCTCCGGGTCGTTCCCAGGCATCTTGTTGAAATTCGGCACCTCCGTCGGCTTCTTCCAATCCCTGGCAGATGGTATCTTGGAGATGCTCAAAGAATGATGTAATGGTTTGTTTATCAGGCATATAATTAATCTAAACTGAGGATTATTTGATTTGATGATTATTTTGACTTTAAAGGGTCTATTTTTACGTGCAAAAACCTGAATTTTATTTTTCATCAGGTAAAATTTTCAGCATAAATAAAGGTGTTTGCCGTGGAAAGAAATGATTTTGATCAGCTTCTTGAAAAATTTCTAAAGAAAATATCTCAAAGTAGTCCATGGTAATTAGTCTATAGTCCATAGCAATACAATTGCTTGGTTATTAATTAATTATGAAAATAGATGATATAAACTAATTATAGGCAACTACTTAATAAACTAATATTCAATTGTTTACATCTTAAATTAAATACAAAATTACATTTTGACACACTGATCAATCTATTGACTACGGACAATGGACTATTGACCTAACACTACGAACAATGGACTATTGGTCTAACACTAAAAAGGATAACCAATCCCGATATTTAAGACCAGCAGATCGTCGTCAAAAGGTTTGAGCGGATTAAAATTTCGGATGACCCAGCGCCGATCAGACCTGCGGGCAGGGTCATAGACTTTCAGCCCAAAATCCAGCCTAAACAATAAAAAAGGAAGGTTTAGGCGGATTCCCAAACCTGAACCCACGGCTATTTCTCGGAGGAAATTTTGAAATTTAAACTGGCTGCCGGGTCTTTCAGGGTCTTCCTGGAATGTCCAGATATTGCCAATATCTACAAAAACAGCTCCTCGCACGTAACCAAAAACTGGAAACCGGTATTCTGCATTGCCCTCAATCAGGATTTCTCCGGGTTGCTCAAAACGATAGTCAAAACTTCCGTCTTCATTGACATTGGGCCGGTAAGAACCAGGGCCAAGCCTTCGAGGCTGCCAGGCTCGAATACTGCTGCTGCCCCCCACAAAAAAGAATTTTTCGTAAGGAAGTGTGCTAGAAAGACCAAAAGGACGCACAAGCCCGATATTCACCCGAAAAGCCAATGTATGGAATTTACGCCCAAGCGGTTGATAATAATGAAAGGAAGGATTGATGCGCCAATATTGAAAAACCCGCAGACCGAAGATATTATTATTTTCAATCAGAGAGCTTCTTCTGAGTAAGCTGAGTGATAATCCTCCACCTTCTATGAGGTATCTGACAAAAAATGACCTTTGCCGTTCGTCTCCAAGGCTATTGTTATAGGTATAGGTCGCATATATACTACTTACTAGTGCCCGGCTAAAGCTTTGTAGAATGGAAAGATTATTGAGCGACTCCAATTGTTCTCGGAACTGACTGCTGATATCACGGGTATTGACCACATTGAGGTCGGAGAGCGTAATATTATAGGTAGAGAAACCCAACTGACCTTTATATGAAATAGAAGCTGCCAGACTGGTTCGGGTATATTCAGGGCGACGGACGTAGTTGAAGCCCATATTAAGGCGGGTGGTAGGATTATATTCGCTAAATCGGTTTCGAAGCGTTTTGGAGATCGGAAAAATAATTTTAGGGAAGGTCAATGATGAATTGAAGCCGATTTCCTGGCTACTGTAGAAAGCATTATCGGCCGCAAAACTTGTCTGCCCATCGATGGCAAAACGCAAACTATTCTCGAAAATTTCAGCCGTGCCAAAAGTATTGCGATTTTTTAAGGAAAGATTAATAAAAGGTCCCGGCAAACCCTGTATCACATTAAAGCCAATTTCATCAGTGATTTGATATTTATCCATAGGAGTTGTATAAATGTGTATATCAAGATGCCCTGAGGTAGTATCGGGGTTGATATTGACAAACTTAAACATATCCAAAAAACCCAGCGAGCGTTGTGTATCCGTTGTTTTGCTAAGGCTGTATTTTTGCTGTTCTTTGAATCGCACCCTTGTGTCCAGGATTTTATAGTATCTTGGCGTGAGACGCTTCTCATACACATATTGAATATCTGTTTCTTTGGAAGTAAGTGTATCCAAAGCCTCGGTGCGCCCTCCAGGGGCTGTATTGACCAGATGAAAAAACAAATCCTGAATCACAAAAGCCCGGTGTGTATTTTCACGGGGGTTATTGATGATCACAGTGATATGAGCCAGGCGTTTAGGAATCTCTGAGGCAGATTCGGGTTGTGGGCTTGCCAATTGGCTGCTATCCGGGGCAAAATGTAGGGTATCTACCTGAAAATTCACGTATTGTCTGCTAAAATAGAGATACCCCTGATCGCGAAGCAGCTTCTCAATTCGGGAGCGTTCGGCAGAAATTTTGCTTTCTTGATAGGGTTCGCCGGTTTGGACGGGCGAAGACTCTTGATTATCCAGCAGTATCTTGTGAATATCCGGGCTGGTGCTTGCATAAGTAAGATTACCGAAATAAGTCGGCTGGTATTCTTCAATAAAATACGTCACGCTCAGTCGTCTTTTGAGTACGTGACGGGTTTCGTAGCATACACTTCCCTGGAAAAAACCCTTACTTTGCAAGTATTCTACCATCTCTTCGGCAGCACGCTTGGCTTCGGTGCTATCCATAAAAACGGGTTTTTCACCCACGGATCGCATCAGCCAATTGCCTTCATTGAGTTTTACACGGAGGTTTTCGAGCTTGTTATTTTGTCTTTTTTTAAGTCTTTTTACTTTTTTATCTTGGGAAGCTTCTTGTGCTTCTATGATTCTATTGCGGAATTCTTCTTCTTTTTGCTCAATTTTTTTCTGTACTTTTTCGGGTTTAAAAATGGCTTCACCCAGGTTATAAGTCCAGACATAAGGCAGCAAAAGCCCTATTTTCCGGTTGGGTTTTTGGCGCAGCAGCAAAGAAAGGCCTTCACTTGAAGCACTGGAATTGCCCTTGATGATTTGCTCATGCAAAAGGTATTTCCCTTCTGGCCACATTTTGGAGCTTACGCAGGCATTACAAAATAAAAGCGATAAAAAAATCAGATTTAGTCGGTATCTATACACAAAATATTACTTAAATTCGGTGACATGTATTTATTTCAGGTTTATTTCAGGGCGTATCAAATCGTGCTGTGTATTCAAAAAAGAGCTTTGTGCAGATACAAAGCGGTGCGTTTTTTTATATAAGCATTATATCTTTGACACTATAGCTTGTTTAAAATAAGGGCTACACCAATAGACAAAGATAAATAAGAAAATAGGTCATCCGGGTTCTTCCCACACATAAAATTTTAATGATGTTATGATTTCAAAAAACAGACAAAAGCACATTCGTTCTTTACATCAAAAAAAATTCCGAAAATTGCACCAAACATTTCTTGTAGAAGGTGAAAAAAGCGTCAGAGAAGCACTTCAAGCTTCTCTAAAGATTGAACAAATCTTATGCACAGAAGTATTTTATCAAGAAAATGATTATCTGATTCATTCGCGAGGTGTTGATTGTGAGGTGATTACCCCTGAATTACTTGCCCAGTTAAGTAGCCTGACAAGCAATGACAGTGCTTTGGCGATTTTGCCCTTTTTTGAAGAAAAAATTTTGTATTGGGAAGAAGGAGAATATATCTTATTGTTGGATAATATCCAGGACCCCGGCAATTTGGGAGCTATTCTTAGGATTGCCGATTGGTATGGGATACACAAAATCATTGCCTCGCCGGATAGCGTAGACTTGTACAACCCCAAAGCAATTGCTGCCAGTATGGGTTCGTTTATGCGGGTGAAAATGATGTATACCTTACTTCGAGAGTATTTTCGGCAGTGTGACAGCATGCCTGTTTATGGTGCTTTGCTCACAGGGCAAAATATTCACGAAGTAAATTTTGACTCCAAAGGGGGAGCAATCCTTTTGGGGAATGAATCACAGGGGATTTCTCCAAACCTGCACGCATCCATTCGCCACAAAATCACGATTCCCCGATTTGGTCAGGCAGAATCACTGAATGTAGCCATGGCTACAGCAGTAATCTGTGATAATCTACGGCGTGGGCTTAGTCAATAGTCAATTGCAAGAAAAAAGCAGTAATTCTAGCGTTAAAGCATAATTTTATTCGTGTTCCAACTTGTAAAGCAACGCAAAGGCTTCTTCGTGGGTACTTCCACAGACTTCGGGGTCAGCCTTAAAAGCGATACAAACTGCTGGGCGTTCGGGCTTGCCGAAAAGCCCGCAATGTCTTTCAGGGCTAAGATGGATGCAGGGAACTCCTGCTGGTTTGCCTTCAGGCATACCTGGAATCGGTGAGCTGATTGAAATGACAATACAACAAGCTGCACAGCCAATGCGACATTCCATAATATCAAATATTAAAAGGTTTTTCAACAAAAATTACACAATTTCAGGAAATGAAAAAATACAAATTTACTGATAACTTAGGAAAACTCGATAAATACTTATTTTTTATGGGTTTAAATGATTAAAAACTTTGCCTAAGACCTTTTTTAATTTCTCAAAAGTAGAAAAAATACTTCGCCGAGGTATTTAAAGTCTGAAATTGCTAAATTGACTTCTCCAAAGTTACCAGAAAATGATTCAATGCTTAAATTTCAGAAAACCACTTTGGCTTGAATATTAATTCTTCCAATAACCGAACATCTCGACTAGGTGTGGATTCTCCAAACTTTTTAATTTCGGGAAAGTACCCTTCCATTTTCGAAGGGTTAATTTTTTTCGCTACCCGTGGATTGGTATCCTTTTGAATTATAATGATTTGATTAACAATGCTTTAAGAAACCACTCTTGCAAGTATTCGCAAAATGGTATACCTTTTATAAGTCTTTCATAAAAGTAAGTTGTATGAGTAATTCTGCGGAAAGATTTTTGGATTTGATCCGAAAATCGCAACAAGGTAAACTAAAGGTATATATCGGGATGATTGCCGGAGTAGGTAAAACTTATCGCATGCTTCAAGAGGCACACGAACTCCTTAAGGTTCGGGTTAATGTCAAAATTGGTTTTATTGAGACTCACCTGCGTGAAGAAACCCAAGCACTGGTGCGGGGTATTCCGCAAATCCACCGAAAAAAAGTATTTTATAAAGGCAGAGAATTGGAGGAAATGGATTTGGATGCTATTTTGCTCGAACGCCCTGAAATTGTGATTGTAGACGAACTGGCGCATACCAATATCCCCGGTTGTAAAAATGAAAAACGCTGGCAGGATGTACTAGATTTAATCAGAGCAGGTATTCATGTCATCACAGCTTTTAATATCCAACACCTTGAAAGTCTGGCTGATAAAGTGAAGCAAATTGCAGGTATTGACGTAAGTGAACGTATTCCTGACAGTTTTTTGAATTATGCTGATGAGGTGGTCAACATTGACCTGCCTTCCCAAGATCTGATCAACCGCCTCAAAACTGGGAAAATTTACAAAGGTGAACGCATTCAAAGAGCTTTGGATAACTTCTTCCAACCTGAGAAAATCTTACAACTCCGTGACTTAGCTCTCAGACAGGTGGCCAGCTATGTAGAGAAAAAAATTGAAACCGAAATTCCCACCCAACCTCGAATGCAAATTGAGCGATTTATGGCTTGTATCAGCACTTATGACGAAGGTGCCAAAAAGATTATTCGCAAAACTGCCCTCTTAGCCAATCATTACCAGGCCGATTGGTACGCTTTGTATGTGCAAACCAAACGCGAAAACCCCAATACCATAAATACTGCCACGCAAAGAAAATTACTGGCTAACTTTAAAAGAGTTACCGAACTAGGAGGGAGAGTTATCAAAATAGAAGCTGAAAACATCCCGGAAGCCATCTTTCAAACTGCTCTGGACAAAAAAATCAATAATTTGGTCATCGGAAAGCCTACCATGAGTATTTGGAGGACTCTCACTGGAAGAAATTATTTTGACAAACTGATGAAAAAAGTAAATAACCGAAGTATAGACGTAATTATTGTCTCCTAAGCCCCAAGATTATGAAAATTAAAAATAAATTAAAACTCATTACTGCCTTTTTTCTTGCAATTAGCCTTATAATCGGGGTTTTGGGGATATATTACCTCAATCGCCTGGCTAATGATGCCCAAATGATCTTAAAGGATAATCACCTGACTTTGGTGTATATGCAAAATATCAACATCGCACTCAATGAAATTCAGTTTCATTTACCCACCCAACAAAAGGAGGTAGAATCTCAAAGGAAAATTCAGTCTGGATTAAAAACTATCCAAAAAAACCTGAATGGGCAATTAAAAAACATTACTGAAACCGGTGAACAACTTATCAGCGAGTTGGTCAAGGAGGATTTTGATCATCTAAAAACTTATTTTCTTCTAATATCCAGAGCGGATAGCTCTTCAAAGCCGATTTATAGAGGCAAAATCGCTGAGAAAATATTCAGTATGCAGCAGCATACACACCAGATTTATACCCTGAATACCGATGCCCTCATCCGTAAAAATAAAGTGGTAGATCAAACTGCGAACCAAGTGATTGTTTATATGACCCTGATCGTCATCAGCAGTACTTTGATTTCTCTGGGATTGTTTAGCGCGATTCCTAGCTGGATCACCAGACCTATTGCACAACTCAATGAAGCCATTGAGGAAATCAAAAGGAAAAATTACCAACATAAAATCCAAAAAATCACCCAGGATGAATTCGGTACTCTAGCCCTGGCCTTCAACCAAATGACAGGCAAACTCTACGAATACGAACACAGCAACTACGCCCAAATCCTTTCCGAAAAACGCCGCATTGATGCCGTAATCAATCAAATGCAGGATGCCATCATCGGGCTGGATGAAAATAAAAATATCCTTTTTGCCAATCGTAAAGCCCTAACATTACTGGATATTTCTAAAGAAAATCTTATTGGAAAATACGCTCCCAATGTAGCCGTTCAAAATTCTCTTTTATCCAATCTGATTCAGGAATTGATGATTGGGTTTGAATCCTGGGAGGAAGAAAAGTATGCTCCCGTAAAAATTGTGGTCGATGGACGCGAAAAACTTTTTGCTAAAAATATTGTAGACATCATCGTCAGACCCACAGGCGAAGAAATCCAGCAACTTGCCGGCCACGTGATTATCCTGAGTGATATTACTACTTTTGTGGAGAAAGACCTCGCCAAAACACAGTTTATGGCCATCCTCTCACACGAACTCAAAACCCCGGTTGCGGCTATCAATATGAGTACCAATCTTTTGCTCAATGAAAAAATAGGCAAAATCAACGCCGAACAAAAAGACCTGGTACAGACTATCGAGAAAAACACCCAACGTATCCAGCAAACAATCTACGAAATTCTGGATATGGCCAAAATTGAAAGCGGCTCTATGGATATACAGCTTAGTACCATCCATCCAAGAATGCTGATTCAAAAAGCCATTGAAGGAGTATTGCCCCTGGTCAACGATAAAAAATTACGCCTTATTACCCAACTCGAGACCGATTCCAAGCAAGTAATTGTTGATTTTCAGAAAAGTATCTGGGTACTCAATAATTTTCTGGTGAATGCCATCCGACACAGCCCTGAACAAGGTGCTATCCATATAAGAACCCAGGATACCTCCGAGGGTATCAAAATCCTGGTCAAAGACGAAGGTGAAGGAATAGCACCTACCGACCAAAAAAAGATTTTTGAAAAATTTACCCGTCTGCATCCCAACGATTCTCAGGGAACCGGACTGGGGCTGGCCATTTCCAAAGAATTTGTAGAAGCCATGGAAGGCAAAATAGGCGTGGAAAGCGACTTGGGCAAAGGAAGCACTTTTTGGATTGAGCTGCCCTGGTCAAGGTAATATCTAAACAATGGTGGGTAGAACTTAGTCTTATTATAAAACAAAATACCTATTTCCTTGCATCATTTGTATTCCAAAAGACTCTTAAAAGTATAATATTTGCTAAATTTTATACAGCCAATAACATAAAACAACTGATGAAATTAAGTACACGCTGCTGGGCGATATTTTTGATAAGCCTGTTTTCCTACGTATACACCCAGGCACAAGACAAAGATTCTACGGCTACCCAACGCAAAATCAAGCTGTCATGGGGCTTCAAAGGACAAATAAGTGCCTCCACAGACATCAAAGACAATCTTTTTGTGCATTTCGGAGGTCCAGGCATTACGCTGAGTGCCAATAAGCTAGGACTATTTATAGGGATGTACCCATCGATACGTTTTTATGACCAAACTCAAATCAGCCCTTTGCTTGGGATGGGAATGCAATTTATGGTCGGCAAATGGGTGTTTCCGGTATTGGTACACAATATCAATTCTCAAAATAATCCTGATATTGTATTTACTTATGGCTTAGGGTATAGATTTTAGCCACGAAACAAGTCGCAGGTAATTGAAAAAAGCTTTTGAAGAAATGAGCTAACAGCTTTATTTTTGTATAAATTTTATCTCTCATTCTCAAATAGCTGCTCATTACACGTATGATACCCTACCTCCTGGAGCTTGATCAAGACATTTTCCTCTGGCTCAACAGCCTCCACACAAACCAGCTTGACCCCTGGATGTTGGCCTTCAGTGGTACTTTGATTTGGTTGCCGCTTTATTTTTACTGGCTTTTTTTGGTTTTCAGGCAGCTCAAAAGAAGGATTTGGTGGTTTGTGCTTACACTCGTCATGTTAATTAGTCTGAGTGACGGGCTGACCTCACATATCATGAAGCCTTATTTTCAGCGGCTTCGTCCTAGTCACAACAAAGCAATTCGGGCATCCGTGCACATTGTGCATCAATACCGAGGTGGGCGATTTGGTTTTGCTTCCTCTCATGCTGCCAATGCCTTTGCAACGGCTACGTTTCTGTGGCTTTTATTGGGAAAGCACCTGCATTTTGCGGTCGGTTTGTTTAGCTGGGCGACATTGGTATCTTACAGCCGTATTTATCTGGGTGTACATTATCCGCTTGATATTCTGGTGGGAGCTTTGGTAGGCGTATTGCTTGCGTGGGGAATAGCAAAAATTTATTTTTTTTATGGCAAAAAAATCTTCCCGGATTAAACCATAGGAATCTGTTTGTATCTAATGGTCAAATTACAGCACGAATTTATGAACAAAGTATCGGAAAGTATTTTGGAAGATCAAGAAATTCTCGAGAAATTTAAACAGCCCGATTCCCGAAATTTTGCTTTTAATCGTCTGGTTCGAAAATATCAAGAGAAAATCTACTGGCACGTCCGCAAAATGGTCATCGACCACGACGATGCCAATGACCTTACCCAGGATATTTTTGTAAAAATCTGGAAAAACTTGGATAATTTTCAAGGCAATTCACAGCTTTATACCTGGATGTACAAAATCGCCACCAATGAATGCCTGAGTTTTTTGAATAAAAAGCGTAAAAGATTCTTGATCCCGCTGGTGGATGTCAATAAAAATCTAAGCCACAAGCTAGACCACGACGAATACATCTCTGGTGACGAAGTGCAGATCAAATTGCAAAAAGCTTTGCTCAAACTACCGGATAAACAAAGGTTGGTGTTTAATATGAAATATTTTGATGAAATGAAATACGAAGAAATTTCCGAAGTATTGGGTACCAGCGTGGGAGCTTTGAAAGCTTCCTATCATTTAGCCGTCAAAAAAATTGAAGTTTACCTCAATAGAGCTTAACTTAGACAAAACGGCGTTTTTATAAAAAAAACAGACATAAAAATTAAACCATTTCACACAAAATTTATCTAAGAATCAGGGGTAAAATAAGGTATGAAAAATAAGATACACATAGCAGACATCAATAAAGAGCGGATTTTCCGTGTGCCGGAGGGCTATTTTCAGACCTTACCGATACTGATTCAGCAAAAAATCAATGAATACGTAATTGGTCTGGAAAAAAGTATCTCTCATCAGCAGGTATTCCTGATTCCTGAATCCTATTTTGAAAAACTTCCCGAAGAAATTCAACACAAAATCGCTGCCTTAAATACAAAGGCTCTGGACTCAGAATCAAAAGCGAATATATTCAGCACACCCGAAAATTATTTTGAAGAACTGAGCCAAAAAATCCAGGCAAAAATCACCGAGCCGCAAAAATCGCTGGTGCCCTTTTACCTGTTGCAAAGGTCTTGGGTCTATACCTTGGTCGGAGTTATGATACTGATTGCCTTGTTTTATGGTGGTATGAAACTATGGATTCTTAAACCCCAACAAGAAAATGTAACGCTTGAACATAAAAAACCGATAAATACGGAGTCTTCCAAAGAACATTCTATTAGCCAAAATGAAACTAAAGAAAAATCACCAGCTATTGACTCAAATCAAAAATCTGAAGAATCTACCTATTTAGCCGATAAAAACCTGACAAAACCCAAAAAAGAGGCTACAGAAATACCTCAACCTTCTCAATTGGCCTATCAGGCACTCAAAGAAGTACCCAAAGAAGCCATTGAGGAATATTTACAACTTCTGCCCAATAGCCAGGAAGAAATCTTAGAGACACTACTCGATACAGAACAGGCTGCGGCAGTGAATCTTCTACCAGACTTGCTCCTCGAAAGCGATATGGAAGACCTTTACCAGGGAATCAGTGATCAAGAACTCAAAGAGCTTGATCAATTGTTTGACTCAAAAAAAATTAAGAAATCACAAAAATGAACGTAAAACTAGTCGTATTGATAGGATTATTGAATTTATGGAGCTTTTTTGTCCTGGCACAACCACCTTTGTTGGGAGAAAGAAGAGAAGAAATTGAAAAAATTAAAAAAGAATTTGTCACCAATCGGATTAATCTGACCGAAGAACAAGCCGAAAAGTTTTGGCCAGTATACGATGCATATACCCAAGAACGCATCAAACTCAGAAGACAAGTACAAAAACTAAAACAAAGCGGCTTCAGTATGGCCGCTACCGACGAGCAGCTCAAAGCTTCGATTGATCAGATGTTTGAGCTTCGGGAAAAAGAATTCAAACTCGATAAGGAAGTCAAAACCAAACTGCTGGAAGTCCTGACCGTGCGCCAATTGGCTGAACTATACCGCTCCGAACAAGAATTCTTACAAGCCATCATCAAAGCCTGGCGCGATAGGTAGAAATTAAATGCCCTACATTTTCCAAATCTTGGAGATTTGGAAAATGTGGTAATTATTAGGCATACAAACCGCCTCTCTCAAGGAATTTGCTATAATCAACACCAATTTCTTGAATAGATTGCTCAATGCCAACTTCTAAAATCGGCTGGCTGTAGCGATGCTTACCTTCTGAATTATCAAAAAACCTACCTGCCGGATCAATCATTAAATAAGAGCCTTTGATCGCTTCATTACTTTCTGGTGCAAGACAAGTAAATTGCTGATGTCTTTGGATAAATACTTGAAATTCATCCTCGGAAATTAAGAATCTTTCTACGGCAATGTCATTTTGTCCTGCAATAGGCAATACTTGGAAAACTTTCCAGCGTTCAGGCTGAATCTCAGTGATAAATCCCGAAAAATTCTCCTTCCAATTGAATTGGTGAATTACAGTATTGATTTTGAGTCGATAGCCCAAGCCTTTAATTTTCAAGCATAAAGCCTGATAATCCGTTTCTTTCAATACTTTTTTGCCTGTGATAGCCCTACCTGAAAGCAAATTTACTTTGTCAAGTAAACTGTCAATGCTCAAGCCTATCCAATCCAGATGCGGTTGCATTTCAGAAAGCCAAGCATCCGTTAGTTTTGTACCGTTTGTTACAATCGAGGTCGTTAAGCCATAACTTTTGGCAATTTGTATGAGTTCACCAAGCCAGAGGCATAGTAGAGGCTCACCTCCAGCAAAGTTAATTTTCTCAAAAAGTCTACTTTTGCCAATACAGTGCATTAACTCAATGCACTTTTCTTTGGGTAAATGACCTTTGGGCAACACACTTTGCTTCACATCTTGAAATGTCGCAAAACAAAACCCACAACGCATATTGCAGGGTTCGTAAAGGTGGAAGTTGAGAGAGGGGATAATCTGATTTTTCATAAAATAAAATTTAGGTTAAAATGAACTCAGCGAGTTCGCCTAAACTATTTTTTAAAAACCAGAAAAGCCTACCTTACAATTGATAGGATAGGTTTTCCATCCTTATTCAAAAGCTACATTTGGAAGCTGGAAAGTATAATCTCCAATTTTGATTGAACCATAGTTTATTTCGGGTATCAAATCATCTAAATAGTCAAAAACTACATTATTTTCTAAGTTTTCCACCAACTCTTTGATTGTTTTCTCATTTGGATTTTTCCAAAATGGTTTCTTGTTCTTATCTACAAAATTATTAATTACTACCCAGTCTTGAGAACTCATTTCATGACTGGATTTATTCAAAAAAGGGCTTTCTCGTTTATTTTCAGCCCACACTAAATATTCTTTGGGTACAAGGGAATTTCCTTGCTTTTTTATCCGCTTTATCCATATTTTTAAGTAGTCTTCATATTCATGCAAGAAAATTTCTTTGTCAGTCAGTAATACCATCAACTCCAATAAATTAATTTTTAAATATCCATTAAATTCTTCGTGGTCGTAGTCAAAGGAATTTGAAATTATGAAAGATGCAATTTTGTTAATGTCAATTTCAAAATCATTTGGGAGATTGAATTTTTGACGTATTATATCAGGAAAATCATCTATAAACTTCCTGATATTTGGAATTTGGCGACTAGCTGCATCTAAAATTTTATCATTTTTCCATTTATCTTTTAATTGAATATAATTTCTTATTCCAGTAAATTTCAACTCAAAGTGGATTCCTATTTCCTCTTTATCAAAAGCAGCACCGTCTAAATCACCTTTTATCTTTTTATCATTCGGATTTTTTAGATCTTTAAGTTGTTGATTATGCGATTCGTTATTATCAATAAGTGGTAAGGAATAAAAACCAGCATTTTTAAAAATTTCATTTATGAAATTTTCAGTCTTTGTAGAAATTGGAGAATTAGAATCAAGTGAAATCAAGCCTTTATCTAATAAACTTTCAAACAATTTTTCAGCAATGCCCACAAAAGCCCACATATTTGGATACCAGACTACTTGATTATCAAGGATAAATAATGATTGAAAGTTTAATCTTGGAAAACGAGTAGTTCTGCTTTGTAAATCAGGCTCATATTTGAAAATTTCAAAAAACCGTTCAATTTCTGAACAATCAAGTAGGTTTAAAGCAGATTTGATAATTTTTTTCAATTCTTCTTTATCGAGCTCGACTATGAAGATGTTATTATTGAGATTTATCTGAAATGAACTATTTCCAATTTCTTGTTGTATTTGCTCTTTCTTATCTTGAAACTCTTTAAATATTTTTTCAAGTTCTGCATGATTATTCTGATTTAAAATAGCTTTTAAATTTAATTCTTTATAAATAGCTGTTCGTAACATTGGATCATCTTCACGATTTTCTTCAATTTCAACAGCCTTTTCAATCCGCTTTATATAAAGTCTCGATATTCTTTTAAATAAAATACCAATACGTAGCATATTACTTACATTTAACTCTTTTCTATTTGTCAAAATTATTTTTAACTCGTCTTTGCTCAAATGATGATTGCCAAATAACATTTGTTCTGTTAAAAATTCTCTTTCAAAATCCAAATGGCAGTTTTCAACCAATTCTTTTGCATTATTCAAATCCATAGTAAGTGTATTTGAATCTGTCTTATATCCTGAGAAAGTTTCTGCAAATAGAAACCTTTGTTTAGAAAGAATATTAAGTGGAATTTTGCTTGAGAGTAAAGTCTCGATGAATTTATCAATATAATTTAATTCAGCCTTTTTTTTAAAATTTACGGTGGTAGACCTCAAATAATTCATTTTGCTAATATCATCCTTCGGTTCAATTTTCAAATGCTGGTTTTCAATTTTGTAATCCCATTTATCATAAATTAAAAAATCAATAAAATTGTTGAGGGCTTCTTTTTGATAAAACAATTGAATTAAATTCACAAATTTTTGCTCATTTTGAATATCAAATGTAGTGGTGTTTTCACTTAAGTTTGTCTGGAAATAATTTAAGAAAAATAAATCAATAAACAGACGGTTGATACATTCTATGTTTGACAGATAGATTTGCTGCCTATTTGTTTGAGCATAAGGCACTTTTATTTCATACCAATCTTCTTTAAAATTTGTTTGTAATTTTGAATAGGCACTTTGTTTTTCTAAAAAGATTCCAGCAGATTTAATTAAATCAATGGTGGGAAGATTTGATATAAAAGATTGAACATTTTGCTTATACTCATTTTCTAATTGAGTATGACAAACGGACAAAATATTCTTCAAAGAAGTATCTTGAATTTGAGAGAGTTTTTTAGCGAAATTTTCCATAATCAATCAAGGTTTAGTTTTATGATGTCAGCGACATCCTATACTTGTATGATTAAGTTGTTACAAATCTACCTCCTCCCAACAAAAAAAACAAACAATCCCACAACAAAATCTCATTCTTGATGCACCGTGTCAAATATCTCAAAATAGAATCACCTCAATTTCATTTTCCTGGGCAATTATCAGGCGTGCATTTGGCAGCTCGGCTACTATCTTCCCCCAATTTTGAGTGAAATAGGTGTGAAGTTGCTTGAGAGAATAGTTGCCTATCTGGAAATGAACAATTTTAGGAGAGCTTTCAGATAGCAAACATCTGTTGTAAAAATCCGTGTCTTTAGTGAGAATCACAAGGTTTTGTGCTAAGGCATAATTCCAAATATCTGTATCGGTCATAGTAAGGCTCAAATCCGACACAAACAGAAAATTTGGTTCATTAAAAAAACTGAAAAATTTAGGAAGATTCACGTCTACCAAAAATCTAAATAGTGTTGTCGTCACATCATCAATTGATACTCGTTTTTATGAGTTTCCAGCCCTTTTAATGCCAATGCAACACAAGCCTGTATATCTTCTTTCTCCAGAAAAGGATAGGCTGAAAGAATATCTTCTACGGAATCGCCTTGTGAGAGGAATTGCAGAATCGTCTGAACAGTGATTCTCATACCTCTGATAGTAGGCTTACCGTTGCAGACATCGGGCAGAAGGGTAATTCTTTGCAATAAATTTACTTCATTCATTCGGGTTATTTTTATTATATTTATTTTCTATTTTTAGGCTTATTTATATTAGCCCTCCTCTCCAATCTTAAACCCTTCTTCTTCAATAAGTTGTGCAAGTGAAAAATGCACACCCAATATTTCTACCTCTTTATCCCAGTTGGCTATGGTCCAGATTTGATTTTGGGGGGCTTCCAGTACTTTTCGGTTGGCGGAGCTAAACCATACTACTTTTTTTACGCCAAAATCCAATAACTTTTGGGTTTTGCTTTGGAAATAATCTATATCGTTCATTTGATTATCTTCCAATTTGACATCTACTTCTATCACTATTTCAGGGGGAAAATCTGCGTATTTGGTGGATAGGTTTTTATTTTTTAAGTTTTCACGCTTAAAGACGGCAATGTCTGTACTCAAATTGTTATGCAAGCTCAAATGAATGCCTAATTCATTATACAAAATTTTATATTGCTCTTTATGAATTTTACCCATCAAAAATTCTACGATAATTGAGATAAGATATGACTGCAAAATACTACTTCCTATAATTTCTGCTTTGGTTTTTGTGCCGTTTAATACTTCTCGGTAGCCTTTGCGATACAAAGGTTTTCCATCTATGACCTCATAAATCAGATACTCAGGAATGGCTTTGCTTTCAAGAATTGGGGGTTCTATTATTTTTTCCATACAAATTCATTTTATCAAATTTAAGAAAAAAAAGCCTAGAAGACAAGCTGATTTTAAACTTCATAAAACTACGTTGATTTAATGGCACAGACCCAAATAGGCCTAGCATTCTATTCTCCTAAAATCAGCCTAAAATAGGGCAGGGGATACGGTCAAAACCCCATAACCTTAGCTAATTGGGTTTTAGCTTGTTTTTTGAAGATCAACTTCCATGAAAAAACTTCCCAAAACCCAATACCTAATACCGATCAACCTGAAGGCTATCAGCAATACAGCGAGGGCGTATCGCTTTGTTCTTAGGCTTCTTGCTCAAGCCAGAAGGCGGACGAATCAGGAAGCCTATTTTTGAATCATTCTATCTATTGTCCCTCCATTTCCACTTTCAGAAACTTTGCTGTATGGCTTTCTATATTAGCTCGGATCATGTCTTCGGGCGTGCCGCTAAAAATAATTTCTCCGCCTTTGGTGCCTCCTTCCAGACCCAGATCGATGAGATGATCGGATACTTTGATTACGTCTAGGTTATGCTCGATGATCAGGACGGTATTGCCTCGCTTTACCAGTTTGTTGAGTACCCCAAGCAGGATTCGGATGTCTTCAAAATGCAATCCAGTGGTAGGCTCATCCAGAATATAAAATGTTTTTCCGGTATCTCTACGAGAGAGTTCGGTAGCCAGTTTGATCCGCTGGGCTTCCCCGCCCGAAAGTGTGGTGGAGGCCTGCCCCAGGCGAATATAACCCAAGCCCACATCAAACAAAGCCTGTATTTTTCGTTTGATAATCGGTTGATGCTCAAAAAATTCTACGGCTCTCTCCACGGTCATATCCAGTACATCGGCAATTGATTTGCTTTTGAAGCGAATCTCGAGGGTTTCCCGGTTATAACGTTTGCCTTTGCAGGTTTCACATTCTACATAAACATCCGGTAGGAAATCCATCTCAATCAGGCGCATACCTCCACCTTGGCATTCTTCGCAACGCCCCCCTTTGACATTAAAAGAAAAACGCCCGGCTTTATAACCTCGGATTTTGGCTTCTGGCAATTGTGCAAACAGGGAGCGAATATCCGTAAAAAAGCCCACATAAGTTGCTGGGTTGGATCGAGGTGTTCGACCGATGGGTGATTGATCTACCTCGATTACTTTGTCGATATGCTCCAGCCCTTCAATCGATTCATAAGCCAGGGGCTGCCGCTTGGCACGGTAGAAATGCTGATTCAGAATCGGAAAGAGCGTATCGTGAATCAGGGTAGATTTGCCACTTCCCGAAACTCCGGTTACACAGATCATTTTGCCCAAGGGCAAGGTCATCGTCACATTTTTGAGATTATTCCCGTTGGCACCTTTAAGTACAATCTGGTTTCCGTTGCCTTCTCTGCGGTTTTTAGGAATTTCAATTTTTCGATGGTTTTTGAGATAATCTACAGTAAGGCTTTGCTGCTTCATGATTTCGCTGGGTGTACCCTGTGCTACGATGCGCCCGCCGTGTACACCAGCACCTTTGCCTACATCCAGGATATAATCCGACTCGAGCATCATATCTTTGTCGTGTTCTACCACGATGACAGAGTTGCCCAAGTCCCGTAATTCTTTCAGCGATTTGATCAGTTTGTAATTGTCGCGGGCGTGCAGTCCAATGCTGGGCTCATCTAGGATATACAAAACGCCTACCAGCTGTGTACCGATTTGGGTAGCCAGGCGAATACGTTGGGCTTCGCCGCCGGAGAGAGTTCTCAGAGGGCGATCCTGCGTGAGATAATACAAGCCGATGTCCAGTAGGAGGCGAATGCGTTTGCGGATTTCTTTGAGGATATTTTCGGCGATGATGCGCTGGCGTTCTTCCAGGCGTTCTTCTAAATGATCAAGCCATTCGCTGATTTGTTCAAAATTCATTTGGGCTACCTCAAATATATTCTTTTCATCTATTTTAAAGTGAAGCGATTCTTTTTTAAGGCGTGCGCCATGGCAGGTTTTGCAGGTATTGGTCACTACAAAATCCTTGATAAATTCAGCCGATTTATCGGTTCCTTCTTCCAATATACGCTGAAAATAAGGGATTAAACCTTCAAATTTAGAGTCATACGTACGATTATATTTATCGGAATGCACTCTAAAAGTCCGTGTAGAGCCATAAAGAATTTCCTTACGAATATGATCTGGAATTTTTTGAATGGGGGTAGTCAGGCTCAGTTTTTCGTGCTTAAGAATAGCTTCAATCTGCTTAAATACCCAAATGTCCCGATATTCACCCAAAGGGGCGATGCCTCCTCGGCTAATACTCAATTCTTCATCCGGGAAAATCGAGTCTTCGGTGAATTCTTCTATTGCGCCTAAGCCGTGGCAGGTTGGGCAGGCACCATAGGGCGAATTGAAAGAAAATATATTCGGAGCAGGCTCATCATAAGAGATGCCAGAGCTAGGGCAAACCAGTAATTTGGAGAAAAAAATTGGTTCTCGGTCATCTTTGGGGAGCGGTTTAGCCACGATACGTCCATCTTTACGTTCGTTGGGGTCTTCACGAAAACCTTCGTAAGCCGCTGGGTTATGCTCTAGAATAGCCATCATTCCCTTGCCTTCTTTGAGTGCTTTTTGAACGGACTGAGTGAGCCGGTAGCGGTCTTCTTCCTTGATTGTGAGGCGGTCTATGACCAAATCAATATCGTGAATTTTATAACGATCCAGTTGCATTTTGGGTATAATGTCCAGTATTCGCCCATCTACACGTACTTTGGTATAGCCCATCCGGCGGATTTGCACGAAGAGCTCCCGGTAATGTCCTTTACGTCCTTTGATAAGAGGAGCTAATATATTGATTTTCTGATCTTTAAAGTTTTTAAGTACCTGATCTACAATCTGGTCTTCGGATTGCTTAATCATTTTTTCACCCGTCACATAAGAGTAGGCAATCCCTGCACGGGCATATAAAAGACGAAAAAAATCGTAAATTTCTGTGGTTGTGCCTACGGTAGATCGGGGATTTCTGGAAGTTGTTTTTTGCTCGATGGCAATCACTGGGCTGAGTCCATTGATTTTATCCACATCGGGGCGCTCCATATCACCGATAAAGCTTCGGGCATAAGCCGAAAAACTTTCCATATAGCGTCTTTGCCCTTCGGCATAGAGGGTATCAAAAGCCAGAGAGGATTTTCCACTACCACTGACGCCAGTAATGACGATCAGTTTGTTACGCGGAAAACTTACATCAATATCTTTTAAATTATGTTCGCGGGCACCGAAAATTTCTATATTTTCATTCATGCTGCAAAGGTCGATATTTTCTCCGAAAATCCATAAGTTTGGAGACGAATGCGTGCGTGCATAAACAGGTGGACAAATGCATAAATTTTATAAAAACATTCAAAATCAGGAAGGATGAAAAAAATAGCTGTTGATATGGATGAAGTCCTGGCGGATTATACCGGGAAAGTCATTCGGGTATTGACCGAAGAAAGTGGGTATGAGGTAGATTTAGAAAAAATAAAAGGCAAATTCCTCAGTCAAAGCCTGCCAATCGAGCATCTAGAGCGAGTCACAGATTTCCCTTATCGCCCCGGATTTTTTCGAGATTTGGAACCTATCGAGTACAGCCGGGAAGTGTTAGCGGAGCTAAATCGTTATTATGAAGTTTTTATTGTAACGGCCGCCACACGCTATGTACATTCTCTCAAAGATAAAATGGAATGGCTTGAGGAGCACTTCCCTTTTATTTCACACGAACAGGTGGTGCTTTGCGGCAATAAAAGCATTATCTCTACAGATTATCTCATTGATGACCATCCGAAACACCTGGCAGTTTTTTCGGGTAAGCCGATACTTTTTACGGCTTTTCACAATATTTACGAGGAGCGATTTGATCGAGTCAATAACTGGCTAGAAGTGAGGGAGTTGTTTTTATGACGGGGTCCTCAGTAAAAAAGAGTTTTTAGACAAAAAACGTAGATAGAATTATGGAAGAAATTGATAAAAGATACCTTCAAAATCCGCACGATAAATTTTTTAAAGAGCTTTTTTCTGAAAAAGAGGTAGTGATTCAATTTATTACACAAACCTTTCCAAAAGAATTGCCGCAAAATCTAAGTTTTGACTCTCTGGAGCTTGAAAATACCAGTTTTGTAGACGAAAAACTTCAGGAGTATTTTTCAGATTTGGTCTATCATTGTTTGTATCAAGGACAGATTCCCCTGAAAATCACTTTGTTATTTGAACATAAGAGCTTTCAGCCTACTATTCCTGTTCAGTTTCAATTGATGCAATATATGCTTAAAATCTGGGAGCAGAATATTAGTCAAAAAGAAAAGCTCAGTCCAATTATTCCGGTTATCCTTTATCACGGTAAAAATCAATGGAAAAAAAAGGATTTAAGCCAATATTTTGTAAATGAAGGTGCGCTAGATACCCAGTTAGCTCGCTTTCTCCCACAATTTGACTATCTGCTCACAGATTTGAATACCTTTCAGGATGAAGAAATCAAACAAATATTCCAGTTGGTTTCCTTACAAACAGGGCTACTTCTAATGAAAAAAATCTTTGAAAAACAACTAGAAAATGATCTGAAAACTATCTTTGCTACTGTCAATGAACTGCTGAAAACCGAAAAAGGGAAAAAGTTTTTTCAGACTTTATTATTATATTTGTACTACGGAAGTAATGTTGATAAAGATAAAATTATGGATACAATGAGTCAAATATCTCTGGAAGCCCACGAAGAGACTATGTCTCTGGCTAAAAGATTACTCTTGGAAGGAAAGTTAGAAGGAAAGTTAGAAGGAAAGTTAGAAGGAAAGTTAGAAGTCGCACTTAAAATGCTCCAAAATGGATTTGCACCAGAGGAAATAAGCTTATACACAGGTCTTTCTTTGGAAATCATCAGAACACTTGCTCAATAGCTTTCATAAAAAAAGAGGGACTTCGGACTTATTAAAAGCCTAGGAGGCAGTATTAAAAATGTAATGCAAATATAAAAGACCGCCCGGCTTTGTACCTTCACCTTTAGCATTGTAACGTATAAATATTGAAGATAAAAAGCATGTTTTTGAATGAACAGCCTGACTTGTTTAACACTAGCAAATCCTGAATTTCAATCGGATAATTTGCCTAAGCCGTTTATCTTTCTCGGAAATACAATAATTTGACCGAAAATTGAATTCAATTTACCTCCCTATTGTATCTTTGGTAAATTATAATTTCATCGGAAAAGAACGCTATATGCACAAAATTCTACACATTTTAGGATTTTTTTTTCTGTCTCTTACTGTTCAGGCTCAAAGCTTACTGAAAGGCAAAATCTACGATCTCTCCAATAATCAGGCACTCGCTGGAGCTACCATCTACAACCCCCAAAGCCAACAAGGCATTACTACAGACGCGGGCGGTTATTTTGAAATTGCCTGGGCGGCCAATCTGGAAGTTTCTTTACTGGGTTATGAAAAACAAACCATTGCGGTAAAAGAAGGTAGCGAATTCCTGAGTATCGGACTTAAAGCCTCCCATTTCGCACTGAACGAAATCGTGGTGACGGGCTACCAATCCGAACGAAAACTCATCGAGACCAGTGCGGCAGTATCATTGATCACCGAGCAGGCACTCCACCGCGACAATGACCTGCTTATCACGCCTGCCCTCAACCGTGTCCCAGGGATTTATATGCACGCAGGTACTCTGAACACCAACCGCATTGTGATTCGTGGCATAGGTTCACGCTCGCTTTTTTCTACCAATAAAGTCCGGGCTTACCTTAATGACATCCCGCTGACTAGCGGCGAGGGCGAAACCTCCGTAGAAGACATTGACCTGGCAATCATCGATAGGGTAGAAGTCATCAAAGGACCTGCTTCTAGCATTTATGGTGCAGGGTTGGGTGGCACGATCAACCTCAAAACCAAAAAAGCAGACTTCCAAAGCACAAGCTTGAAAAATGAAAATATTTTCGGGTCTTATGGTTTGTGGCGAAATGTGAGCAGTTTCCGCTACGGGGGGAATAAATCCAATCTGAACCTTATTTACAGCAAAACCCACAGCGATGGCTACCGGGAAAATAATGAATATGATCGCCATTCTTTGACGGTATTGGGTCAGTTTTTCCCGGATGAAAAAACCTCTGTGACTGTTCTTGCAAACCTGGTGAGTTTAAAAGCTTTTATCCCCAGCTCGATCGATAGTCTTACTTTTGTGAATAATCCTAGAGCAGCAGCTTTTACCTGGGCACAATCCAAAGGCTTTGAAGATTATGAAAAATTGCTGATGGGCATTTCTCTGGAGCATGATTTTGACTCTCATTGGTCTGTCACAAGTAGCTTGTTTGGCAGTTTTAGAAATTCTAACGAGCCTCGCCCTTTTAATATCCTACGAGAAGCCAATCAAACGTATGGTGTTCGTACTTCACTGAACTTTAACCCGGATTTTGGTGATCTAAAAACCCGGTTTAGCTTGGGAGGAGAATACTTCAAGGAATGGTACCACTGGCGCACCTACCAAAACAACAACCGCACAGAAGGGGCAATCCTGAGTGATAATGAAGAAATTAGGTCTTATTACAATCTTTTCCTAAGCTCCGAATGGCAATTTGGCGAAAACTGGATTTTTTCAGCAGGGGCAAATCTCAATGAAACCCGCTATACTTTGACGGATCTTTTCGTGGCTGATAGCCTGAATCAATCCGGGGAGTATGGTTTTGATCCGATCTTTTCGTCTAGAGTAGGTCTGACTTACAAAATCCGGGAGAATCTGGCTGTATTTGCCACAGCCAGTCATGGCTTTTCGCCTCCCAGCGTAGCCGAAACCCTGACCCCAAACGGGCAGATCAACCCCGACATCCAACCCGAAACAGGCTGGAACTACGAAATCGGCAGCCGTGGGAATTTATTTTCCGGTAGATTGTCTTTTGATATTTCTCTCTACACGATGCAGATCAAGAACCTACTCGTAGCCCGCCGCACTGCCGAAGATGCTTTCGTGGGTGTCAATGCTGGTAAAACCACCCACAACGGACTGGAAGTTGCTTTGAACTATGCACTTTACAATCGTCCTGAAAAATTCAGTGTGCAGGCTTTTGCCAATTATACCCTGGCAGATTATCACTTCAGTGAATTCATAGATCAGGATCGTGATTTTTCAGGCAATCAACTCACAGGCGTGCCCCGCAATACCTTCAATCTCGGTCTGGATGCCCAAAGCCGACTGGGATTTTATGGCAATATCAACTTTCAATTCATTGATGAAATTCCGATCAAAGATGATAACACCTTGTATGCAAATGCTTATGCCCTACTCAATCTCAAGGCAGGTTTTCAAAAAATAGTATTCAATCACCTGGAAATCAATATCTTTGGAGGCATCCAAAATCTGACTGATACACAATATGCCTCCATGCTGCTGATCAATGCCGTTGGCGCAGGCAATAATGCCCCCCGCTATTATTATCCAGGATTACCCAGAAATTATTTTGGAGGAGTGAGTGTGGGGTATAGGATTGGAGGGATCTAACATCGAGATCAAAATAATGCAAGTTTGGAAAACTGATGAAAACTTTAAAATCCCTTCTATATTTCATGGTGGAGTATAATCCGGTTTGTGGCAGCAGCTATCAAGCAGAAGGTCTTTCTTCCTCGAGTGAAGAAAGGTTCAGCATGGATTCTATAAAAATTTATCAGCAAGCGAGAAATAGCGGAAAGACATTGGTGGAGAAAAAAGTCAGGATAATTTCCCTCCCCAAACACCCTTAAAAATTCTACGTCCTTGCTTGTGTCAGCATCATAGCCATCCCCAAAAAAATTTCTCCAAAAATTCTTCATCCTCCTCTTTCTTTGTGTATATTTAAAAAATTAAAAATTTTAGGATTATTTTTATAAATTTACTCCATGAGACACATACTAAAAACCTACGCAGGGGTACTTTGTCTTTTATTGTTTTTTGCCTGTAATCAGGATAAACAAGATACCAACACTGCCAATATTAAAGACTCTACTGAAAATACTGGTAAACAGGACTTAGCTAAGTTTGTCGCCAACCCACAGGTGATACCCCAACCCAAAGAAGAAATCAAAATGCTCCCCATCGGTGCCAAAGCTCCAGATTTTAAACTTCCGGGAGTGGACGGGAAATTTTACCAACTTAGCGATTTTAAGGAGTATAAAATTCTGACCATCATCTTTACCTGTAATCACTGCCCCACGGCGCAGGCTTACGAAGACCGTATGATTCAACTCACCAAAGACTACCAAGACAAAGGCGTAGGTGTGGTAGCCATCTCTCCCAATAGTCCTTTGGCTCTCCTTGAGGAGGAATGTGGCTACACCGACCTGCACGACACCTACGAAGAAATGATCATTCGTGCCAAAGACAAAAAGTTTAATTTCCCATACCTCTACGATGGGGATAATGAAGCCATTTCTATGAAATATGGACCCGTAGCTACTCCCCACGCTTTTGTATTTGATGAAAACCGAACCCTACAGTACGCCGGCCGCCTAGATAACTCCGAAAAACCCGGTACAGGCAATTCCGAAGATATTCGTGCTGCTCTCGATGCGCTCCTTGCCGGCCAAAAGGTCAAAGAACAAATAACCAAGACTTTCGGTTGCTCCGTCAAATGGGGCTGGAAAAATGAATATACCCTCAAAGTCAACAAAGAATGGGAAGCCGCCCCAGTAAGCCTCGAGGATATCGACGAGCAAGGACTCAAAGAGCTTTTCGCCAATAAAACCGATAAACTCCGCCTCATCAATATCTGGGCTACCTGGTGCGGACCTTGTATCATCGAGTATCCTGAGTTTGTGCAGATACACCGCATGTACAAGGATCGTGATTTTGAGTTTATCTCGCTCAGTGCTGATGTACCTGAGCAGAAAGAAAAAGCCCTTAAGCTTCTCAAGAAAAAACATTCTGCCCTCAAGAACTATATTTTTAATAAAGATAACCAAGAAGCCCTCATCGAGATTGTTGATCCCAAGTGGGACGGCGCACTACCTTACACCGTACTCATTGAGCCAGGTGGAAAGCGCATTTACTCCAAACAAGAAGCCATCAATCCTCTCGAACTCAAAAAAATCATCGTAGATCATCCAATGATCGGGCGGTATTACTAAGTCTGTAGAGTCGGGTATAGGGTTTTATAGCCCTGCTTTGAAGTAAAAAAGCTTCAAAGTAGGGCTAAGATAGACCAACCTTGAAGTTCTGCCCTTAAAAAAAGAAAAGTCCGGTACAAGCTGTATCCTATGCCTTATGTTCTAGGGTTTTTGTTTTTGAATGGACTCTAATTCTGCAAAGGGATCTTGCGCTCCTACCAGCCCCGCCAATGTAGTAGCCGCCTGAATATCGCTTAGGCGCAGGTCAAACAAAGTACTGTGATGAAAGGTACTCACTTTGACACCTGTGGCAAGTGTTACCCATTCTTCCCAAGAAAAACGAAAACCTCCGAAGGGCACAATATCGACCCAAAGCTTCCAGGCAGTGGGCAGCCCTTTTTCGTCCACAATCCAAAGGTATGAATCACCTGGTGTCACTCCGCCGCTTTGATAGGTAATGAGCAGGGCTTCCTTACCGTCGGGCATTTTTACGAGTTTACGGATGGTTCCGGGATCAAAAACTTTGGAGACCGGATTGAGCCAGAAGGAATCATTGACCCATATTTCCCAGGCTTCTCGGATGAGTTCTTCATCGGATTCTTTGTTGTCAAATTTTTTTTGTTTGACAATACCTGTCATATTGTGATTATTAATCAGTACTACGTTTTCGTCCCAGCTTACTTGGGCAAAATGCCTTTTACGATCCCAGAGTAATTTGTGACGGCCACCAAAATCCCAACGGATGGCTTCGGTATTTTTCCAGGCCTCGTCATTGATTGCGGTCATCATTTTACGGGCTAAGGCATCAGCTTTTTCGCCCGCCTCACCAGTGGGGATTGATTCATGGACAATTAGAAAGCCCAAAGCTCCTAAGCCAAATAGTACTAAGACACCGATTCCGATTCTTTTCAACCATTTTTTCATCTGAATATGCGTTTGATGTGATTTTTGAAGCGAGTATATGTAAAGATTTTTGATTTTTCTTTACATAAGGTCGGGTATATGTAAAGATTTTTGATTTTTCTTTACATAGATGAAAATGGTACTTTGTAGGATGTAAACTTGTACCCCCAACCCCTTGCACCCGACTCCTCACTAGGATGAAAATAGGGTTTTGTGGTTATACATAATTGGTAATGTTAAAAATTAACTGATTTAATTATATTTGCATTCCGAAAACTATACTAAAAATGATAACAACTATTCATACTTGTTCAAAATGTGGGAGTACCAATCTTGTACTCAATGGCAAAAATAAAAGTGGCACCCCT
>JANRIC010000138.1:0-42486 GCA_033765345.1 Microscillaceae bacterium
ATACTTAAAAGAGCAGGGAATAATGCTGAATATTGTTCCAAAACAAGCCTCTCAGGTGCGCCAAGGCCTTCTGCTTCGCAGGTGAGTCGCAGACTCACGTAATTTTCGTGCTTAGTTGCAAACTAAGCACAGCGGGGGGGAAGTTCGTTCTACTGATAATATTGCTAAGACTTCTGATGTGTATAATAACAACTTTAGTATATTGAGAGATGCTTTAAATACATTAAAACCTGTTAATAGAAGATAGAATGAAGATTTTAAAAAAAAATAAACTTATTTGCTTTGTAATTTTATTAACTTTTATGTTTTTTCTTCAAACTTGTATTCTTCAAAAAAAGATACTGTATAAATATCCTGAACATATTGAAGAAGCAGTTGCAAATGGGGTAGATAAAGTTTATAAAGTTGGAATCTTTGAGCATAATTTTGATAAAAATAAAATATTCGTACTTTTATCTCTGGATAATCTTGGTCAAACCAATATACTAATAGCATCTTACAATAATTTTAACCCCGAGATTCGTAAATTGATTGACACATCTAATAGATTTTTATTACTAGATAGTATAAGTAGAAAATTACCCATTGCAATGGCAACTGATTTTCAAGCAGTATCCTACGAGGGGTTTCTTGATTTAAAACATGTAGGAGGTTATTTAATAGTTATTGATGGAGAATATAATATTGTGAAACAGAATTTAGTACTATGACCCCCCCCAATACTGGTCTTAGCGTCTCGCTAAGACCTTTTATGAATCATGAAGTGTTTGTGAAAGAATTGATTACAGCACAAACGTTGCAAAGCGTCTTAGCGAGACGCTAAAACGAGTAGAGCGAGTAGTAGTAGGTGTCCCCCCCCCCTCTGGCGCCAGGATGGGAACTGAATAAAAAAAAATAACCTGGCGCAAGGATTTCCTTGTGCCAAGTATTTAGAAAGCGTCCGTTTTCTGCCGAAGGCAAAGGCCGTAGGCTGCTCAAGAAGCAAAGCATACACCCGAATTCTGCATCTAGAGGCTTTCGGGTTTTTATGTAAAAATCCAGTTATTTTACAAAGAATATTTTATCTTAGGCTTTCTTGCTGAGAACGTCCCAAGCCTTCGGCTGGAAAGTTTCAAACTTTCCTTTTATGGAATTCTTTGAATTGATCCTTAGGAACACCTCAAAGAAGGGTGGATATTGGCTACACCCCAACGGTCTGTGCCTCGTGCTTGTTGGCTAAAAACACCGACAGAAAAGTTCTTGTCTTTATTCTCCTATCAATACAAAAGCACCCCAATAAAAAGGCGAGGGATACTGTCGTCTTAGTTTTTTTTGTGCATTATTAAATGCTTCTCTTTTCGTTTGTCCTTTACTGATCCAATTTTCATAAAACAGGGTCATCAAGGCCTGGGTTGCATCATCAGAAACATTCCAGAGAGACATCAGGATAGACTTTGCCCCGGCAGTCTGAAAACCACGCTGCAAACCAAATACACCTTCACCATTCACTACTTCTCCCTCTCCTGTCTGGCAGGCAGATAATACGACCAGGTCGGTATGATCTAGGTTGAGGCTACTTGCTTCATAAGCTGTCAGGATGCCGTCTTCACTCTGGTATTTTTCAGAACTTTTGGCATAGGTACTTACTCCGGTAAGCACCAAGCCTGAAAGCATCATCGGGTTACTTTTCAGCTTACTTAAGGTACTGATCCCAAAGGTTGTATTTTGAATAGACTCAATATCAAAATCAAGGTCGGTAGCCTCAAAAACCTGTGTACTATCGCTATTTCTTGTTGCTTTTTTGATGGGTTCGAGGAAAAACCCATGGGTAGCAATGTGAAGTATTGCAGGGCTTTGGACTTGCTTGATGACTTCTTCCAGGGCGTTTTCATTGACATACATAGTAGATTTCCAGCCCTTGGTCTTGAGTAGATTATGGATATTCTGCACCTCTACTTCGGTACCTGGGAGGTCTTGCCAATTTACCTGTGTGATTTCTTCACCTACTGTATAAAATTCCTGTACTTCGCCGCGTTTTCTTTGAAAGTTCTGACTGATAGTTTGATGTTGGTCGGCGGACAAATCGTATTTGGGATGCCCCAACAAAACGGCTTGTTTTTCGGCAAGCGAAGTACTTGTAGGCTTGGTTTGTTGTATATTTTCTGTAATAAGATCTTTGGTATTTCCTACGATTTGAATTTCTACTTCATCCAGAAGATACTTTTGTGTATTAGGATTCCAGAGTGTATTCAGATTGATATGATGATACACGCCGTCCGGGGAAAAATATATTTTTTTTACCTTTCCGATTTTTTGCTCAACAAGTACCCAGAAGCGATTGTAGGAGCTTTTGTCAAGTCTTTGAGCATTGATATTACGTTTGTATTCTTGCAGATAAATACCCTCCATCCATAAGCCATCTTGTAGTACCAGTAATTCGGGGTTATCTTTGGTTTCGGAAGTCAAGATCAGAAAAGCATAAAAAGCGGAGTCTGATTCAACTAGAGAACCGTCCACAATAGAGTTTTTTACATCAAAACGAAGAACTTCTATGGATACTTCACTGGGCTTGAGTTTTTCCTGTATTTGCCGCCAGGTATAGCGGGTTTTGTCATTGATTCCTGCATAAATTTCCGATTTTAGGGAGAGTTCTTTTTCAACGCGGTTTGCCTCTTCTTCCAGTTGTATTTCATCCAATCCTCTTTTCTTCTTTTCTTCTAGGGGCATTTGGTAGAGCTGTGCCAGGGTATTTTGCTTGTTTTGCCAATTTTGGTAAAGGTTTAAAAGGGTACTGTCCTGAGAGGCGAATATCCGATCACGAATTTTATTTTGTGTATTGAGCAGTATTCCTTTGTTGTCTAAAATAATATCATAGAGCCACCCGACTTTATTTATATAGTTGTTCTCCAGACATTTGAAAACAAACCCTGCCAAATATCCCATCCTAACTCTTACTTGCTGAAAAAAGAGCTCTTTTTCTTTTTGCGACATAGCAGGAAAAATATTCGTAACCCGATTCTGGATGTAATCACGTTCTTGCTGATAATATTGAAAAGCTGCCTCATAATCTCCCAATTCTTCCTTTATGATTCCCTTATTCCGTATAAAGATATAGTAATTGATGTGATTATCGCCCAATACTGTTTTTGTGACATCTAATACTTCACTCATCACAGAATCAGCCTTAGCATACTCTTTTTCAGCCCGGTATATGAGTGATAAGTTATTTAAGGCTGTGGCAAAAGCCGGATTCTTTTGCTCTTGTATGGATTTGTGAACGGTGATGCTCTGAAGATATGAATCCTTTGCTTTTTGGTATTCTTTTTTTTCTCTGTATATATTTCCCAGAGCGTTTAGTGCGGAGGCATAATCGCTACTTCTCCCTCCATCGTATTTTAGATAGATCTGAACGGACTCATTTAAAGCGGTTTCGGCTTTTAAAAAATCGTCTTGGCTCTCATAAAGATTGCCCAGTGTGACCAGAGAAGCGGCATAATCTGGGTGTTCTTTGCCCAAAAGGGCTGCCCTGACCGCCAGGGCTTCCTGATAACATTGCTCTGCTCTTGGGTAATTATTGACATTATAATACAAAACCCCCAAATTGCTCAGGTATCCGGCATAGTCTAAACTATTTTTGCCTGTTACTTCTTTAATAATATCTAGGGCCTGCAAGAATAAAGGCTCTGCTCGGACAAAATCATCTATTCTAAGATAATGGGTTGCCAAATCTCCGAGGTAATTGGCATATTGAAGATTTTTTTCTCCTACGGTTTCTTTGTGTAACTGGATTACTTGCAGGAGCAAGGTTTCTGCCTGGGCATAATCATTCATAGCCACATACAAGCGCGACAATGCCCAAAGGGTTCGTGCATATTGAGGGTGTTTATCTCCAAATATTTCCTTACGGATTTGTAATGCTTCAAGCATGAGTGCCTTAGCCTGATCAAACTTATACATATCCTTATAAAGCCCTCCCAAATCTGCCAATGCTCGGGCATAATTGGGATGTTTTTTTCCATTTGTTTTTTCACTGATTGCCCGTACTTCTTGATACAAGCTGTCTGCCGTTGTATAATTGCCAAGATAGTGGTGGCTAATGGCTAGGTTGCCCAGTGAGCTTGGATAAAAATAGTTTTCTTTGTTTTTGTAAATCCTGGATGCTTCTTCATGTCTGGTTTTCCCTTGTGCATAATTGCCCCTTGAATTGTATAAATTACCCAGGAGGGTCAAGGAGTTTGCATAATCTGCATGGTCTTTGCCTACAAGAATTTCTCTAATTTTCAGCGACTCTAAGGCATATTTTTCAGAGACATCGTATTTGCCGATGTCATAATTCAGTACTGCTAAATTATGCAAAATTCCGGCATACAAGAGATGATTTTCACCTAAGGATGTTTTGTATATTTCCTGTACTTTTTGGAAAACAAGCTCTGCCTGAGCATAGTTACCCATACGAACATACACCGAGCCTATACTATTCAGGGCTTTGCCGTAATCCTGGTGTTTTTCACCTACCCTTTCTTTTTGTACTTCTGAGGCGGCTTGATAATAAGGTTCTGCCTGTGGGTATCTGCCCAGGTCAAAGAAAAAATCTCCCAATCGCTTCAGGGAGGTAGCATAATTTTCGTGTTTTTTACCAAACGCTTTGGCGGCTTTGAGCTTGGCTCTTTCCCAGACCTCATAAGCTTTGCCGTAGTTTTTTTGTTTGTTGTAAAGTGTGCCCAAGGAGTCCAAGCCCTGCCAGTTTTCGACAATCAGGCTGCCATCCTGATTGTAAATAAATTCATCTACCAAGGTGCCCTGTACATAGACCTGCATTTTTTCTTTAGTGCCATCTGTTCGATAGTAGATCGTTTCTCCGTGATTGATTTCCTTAGGGCGGTCGGTCAGCAAGGTTGTTTCCATTTGAACTTTGCCGTTGGCATACATATCATATACTTTCCCTATGGGTTTATCATCTTTGTAAGCAATGAGTCTGTAAAAAGAAACTGTATCTTGATTTTGCTCTGTGATGATGTTCCAGTCTTTGTCATAGAGGATTGTCCATTTCCCTTGTCTTTTGCCGTAGGAGTCTGTAATGTTAGGGTTTTGAGGAATGGTTTGCGCTTTTAAAAATCCACCAAGTCCTACCCAAAATAAGAGTAAAATATATTTCATAAATTTGTAAAGTTAAACACTTAATATAGTTTTATTTTTTTAGAAAAAAAGGATTTTTTGGGTTCTTAATAATTTTTTTGGTTGTCTGCCGAATTTTGTGAATATATTTAGATGTATATCTACTACACAGGGGAGAGAATTTACTGCCACGAATACTTGTATTTATTCGTGCATTCGTGGCAATGTATCTAATAAAAAGAAGAAAGCATGGATGCATGCACTTATTTTTTATGGAATCGTTCTTTGAAAATGTATAGGTTCATTTCCAAATCCATTGTCGGGGAATCCTATTTACTTAATTTCAGCATAAATTATAAAAGAACCATAGTTTTCAAATGAAAATAAAGGAGTTAACACAAGAAAAAAAGAAATAAGCAATAAGCACTTAATCATATTGCTTTCGCCATTTGATCTGTCCGTTTCGCATATCAAGGCAGATCAAATCTTTTTTAAAGGCGACATATAGGTAAATGTCCTGTATATCTACAGAAGTCAGATCACCCGTGCTGCGGGTATCCTCGTGGAGGTCTTCCAGTTGGGTAGTCCAAAGGGCAGATACGCTGGGGTGCAAAGCTATTCCGGTAATCTGAAATACCTTGCCATCACCGATTTTAGAATCCGAAAGTACAAAAATCATCTCGCCGGATTCAATACTAAGCACTTGGGCTTCAAAAAATCCGGGTTTGATGAGAAAATAAGGATTGAGAAAACTGATTTTAGGGTATACTTCCTTATTTTTTCCACCATAAGAATAGGTATCTCTTAGTTTGTACACCGAGTCCTGAACGGTTCTTTGTACCTGATAGACAGAATCACGGATTCGGATATAATCGGGCGAAGAAATAGTATTTGCTTCGTTCTGCTTGTAGAGATTATCCAGAAAAACTCTTCGTTTTTCTTCCTGAGCATTAAAAGCCTCATTGATTTTATCGTAGCGCAATTGGAGAAACACTTTATCTATCATCAAGTGGCTGCGGGGATTCCCCTCAAAGCTAAATTGCAAAGAATCTTTCATCCATGCCTGATTGCTATAACAGGAAGTGATCAGGGATTTAGGTTTTTCGCTTAGGGCTTGAATAGTGATTTTTTGAGGGTCTAGTGAATATAGCTGCCCCGAAGCGGACGTGAAAACGATCATCCCATTTGACGGATCATATTGATAATACGAATCAGTATTAAAAGTACCACTGATAAATTCATCACCCCAGGAAGGATTTTTAGCCAGAATCTGTTTTTGATTCTCCAATATGTCGAGGGTCAGGGCATCTCTGGAATGTAAGCCTTGTTTTTTGTAATTGCTATAAAACCAAAGCTTTTTTCCGGTCTGAGCAATGAATACTGCTCGATCTTTACTATCGCCTACTTTGATAGACTTGAGTTTTTTCCCAGTTTCAGGATTATAAGTTTTTAAAAAAAAATTGGTGTAGCCGCTTCGATGGCTTATTCCTCCTCCGGAACTGGAGCTGGTGACAGTATATCGTTCTTCTAGTGCTACCAATGCTTTTTTTTGAGTGTCGGTCACCAAAATGATTTTGTTGACCGACCACTCTGAACAGGCACTAAGCCCTAACATCAAACATAAAGTACCAAAATTTAGAATCCAATGGTGCCTTCTCATAAATGCACAGATAAAATTGATTTTGATGGACTTAAAGAAATATTCAGGAGAAATTTTTTAGTTTCAGTATGATATCATATCTGTTGTTACTCACCGTCTCCTTCATCATCATCATCATCGTCATCATCATCATCGTCGTCATCATCATCATCATCGTCATCATCATCATCGTCGTCATCATCATCATCGTCGTCATCATCATCATCGTCGTCGTCATCATCATCATCGTCGTCATCGTCGTCGTCATCATCATCGTCATCATCATCATCGTCGTCATCATCATCGTCGTCATCATCATCATCATTACTACCTCCATTGCCGGTTCCGGGTTCAGGGTCAGGATTTGTACGGTTACATTCATTAAGCAAGACTGTTTCAAAGAGAGCGTCTATAAAAACCCGGGAGGTTTGGCCATTGCTAAGGTAATAAAACTTATACACCCATTTATTTTCATAAGCGGGGTCTTTTTCTAGTTTCCAGGAATCCAGTGTGCCACAGCGACTTACGATTACAGAATCCTGGGCATCTCCGAAGGTAAGCAGATTACCTTCCGGGAACACATCATAGTCGAAAGGTCCGTTTTCGCCTTCAATTTGTAGCAGTGTTTGGCTTTGCTGATCAAAACGAAGCTCTACTACAGCACCTCCGGGAGTTTCTACAAACACCTCCCAGATTTTAGCACCGTTCAAAGTATCTTCGTGTGATTGTACCAATGTACCTCCGGGAACCATTACCAGAGCCCGGTCGGTAATTTCGGTGGGTGCTTCGACGCCTGTGCCAGCTTTTGGTCGCTCCTGATAGGTATAATTCCAGAATTTTGCTTCAATCTTAGCGTTTTTGGCATTGATTTTTAGCTCCCAGATTTTATTGTCGGATTGTACGATCACATAATACTTCCAATTGTGGTGGTTGTCCGGCTCCAATTTCCAAGAAAGGATTTTTCCTGGCAAAGCTTTCAGGGCTTTCTCAAGAATTTCTTCGGGGTCTGCAAATTTATCACCGGGGCGAATAAAGTTTTTAAAGCTAAGAAAATGAGCTTCTATTTTAAAAATTTTGCCGGATTTTTTAGAGATAAAAAATCGGGATTCACTTTCATCATCCATATTCAGGTCAAAAACCCAGGTATCTAATCCGCGTGCTTTGGTGTCATCCATATTCACGAGGCGAGCTTCTGGGAAGAGTTTGCGAAAAGTTCGGATAATTTTGGCTTGTGAAAATCCGGATTTGTGATTACCAGCGTGAAAAAGATCTTCGTAAGGAGCCTCATTTTGGATCAGCGTTTGCAGATCTAAGTCCCCCAGTATTTCGGGGCTGTCTCCAAAAGAGACTTCAATTTCTTCCAGATTTTGGGTACAGGCAAAAGTGAGGGCACATAGCCCAAAGATTAAGTAGTATGTGTATGTTTTCATAAAAGTATAAAAGGTAGATTCACAAAAATAGACTAAAAGCTTGAAAAAGACAATGGAGGTCAATGCGTATTGTTGCTAAGTCGGAGTTGATCTTCCAATTGTTGCAGGTTTTTCTGTACTTTATTTTTTTGGATAATGCTGTAAGCAGTGACCACCAAAAGCACGGCGATGATGCTTCCAAATGCCATAATGAGTACAAATACATTGGTTTTCTGTAGTCTTTTCTCAACGGTGCTCAGGCGTTTGTATTTCATCCATATTCTTTCGTCACTGGGTTCAAGCGTGCCCATTTTTTTACGGATATCGATGGCAGCTTTATAGGCGTTAAGAGCCTGCTCATCTTCCTCAATAGTGGCATAGAGTGTACCGAGAGATTCATACGTACGGGCGATTTTTTCCTTATCTCCTTGTTTCTCGAGTAAGCTGAGTGCTTCTTTGTAATATTCAATGGCTTTTTTATGGCTTTCTGCGTCCAGGTGTTTGTAGTAATAAGTGCCAATAATCTCGAGTGTCTGTATGATTTTGGGTTGGTCGTTGAGGTCTTTATAGATGGAGAGTGCTTTTTGGAAAGCTTCTATATTTTCGCCAAGGTCTTTCATATCAGCGTAGTCCATTTTGGCGATATGCGTCAGGGCATCGGCGATTCCTTTGGGATAATCTGCCTCTTCGGCCATTTTGAGCGATTGTTTGGCGTAGAAGGCTGCTTGACCATCTTTGCCGATGAGTGCTAGCTCTTGGGCTAGGTTATTCAACGTATTGATTTTATCAGTATCCGATTTGGCTATCCTGAGCACGCGATAAAGGCTATCAATCTGGGCGCATTGGGCGAAGGTATTTTCAAGGCTGAGTATTACAAAGAGAATTATGCTTAAAAAACTTTTCATAGAGGCATATTTTGTGGTAATTTTATATAAAAATATCGCAAAATTACGACCAAATACGCCTGCTATGAAGATATATAGCACTTATTATTACAGGTGTAAGTTTAGAAGTCAAACACTATGATCAGTGTTTGCTATCAATAAATCGGAACAACTCCTCTTTGTCACCTGCAAACGTGAAAGCATCGGCTACAACAAAATAATTATCCTTGTCTGAGGTATAGTCATAAGAGAATTTAGCCATATCCATTTTACTCTTGGAGAATGAAAAAAGCTTTACCAATTCTCTGACTTGGGTGGCTGTAAAGCACTTTTTGGCTTTCATAATGGTCTGAGCAGTAGTCATTTTTTCACTATCAAAAGAAGCTCCACGGACACGATCCAATATCTTTTTGAACTCCTCATCCGGCACCTGACAATTGCCGGTATTCGTATTGGTTGGCGGATTGTAGGTTGTCCCTGGGGTTAGTAAGGAAATGATGCTATTTTTATATTGTTGATTTGTGAGCAGTTGATTGACAGCCACATAGTTATCCACATCATATACGTGTGAAACAGTACTCCTCAAAAACTCAAAACGAATGTTTTCTTGCTGAATCAGGGTGGCAAACTTCATAGCCTGTGCTGTAGAGAGGCAATAAGAGCTGATGCGGTTCATATCTGTAGTTTGACCTGGTGAGCTGGGGTTTTGCATTTCACTAAAAAGACGCTCGAATTCACTTTCTGCGATTGGAAAATTACAGCTTTTGCGCCCATTGTAATTGGCATAATCGGGATAGTTGAGGTTCGGAAAACGGGTATCCTGATTGTAAGGCGGATACGTGTTGTTATTATCATTATCAGAGAAATTACCCCCCTGGCGCATACCTGCTCTGATGGAGTCATGCAGGCGAAATACCACCGAAAATCGGGAAAAGGCATCGTAGACTTCATAAAAATTGTTTTTATCCACAGTACGTTTGAAGGCTTGTTTAGCGAACTCAAGCCGGGCATCATCATTCCCAAACATTTGCGTGATTTCTTTGACCTGAATAGCCAAAAGGCAATTATTGCGAAGCGTATTTTGAGCCAGACTTAGTTTATTCTGATCATTAAACTGGCGTGAAATCTGGGTTTTGAACTCCCGAAACTGAAGCTCGGACATAGGCTGCGTACAAGTACTTCCCCCGCTTTGGGCACAAACCGCCATGCTGAGAAGCTGGAACAAAATAATGGTAATATATTTCATGGGAATTTAATTTTTTTAATTTTAGACGTTCCTTTGTCCAGAAAGTTGATGTTTGCCCTCCTTTAACAAGGGATTAACTGAGGTTATCGTACATCGTATAATCTCTCTATGATGTAAAAAAACTTATCTTTTCTGATTAATGTGTTTAAAGTAGTATAAATTATTTATTTTTGCTTAAAATATTACAAAATAGTCAAATTTTGAGCAACTAAAATGAACAGGAAAATAAAAAACTATCGAATCAATACCGTTGATCAGGCTAAAAAAGTTGCCTCAGAGTATCTGGTTCAAATTGAGCTGGAAAATGTAATAGGTTTTGGCTTACCTGAGATAGATGATAGATATGATATTTGGAGAGTGCCCTTGAAATCTTCGCTAGGAGACTCCATAGGAGAAGTGGTTATTGATGCTTTAACTTCCTTTATAGATTTGTCAAAGACTACCCAAAAAGAAATTCTAGAATCTAGACTGTTGGGGAGAAAGGATGAAATTGAGAAAAAGAAAAAACTTCCGAAAAGTGAAGCCCCTAAATTATCTGCTTTGATAAACACGGTAGGTTGGGGTGATTCAGAGGAACTGCTTTTGGAAATGCCAACTGAAGCTGTTGATTTAGTCTTTACTTCTCCTCCCTATTACAATGCACGTCCTGAATACTCGGAATACGTAACTTACGAAGACTACTTATTAAAATTAAGAAAAATAATTCAGCAATGTCATAGAGTGCTTCAAGAAGGAAGATTTTTTATTATGAATATCTCCCATGTTCTGGTTCGTAGGGCAAGTAGGAATGAGTCTTCTAAGAGAATTGCCGTCCCGTTTGATGTCCATAGGATTTTTATAGAAGAAGGCTTTGATTTTGTAGATGATATTATTTGGGTAAAACCTGAAGGAGCCGGCTGGGCTACAGGGCGAGGGAGAAGATTCGCAGCAGATAGAAATCCTCTGCAATATAAAGCTGTTCCAGTTACCGAATATGTATTGGTTTACAGAAAAAGAACAGATAAACTTATTGATTGGCATATCCGCAAACATCCTAAACAAGAATTGGTAGAGGAATCTAAAATAGAAGGGGATTATGAAAAAACAAATCTTTGGAATATTCACCCGGCTAATAATAAAGAACATCCAGCAGTATTTCCACTAGAATTAGCAGAAAAAGTAGTTCAGTATTATTCTTTCAAAAAAGATGTTGTACTTGACCCTTTTGCAGGTACAGGAACAACCGGAAAAGCTGCTGTAAAGCTGGGGAGAAGATTTGTTCTCTTTGAACAAGAAGAAAAATATATACACATCATTGAGCGAGAAATTAATGATTGGCTTCATAATGAGGCCAAGAATGTAAATTGGCTGAATTATTCTCCCAATCCCTCAAAAAAACTATACCTTGATTTCTAATTATTATGAGTAAAAATAAAAAAACAGCTAATGTTGCCGATTTTATTCCTGCTGCCGGAAAACAAAATGCTCTATATTCGGCAGATGAAATGATTGAAAGGGTAGGCCAAGAGGCTATTAAAGAGGTGGTGATTTCAGTACTCTGTGGAGGAAATATACGATCACTTACTGAAGGGCTTACCAAACGACGATTAACCCTATCGAATGCTTCACTCTTTTTTACGTATCTACAAGCTGCTAAGAATATCAAGAATTTTGTAAATAAAATGCCAGAAATCGTAAGTAATGAATTGAAAAATACAAAATTAAACGCAGAAGAAAAATTATACTTAGAATGGATGTTGGGTTTAACAAAGAAAGGCATTCAAAATATTTTAAGAAATGAAGATATTGCTACAAAAAACTATTTAACAGACTTAGAGGAATCATTTGCCGAAGCTGCACAACAGATTAAAAGTATTTTTGGGGATTTAAAGGGAGAATTAAATATAGGCTCAGATTCCTTTTGGATTGATTGGCTTTCTCTATTACAAATATTTACAGCCATAGGTACACAAACGCTTGCTATAAGAGGTGCGGAAAAATCAATGTATGGAAAGCTATTTGAGAAATTAATTCTAGCATCTTTCTTAACCATACTTGGATTTGAAAAAATTGAACAAAATGATGTTTCTAAAATGAATAAGGTCTTTTGGCTTTCATCAAGAGAAAATAAAAGAGAAAGTGATGCTACGTTGCTTTATAAACCTGGGATAGGAGTTCGTTTTGATATTGGTTTTATTGGGCCGGGTAACTCAGAAATTTCACTGGATAAAGTTTCAAGATTTGAACGGGAGATGGATTTTGGAAGACAGAAACATTTTATGTCAACTATTATAATCGTAGACAGAATAGGTAAAAATAGTAGAATAATAGATATGGCTAAAAATATTGAAGGTCATATTGTTCAAATGAGTATGAGTCAATGGGTTAGAGAGGTTTGTAGTATTTTAAAAGAAAAAATTGAGTTTACACACCCCTTATTAGACATGAATGATGATGATAGTTTGATGTTTATAAAAAGAGCAGTAATGAATTTGGATATCAAGAAGTTTGTAGAAAAAGAAGATTGATGTTATATCAGATTTACCTTCCCCAATTATACCTCAAAATACAATAAATCGCCCAAATACCATCCTTCCAATTTACTTTTTTTCCTTCCAAATAAGTGCGTCCGTAATAAGCTACACCCACTTCATAAATCCGTATCTGAGGTATTCGGCTGATTTTGGCGGTGACCTCGGGCTCGAATCCAAAGCCCTTTTCACGGAGTCGGATGGGTCTGATCAGCTCACTTTTAAATACTTTAAAGCCACATTCCATATCGGTCAGGTTGAGATTGGTGCATAGATTGGAAAGAAAAGTCAAAAAACGATTCCCTAAATAATGCCAAAAAAACAGCACCCGATGTGCCTTACTGCCTACAAAGCGCGATCCAAAAACCACATCGGCATAGCCATCCAGAATGGGTGCCAACAATTCGGGATAATCTCTGGGATCGTATTCCAAATCGGCATCCTGAATCAGAATAATCTCACCTTTGGCTTGCTGGATTCCATCCCGGATGCAGACACCCTTGCCCTGATTTCTGGAATGGAGAATACAAGAAATATTTAGCTCAAGATTTTCAGCAATAAACCTCCGTATTAGGTCAGCACTTTGATCTTTGGAAGCATCATCTATCAGAATAATTTCTTTTTCAAGCCCTTCAGGAAAAGGAGATTGGATGATCTTGCCTAAAATTTGCCAGATAGTGGCTTCCTCGTTGTATACCGGAATGAGGATAGAGAGGGTTCGGGCCTCAAATTTCATAAAATTACTAAGCTTCAAAACTTAGGAATGCTTCCCAAGTTTATAATAATTTGTATTTTTGTTCCAAATATATGGATAAACCCCGATTATTTTTTGCTTATGACGCAGACAAGTAAAAAAGCGATCATCAAAACCGGCTTTTGCGTATCGTACGATTGGACCATGCTCCGTAAATCCCTCACAAGGGTCTATCCTTATGCAGATGTGATTTGCTTGGCACTGGACAAAAATCGGCGTTCCTGGGCAGGTAACCCCTACCACTTTGACAATCAGGCTTTTTATGATTTTGTCAAACAACAGGACACAGAGCAGAAAATCATTTTGATTGAGGAAGATTTTGCCTTGACACATCTGAATTCTCGCGAAAACGGCAACCGACATCGTATGCGTATCGCCGAAGTAATGGGCAAGGGAGGTTGGCATATTCAGGTAGATTCGGATGAATATTTTTTGGATTTTAAAAAATTTACAGATTTTTTAAGAAAAATAAACCCTAATCCTACCGGCAATGAAAAACCCTTGAATGTGTGCGCTAATTGGATATCTCTGATTAAAAAAGTAAATGAAGGCTTTTTATATGTAGACTTTCTCAATAAAATGCCCGAAAACGCCCCTTTTGCCAGCAATGCGCCTCAGTATGAAAGAGCGCGGCACAATGGGCATTTTAATGTACTTAGCCCTTTTTACGTCATTCACGAAACCTGGTCAAGGAGCGATGAAGAACTTTGGTTTAAAATCAATAACTGGGGGCATTCTTCCGAAGAACTGGAGACCCGCAAATCCAGAGAAAGCTATTACGCCCTCTGGAAAGCCCTGGATCGATATAATTATCAATACATCAGAGATTTTCATCCGGCTTCGGCACCTACCTGGCCAGCATTGGGTTTTTGCCCCGGACAAAACATAGATGAATTTATTCAAAATTTTGAAACACCAGCCTACCCGCTTTCCAATTGGCAGCTAAAACTCCAAAATAACCGCAATGTAGCACGCGTACGCGCTTTATGGGCTAAAATCTTTAAGACACAAAAGCCATGAAAACTCCTGAACTGTCCATCATCATCATCAATTTTAATACTTTTGCACTGACCTCAGCCTGTATCGAGAGCATCGCTGCATATACAAAAGGCATTGATTATGAAGTGATTCTGGTGGATAATGCTTCTCAGGAATGCGAACCAAAACTTTTCAAAGAAAAATACCCCTGGATTCAACTTATTGAAAGCACACAAAACCTGGGATTCGCCAAAGGCAATAATCTGGGGCTAACTCAGGCAAAAGGAGAATACATCCTTCTGCTGAATAGTGATACCGAATTGATCAATGAAGCTATCCCGGCACTTGTAGAGAAAATACGCATAAATTCAAAAATTGGAGCACTTTCTGCCCGCCTGATCTACCCTGATGGGCGGATTCAACCAGCCGCCAATCGTTTTCCATCTCTTCGCCTGGAATTGTTAGAACTTTTCAGACTCAACAAACTCATGTCCGCCGAACAAAGAGCCAAGACTTTCATGGGTTTTTTCTTTGACCATCTCAGCGAAAGAGAAGTGGATTGGATTTGGGGTACATTTTTTCTGACCAGGCTTGAAGTAATCCAAAAATTACCCAACCAAAAACTTCCTGACGATTTTTTTATGTACTATGAAGATGTACAGTGGTGCTATATGATCAAAAAACTGGGTTATACCATTGTCTATGATCCTCGATATCCGGTAATCCATCATCTATCTGCCAGCTCTTCTTCTCAAGGAGATGCTTGGAGCAGAAACTGGAAAAAAATGCTTTTGAGTACCCAAAATGAAATCACCTTGCTCACTCAAGAAAAAGGAAAATGGTATGTGTATCTGCTCTATGCAATCAGAAGCCTTAAATATCTTACGCTTAGAAAAAAAAGATTCAGACAAATTGCCCTTTTTTATACGCAAATCCTCTGGAATCGCCTGGATACAGCAAGCCTAAAAACACTTTCGAAACTCGAAAAATGATATATCCTAAAATTAGCATTATTACTCCTTCATATAATCAGGGAGATTTTTTAGAAGATGGTATTTTGTCGGTTATTTCCCAGCAGTACCCCAATCTTGAGTATATCCTTATTGATGGAGGAAGCACAGACAATAGCCCGGAGATTATCCGAAAATACGCCGGATATTTCAATTATTGGATTTGTGAGCCGGATAAAGGGCAAAGTGATGCAATCAATAAAGGGCTTGCCAAAGCCACCGGAGAAATCATCAATTGGCTCAATGCGGATGATTGTTATGAGCCCCAGGCACTCTTTAAAATAGCCCATTACTTTCAGGAAACCCGCGCCAAGGTCGTCTGTGGCAGGTGTAGGGTATTCAAAAATCCAAATATCCTATCGCATATCAGCCCCGGTACAGATATCTATCCCGAAAACCTCGCCAAAACCATCGGCTGGGCTAGGACTGACCAGCCGGCCACCTTTTATCACAGAGAAGCCATTGAGAAAATGGGCTACCTGGATGTCCATTTACATTATTTGATGGATAGGGATTGGTGGGTGAAATACCTTTTTCAATTTGGGCTTGAAGCTATCCACAGAACCGATGATATTTTGGTGAGTTTTCGACTTCACCAGCAATCCAAAACTGTTTCGCAGCAGAAACGTTTCGCCCTGGATCGAGACAGTTATTATGTTGCCCTGGCAAAAATGCACAATTTGGAAAACTACAGGCAGTTTTTGGAAGATAACGCATTGATCATCAGAGATTATCAGATCCAAGACCTAGCTCTTCAGGATATAACCCTGATCAAAAGGATACTCAACTACTATTGCTTGCTCAAATCCGAAGAACATTATGCCCAAAGTCAACATCGACAGGCACAAATTTATTTGGATTTTCTGGATCCGAAACTTCTCTCGGAGGAAGATCGCAGCTTATGGAAAAAAATTTATTGGAGAAATAAGTACCTTCCCGGTCAGCTTGTTCGTTTACTGAGAAGGGTCAAAAAATTAATTCCCCAATCGGCCAATCATTGATTCCAAACAATATGATGCAAAATCTGGCTCCTTTGGCACTTTTTGTATATAACCGCCCACAACACACTCGAATGACACTTGAGAGTCTGAAAGAAAATTATCTTGCCGATCAAACCCACTTATATATTTTTGCAGATGGACACAAACAAGCAACCAACACCGAAGAAATCCTTAAAATTCGTGAAGTAAGAGAAATTATCCGGGCAGAAGCTTGGTGTGGGATAGTAGATATTTTTGAATTTGCTGATAACCAAGGTCTTGCCCAGAATATTGTGCAAGGGATTAATTATGTACTCGGCTTTCATGATAAAATCATTGTTTTGGAAGATGATTTGCTGCTATCCAAGGGCTTTCTGAGATATATGAATGAGGCACTTGATGTCTATCAAGAAGAAGAACGTGTGATGCATATCAGCGGATATAAGTTTCCGGTTGGGAGTAATTCACTTAAGTTGTTTTTCTTCAATGTACCCTCAAGCTGGGGCTGGGCTACCTGGAAACGCGCCTGGAAAGCCTACGAATCAGACCCGAATACACTGTATGATGCTTTAAAATGCCATCATAAACTTCGTACTTTTGATCTTGAAGGAAGTCGTTTTTTTTTAAATCATTTAAAAGCCAATATGACTCTCCAAATCAATACATGGGCGATCAAATGGTATGCAGTCATTTGCCTAAAAGAAGGTTTCTGTCTTTATCCAGGTACATCGCTGGTACAAAATATAGGTTTTGATCAATCAGGCACACATTGCAGCAGTAGCCAAGTGTATACCGTAGACCAATTGGCCGAATCTATTCCCGTAGAAAAAATTCCCTTAAAAGAGCATACCGTCTTTCGTAAAAAAATGAAGTTATTTTATCGTTATGAAGGTATTCTACTCAAACACCAGCTAAGATATTATCATAATTTAATGAAAGCATTTCTCTATAAGTTTATACCTTTGGGGTTGAAAAATATCTACAAAAGGCTAAAGTACAAGTTCAGTAACTAATATTTATTGATAGATAAAAAAACAATTCATGAAAATTCTCCACGTGAATACTTCCGAAGCCGGAGGAGCTGCCAAAGCGGTGATTCGTCTTCAGGAAGCATTGATACAATCCAATGTGGATTCTAAAATGTTGGTTTTGTATAAATATCATTCTAACAAAGAACACATCTATTCATTTCAAAATAATCGATTGTCATTGTTCCAAAAACTGAAATATTCTCTGCATTATCGCTGGGATAATTTCTTTAAAAGTCAAAAACTCAGACATAAAAATCGGAATTATGAACGTTTTTCCTTTCCCAATACGATTTATGACCTTACAAGTCACCCTTTGGTGCAGGAGGCCGATATTATACACCTGCATTGGGTAGCAGGGTTTTTGGATTATCATACCTTTTTCAAAAAAATCAATAAGCCGCTTGTATGGACTTTGCACGACTTAAACCCCTTCAACGGAGGCTTTCACTATAAAAGAGATTATCTGGAGAATCAAATAGATTTTTATAAACTAGATCGAGATATTCGCAAAATCAAGCAAAATGCCTTGCTTAAACTCGAGAACCTGACCGTAGTTAATTTATCATCCTGGATTTATAAACTATCCACCGGGTCGGATATTCTGGGCAGATTTAAACACAAATTTATCCCCAATGGGCTGGATATGGAAGTATTCAAAAAAATTAACCGTCAAAGTGCCCGTAGAATTCTCAATCTGCCCGAAAATAAAAAAATTATACTTTTTATTGCCGATGCAATCAATAACAAACGAAAAGGATTTCAATATCTCAGCCATGCTTTGAGCCTTATGCCGCACGAAGACCTCCTGCTCGTGGTGGTAGGGCAGGGAAGTACCGACTCAAGCCCAATACCTACCCAAGTTTTAAATTTTATTACGGATGACCACCTCCTGGCTACGGTATATTCGGCAGCTGATATTTGTGTGATCCCTTCCATAGAGGATAACCTGCCCAATACTGTATTGGAATCGATGGCCTGTGAAACACCTGTAATCGGATTTCAGGTCGGAGGAATCCCAGATATGATTAAACCCAACAAAACCGGACTCCTGGCAAAGGCCTTTGATGAAAAAGACCTAGCGGCAAAAATCAAATACCTTCTTGAAGATGAAGAATTTCGACGGATACTGGGTAAAAATGCCCGATTATTGGCTGAAACAGAATACAATATTCATATTCAGTCCGCTAAATACATCGAACTTTATGAGGAAATCCTAAAAACCAGCCCTACAAAACCAACAATATTTAACAAGCATTTAACGGATTATTGGTATACTTAGAGCTAAATTTGAGCCTTAATAATCTGATTTATGATTTTAAACAAGATTGATTTTCACCAAACTGGTGCATTCTCATCCATTTTTTTGGATTACATCAATAATCACGAAGCATTAAAACCTTTTTATGCCCGACCACCTCATCCGGCTGGTTTCTCATCAGCTATAGCCGAAAAAGGCAAGTATTTTAATCAAAAAGCTGGTTTTCGCAGCACCCTTGCTGAAGTATTCAAGGCACAGTATGAGCATATCAGCCAAATACCTGAGCAGCAGATAGAAGCCTTGCTACACGAAAATACCTTTACCGTCACTACGGGGCATCAATTAAATATTTTTACCGGACCGTTGTATTTTATCTATAAGATTGTAACTACGATCAAACTAGCAGCCTTCCTCAAAGAAGCACATCCAGAATATAACTTTGTGCCAGTATATTGGATGGCAAGTGAAGACCATGATTTTGAAGAAATCAATCATTTTTATCTTTTTAATAAAAAATACCTCTGGCAAAGCGAGCAAAAAGGGGCTGTGGGGCGTTTTCATACCCAGGAAATTGCCGCTATTCTAGATGAAATCAACGAAGAACTCCCACTTTTTAGAGAAAGTTATCTGGAAGCCGCTCATCTAAGCGAGGCAACCCGGCGGATCGTGCATGGTTTGTTTGGAGATCAGGGTTTGTTGGTGCTCGATGCCAATGATCCTCGTCTGAAAGCAGCATTTGCAGACATTATCCAGGATGATATTCTCGAGAACCAGACCAACCAGCTTGTAGAAAGGCAATCAAGGGCTTTAGAGTCCGCAGGATACAAAGCACAGATATTTCCCCGTGAAATCAATTTTTTCTACCTCAAAGACAACATCCGGGAAAGAATCGTTCGGAATGGTCTGCATTATGAAGTCAATCACACAGACATTCAGTTTACAGAATCCGAATTGATGACCTGCATCAAAGAGCACCCCGAAAGGTTCAGCCCCAATGTAGTGCTTCGCCCCTTGTACCAGGAGATGATTCTTCCTAATCTCGCTTATATCGGCGGTCCTGGCGAGCTAGCTTATTGGTTACAACTCAAAGGGGTTTTTGACCACTATCAGGTACCATTTCCCATTCTTATGCCCCGTAATTTTGCCCTGCTCCTAAATAAGACTAATAGCAAACGCCTGGAAAAACTAGGTATTGGTATAGAAGATTTATTTTTGGATGAATACAGCCTTAAGAATAAATTTTTGATGGCACAGGCAACAGAAGAACTTCTTCTGAGCCGAGAAAAAGAGGATTTAGAAAAAATATTTGAACAAATCTTGCTCAAAGTCACTCAAATAGATCAGTCTTTGCAAGGTTTTGTAGGAGCAGAAAAAAGTAAAATTCTAAAATCTCTGGAAAATATTGAAAAAAGACTCAAAAAAGCAGAAGAAAATAAGCAAAAAAATGAAATTAATCAACTTCTTTCTCTCAAGGAAAAACTTTTTCCTGATGGAGAATTGCAGGAAAGACACGATAATCTTCTTAACTTTTACCTCAACCAACCCGAAATTATACAAATCTTTTTAAACCATTTCCATCCCTTTGAGTTTAAAATGCAAGTATTTACTGATTTATAGACACCATCCAACTTTCCAGGTCTAAATTTCGTATCAAAAACGAACCTGTTTATTTTATTCAGATTCGGAATTTATACTTTTTTTATATGATGACCCGGTTTTTTCCGTTACTATAAACAGCTACTCTGCATAAAATTAACCATATGTTATGGTATTTATTGGGAGAAGTTTATAGTTTTGTGTTAATTACATTTGATTTTGAGACATTACGACAAACTAGAAAAACTAAAACATAAGAACAGAAACTAAACTTACTTTTCAATTATTTAAAATAGTAAAATAATATGATAGTTTTAAACTTGGTGTTGGCTTTATTTTTATCTTTCATCAATCCAACCGAAATGAAATCGGTAAGCCCTGCTAAAAAAAGCCCAATTACTCAGGCAGAGTGTGATGCAAAACCTTACAAAGATAAATGTGTAGCGAGTCTTCCTGACGGGTATACTTTTTTGAAAAGTTATACCATTGATGGGCAGAACGGGACCAGAAAAAAGGTGATGTATTCTTATATTTTTAGTAAGAATACGGCATATTTGGTGATGTTGGCTAATGGAAGCGCACAAACTAAAGGTGTAAAAGTTACTTTAAAAGACTCTAACCGCAAACAACTGGCGTCCAGTTTTGCCAACGGGAAGTTTTATCCGGCTTTGGCATACAAATGTAATGCTACGGGAATTTACTTTTTGGAATTTGAATTTGACGGAGCTACCAGCTTTTGTGCTGGAAGTGTGTTGGCTTTCAAACGCTAGTAAAGTACATAAGCATCGGTCTTGAATTAAAATCAACCTGATCGGGGTTGTTTTGAAATTTGAGACCGATTTTTTATTCTTTTTGTTTGATGGCTAATTGCCCGCAAGCGGCATCAATATCTTTTCCTCGGCTTCGGCGCACATTGACTATCAGCCCTTTTTCCTGGAGATAATTGGCAAAAGCTCCCAATTTATCTTCCTGTGTATTTTTAAAGGCTGCTTCCCGAATGGGGTTATATTCAATCAGGTTAATTTTGGCGGGTACTTTACGGCTGAAAGCATACAGTTCTTCGGCATCTTTGAGGGAATCATTGAAGTTATGGAATACAATGTACTCAAAAGTGATTTTATTTTTGGTTTTGTGATAAAAATAATTCAGTGCTTCCTGGAGAACAGGCAGATTGTTGTGGTCATTGATCGGCATAATCTGGCTTCTCTTTTGATCATTGGCCGCATGAAGTGAAAGTGCCAGATTGAATTTGACGGCATCATCTCCCAATTTTTTGATCATTTTGGCAATACCTGCCGTAGAAACCGTGATTCGTTTGGAAGCCATGTGCAAGCCCTCAGGCGAGGTAATATGTTCAATTGCCTGGAGTACGTTTTGGTAGTTGAGCAAGGGTTCGCCCATCCCCATAAAGACAATATTACTTAGAGGTGTCTGATAATGCGCTAAGGCTGCCTGATTGAGCAGTACTACCTGGTCGTAGATTTCACCGGGATCCAGGTTTCGCTTGCGCTCCATGTAGCCAGTGGCACAAAATTTACACGTTAGTGAGCAACCGACCTGCGAAGACACACAGGCCGTCATTCGCTGATCTGTGGGTATGAGTACTCCCTCGATGTGGTTTTGATCGGCAAGTTCAAAGGCGTATTTGATTGTTTTGTCAGCACTCACCTGTTGCTGTGCCAGGTGTATATTTTTGATTTCAAAATGATTTTTGAGTAATTTGCGGGTTTTGAGAGAGAGGTTACTCATTTCGTCAAAGCTATGAGTGGATTTTTTCCAGAGCCATTCATAGATTTGTTGCGCCCTGAAAGGTTTTTCTCCTTGTTCAGCCAAAAAGCCTTTGATCTCTTCAAGGCTGAGTTTTCGTATATCTTTTTTATAGGCAATTGCTTCCATAGACTATGTTTGCTGCTTAGTGCCTACAAAAATAAATATTATCCCCTTCAATTGCACCATCAAGCCATCAATTAAAGCTGTGAATGGGGTAAGAATGTTATTCATCGAGTTAATCTACGTATCTTTCTAGGGCTTTTACAGCACTGATTCCTAGGTGATTAATGAGAATTTGGCGATACTCAAAAGATTTGGTAAAACGATTTTCGTGCATAAACTGATCCCAAATGGGTTTCCAGTCGTTGTTGTTGGGCATAATGATACCTAGCTTCTCCGTAGAATTATCGCCGTCGGGGTGTCTTTTGATAGGGCTGTTAAATTTGAGTGCTTCAGCATAATAATTAAAATCCAGACAAGTAAAGGAGCGATTATCGGAGGCTACTTTGGTAAGTGCTACGCCGCTATTGGGTACATATATAATCTCCAATTGAGGAAAATACTTTTGTTTGACATCCAAAATAAATTTCTCATTGGTAGAACTTTTGACAGTGTAAGCACGCATTCCTTTAAACTGAGAGCCAATGTATTGAATGGATGAAAGCGTAGGGACACTGTTGTGGGTAATCAAGAAGGTCAGATTATTGATAAAAGAAGGCGTAAAGTCATAGATTTGCTCTCTTTCGGGGGTAATGGTGATATTTCCCAACCCAAAGACACCTCCTTTAGCTGTTTTAATGTCTTCCATAAATTTATTAAAATCCTGGCTTTCAGGCATTACTTTGGCTTGTAGTTGAACGCCATAAGTCTTTTTGACATAAAGAATAAATTCTTTGACGATATCAAAACAAACACCATCCAGATTACCATAACTATCTTTAAAAGACAAGCCTGGGGTTTTGATATAGGTAAGTATCAGTAAGCCGCTTTTTTTGCTTTGGGCTGCTGCCCAGGTATCTGCCACCAGGGCTTGTGCAATTGCTTTTGAGTGTATTCCCCCTAAGAAAATACTCAGCAAAAATGAAATAAGCCATATCCGATGATACAAACATTTCATACGATTGTGATTTATGCAGTATTTGAGATGGAAATCAGAATTTATATAAAGACATTGTTCTCATTAAATTAATCAAAATTTCACACTTAAGCATTTTTTTTTAAGAAAAACTTAATAAATAAATATTATTTTAGTGTTAAATGGGCTTTTTGATAAAAGAATTGCCTTTTTTTATAGAGTTCGTCTAAATAATCGATGAGTTCTTGGTGGCTCTTTTGGGCGTATAAGGGGCGGATATTGTCCCGGTCAGCCCGGATGCGTTCGGCTATGGTAGCGATAGGCGTTTCTAAAAAGAGGCTAAGAGCCGATTGATTGATGAGGTCCATATTGTCAAAAAAGCAGGGAGTACCTCCACCTGTAGCCAATACCAAATCAGTAAGAGAAAGTACACTTATCAGGGCATTCCTCTCTGCCTGGCGGAAGTAGCTTTCTCCCTGGGTTCGGAAAATCTCAGGGATGTCGCATTGTTCACGCGCACAGATAAGATGATCAAGATCTATGAATTTAAAATTTAATTTTCGGGCAATCTCTTGCCCCAGGGTGCTTTTGCCGGAGGCCGGCATACCTACCAGTACAATGAGCATAATATTTTGGTGTTAGAGGGCACAATTTTGGGAAAAAACTCAAAAGGATTTGTAATAATAGAAAAAATTATTCAAAATCTTGGGGGACTTTCTCAGGATTGCTTTTGGGAATCTTCTCGATTCTTTTTTCTTTATCAATCGTAAGATAAAATATAAGTTTTTCTTTAAGCTCTTTGGGGGATAAATTGCGTTGGATTTTTCCGTTTTTGACTATAGAAATATGCCCCGTTTCTTCTGAAACCACTACTACAACTGCATCGGTAACTTCGGTAAGCCCAATGGCAGAGCGGTGGCGAAGCCCCAAAGAGGCGGGTAATTCATCATTTTCAGAGACAGGGAGGATACATCTTACGGCAATGATTCGGCCGCCTTTGCCGATGATCATAGCACCATCGTGCATGGGGCTGTATTTATTAAAGATAGAAATGATCAATCTTTTGGAGGCGATGGCATCCAGGGCATCGCCAGATTCGGCATAAAACTTTAGCTCGGTACTTTTGGCAAATACCATCAGAGCACCCGTTTGTGAAATAGACATTTCTTGTGCTGCTTCAATAAAAACATCCACTTCAAGCGTATTTCTGTTAAGTCCTCCTCCCCATAAGTTGAGGAAGAACCTTCTTCGCCCGAAATAGTTCCCTTTGCCAATCATCAAAAGAAACTTTCGTATTTCTTGTTGAAATACAATCAAAGCTGCAATCACACCTACTCCGATAAATTGCCCAAGAATAGTACTCAATAGCTCCATCTCTAGGGTACGCACCAAAAGCCATAAAACAAATATGGCCAAACCACCCAGCAGGATTTTTTCGGCTACACTGCCCTTGACCAACTGGTAGAGTTGGTATAAAAGCAAGGAAACCAGGAGAATATCCACAATATCTATCCAACCTATTTCCAAAAAACCGATGGGTATCAGGTGTAACATCATTAATAATATGTTTTTAAGTGATTTCAACTGCCAGACTATTTGCCAGCCGAATGGCTTCTACAGCCTCTTTGACATCATGAACCCGAAGTATAGAAGCGTGCCGTAGTAAGGCGATTGTGTTTAACACGGTTGTACCATTTAATGCTTCTTCCTTTTGAATTTCTAGGGTTTTGTACACCATTGACTTACGGGAAATGCCCACCATCAAAGGAATGTTAAGTAACCTGAAATATTCCAAATGATTCAAAAGATAAAAATTTTGATCTATACTTTTGGCAAATCCAAAACCGGGATCAAGTATAAGGTCTGCTTGCCCTAGTTCACGCAATTTGTATACCTTTTTTTCAAAATAACTCAGGATGTCCAATAAAATATTATCGTAATCTGTGAGGCTTTGCATGGTTTGTGGGTCACCTCGCATGTGCATCAATACATAAGGCACTTTCAAAGTAGCCAGGGCATCAAACATGGCCGGATCCAGCTCACCACCCGAAATATCATTGATCAGGCAGGCACCCGAATCTACAGCTGCTTTTGCGACTTCAGCCCGGAAAGTATCTATGGAGATAAAAGTATTAGGAAACTCTTTGATAATCAGATTGATAGCTGGGATAACCCTTGCCAACTCCACCGCAAGGCTGATCTCTTCGGCTTTGGGGCGGGAGGAATATCCTCCGATATCAATGATGTTTGCTCCTTGTTCCAGCATGTGCTGTGTGCGTGTGAGAATGCTTTTTTCGTCCGAATATTTTCCACCATCATAAAACGAATCCGGCGTGACATTAAGAATGCCCATCACCAGAGGTTGGGAAAAATCTACGATTTGGTTTCTAAGGCGAATGGTCTTTCTAACCTGAAAAATTTGTTCTTTAAATATATTCACAAAACTTTAACATTTTAGTCGTACAATTGTATAAATAAAGTATTTGAATCTTTAAGAGGATTTTTAACCTTTGTATATCCAAGTAAAATAGAAGGATGAATTCACAAACCCCAAGCCAATATAAAAAGATAATCGCTCACTGCAAAGAACTCTTTGACAAAAAGAATCAGGACTACGGCACTTCTTGGCGAATCCTAAGACTGCCCTCCTGTACAGATCAGATTTTTATCAAAGCCAAGAGGATTCGTTCTATCCAGGAAAAAGGCACGCAGCGAGTCAGTGACACGATTCCTGCCGAGTTTGTGGGCATCGTCAATTATGCGATTATTGCTTTGATGCAGATAGAGCTTGCCAGTGATAAATCTTTAGAAATAGATCGTGATCGAGTATTGGATTTATATACGGAGATCATCAACAAGAATATGATTCTTTTGGATAACAAAAACCATGACTATGACGAAGCCTGGAGAGACATGCGTGTAGAATCTATGACGGATCAAATTCTTATGAAATTGCTCAGAATCAGACAGATAGAAGATAACCAAGGTAAAACGATCGTATCCGAAGGAGTAGAATCCATCTACCGAGATATAATCAATTATGCCGTTTTTTGTTTAATCAAATTGAATTTCCACAATCAAAATGAAAATAACTAATACACTTTTAATAATCATTGTAGGTGGTTTATTTATTTTTTCAGGCTTGATCAAGCTCAATGACCCAATGGGTACTGAGATTAAGCTTGAGGAATATTTTTCGGTATTTTCTGAGGATAAAACGGAGCTGGGTCTATCCGCTTTGAAGGGTTTTTGGGAGTTTCTGAGTCCGTTTAGCTTGCATATTGCTGTTTTTTTGAGTGTGTTGGAAGTAGTGTTAGGGGTAAGCCTTTTGTTGTATTATCGTCCTTCTTCTACGCTTTGGACCTTGCTTTTTACTATCATATTTTTTACATTTTTGACGTTTTATTCAGCTTATTTTGACAAAGTAAAAGACTGCGGCTGTTTTGGAGATGCTATCAAACTCACGCCCTGGCAATCTTTTTATAAGGATTTGATTCTTTTAGCTATGATTGTTTGGTTATTCTTCCAACGAGGTAAGTTGGAGCTGAATCGTCCGATCAAATTTGCGGGAGCGATTACTACTGTCGTCAGTCTGGCTTCTTTTGTTTTGGCACTTTATGCAATTTGGCATCTACCCCCCTTGGATTTTCTCCCTTATAAAATCGGTGCGAATATTCCGGCAAATATGAAAGAATCTGCACCACTCCAATACGGCAAAGAGGTTTATACTTATACTAACAAACAAACTGGTAAAGACGAAGAGTTTAGTACAGAGGAATACGGTAAAGTATGGAAAACAAAACTTTCGGATACGACCCAATACGTGTTTAAGAAATATGACAAACCCCTCCTCAACCCTGAAGCATTGCCTAAAATCACCGATTATAATGTAACCGACCAAGATGGCAACGATGTTACTCAAAGTACTTTTGAAGGAGATAAATTACTTGTAATCATCCCGGATGCCCGTAAAACAGACCTTAGAGCCGTTTCTTTGATCAAAAATCTAGTAAAAGACCCTGGAAATTCTAAAATCAAAACCATGATCTTGACGGGTTCGGATTATGAAACATTTGAAGCATTCCGGCACGAATTTCAGTTATCTATTCCTTATTATTTTGCGGATCTTAAAGTACTCAAAACGATGATTCGCTCTAATCCGGGACTGATGCTACTTCGGGATGGTATTGTGTTGAATAAATGGCACGCAAATGATATCCCCGCCAAAGGATCGCTCCATGAATGAATTGGTATGATTTTATAGAATAACTTACCTGAATCGTTATTTAATAAAAAAAAGGCATTATTTTTAGCTTTTGATATAATCATGAAATGATATACTTTATTTTAAGAAGACTAGGTTATGGATTTTTAGTAATTCTGGGAGTAATTATAGTAATCTTTCTTTTGTTTTATGTACTTCCCGGTGACCCTGTTTCGGCTATTTTGGGAGATCGTGGTGATGCCCAAACCCGTAAAATTATTACCGAAGAACTGGGATTAGATAAGCCTCTAATAGTACAGTTGGGTTATTATTTGAATGACTTATCTCCCATTGGAGTACACACAGCCAGCCCCGAGACACAAAAAAAATATGATTATGTCACCCTCCTCCCTCTGGGTGAATACAACCTGACACTCAAAAGCCCTTATCTGCGTAGGTCTTATCAAAGTAATAGACGTGTAGATGAAATCCTACTTGAAGATATCGAAGGAACCATCATCCTAGCTTTGGTATCTATGTTTTTTGCCACAACAGTAGGCATTGCTTTCGGAATCATAGCTGCTCTTCGGCAGAACACCTGGACCGATTATACCCTTGTGACTTTATCTGTCTTTGGTATTTCTACGCCTTCATTTATACTAGCGATTATCATTTCTATCGTTTTTGGGTTTTATCTCTCGGATTATACAGGTTTGGGGATGACCGGACAGCTTTGGGAGTTAGACCCCTTCACGGCGCAAAAAAAATTACAACTTCACAATCTGATCCTGCCGGCATTTACACTGGCACTTCGCCCACTGGCAATTATCGTCCAATTGACCCGAAGCTCTATGCTCGAGGTGCTTTCTCAGGATTATATCCGAACTGCCAAAGCCAAAGGTTTGCTGTATTATCACGTGATTGTCAAACACGCACTCAAAAATGCCCTCAACCCAGTGATTACGGCTGTATCAGGTTGGTTAGCTTCGTTGATGGCGGGTGCTTTTTTTATTGAATATATCTTTTCATGGAAAGGATTAGGGCGAACAACCATCCAGGCAGTTCAGAACCTTGATCTACCTATTGTTATGGGCGCAACCATACTCATCGCCTTTATTTTTGTGGTGATTAATATCATTGTAGATATCCTCTATGCTACAATTGACCCAAGAATAAGACTACAATAAACCCAGTAGGTTTGTTCAGTTGCGTGATTTACTTGTTGCCCTGAATATCTACCTCCATTTATTTAAAAGTATCAGCCACTTCTATGAATCTATCCAGCATCCGATCATCAAACTCGAGGTGTGTCACGATTCTGGCTTGTAAGTTATCAATAGCATTGAATTTAATCTGATGTGTGGCAAAATGCTGTAACAGTTTCTCTAGGGTTTCTTTTTTCTCCACCCTAAGAATGACGATATTGGTTTCAACTGGCCAGACATAATTGATAAACTCTTTTCTGGAAAAATAGTCTCCAATGATCTTTGCCCGACGATGATCTTCTGCCAATCGCACGATGTGATGGTCCAGTGCATACACTCCTGCAGCGGCCAGATACCCAGCCTGTCGCATAGCACCCCCAAAAGCTTTTCGAACCCTTTTGGCTTTTTTGATCAAAACTTGATCAGCCAAAATAACCGAGCCCACTGGGCAGCCCAAGCCTTTGGACAAACAAATAGAAATGGTGTCAAAATATTGGGCGTGTTCTAAAGCAGACTCTCCGCAGGCTACCAGTGCATTAAACAATCTGGCTCCGTCTAAATGCAAACGGAGCTTATATTTTTGGCAAATTTCATAAATTGGTTTTAAGTCAGCGATGCGGTAAATGCTTCCTCCCCCGCGATTGACGGTATTCTCGATGGCCACTACCTTGGTTTCTGGAAAATGAATATCATCCGGGTTGATATTGTTTTCAATATCCTGGGCTTTCAAAATCCCCCTTTCGGCATCCAAAAGGCGAACGGAAACCCCTGAATTGGAAAAAAGCCCACCGCCTTCGTATTTATAGATATGCCCTCCGTGATAGGAAATTACCTCGTCCTGCGGTTGTGTGAGGATATTCAAGGCGATTTGATTGGTCATCGTACCAGATGGGCAAAAAAGAGCTTTTTCCTTGCCGAACATGGCTGCGATTTTATGCTCTAAGGCTTGGACAGAGGGGTCTTCTTCATATACATCATCTCCCACTTCGGCGGCAAACATAGCCTCCAGCATCTCTGGCGTAGGTTTTGTGACGGTATCACTGCGTAAATCTGTACTCATTCCAAAATAATGGTTTGTAAGGCGAAACGTTTCAATTATATAGATGAAATTAATCAAAAAATTAGAATCTAATGAATCAAACCCTAAAATTTTATGGACTAATCCTGTTTTTCTTCTTACACAATTTGCCTGCTTTAAAGGCGCAAAGAGACCTGTTGAGTGAATCAGAACTACTCAAAAAACCCATTTACAATAATTTAAACCAAGCCTTTCGGGAATATGACAAAGTATATCGCATTCGGCTAAAAGGCTCCGGCGATTTTTATGGGCAGATTACAGCCGTACATCCAAAAATTGACTCCCTGCACAATCTACAAGATTTTCAGGTGACCCATGAAGCCCTGGATAATCTACCACCCAGCTTTGGTGGATTAAAAAAACTGCAATTTTTGTATTTGAGCGGCAACAAGTTCACGATGATTCCCGACACGGTGTATAGTTTAAAACACTTAAAAAGGCTGGATATTCAAAAAAATCAACTTAGAAGTATTTCAGCCAAAATTGCACAACTTCAGGAACTGGAGTTTTTATATCTTCATGACAATCCCGGACTTGAGAATATTCCTTTAGAATCCCTTTCTAAGCTCAAAAAGCTTAAATTTCTCAATGTACACAATACCAAAATACCCCGTGAGCAATTAGAAAAGCTTCAGCAATTGCTACCGGATACACAGATTGAGTTTTAGGGATTTGTATTTACAAGTATATAAGATTTACTTTCTTTTTTCCTGTATAAACCTTTGGATCCCCTCAGCGGCCAGCCGAGGCTCGTCGGTGGCAAATATGTCTATTCCGGCTTTGATCAAATCTGTAAAGACTTGAGCGGAACCGGATTCGCGCGCCTCTTTGTCTTGTCGCCACATCGTACCCAGGATGCAGTATACGCCTTCTTTGTGCAATGCCTCAAGGGTAGCTGGGTCAAACTTGCCTACGCCCATAAAAACGATGATATGTGAAAAGGGAATACCCGAAATCCGAAAGGCGTTTAACTCTTCCAAGTTACGGATACTGACCGAAAGCATCAAATCAGGATCAAGGGCGTAGTATTTCTTGGCATCTTCCAGATTGTACGTAATGACTAGGGCATAACTTTCGGCTTTGTGCTCGCGGACTTTCTCCACAATCATCTCAGCAGGTACGCCTTTTTTGATGTCCAACGTGAGAATTGCCTTTCCTTTTGCCCAGGCAAGCACCTGATCTAGGGTAGGGATGCGATAGGGGCATACTTTGCCCTGATTGTCTTTAAGCTGAAGTTTTTGAAGTTCTTCAAGGGTATAATCACTGACTTTGCCAGTACCCGTAGTAGTGCGTTCTAAGGTTTCATCGTGCATCATCACCAGATGACTGTCTTTGCTGAGTACAATATCGCACTCGATGATTGCCTGCACGAAGCCGAGGGTATGCTCGAAGGTCTCGATGCAGTTTTCGGGGAAGCCTTCGCTCGGACCGCCTCGGTGAGCACTGACGAGGGGTTTACGGTCTGCTTTCCAGTGAAAAAGCTCTTGAAGGTCGGCAGAGGTTTTGGTTTTAAGTTTGGGAACAGATATTTGAGCTGAGAGAGGTAATATGAGCAGGGCTAGAAGCCAGCATAAAAGCAATTTGGATAGCGTTTTCATAAGATTCTTGAAAATTTATGCCTCAAAATTAGGCTAAACTTTCAAAAATCACCACGAATGTACAACTACAATCTGCACATTCGCGGCAATTTTTTTATTTATTCCAAACAAGATTTTGATGTGGGCTGAATTACTCTCCTCCCCAAGCTTTGCGTATTTTGGCTTGCTCTGCTGTGATATTTTCCTGGATTTGGAAAGAAGGATAATACTTAATCTCTTCCTGTAAGTCGCTTTTGAGTTCTATTTCTTTATCATCCCTTTTTACAAGCAAAGTAAGGATGACACCTACTTTGGCTGTGGATTGATATTTTTGAAATACTTCTTGGTAAGTATCCAGATTAAAATCTTCTCCATTGACTTTGAGTATCTGATCGCCCGGCTTTAAATCCAGTCTTTTGCCCAATTCACTGATATTGTCAGTATTTACTACTTGTAGATTTCTGGTGTTGGGTACAAGCCCCATGCCTACGTTCCAGGATAATCCCAATTCTTTTTTCTCACCTTTGGCATTAAAATCTATGCCTACGACATTCATCAATTCTTGAAGGGGCAGGGCTTCACTGCCTTCCACGTGTTTGCGGAAAAACTCCCGTATTTCGGGATACGTAAGCGCGGTGATTTTGTCGAATAGTTCTTCATCTTTAAAAGATTTGTATTTGCCGTAGCTTTTGGCCAAGTCACGCATCAATTCCTGTGTGCCATACTTGCCTCCAGAGAGCTGTCTGAGCTTAATATCCAGGCAAAGGCCAATCAAAGCACCTTTATAATATACATTTTGGTATTGTTCTTTGTGTTCTTCCAGAGTTTTGGTAGATAATTCGGTAAAGGAAAGTTGATCATCAAATTGTGTGAGAGCTAGGTTGACTTTTTCGGCTTGTCTATCCAGATAGGTCTGTAGATCAATGATTTTGCCTTTTAACTGAGCGTGGTGGGCGGCATACTCGGTCAGCCCTTCATACAGCCAAAGGTGTTTGGACATTTTGGGGTTGATGTAGTCAAAATTGCCGATTTCTTCGCTATGAATGTTCAGAGGGGTGACGATATGAAAAAACTCGTGTGCGGCTACATCTTTCATTGTAGTAGAAAGGTCTTCGGCTGACATGGCTTCGGGTAGAAAATATACCGAAGACTGTGAGTGCTCTAGCGCACCATAACGGCTAATGTTTTTCCAATCGGAAAGATAAATCAAAAAGGCGTATTTATTCACGGGTAATTTGCCTCCCAGGTAGGTTTTTTGTGCTTCTAGTACAGGCTTAATATCGCTGGCCAGTAATTTTGCGTCTGCTTTTTTGTTGGGAGAAAATACTGAGATCAGCACATCTGTATTGCCTATTTTGAGCCAAGCTGTATCAGCTTGGCAATACATCATTGGAGAATCCGCCAGGGTGTGATAATCTTTAGTTTCAAAAATATCTACTTGAGGCGTACTTTTTTTGGAGGCTGAAAGTGCGGTAGAGCCGTAAATGCCCTGTGGTTTGGTGATACGCACTTGGCAAGGTGTTTTTTCATTGCCTTTGAAATAGCCGAAAAAACCAAAGGTATTGATTACAAAAAGGGTATCTTTTTGGATATTGGTGCCTGCGGGTTCAAAAATGTCTTCCTGAATTTCGGGAGTATCCCAGCTATCATCGATTTGATAAGTGATTTTATAAAGTTTGGCAATTTCCTGAATCTTCCAGGAGTTTTTGTCCAGTTGTTCTACTTGGATAGGATTGTTATTTTTGTCATAAGCCTGAAAAGCAGAAGCAAAAGAGCCGTAATTATGAATGGAATATGTACCCGGTACTATTTTGGGCAAATGAAATACTGCTTCTGTGCCTTTTAGGAGGGGTGCAATCAATTCTACCGTAACTTTATCATTTTGAGTAGCTGTGAGGTCAATGGAATATTGATACTTATTGGTATTTTTTTGTGCAAATAAGGTTGCTTGATTCCAGGCAAATAAAGTCAATAAAAGAATGAGCGTTTTTTTCATGAGTTCATGTTTATTTTAAGAAATAATCGCAAAAGTATTTTTTTTTACCTATTAGTTGGCCTATGAAGCGAAATATTACGAGATAGCGGTCTATTTATTGAGTCTTATAAATCAAATCATACACATCCAACCTTCGATCTCTAAGATTTCTTACTGAACCAAAGGTATTTAATTCGCGAAGCAAATCAATATCCAGGTCAGCTACCAGAATCATTTCGGTATTGGGGGTAGCTTCGGCCTGAATGCCACTGGAAGGAAAAGCAAAGTCACAGGGCGTAAAAACAGCCGATTGGGCAAACTGAATGTCCATGTTATTTACTTTGGGCAAATTACCAACGGCTCCAGTGATAGCCACATAACATTCGTTCTCGATGGCGCGAGCCTGGGCACAGTTACGCACACGAGAATAGCCGTTTTGGGTATCTGTCAGGAAGGGTACAAAAAGAATCACCATCCCTTCTTCTGCAAGCAACCGGCCTAGCTCCGGAAATTCAACATCATAGTGAATCAGAATACCGATGGTGCCGCAGTCCGTTTCAAAGGTCTGGAGAGCATCTCCGCCTACCATTCCCCAGACTTTAACTTCGTCCGGGGTGACGTGAATTTTGACGTATTTTTCAATCGTGCCGTCTCTTTTACAGAGGAATCCTACGTTACAGAGTTTGCCATCGATGATTTGGGGCATACTTCCAGAGATAATATTGATATTATAAGATACAGAAAGCTCCGAAAATCGATCCCTGATTTCTTCGGTGTATTGAGATAGTTCGCGAATGGCCACAGCTTCGGGAAGGTTATTGAAAGAAGCCATAAGGGGGGCATTAAAAAATTCGGGAAAAACTGCAAAATCACAGCGATAACTTGAGACCGTATCAATAAAAAACTCAGCCTGCTGCATCAGTCCTGTAAGGCTCTTATAATTACGCATTTGCCATTGGATGAGCCCCAGGCGGACTACTGTTTTGACGGTGGCAGGTTTTATTTCAGGTTTTTCAAAGTAGATGTTAGACCACTCGAGGAGTACGGCATATTCTTTAGAAGCTTCATCGCCCTCAAGATAGTTTTTAAGAATTTTGGTAGGGTGAAAGTCATTAGAAAGTTGAAAATTAAGTACTGGGTCGTGGATTTCTTTAAGTTTTACTTTCTCGATGTATTCTTTGGGAGAGAATTGATCGGCATATTTGTGATAATTCGGAATTCGACCTCCAAAGGCGATGCCTCGCAGGTTGAGTTTTTCGCAAAGTTCTTTGCGATAGTCATAGAGACGGCGGCCAAGCCTGAGTCCACGAAATTCGGATTTGATAAAAATATCAATCCCATAAAGTACATCACCTTTGGGGTCATGTGTGGAGAAGGTATAATTGCCAGTAATCTCTTTATAGGTGTGTTTTTGCTCAAAAGATGCATAATTGATGATGATGGATAAAGCGCAGCCGGCAAGTTCTCCATTGACTTTAATAACTACCTGCCCTTCGGAAAATATTTCTATCAGTCGCTCGATTTGAGATTTACCCCAGTAGGAATCTATCATGCCCATATAAGCTTCAATCATAGCTCCTTTTAATTCCTGGTAATCTTCTATGGTAAGATACTGTAAGTCAACATTTTCAATTTTTTTCATCCCTAAAATTACGGATTTAGGTAAAAAATTCCAAATGTGGGAGATCCTAGGCAGTAATAGGGTAGAATGGCTAAATTTTAGAAACTAAAATCTTGTGCCTTGTTTTCATCTTTAAGGCTTTTAAGAATCTGATTTTGCTCAGAGATGATATGGGCTTGCTGGCGGATGATGTCTTCATTGTCCTCAATTTCTTCTTCCTGCTCTCCAAGTTTGGCTTTGAGAGAGCTGTAATCGTGCCGAATTCGGTAAATATACACACCAAATATTGCGATAAGTGTACAAATTAGTAGGACACTGCCCCAGATTAATAACCTGGAAGTCAGTTTTTTTGCCTGAATTTGTGCTTCAAGTTTTTGTTTTTCTTCCAGCACGGCTTTTTTGGCATGAAGTACACTATCTTTTTCTTGTTTTAATTTCTGATGAAGACTTTGGCTTTGGTCAAGGTCTTTGGTCAAAGAATTGAGTTTTTGCTCCAAATGATCATTGTCCTTCTTAAGCCCCGAAATGGTACTCTCGAGATGATGGGTATTACTTTTGGGTTGTGTATTTTTTAATTCTTCATTTTTCAAGGGGCTAGTGGCATATTTTCTTTCAATTTCTGAGGCAGTTTGAACCCTACGAGCCTTAGAAGGAAGATTATTGGTTTCAGATATTTTTAGGATAGAGCTATTTACGACACTAAGCAGGGTAAGATTCTGGAAATTATCATTGCTTTGATAAAGCTCAAAAGTGAGGTTCTGAGAAAGCTCCAATTTGTGGAGGCGAGGGAGATTTTGAATTTGATAAGAAACCTCAAGGATTGGATTGCCGATGAGATACAGTTCTTCTAGGTTCTGAAGAAATACAATGGATTCTGAAATCCGATACAATTGATTGTGATTGGCATAAAGAATTTGCAAGCGTGGTAGCCTAAAAATTGCTTCTGGAATTTCCTGAAAATGATTCCCGGAAATATTCAACTCCTGAAGGTCTTTTAAAGTGGCTATCTCCTGACTGATATCGCTTAGGTTTTGATGGGACAAATCCAGACGATATACTTTTTCAGGAGCACCCAAGGCTTCTTCCAAAGAAGTGTATACACGAGCCTTCTGAAGCTCATGAGAGGTAAGTAATCTGATTTGAGCTTTTAAAATATTGATTGACAGTAGGCTAAATAAAACTATCCATAGATGCAATCCGGGTCTAATAAGTACACGCATACTGTGGGTGGTTTGACGTTAATAATTTGCATAATACATCCAACAAAAAATATGCTAAAATTACATTCCTTTGAAATATCCAAATTATGAAACATCTGCAATAAAATAAACAGATTTTTCTAAAAATTTTGAAAATCTAAATTTTTGCTCTAAGTTTAACTTTGTTAACAATTTAATAATGCCTCGAGATGAATTTTGGGAAACTTTTTCTGCTGTTAAGCTGGGTGATTTTGGGATGGCAGGTTTGTGATGCACAACAGTATAATTTTCAGAAATATTCTCTGGAAGAAGGGCTTCCTCAATCTCAAGTCCGAACCATGTTGCAGGATCGAAGAGGTGTGATTTGGCTGTCTACTGAGATCGGAGGCGTGTGCCGTTTTAATGGGCTTGAATTTGAGTTGTTTAGACCAGAAGATAATTTTTTTAGAGAAGTTCGTAAAATTTTAGAAGATTCTCAGGGAAATCTTTGGTTTATTGGCTACAATGGAGTAAAAATTTATGACGGTCGGCAACTCCGTTTTCTGGGAATAGCGCAAGGATACCTTCCAGTATCTGATAACCAGATGATCCGAGCTTTTGAAGACAAACATAACAAGGGCAAAATCTGGATTATTTCTATCCACATCCCTCAAAACCGAAGGAGTATCCTGTATTTTGAGAAAGGTAAGTTTGTGAATTTCAACAGCCAAAACCCTCAACTGAGTGAGCAGGATAAGCACCTGGATATGTTTCAAGATCAGTCGGGAGATATTTTTTTTACCACTAGTCAGGGTTTATTCAGATATGATGGGAAAGACCTGAAACGCTTTGATAACCAATATCTTAGCCTTATTTCCAAACATCAAATCAGCCTGGTTTCCGAAGATTCCAAGCATCGCCTTTGGCTAAAAACTTATGATGGAGAAGCCTACCACGTTTTTGTTTTTGAAGGAAACCGACTCACAGAAATAAACCTACCGATCAATTCACCGGATTTGTTTTATGTCAACCATTTTTTTGAAGATTCACAGCACGAAATCTGGATTCTGACCGCTGGTGCAGGTTTTCTAAAATCAAACCGCAATACCTTTCAACATTTTACCACACAAAACGGCGTATCTTACGATAACTTTACAGACATCATCGAAGACCACGAAGGAAATATCTGGCTGGCGACCAACGGAGGAGGCATCAATAAATTTGAAGATCGTTTTATCAATTATGGAGAAAAAGAAGGGCTAAAAGACCTCATTATCTGGTCTGTACTGCAAGACTCTCGCGGCGGCTACTGGATAGGTACTCATCGTCAGGGTATTGCATTTTGGAATGGTTCGCAATTTACGCATTATCTAGAAAATGCTAACCTAGACAGGGTCAAAAGAATGATAGAATTGAATGATGGAAGCTTCCTACTAGCTACTTACAACGGTTTGTGGCAGTATGACCGCCAGAATATACGAAATGTCAGTGAAATCTATGGTATTGACCCCAATACACGCCTGCATGACATCCTAAAAGATGGTAATAAATTATGGCTCAGTACCTTTACGCACGGGGCGGTGATGTATGACTCGCAAAAAACTCAATATTTTGACGAGAGCACAGGGCTGAGTAGTAATTTTGTCTTTCACGTACTCAAAGACCGAAAAGGAATTTATTGGTTTTCTACCGGAAATTCTATATCAAGCTATGACGGCAAGAGAATTATCAACTATACCGAAAAAAATAAAGTCAAAGCAATTATCCACCGCCAGGGTGCCGAAGACGCAGCCGGAAACCTTTGGTTTGCAACCACGGAAGGACTCGCCTATGTAATACGAAATCAGAAATCTTTCAACATCCAGTACCTAGGCATCAAAGAAGGCATTTCTTCACATATCGTCTACTCTGTGCTTGCAGACAAACAAGGCAATATCTGGGCAGGTACCCAGAATGGCGTGGATAAAATCACCATTGGAAAAAACGGAAGAATTCTCAATATTCAAAACTTTAGCACCAAAGAAGGTTTTATCGGAATTGAGAATAATACCGCAGCCAACTATACCGACAGGCAGGGCAACCTTTGGTTTGGGACAATCAAAGGGGTGATGAAAACCAACCCCGAGAGTGAAACCAGCCGCGAATACCCACCTTTGGCCTATCTGACACGCATCAAACTCTTTTTGCAGGATATTGATTGGGAATCAAAAAAGTATCAAAAATATCACTCCGGATTAAAAGCCTGGAGCCAGCTTCCTCAGGACCTGGTACTGCCTTATGCTCAGAATCATCTTTCGTTCGAGTTTGAAGGACTAAATTTCAAATCTTCCAATAAAATCCGCTATCAATGGAAACTTCACGGTGTAGACGTAGACTGGACTCCCTTTTCCAAACAAAGACAGGCCGTGTATGCCAATCTCTCTCCTGGGAGTTATGTATTTGAAATAAGAGCGATCAGTAGTGACGGCACCATGAGCCAAAAATCTTCTACCTTTTCCTTTGAAATTCAGGCTCCCTTCTGGCAGACCTGGTGGTTCAGCACGCTTTTGTTGCTCGCTTTTGTGGCAGTCATTTATGGCGGTTTCAGAATCAGAATACAACAACTACAAGCGCAAAAATACAGACTCGAGCAACTCGTTGATCAAAAAACAGCCGAAATCCGTGAGCAAAAAGATGAAATTCTGGTGCAAAACGAAGAACTCTCTCAGCAACAGGAAGAAATACTGGCGCAAAAAGATGCCATTCAGGAAATAAACCAAACCCTGCTTCGGCAAAATACCATGATCAATAAAAGTATTCAGGCTGCCAAAACTATCCAGGAAGCCATTCTTCCATTTTCTGAAAGGATGAAAAGTACTCTTCAAGAATATTTTGTCATCTATCACCCCAAAGATGTAGTCTCAGGTGATTTTTACTGGCTCCAACAAATTGAAAATAAGGTATTTATCGCCGTAGCTGACTGTACAGGACACGGCGTACCTGGCGCTTTTATGTCTATGATCGGGAGTATCTTACTCGATAAAATCATTCAGGTTGAGCGGATTTTTGAACCCAATAAAATCCTGGAAGATATGCACCTGCAAATCAAAAGGGCACTCAAGCAAGATAGCACCCACAACAACAATGGGATGGACATGGCTTTGCTGGTCTTTGAAAAAATCTCAGACGGTAATTATAAAGTCGTTTTTGCGGGTGCCAAACGCCCTCTTTTGTATGTAAAACCCGAAGTCGGCCGAATGGAAATCCTCAAAGGAGACCGCAAGTCTATAGGAGGTATCCAAAATGAAAAACTCCCTTTTCATAATCACGAAATAATCCTACAAGAAGATAGCATCATTTACCTCGGTACGGATGGTTTTGAAGATCAAAATGACCTCAAAAGAAGAAAATTCGGGGAGCAAAAACTTATTCACCTCTTAGAACAAAATGCCTTTCAGGATTTACATACACAAAAAAATATCCTCGAAAATGCCCTCTCCGATCACATGACGGGTACCAGCCAAAGAGACGATATCCTACTGATCGGTTTTAAACTGCCCTGATAGACAATAAAAAAAGCCTGACCGATCTTGGGCAGGCTTTCCGCGTAAGACAACATAGCCTTAATCTTTCATAAAAAAAGACACTCATTGGATTATCCCTATGGCGTAAAATTAAGCTAATCTCCTGAAAACCAAAATCCAATTTGATCGCCAAACCCACTACTGTAAGCTTTTGAGGCTTTTTGATGGGGTAGATCAGGCACAAAAAAGGAGGTAAACCTTGTACCTCCTTTTTGAAAAAGACCTTGAAATTTTCAATCTAAAATTCCATCCGATAATTTAGTATCGGAATCAAACCCAATTGACTCGTAAAATCAATCCTTTGTGAGGTTTTGTCGTAAAATGGGCTAAATACGTTCTCTTTTCCCGTCACATTCTGAATATCCAATGAAAGTGTACTAGAAAACTTCGGTCGGTTGACCCGATAGCTAAACCTCAAATCCAACCGGACATAATCCGAAGGCTGATAGGCATACGCATCAGGATAGACCAATACTTCCTCTCCACTCGCCTGTGAAGCTTCCAAATCAATGGGAATGAACCTCTTGCCACCATTCCATAACAAGCGTCCATTTAACCCTACACTGTTATTCTTCTTTCGCCCAACTTTGAACTCCTTACCTGCCAGAACGTTGGTCACAAAATTACTATTAAAGCGAGTATCACGCTCTATACCGTCACGGGCAGTATATTTGGACTCAAATACCGACACTGTCCAAAGTACATAATAATCGTTTTTGAAGAAGCGCTCTAGGGTCATTTCCAGACCGTAATTTCGCCCCTTTCCATCATTGACCAGCGGTATACTGACAAAACCCGACTCAAGATTCAAAGTGGAATATACCCGCAAGCGTGGATCACTGACAGTATCTAGAGCGATAGGAACTTGGCTAAGGTGCTGATAATAAGCCTCTAACTTCAGATGCCAGTTTTTACCTATGAATTGATCATAACTCAATACAAAGTGATCTGCCATGGTAAAATCCAGATTTTTATTTGGCTGATTTTGTGCAAGCCCATCAGACAAGTCTTCAGCGAAATACACACTCATATCTTCCAAACGACTGTGCCGCCCATAACCCATAGATAAAGAAGATTTATCGCTCATTTCCCACTGAATAGAAGCACGAGGCTCCAGGGTGTAATGATTGTTCAGTCGCAGCCACATAGTATGTAGCCCTAGTAGGGTGCTTATTCGCGGACTCAGGCGAAACTTCCACTGACTATATGCTTGCCAAAGGTGTGTTTTACCTGCGGCTTCAATAGGAATAGAGGTTTGTTCAGCCTCACGAATTGTTTCCGAAGCATCAAAATGAAGCTCTGAACCGATCAGCCCCGCCCTGAAGGTGTTGCGTGAATTGAGTTTGTGATTGATCATCGTGGAGGCTCTGATTCTTTGGTTTTTAAAGCTTTCTTTTTCCTGAAAATTTTCGCTGATATTTTGAAAATTATAGGTATTTCTGCTTCCTGAAACTACCACAGATGACTGCAAATACGTGTTTTTACTCAGAAAAGCCACATGGGTCAACCCTCCAGCACCTACATCAGAAACATACTTTTCAGGAAAAAGTGCATCGTTACCCTTTTGGTTACTCAACCCTCCAAAACCCCAAACTGAAAAAGTACCCGCCTTTTCTGTAGGAAAGTGAAGCTTAAAAGTCAGGTCTTGAAAGTTGGTACTCAAGTCCCCAAAATCAGGTAATACACCGATTGCATCCAAAACGCCTAAGGTAGAATAGCGATAATTCACCAGATAAGAGGCATTTTTCCCTTGTTTAAATGGTCCTTCAGCCGCAAAATCCAAACCCAACAAACCCGCCTGAAAAGCATACTCGCGTTGATGGCTGTTTCCTTTCCGCAGCTGAAGATCAAATACCCCCGAAGAAGCATTCCCGTATTCGGCCGGGAAAGCACCAGTGTAGAAATCCGAATTATCCAAAACATTGACGCTCAGGATGCTGATACCTCCTCCCCCTGCATTATTATCGGCAAAGTGATTGGGATTGGGCACTTCTACGCCTTCTACCCGCCATAAAATACCTCTGGGAGAGTTTCCCCGAATGATGATTTCATTGTTTTCATCATCACCAGAGGTAGTACCAGCAAATGAAAGAGCCATACGACCTGGGTCATTGATGCTGGCTGCATAACGCTTGGTCTCGTCTACCGAAAAGGAACGTGCACTTACGCTGGCAAACTCATTCTGGGGCTTGCCTTTCTCTTGGTCGGCCGTGATCACGATCTCGTCCAATCGCTCGAAGCTTTCCTGTAAACTGACCTGCAGCACTACCTCTTTGCCAGAACCTACCAGTACTTCAGGTACGGTCGCCTGCTCAAAACCAATCGCTGAGATCTGAAGGGTGTGCCGCCCAATCGGTACGTTAAAAATGTTAAAGTTGCCATCTACATCGGTGGCAGTACCCATCAATGGTTCTATACCCAGTACAATGACCGTAGCTCCAATCACTGGGGTACGCGATTCTTTGTCAAGCACCTGTCCCCGAATAGTTTGCTTGAGATCCTGGCCATAAATACTTGTAAATGAGCCCATCGTGGCTCCCAATATAAAGAAACAGATAACTAAAATTTGGCTGTGATGAAATCCTTTCACACAGCGATACATTTTTAGGGTGTTTTTCATGGTTAGATGATCTGAATGTCTGTATTCAAAACCTCATGTTGAGAATTTCAAAATAGCAGACAGAAAAACAACCTACAGCGTTGGCAAAAAATAAGAAATAATTAAAATAATTAAAATAATTAAAATAATTAAAATAATTAAAATAATTAAAATAATTAAAATAATTAAAATAATTAAAATAATTAAAATAATTAAAATAATTAAAATAATTAAAATAATTAAAATAATTAA